>NZ_BNEB01000003.1:600000-1200000 GCF_016860545.1 Streptomyces asoensis | reverse complement strand
GCACCAGGTTCTGCATCATCATGCCGATGCCGAGGCCCAGCAGGGCCATGAAGACGGCCATCTTCCAGTAGTCCGTGTCGTACCGGACGGTGCCCAGCAGGCCGAGGCCGGCCGTCACCAGGACACCACCGCTGACCAGCCAGATCTTCCACTTGCCGGTCCGGGTGATGAACTGGCCGGAGACGGTGGAGGAGATGAACAGACCGCCGATCATCGGGATCGTCATGACACCCGACATCGTCGGCGACTTGTCCCTGGCCAGCTGGAAGAACTGGCTGAAGAAGACGGTGCCGGTGAACATCGCGACACCCACGAAGAGCGAGGCCAGCGACGACAGCGTGATGGTGCGGTTGCGGAACAGCCGCAGCGGGATGATCGGCTCGCTGGCGCGGGACTCGATCAGCACGAACAGCAGGCCGAGCACGATCGAGCCGCCGACCATCGTGTACGTCTGCCACGACACCCAGTCGTACTTGTCACCGGCGAAGGTGACCCACAGCAGGAGCAGGGAGACCGCGGCGGAGATGAAGAACGCGCCGCCCCAGTCGACCTTCACCTCGCGCTTGACGACGGGCAGGTGCAGGGTCTTCTGGAGCACGATCAGCGCGATGACGGCGAACGGCACGCCGACGTAGAAGCACCAGCGCCAGCCGAGCCACGAGGTGTCGGTGATGACACCGCCGAGCAGCGGGCCGCCGACGGTGGCGATGGCGAACGTCGCGCCGAGGTAGCCGGAGTAGCGCCCGCGCTCACGCGGGGAGATCATCGCGGCCATGACGATCTGCGCCAGGGCGGAGAGACCGCCGACGCCGATGCCCTGGACGACACGGCACGCGATCAGCATCGCCGGGTTCTGCGACAGACCGGCGGCCGCCGAGCCCAGGACGTAGATGACCAGCGCTATCTGGACGAGCGCCTTCTTGCTGTACAGGTCGGAGAGCTTGCCCCACAGGGGCGTGGCCGCGGTCATGGAGAGCAGCGCGGCGGTGACGACCCAGGTGTAGGCGGACTGGCCGCCGCCCAGGTCGCCGATGATCTCGGGCAGGGCGTTGGTGACGATCGTGGACGACAGGATCGCCACGAACATGCCGAGCAGCAGCCCGGAGAGGGCCTCCATGATCTGCCGGTGGGTCATCGGAGCGTCGTCGGCGGAGCCGTGGGACCCTCCGCCGTGCTTCGCGTGGGCCCGCACACCGGCTGGTGTGGTCGTTGCCATGAGCTTCCTTCTCTTACGTCGCTTGTGCGGGTGTACGGGTGGTCGGTGCCTGTTCGCTTACGGGAACGGGAGGCGGGGGTGCGGGCGGGAGCGGCGGCCGGTGCGCGATCGTCCGGCAGTCGCCGAAGCTGGCACGCAGCCGGGTCAGCAGCCCGATGAGCCGGCCGATCTCGGCGTCGGTCCAGTCGTCCAGCCGCTCCGCGAGCAGCTCGGTGCTCCGGCGGGACAGCTCGGCGAGCATCGTGCGGCCCTCGGGGGTGAGGTGCAGGATGCGGGAGCGCTTGTCCGCCGGGTCGGGGGAGCGTTCGACCCAGCCGCGGTCGGCGAGGTGTGCCGCATGGCGGCTGGTCACGGACATGTCCACGGCCAGCAGCTCGGAGAGTGCGCTCATGCGCAGATCGCCGTGGCGGCCGAGGAGCGCCAGCACGCCCGCCGAGCCGGCGGAGCAGTCCTGCGGCAGGATCCGCCCGAGGTCCCGCTTCACCGCCCCGACGGCGCTGAGCTGACGCGCCAGCTCCTCGTACTGCGCCTGCCCGGCCATCACACCTCCCAAGTTGTTGCTTAGGGCAACCATAGGAGCGGTTGGTTGCTACAGGCAAATAAAACCGCGCCCATGGCCGCAAAAAGTTGGCAAAGGCAAGTATTGCGGGGGTAAATGTGCAGGTGGGGGTGGTGACAGGGAGGAAGGGCGGGGACGGGGTCCCGCGGGCCGTCCCGTGCTCCGCTCCGGCGTCCCGTCCCTGTTCCCCTTCTGCGTTCCCCTTCTGCGGTGCGTCCCGTGTGTCCCGATGTCCTTGGTCACGACCCCCACTTGGGCCGTCCCGCGCGTTTTCGCTAGTGTCTCGGCCCATGGCTAACACGCAGGGCCCGCAGGGCAACCACGACCCCGCCGGCAGCACCCAGATGTTCCGCGCGTTCGTCGACGACGGCGCCCCCCGGGCCGCCCAGCCGGCTCCCACCCAGTCCGGGCCCCGCATCGGCCTGATCATCGGCGTCGTCGCCGCGGTCGTGATCGTCGCGGCGGTCGCCTGGCTGGCACTGAAGTAACGGCCGCTCCGCGCCGGACGGCCGTGCGGTGTGCCCGGGTGCGCGGCCGGCGGCGTCCCGCCGCGGCACCTGCGCGCACCCGGCGCCGTCGGAGCGTGTGGTTCCCCGCCGGGGCCGATACGGGCCGTTGCGCCGCCCGGCCCTCACTCCCAGTCGACCGAGACGTCCCGTGTCTCGATGTGCATGCCCAGCGGCACCCGCCAGGCGTCGACGCAGACCGTCCAGGTCCGCTCCTCGCGCCCGCCCGCGGTGATCGGCACGGGCAGCGTGACCGTCGACCGGCGCGTCGCCCAGTCGATGCCGAGCGCGTCGACGACATGGGTCCCGAAGGCGACCGTGCCCGAACGTACCGCCGTGCCTCCGGAGTTGCGGAAGACGAGCGTCACGTCCTCGCACCACCGCTGATCCGTGCCCGTACGGACGGGGTCGCTCACCACGAGGGCGGCCGGTCCGGCGGACGGGGTGCCGGAGGGGCTCGTGGGCCGGGGCGAGGCCGAGCCTGAGGACCCAGGAGAGCCCGGCTCGTCCGGGGAGCCGGGAGAACCCCCGGACGGACCGCCCGTGCCCATGGATCCTGTGCCGCCGATGGTGCCCGACCCTCCCGCCGCGGCTCCCGGGCCGCCCGGTGTCCCCGGCGCGGGGCGGTAGGGGGACCCGGCGCCGGAACCCCCGGTGCCCGCACCTGCGCCGTTCGCCCCCGGGCCACCGGCCGTCGGCCGGTCCGTGGCGGCCCCCGGCCCGGTGCTTGCTCCTGGCGGACCGCTCGTCCCGTCCAGCGGAACGAGCCGCACCCCACCCGTCGGATCGCCCGGGACGCCCGGCGGTGCCGTGTCGCCCGCCGCGCCGACGGCGACCCAACCGCTCGGCCGGCCGTCGCCCCCGCAGGCGGCGAAGAGGCCCGCCGCCAGAACGACGGCGGCCGCCGACGCGCCCCACAAGGCGCCCCGGCGGCCACGTGCCCGTGTCGGACTTCGCATCGCGTCAGTGTGTCTGACGCTCCGTCAGGAAGGAAGTCCCCGACCGTTCCCGGCTAGTCGGAGATGAGCCCCTCGCGCAGCTGCGCCAGGGTCCGGGTCAGGAGACGGGAGACGTGCATCTGCGAGATGCCGACCTCCTCGCCGATCTGGGACTGGGTCATGTTGGCGAAGAAGCGCAGCATGATGATGCGGCGCTCGCGCGGCGGGAGCTTGGCCAGCAGCGGCTTCAGCGACTCCCGGTACTCCACGCCCTCCAGGGCCGTGTCCTCGTAGCCGAGGCGGTCGGCCAGCGAGCCCTCGCCGCCGTCGTCCTCGGGGGCCGGGGAGTCCAGCGAGGAGGCCGTGTAGGCGTTGCCGACCGCGAGGCCGTCGACCACGTCCTCCTCGGACACGCCCAGCACCGCGGCGAGTTCGGCGACCGTCGGTGACCGGTCCAGCTTCTGGGAGAGCTCGTCGCTGGCCTTGGTGAGGGCCAGGCGCAGCTCCTGGAGACGGCGCGGGACGCGCACCGACCACGACGTGTCGCGGAAGAAGCGCTTGATCTCGCCCACGACCGTCGGCATGGCGAACGTCGGGAACTCCACGCCCCGTTCGCAGTCGAAGCGGTCGATCGCCTTGATCAGGCCGATGGTGCCGACCTGGACGATGTCCTCCATCGGTTCGTTGCGCGAGCGGAAGCGTGCCGCCGCGTAACGCACGAGGGGGAGGTTGAGCTCGATGAGGGTGTCCCGGACGTACATGCGCTCCGGGCTGTCCTCGGCGAGGGTGGCCAGTCGCAGGAACAGGGAGCGGGACAGGGTGCGGGTGTCGATGGCCCCCGTGGCCGTGAGGGCCGGGGCCGGAGCGGCCTCGGGAGCCGTGACGTCGTCGAGCACGTCGAGCACGACGGGCTCAACAGGCGCGCTGGGCGCGGACTCGCTCTGTGCGAGCGTGAGCACCTTCGAGCTGCCCTGATCTGCGGACATGCCACCCCCTTTGGGTCGCGGGACGGTCGCGGCGGACATTCCGCTTGAGGAACGTCAGCCTTCACCTGAATACCGGCGCCGAAGCCCCGGCAAACGCGCTTCCGGCAGAATGTCACATGTCGGCAACACGCTGTAGTGACATGTCGACATGTGAGTGACGAAACAGCCCTGGAAACAGGGGGTCTGACGGCTTTTCAGCGCATATTCGCCGGGAAGTGCGCTGGGGGACGATTCGCTCCCAGCGGTGACATCTCGCTCAGGCTTGCGATCCCGGATCGAGTGACGTGTCGCAGGGTGCGGAGGTGCGTTCGTCCGGTCCGGTGCGGGTGCCCGCGGGGTGCGGGGTCACGCCTCGATGCGGTTGGCCGAGCGGAGCCGCTGGAAGCTGCGCGCGAGCAGCCGGGACACGTGCATCTGCGAGACCCCGAGTTCCGCGCTGATCTGGGACTGCGTGAGGTTGCTGTAGTAGCGCAGCAGGAGGATGCGCTGCTCGCGCTCGGGGAGCTGGACCAGGAGGTGGCGTACGAGGTCGCGGTGCTCCACGCCGTCCAGCGCGGGGTCCTCGTAGCCGAGCCGGTCCAGCAGGCCGGGCAGGCCGTCGCCCTCCTGGGCCGCTTCCAGCGAGGTGGCGTGGTACGACCGGCCGGCCTCGATGCAGGAGAGCACCTCGTCCTCGCCGATGCGCAGCCGTTCGGCGATCTCGGCCGTGGTCGGGGTGCGGCCGAACGCGGTCGTCAGGTCCTCCGTCGCGCTGTTGACCTGCACCCACAGCTCGTGCAGCCGGCGCGGTACGTGGACCGTGCGGACGTTGTCGCGGAAGTACCGCTTGATCTCGCCGATGACCGTCGGCATGGCGAACGTCGGGAACTGCACGCCCCGGTCCGGGTCGAACCGGTCGATGGCGTTGATCAGGCCGATGGTGCCGACCTGGACGACGTCCTCCATCGGTTCGTTGCGGGAGCGGAAGCGGGCGGCCGCGTAGCGCACGAGCGGCAGGTTGGCCTCGATGAGCGCCCCGCGCACCCGGTTGTGCTCCGGCGTGCCGGGCCGGAGCTCCTTGAGCTCGCCGAAGAGCAGCTGGGTCAGCGCCCGGGTGTCGGCACCGCGGCGCCGCTCGGGAGGCACTTCCGGGGCGGTGTCCGGGGCGGGTTCCGGGACGGCCTCCAGGGCGGGCGCCTGTGCCGGTGCCGGGGTGGACGCCCGGGGAGCCTCTTCCTGAGGTGGCGCAGTACTGGCCGACACGGTCAACGCCACCTCTTCGTCAGGTCAACATCGGTCAACTCATCCGTCAAAAGCGGTCATAGCATCACAAGACATGTGCACTGTGTGCAAGCACCCCATAACGCCGTGTTGAGGGAGAAGTTGGGCCGCCGTCCCGGCCCCGGACGCCCCGGAGCCCCCCGCTGTTCCGGCGGAGGGCTCCGTAACGCCCGGGGGCGTGCCCGGAAGGGCGGCTCAGAACTCGTAGTCGGCGACCACCCAGGTGGCGAACTCCCGCCACAGTGCGACGCCCGCCTGGTGCGCCGGGTGCTCGATGTACCGCTTCAGGGCGTCGGCGTCCTCGACCGCGGAGTTGATCGCGAAGTCGTAGGCGATGGGCCGGTCGCTGATGTTCCAGCCCAGCTCCCAGAAGCGCAGCTCCTCGATCAGGCCGCCGAGCGACCGGAAGGCGGCCTCGCCCTCCACGACCCGGGGGTCGTCGCGCCGGACGCCCTCGTTGAGCTTGAAAAGGACCAGGTGGCGGATCATGGGCACTCCCGGTGGGTGCTACTTGGCCCCGTCGGCGAGCCAGGTGAAGAAGTCACCGACGGCCTTGGCGGCGTCCGATATGCCCTGGAACCCTATCTGGACGTAGTCCGCGGCCCTGGCCGGGTCCGTGATGATCACGTAGAGCGCGAAGACCACGAGTACGTAGACGGCGATCTTCTTGGCGTTCACCGCCACCTGGCCTCCCCTGTATGCGCCCGTTCGGGCCCTCTTGCCGCGGCGGCGAGTGTAACCGCAAGTGCGATTTTCACACCGCTTTTTGACCACCCCGGGCGCGTTCCCGAACGACTCGCCCACGAGACCGTCCGCGGGTCGCCGCCTGCCGAAGCGCCCGCCCGGGCACGCCGCTGCGGAACGGAGGAAGGGGCCCGGGAACACGACGAAGGGCCCGGCTCATGGAGCCGGACCCTTCGTTCCGAGAAGCGGTAGCGGAGGGATTTGAACCCTCGGTGACTTGCGCCACACTCGCTTTCGAGGCGAGCTCCTTCGGCCGCTCGGACACGCTACCGAGGGAGACCTTACAGCAAGGCGGGGCCTGGTTTGAAATCGGTATCCGCGGGGGGATCACCGGTCGCGGAAGAACTCCGTGAGCAGGCCCGCGCACTCTTCGGCGAGGACGCCCTCGACGACCTCGGGGCGGTGGTTGAGCCGCCGGTCGCGGACGACGTCCCAGAGCGAGCCGGCGGCGCCCGCCTTCTCGTCGCGGGCGCCGTAGACGACCCGGTCCACCCGGGACTGCACGAGCGCGCCCGCGCACATCGTGCACGGTTCGAGGGTCACCACCAGCGTGCAGCCGGACAGCCGCCACTCGCCCAGCGCGGCGGCCGCCCGCCGGACGGCGAGCACCTCCGCGTGGGCCGTGGGATCGCCGCCGGCCTCACGTTCGTTGTGGCCCCGGGCGAGGACCGTCGTGCCGTCCGGGGCCAGCACGACGGCGCCGACCGGGACGTCCTGGTCCCGGGCGGCCAGCCGTGCCTCGTCCAGGGCGAGCCGCATCGCGGCCCGCCAGCGGTCGCGTACGGGGTCGGGCGCCGTGCCGGGTGCGGTCAGCGGACGGTCTCCAGGACCTCCGAGGCGCCGAGGGCGTCGGCGATCTCGGTGACCGCGTCCGAGGACAGCGACCTCAGTTCCTTCTCGCCGACGCCGAGGTC
This sequence comes from Streptomyces asoensis, assembly GCF_016860545.1. Lineage (NCBI taxonomy): Bacteria > Bacillati > Actinomycetota > Actinomycetes > Kitasatosporales > Streptomycetaceae > Streptomyces > Streptomyces asoensis. Next base: position 1,192,877 of record NZ_BNEB01000003.1, on the reverse strand, counting down.
GTCGAGGATGCCGGCGTCGCCGACGGGGCCGTGCGGCACCGCCTCGGCCGAGCCGCCACCGCCGGTGCCGGCGGCGCTGTCGTCCTCGTCCTCTTCCTCCTCACCGTCCTCGGTGCCGTCGAGGTCGAGGGCGTCCAGGTCGTCCTGGTCGTCCGGGTCCCGGCCGAGCAGTTCGTCGGTGAGCAGGATCTCGCCGTACGAGCTGCGGGCGGCGGCTGCGGCGTCGGAGACGAAGATGCGAGGGTCCTCCTCGCCGTCGATGCGGACGACCCCGAACCAGGAGTCCTCCTGCTCGATCAGCACGAGCACCGTGTCGTCGTCGGGAGAGGCCTCCCGGGCCAGTTCGGCCAGATCCGACAGGGTCTCCACATCGTCCAGCTCCGTGTCGCTCGCTTCCCACCCGTCTTCGGTGCGCGCGAGCAGTGCGGCGAAGTACACCGTGACTCTCCCACTGGTCTTAGGCGTGCCGGTTGGGGGTCCCCCCGGCGGAGGTTGCGGGCGGAGAGAGCTCAGGCTCCGAGCCCCACCCACTCGGAATCGTGGCAGAAACAAGGCGTCCAGGGGACGTCTTCGGCTCCCTGTGTCCGGTGGTTTTGATCGCACGTGCCCGACCGGGTCCCCGGCCGCGTCCGCGAGTGACTCACCAGCGCACTCGTTGCCGCCATCGCGGATCGTACGCGGCTTTCCCGTACGTCCACGCACGCCCGCCCCCCGGGGACACCCGTGACGGTGGTGATCTTCCCCGTATGCCCCAAGTCCCGTACGACCGCCGCTACCAGCGGAAGGTGCGCATGCGCATCTGGTGGCGCAGGCGGGCGGTCTTGGCGCGGCGCGGCTGGACCCGGTCGCGCAGTTCGCGGGCCTCGGCCAGCTCGCGCAGGAACCGGGCGCGGCGCCTGCGGCGCTCGGCGTCGGTCTCGGCGGGCCGCGCCGACCCGGGCGCGTCGTCGTCGGGCAGGTTGGGCAGCTCAGGCATCAGCACACCACTCCGGGTACCCCGGTCCGTCTGCATATCTGTCTCCCACTTTCCCTCCGACGGGCGGTTTGACGCCCGTCGGAGGCCCGACCGGGGGACAAGGTGAGGGGGAGAGGTTCACTGTGTGTGGGGACGCCGGGCGGGTTCGGCCCGGTTACTGTTGTCGACATGCGTCTCCACGTCGTCGACCACCCCCTGGTCGCCCACAAGCTCACCACGCTGCGCGACGAGCGCACGGACTCCGCGACCTTCCGCCGGCTGGCCGACGAACTGGTCACCCTGCTCGCCTACGAGGCCACGCGTGATGTGCGCACCGAGCAGGTCGACATCAACACGCCGGTCGCCCGGACCACCGGCGTCAAGCTCTCGTACCCGCGTCCGCTGGTCGTGCCGATCCTGCGGGCCGGACTCGGCATGCTGGACGGCATGATGCGGCTGCTGCCCACCGCCGAGGTCGGCTTCATGGGCATGATCCGCAACGAGGAGACGCTCGAGGCGTCCACGTACGCGACGCGCATGCCGGAGGACCTGCTGGGCCGCCAGGTGTACGTGCTGGACCCGATGCTGGCCACCGGCGGCACCCTGGTCGCCGCGATCCGCGAGCTGATCCGCCGGGGCGCGGACGACGTGACGGCCGTGGTGCTGCTGGCCGCTCCCGAGGGCGTGGAGCTCATGGAGCGCGAGCTCGCGGGCACCCCGGTCACCGTCGTCACGGCGGCGGTCGACGACCACCTGAACGAGCACGGGTACATCGTCCCCGGCCTGGGCGACGCGGGCGACCGCCTGTACGGCGCGGCCGAATGACCCGGGCGGTGCGGGGCTGCCGCTAGCAGCCCTTCTTGGTGGACGGCGTCGGCTGCGGCGCGGCCAGGGCCGTCAGCGCCTTGACCGAGGCCGCGGGGCTGGTCAGCGCCTTGAACCGGTTGCCGATGATCAGGTCGACCGCCGTCCCCGCCCGTGCGGCGTCGGTGCGGCGCTCGGCGGCGGTCAGCTGCGTGGCGAGCACGGGCAGCGAGGTGTTCAGCGAGGACGCGGGGCCGAGCAGTATCCCGGCACCGGCGACCTTCTTGTCGTACTGCTTCGCGGCGTTGCCCACCTCGCCGATCTTGAAGCCACGTTTCCGCAGCTCGTCCGCGGTGGTCTTGGCCAGGCCGCTGCGGGTGGTGGCGTTGAAGACGTTCACGGTGATCTGCGCGGGCTTGGGCACCGCGCCCACGCCGGCTGCGGCGACGGCCGACGCGGAGGCCGCGGGGCTCGCCTTCGTCCGGGCCGGGCAGCCGGTACCGGCTGCCGTGGCCGTCCCCCCGCCGCCCGTGAAGACGTCGATGAGCTGGAGCGTGCCCCAGCCGGCCACGCCCAGTACGGCACCGCAGGCGACGACCACGACGGCCAGTCGGCCGCGGCGTCGGTGGGGGCGCATACGGGGGTACTTGTCCCCCGTGATCCGGTACTTGCCGCCCATGCCGGGGGGAGTCAGCATGCTCATGGGCGCAGCGTAGTGCGCCCGAGCGGCCGTGACGAATAAACGATCATCCGACATAGGCCGAGACACGGGAAAGCACCCGAAAGGGTCAACCGGTGAGGGGTCGCCCTGGTCGGGAGCGGGATTCGGCGGAGGGTCAGTCCAGTTCGAGCACGCGCGCGTGCAGGACCTGCCGCTGCTGGAGCGCCGCCCGCACCGCGCGGTGCAGACCGTCCTCCAGATACAGGTCGCCCTGCCACTTCACGACGTGCGCGAAGAGGTCGCCGTAGAAGGTGGAGTCCTCCGCGAGCAGGGTTTCCAGGTCGAGCTGCTGCTTCGTGGTCACCAGCTGATCGAGGCGGACCGGGCGCGGCGCGACGTCCGCCCACTGCCGGGTGCTTTCCCGGCCGTGGTCGGGGTACGGCCGGCCGTTTCCGATGCGCTTGAAGATCACACGGAAAGCCTACCGGTCCAGACGTTCCGGGCGCAGCCATGGAGACGGAGTGCGACGCTGGAAAAGACGTGATGAACGGGGGTAAAACGGAACGAGGGGCTGCCGATGGCCGGGTCGACGAGCGCGGCTGACATCGCCGCCGGGTACGCGTTCTCCGGGCCCGCCCTGGACCTGGGCGCGCTGCTGTGGGACGGGGCGTGCCTGCCCGCGGCCCCCGTCCGGATCCCGCTTCCCATGCTGAACAGGCACGGTCTGGTCGCGGGCGCCACCGGCACCGGCAAGACCAAGACACTCCAGCTGATCACCGAGCAGCTCTCGGCGCAGGGGGTGCCCGTCTTCCTCGCCGACGTGAAGGGCGATCTGTCCGGAGTCTCGGCGCCGGGCGCGGCGGACGACCGGGTACGGGGCCGGGCGGCGGAAGTCGGCCAGAAATGGACGGCGACCGGCTTCCCGGCCGAGTTCTACGCGCTTGGCGGCCTCGGGCACGGCATCCCGCTGCGGGCCACGGTCACCGGTTTCGGGCCGGTGCTCCTCGCCAAGGTGCTCCAGCTCAACCGGACCCAGGAGCAGTCCCTCGGCCTGGTCTTCCACTACGCGGACCGCAAGGGCCTCGACCTGCTCGACCTCAAGGACCTGCGCGCGGTCGTCGCCTTCCTCACCTCCGAGGAGGGGCGGCCGGAGCTGAGGGACATCGGCGGGCTGTCGGCGGCCACGGCCGGGGTGATCCAGCGGTCCCTCACCGCCTTCGAGGCGCAGGGCGCGGCGGCCTTCTTCGGTGAGCCGGAGTTCGACACGGCCGCCTTCCTGCGCACGGCCCCCGACGGACGGGGTGTCGTCTCGGCTGCGCGCACCGGAGTCCCTGATGGGTCCCGTGGACGGGGAGGTCCTCGAGCGGGCCGTGCGGGAGTCCCCGCTCCACGAGCGGTATGCACAGGCTGTGGACAGAGAATCCGCGTTCGAGAAGCTGGCGGCCCGTCCCGCCGGACACGGGGCGAAGACCGGACGCGAGGGGAAGAAGGGGGAGGAGGCGCGGGGAAAGACGGAGGGGACGAAGGCAGAGACCGAGGAGGCGAAGGAGGCGAAGGAGGCGAAGGGAGGGGGGAAGGAGCGGTCCGTCGTCGAGCAGGTCGTCGACAGCGGCGTGTTCAGGTCCCTGGCCCGTTCCGTCGGCACGCAGCTCGGCCGCGAGATCACCCGTTCGCTCTTCGGTACGGCCCGGCGGAGGCGGTAGACCCGCCCCCGCCGCCCGGTCAGCGCTCCCGTCGTTCCCGGGGCTGCTGCGGTTTCGCTTCCTTCACCTGCGGTTTCGGTGTGCTGCGCACGGCCTCCGCGCGCAGCAGGGCGCGCAGGATCGCATACGGGTCTGTGGGCATGACTGTTTCCCTCACCTGTTCCACGCGTGAGCGTGATCGCCGGACGGACCTGCCTGACAGCGGTGTCCGTCAGCAGCGCAGGACCACGGTGCGCGGGACGTGCGGGGTGTACGACGGCTCGGACGGCGCCGGGCCCGGGCGGACCGCGGGGGCGCCGGGCACCGGGTGCGGCAGCGGCGCGGGGCGCGGCGGCGCGGCGGGGCGGTGGACACAGGGCGCCGCCCGCAGCGAGGTGCCGAGGACGTCGTACTCGGTGACCTCGGCGGTGCCGGTGGTCGCGGCGGTGGTGGTGGCGGGCGCCGCCGGGAGTCCGGCTGCCGGGCCCGCGACCAGCAGGGCGAGCAGCAGCACGAGTGCCCACGGCCAGGTACGGCTGCGGGGGTGACGGGCTGCGGGGCTCATGAGAGGTCATCTCCCCGCGACACGCCCCGCTCTCAGCACGCCGGAGGCCGTAACCACCCGTCCGGCGGACAACCGGACCGCCCGCAGGGCCGACGGGCCCGCCGGACGTCCGACCGGTTCACCCGGACGGACGAACGGCTAACCGGCCGCCTCCGCCGCCTTCGTGGCTTTCGCGGCCTTCGCCGCCGCCTTCATCTCCTGTTTGTGCGCCCGCACCTTCACCAGGGACTCCGGGCCGGTGATGTCGGCGACGGACCGGAAGGACTTCGGCTCGCCGTAGGCGCCGGCCGCCTCCCGCCAGCCGGTGGGCCGCACTCCGAGCTGCTTGCCCAGCAGCGCGAGGAAGATCTGCGCCTTCTGCTTCCCGAAGCCGGGCAGCTCCTGGAGCCGTCCGAGCAGCTCCTTGCCGCTGCCGACGCCCTTCCACACGGCGCCGGCGTCACCGTCGTAGTGCTCGACCAGGTACTGGCAGAGCTGCTGGACGCGCTTGGCCATGGAGCCGGGGTAGCGGTGCACGGCCGGCTTCTCGGAGAGCAGCGCGGCGAAGGCCTCGGGGTCCTGGGCGGCGATGTCGTGGGCGTCCAGGTCGTCGGCGCCGAGGCGGTCGGCGATCGTGCGGGGTCCCTTGAACGCCCACTCCATCGGAACCTGCTGGTCCAGCAGCATCCCGACCAGCGCGGCGAGCGGGGACCGCCCGAGGAGCTCGTCGGCCTCGGGGTCCTGGGAGAGGTGAAGGGTGACGTCCATGCGTCGATGATCCCGCCTGTGCCGTCAGCTCGCGCGCCAGTACCCGAGCGCGTGCAGCCGCTCCTTGGGGAGGCCGAGTTCCTTGCGCACGTAGGCCGACAGCGTCCTGGTGGTGCGGGTGTCGCAGGCGATCCAGACGTACGGGTCGGTGGTGGCCGCCAGGAGGGCGGGCAGCTCGGCCCTCACGCGTTCCACGAGAGCGGCGCCGGCGTCGGCCCTCACCACGTGCCGTATCTCGTGGCGCGCGGGGTCGGTGCGGAAGGGGAGGCCGCCGTCCGCGCCGTCGGGCGAGCCCTCGAACCAGACGGTCGCGGGCGCCGAGCCGAGCGCCCCCTCTCCCGTGCCGAGCAGGGAGTTGATGGCGGGCAGCGAGGCCGGGTCGCCGATCACGAGGACGTGCGAGGGGGCCGGGGCGGGCGGTTCGAAGCCGGTGCCCTGGACGGTCGCCTCGATGGTGTCACCGGGCTTCGCCGCCCGCGCCCAGTCGCTGGCCGCGCCCTCGTGCAGCGCGAACTCCAGGGCGAAGGCGCCGGCCGCCGGGTCGGGGTCGACCAGGGTGTAGGCCCGCTGGTGGGGCCGGCCCGCGTTCTCGAACCAGAGCCGGATCCAGATCGTGGGGTGGACGCCGGTCGCGGCGAGCAGCCCGCCGTCCGAGAGGAGCAGCCGGCGGTACTCGCCGGTGACCTCCTCCACGCCCGTGACCGTGAGCGTGAAGTCCTTCGCACGCATCAGTCTGAGGACCGTGCCCTCCCAGCCCCGCCCCTGCGCCATGACCTCTCCGCCCCGCGCGTACGATTTCGGCACAACTTGCTTAGGTAAGCCTAACCTAAAGGAAAAAGGGGCCACAGGGTGACCACCGAGATCTACCGTGACGCCTGGGGCGTTCCGCATCTGCGCGCCGACGACGCCCGCTCGCTGGCCCGGCTCCAGGGAAGGGTGACGGCCCGCGACCGCGCCTGGCAGCTGGAGGTCGAACGGCACCGGGCGCGCGGCACCTCGGCGTCCTTCCTCGGCCCCGAGTCCCTCCCCTGGGACCTCTTCGTGCGCCGCGCCCGCCTCGACGACACGGCGAGACGCTGCTTCGACACCCTGCGCGCAAAGGACCCGGAGACCGCGGACTGGGTGCGGGCCTACGTCGACGGCGTCAACGAGGGGCTGGCCGGCACCGACGCCCCGGAGTTCGCCCGCACCGGTCTCGCCCCCGGCCGCTGGGAACCCTGGACCCCGCTCGCCGTCTGGCTGGCCACCCACATCCTGTTCGCCGGGTTCCCCGCCAAGCTGTGGCGCGAGGAGGCCGCCCGGCACCTCGGCCCCGGCGCGGTCGGCCTGTTCGCCACCGACGGACCCGGCACCTCCGGCAGCAACGGCTGGCTGCTGAGCGGCGACCGCACGGTCACCGGCCGGCCGATCATCGCCGGGGACCCGCACCGCTTCGTCGAGGACCCCGGCGTCTACCAGCAGATCCGGCTGGCCTGCGACGAGTTCGACGTCGTCGGGCTCGCCGTGCCGGGCGTCCCCGGCATCGCCCACTTCGGCCACACCGGCACGGTCGCCTGGGCCATCACCAACGCCATGGCCGACTACCAGGACCTCTACCGCGAACGCCTGCGCCGCACCGGCGCGGGCGTCGAGGCACTCGGCCCGGACGGCACCTGGCAGCGGGTCGCCCGGCACACCGAACTCGTGCGCGTAGCGGGCGAGGAGAGCGTCGAGGTGGAGATCCTCGAGACCGCGCGCGGACCCGTGATCGCGGGCGGTCCGGAGGGCCTCGACGACGGCACCCCGCTCGCCCTGGCCCTGCGCTACCCGCCCCGCGTCACCGCCCACCTGGGCTTCGACGCCCTTCTCCCGCTGCTCAGGGCCCGCCTGGTCGCCGACGTGGACCGCGCCCTCGACCACTGGGCCGAACCCGTCAACGTCGTCCAGGCCGCCGACACCGAGGGCGGCCTGCTGCACCGGGTCGCGGGCCGGGTGCCGCAGCGCCCCGCCGCGAACGGCACCCGGCTGGTGCCCGCCTGGGAACCCGGCCACGAGTGGACCGGCTGGCACGAGATGCCCCGCGCGGGACTGACCGACGGCCTCGCGGTGATGGCCAACCAGCGGGGCCCCGCCGCGGAACTGGGCGTCGAGTTCGCCCCGCCGCACCGCGCCGACCGCATCCGGACGCTGCTGGAGGAGCGCCCGCACTGGTCCGCGCCCCTGATGCCGGCCGTCCACACGGACACCCTGCTGGCCTCCGCCGCGCCCCTGCTGGACCGGCTGTCCGACCTCGGCGACCTGACCGGCCCGGCCGCCGCGCTGCGCGACCGCCTGCTGCGCTGGGACCGCCGGATGGACGCCGGCAGCCAGGACGCGGCCGGGTTCGCGGCCCTGCGCGGCGCCCTGGTCCGCCGCCTCGCCGCCCATCCGGCCTTCGGGCCCCTCACCGCCCCGCCCGCCTACCCGGAGGTGTTCCTGCCCTGGCTTGCCCTGGTCCCGCGCATCGGCTACGCCCTCGAACACCTGCTGCGCGCCGAGGAGTTGTACGGGATCGACCGGACGGCGCTGGTGCGGGAGGCACTGGAGGAGGCCGCCGGGCAACCGCGGGCGCGGTGGGGCGACACCCACCGCCTCGCCCCCTGGCGGGCGCTGCCCGATCCCGCCCAGGAGGCCCCCGAGCTGTCCGGCGACCACGACTGCGTGCTGTGCACCTCGGCCGTGCCGGGCTGGACCGACCTCGCCGCGCGCGGCCCGGCCGCCCGCTACGTGTGGGACCTGGCCCGCCGCGAGGACAGCCTGTGGATCGTCCCGTTCGGCGCGTCCGGCGTCCCCGGCCGCCCCCACCACCACGACCAGCTCCCCCTGTGGCTCAGGGGCGAACTGGCCCCGGTCGTCACCGACTGGGCCCTGCTGACGAAGGAGAGCGACGATGAGTGACCGCGCACGCGGCGAGGACGGGTACGTGTACGAGCAGGTGGTCGCCGGGCTGGGCACCGTCGCCCTGCGGCCGCTCGACGCCGAGCGGGACGCGGACGTCGTCCACGGCTGGGTGAGCGAGGAGCGGGCCGCGTTCTGGGGCATGAACGGCCTGACACGCGACCAGGTCGCCGAGGTCTACGCCCACATGACCGGACTGGACACCCACCACGCGTTCCTCGCCGAGCTGGACGGCGTCCCGGTCGCCCTGCTCCAGACCTACGAGCCCACCGAGGACCGGGTCGGCGAGTGCTACCCCGTCGAACCCGGCGACATCGGCGTCCACCTGCTCATCGGGCCGGCCGGCGAGCGAGGGGCCCGGCCGGGCTGGTCGGCGGCGCTGATGGGCGTGTTCGCGGCGTACGTGCTGGTCGGCCTGGACCGGCCGCGTGTCGTGGTCGACCCGGACGTGCGCAACGAGAAGGCGATCGCCCGCTTCTTCCGGCAGGGCTTCGAACCGGGACCGCTCGTGACCCTGCCCGAGATCGACCTGCCGGACGTCCACCTGCCCGAGAAGCGCGCCCGACTGGCCTTCCTCCGCCGCGAGACCGCGTTCCCCGCCTGACCCGCCGCCCTGCCGCCCCGCCGCTCGGTGGTCCGGGGAGGGGGCTGGGATACTCGACCGCCCTCGCCGTGCCCGGTGTCGCCCTGGCGGCCGGGTGGGCGGGGGCCGGTGAACCGGATGGCCCGTGCCTGCGTACGTAACCGCAAGCACACGGGTGTCGAGTCTCAAGCAAGGCGGAGCGGTGACGTGAGTCAGGGGCGAGAGGGCGTACGACACGGCGGTGGGCGGCACGCCGACGCACGACCCGGCGGCGGACGGTCCGGCGGTGGGCCCACGGCCCGGCCCCGGCGGTCCGGCGGACGGCGGGGGGTTCAGGGGCTGGTGCTGCTGGGCACCGTGCTGGTCCTGCTCCTCCTCGGCGGCGGACCGGCCTCCGCCCACGCGGCCCTGCGCGGCGCCGACCCCGCCGACGGAAGCGTCGTCAAGACGGCCCCCCGCTCCATCACGCTCACCTTCACCGAGTCCGTAGGCCTGCTCGACGACTCCTTCCGCGTCTTCGACCCCGACAACAAGCGGGTCGCGACGGGCAGCACCGGCCACGCGGGCGGCCGCGCCGACACCGCCCGGGTCGAACTCCCCGCCAAGCTCGGCACCGGGACCTTCACCGTGGCCTGGCGCGTCGTGTCGGCGGACAGCCACCCGATCGCGGGCGCCTTCACCTTCTCGGTGGGCAAGCCCTCCGCGATCCCGCCGCCGCTGCCCAGCACCTCCGTGGAGAACCCGCTCACCGCCGGTCTCTTCAACATCGGCCGCTACTTCGCCTACCTCGCGGCGGCGCTGCTCATCGGCACGTCCGCCTTCGCCGTCGTCTGCCGCCCGCCGAACGTGCGCCCGCTCGGCAGGCTGCTGGTGGCCGGCTGGTGGGCGCTCGCCGGATCGACCGTGTTCCTGCTGCTGCTCCGCGGCCCGTACGAGACCGGGACCGGACCGGCGAAGATGCTGGACCCCTCGGAGCTGACCCGCACGCTGGGCACCCGGCCGGGACTGGCCCTGGTGGCGCGCCTCGCGCTGCTCGCCGTGGTCGCGGTCCTGCTCCTGCGGCAGCGCAGGGCGCTGCGGGACGGGAAGGCCCTGCCGGAGCGGCGCTCCCGCACCGAGTCGGCGACGGTCGCCGTGCCGGCCGTGGCGCTGGCCCTGACCTGGGCCGCCGCCGAACACGCGTCGGCCGGCATCCAGGTCCCGGCGGCGATGACGTCGACGGTGCTGCACCTGCTCGCGATGGCGGTCTGGCTGGGCGGCCTGACCGCCCTGCTCACCCTGTTCCACCGCGCCTCGGTCCCGTCGCGGGTCGTCAACCGCTTCTCCCAGGTGGCGGGCATCGCGGTGACCGTCCTGGTGGTGACGGGTGTCTACCAGTCCTGGCGCGGCCTGGGCTCGGTGTCCGCGCTGACGGACACGACGTACGGACGGGTCCTGCTGGCCAAGCTGGCCGCGGTGACGCTGCTGCTGGTGGCCGGTGCGCGATCCCGGCGGACGGTGCGGGGCGAAAGGACGGCGAGGAGCGTGACGGTGGAGACGACCGGGGAGCGGGAGGCGCCCGAGAGGCAGGAGGCCCGGATACCGGAGCCGGTCGGCGGAGGGGCCCGCAGCGCGGCGGACGGCCTCGCCGCGAACACCGTCCACGGCACGGTGGGTACCGCGGGTGCGCCGAGCACGGCGGGTACCGGGGCAGGCGGGACGGGCGGCCCGGGGGACGGATCCGCGGCAGGCGCGGCGCCCGCCCCGGCGGACGCTCCCACCGGGGACACGACGGACGGACCGGAGAACGGTTCGGCGGCGGACGGCCCGGGGGCCGACGCGCCGCTGCCGAAGGCGGCCAGGCCGCCGGCCGCGGCACCGCTCTCACCGGCCGAGGACGCCCGGCGCCGGTCGCTGCGCCGTTCCGTGCTGGCCGAGGTCGTCGTCTCCGTCGTCGTGCTCGTCCTCACCACCGTGCTGACGGGCACCCTGCCGGGCCGGGCGGCGGCCGAGGCCGCCACGGCGGAGCAGTCCGCCGGGCTGCCCGTGGCCTCCGTGACGACCATCCCCTTCACCATCGACTCCGACGACCCCGCGGTCCGTGGCGTCAGCGGCAAGGTGCAGGTGACCCTCGACCCGGGCCAGGTCGGCGACAACGGGCTCCAGGCGGTGGTCTACGGCGCCGGCGGCGGCTTCGTCACCGTCCCCGAACTGCGCGTCTCCTTCAGCCTTCCCGACCAGGACATCGGCCCCCTCGACGCCAAGGTCACCGACCGGGGCGGCTACTGGGCCGCCGACGCGGTCAACCTGCCCATCGCGGGCAGCTGGGAGATGAAGGTGACGGTGCGGGTGTCGGACGTCGATCAGGTCAGCGAGTCGAAGCCGGTACGGATCGGGGGCTGAGACGGCCCGGACGGCGGCCGCGGCCCGGTCGGCCGGTCAGCGCGCCGGGGCCGGGGTGGCGTGGCGGGCCGCGAGGGCCAGTTCGGCCTCCTCGAGCCGGCGGGAGCACCGGGCGTCCGGGTCGTAGGCGACCGCCGTGCTCACGCAGGTGCAGAACACCTGGGCGTCACGCGTGACCCGGCTCGTGACGCGGAACGTCGAACGGCGCAGGTCGCCGATGGTCGTGGTGATGGTGACCGGCTCCGGCTGGAGCACGAGGGGTTCCGTGTAGTCGAGTTCGTGGCGTGCGTAGACGAACCTGGGGCGGATCTCCTGCCCCGGCAGTCCGGGACGCAGATAGAACATGTCCATGTGGGCGTCCTGGATCATCTCCAGCAGCCGGACGTTGTTCACGTGGTTCATGGAGTCCAGGTCGCTCATACGGACCTGGCGGAGGTAGAGGTGCGGCCGGCAGTCCGGCTCCTCCAGGGGCGGGCGCCCCGTGCTGGTGCGGCGGACGTCGGCCGCCAGGGCGTGGGTCAAGATGTCACTCCTCGGAACATCGGAACGGGGGCCGGGGCCACGGGGAAGGCGGACTACAGGGCCCGCTCGATCAGGTCGGCGGCGGCTCCCGCACCGCCGGCCGCCGCGATCTCCCGGCGCATGGCGGCCACGCCCGCGCGGATGTCCCGGTCGGACGAGACGCGCAGGACGGCCTCGCGCAGCGCCTCGGGAGTGACGCTCTCGCGCGGCAGGTGGACGCCCAGCCTGAGGCGTTCGATCCGGTCGGCGTTCACCCGCTGCTCGGCCATCTGCGGGACCGCCACCAGCGGGACGCCGAAGTGCAGGGCCTCCATCGTGCCGCCCATCCCGGCGTGGGTGACGAAGGCGTCGGCGTGGGCGAGCACCGCCAGTTGGGGCACGTGCGGATGGACCTCGACGTTGGCGGGCAGCGGCCCCAGCCCGTCCACCGGGACGGCCGGGCCGACGGACATGACCACGTGCCAGGGCAGCTCGGCGAAGGCCTGCACACAGGAGCGGTAGAACTCCGGACGCCGGGTGAACTGGGAACCCAGCGAGACGAGCAGCACCGGCACGTCCGGCCGGGGCGGGCGCCAGGACCCCTGGTAGGAGCGGTCGCCGAGGGCCGGCCCGGCGTACGCGACGCGCTGTGCGGCGACGGTGTCGGCCCGGCGCTGGAAGGACCGGGGGAAGAACGCGACGGCGTGCTCGGGCCGGACGAGGTCGTGGATGCGCGTGCTGTCGACGCCCTGCTCGGCGAAGGCGGCCGCCAGCCGTCCGAAGCCCGGCAGCTGCGGGAGCCCGGGCACACCGAAGAACTCCGGGACGATGCCGTCGTAGGCGAGGTGGGTGGGGGAGGCCACGACGGCCGGCACCTGCCAGCGTGCCGCGAGCAGCAGGCCCGCGAAGGCGTAGATGTCGCACAGCACCAGGTCGGGGCGGTCCGTGCCGTACGCCCGCGCCAGCACCGGCAGGGACGCCAGGGCCACGTCCACGACCCGCTCGAACCCCTCGCCCATGTCCTCCGGCGCCTCCGAGCCGTCCCCCGGGTCCGGGTAGAGCACGGGTTCGGCACCGGCCGCCTTCACCTGGTGCACGAAGTCCTCGGTGACGGCGTAACTGACCCGGTGCCCCCGCCGTACGAGCTCCTCGACGACGCCCAGAGTCGGATTGACGTGCCCGTGCATCGGAACGTTGAACACGGCGACGTGCGCGGGGAACGGCTCACGGGCGGGCGCGGCGACGGGCGCGGGATGCGGATGGGTACCAGGCACGGCACGCAACTCCTGTCCGGCACGGAGCCGGGGCGGGGAACGACAGGACGGGCGCCCCAACGGCGGACGCGAAGTCCCGATTAAAGGCGCAACTACACCGCTCGTGACCGCAAACCTGCGGCAGTGTCACCCCATCAGGGAGCCCGCGCGGCCACGCGTTGACAGTGGTCCACCCCTGACGGGGCACGCCCGGACACCTGTCGGGGTGAGGCCCGGCGGGAGGTCGGCGACCCGGTGGGAGGTCGGTGACGCGGCGGACGTGACCGCCGGTCCGATCGGCCGTTGGGGGTACAGGACGTCGTCCCCCAGCAGCCGGCCCACGACAGGACCGGCCCACGACGGGGACGGCCCATGACAGGAGCAGTCTCATGCCCGGATCGCATCTGCCCTTGATGGAAGAGGGGATGGCCCGCTGGCCGTTCGGCCCGCCCAACGCCGGGATCGCCCTGGACTTCGAGGGCGCCCCGCCCTCGCTGGACGAGCTGCGGGCCCTGGTGGAGGAGCGCTGGAAGGCGCTGCCCCGGCTCACCCAGACCCTGGTGGCCCCCGGCGTCGGCCGGACGGGCCCCGCCTGGTGGACCGGCCGGCACCGCTGGGCGCGGCGGGACGGCCACAGCCCGGCCGAGCAGGTCGGCGGCGCGGACGACACCCTGCGCGAGGCGGTCGGCCGGTGGTTCCACACCCCGTTCCCGGCCGGCCGGCCGCCGTGGAGCCTGCACCTGCTGCCCGGCAGCACGGAAGGCGAGTTCTCCCTGCTGTTCCGGATGCATCACAGCCTGCTCGACGGCCGTTCCCTGACCACGCTGCTGCGCGCGCTCCTCGACGACGGCCTGCCGCTGGACGGCCCCTCCTCGCAGGCCGTGCCGGGGCCGCGCCGCCGGACCGCGCGCCCCGGCCCGGCGGCGGGGGGCGCGCCGGGCCTGCTGACGGCGGGCCGCGCGGTGCCCCTGCCGCACCGGGGTGCCCGGGAGCCCGCGTACACCGTCGTCCGGCTGCGGGCCGATGTGCTGAAGGCCGCGCGCGAGGCCGTGCGGGTGGGAGAAGCGGGCTCCGCGCGGCCCGCGAGCACCAACGAGGTGTTCCTCGCCACCGTGTCGGGGGTCCTGCGCTCCTGTCTGTCGGCCTCGCCGTCCGCGGGGTCCGGACAGGTGTGGCTGTCGGTGCCGGTCGACGAACGGCCGGACGACTGCGGTGAGTTCCTGGGCAACGCGTTCGCCAACGTCCGGGTCCCCGCGCCGGTGGCGCTGGCCGACCCGACGGCCCGGCTGGCCGCGTGCACCGGACTGCTGACCACCGTCACCCGGCCCCGGCGGGCCTCGGAGCGGCTGGTCGAGGGCACGCTCGGGGCGGTTCCCGGGGCGACCCTGGCACTGGCCGGCGGAAAGATCTTCGCCCCCGCGTACGCGCCGGCGGCCTGCTCCTACGTCCATCTGCGCGAGCGGGGCCGGACGCTGGCCGGACGGACCCTGCGGCACCTCACCATCGTCCCGATGGTGCCCCCGACCGACACGGTCACCTTCGCGCTGGGCGGCTGCTCACCGGGCCACACGCTGAGCGTCGCCACCAACTCGGGCAGTCAGGACGCCGTCCTGCTGGCGGAGGCGTTCCTCGACGAACTGACCGTGCTCGCCCGGGGCACCGGCTGACCCGCGGGACGGGAAAGGCCGCCGACGTGTCGACGTCGGCGGCCTTTCCGGCGGCCGTTCGCGACACCACCGTCGCCGGCCGGGGCTAGCTCGCCCTGCGCCGAGCCGTGCCCAGGCCGGGAAGGGACACCTGCGCGTCCTCGGCCGGGAAGGTGTCGTCCTCCCCGAAGTCGGGGGCCTGGAAGGGGTTCGTCGCGGGAGGCGGCGATGCCGCGCCGGCGTGGTGCTTCGCCCCTTCCGGGGCGGAGAACAGCGAAGTCGGGTCGATGAGAGGTCTCCCATTCGTCACAGGGCCGCGAGGGGCCCTGGTGTGCCGTGACCGGGCACAGCGGTCCTACAGCTTGCTCATCTTGGAGTAGGGACTCAAGATCCGCATTTGCGCCGAGCCGAAGTCCACGAGCGCGGCGATTCCGTCCTCGATGCCGATCACCCGGCCGAGACCGTACATGTCGTGCGTGACCTGGTCACCCACCGCGAAGTGCTTCGGCGCGGGCGCGGCCGGAGCCTTGAAGGGGCTGGTAGGCAGGTACCGCTTCGGTGCAGTTGGCTTTGTCATTGCCTCCAGTATGGGCCTGGATGTACCGCTCGTGGCCGCCCTCTGCCCGGCTGTTCGTCACAGATGCCCCGCAGGTGATCCGCCACGACGGCCGAAACGCGCCCCCGTACGCCGCTGACCTGGCCGTTCGGTCGGCGGGCCGTCCGGGCCCCCGCATCAATCGTTATGTCGGGGCCGGACGACCGGGCCGGGCAACGTCGAAGGGCCCCACCGCGAACGGTGGGGCCCTTCGACTTCGTGCCCGGTGAGGCACTGGCGGAGGATACGAGATTCGAACTCGTGAGGGGTTGCCCCCAACACGCTTTCCAAGCGTGCGCCCTAGGCCACTAGGCGAATCCTCCGCGGCAAACAATACAAGACGTTGAGGAGTGCTCGCGAACTCGTTCCCCCCGCTCAGATCCTGTAGCCTGTGCGCAGCCCCTCACGCGGCGCTATCTGACTGAACTCCCCCAGGGCCGGAAGGCAGCAAGGGTAGGTCGGCTCTGGCGGGTGCGTGGGGGGCGCTTGCGTTCCCGGGCCGGACGCGGCCCCCTCCCGTGCGCGGGGCCCGATGTCGGTGGGCGCCTATAACCTCGTATGCGTGTCGTCTCTCGCGCTGTACCGCCGCTATCGCCCGGAGTCGTTCGCCGAGGTCATCGGGCAGGAGCATGTCACCGCCCCGCTGTCGCAGGCGCTGCGGAACAACCGGGTCAATCACGCGTACCTGTTCAGCGGGCCGCGCGGATGCGGGAAGACCACCAGCGCGCGGATCCTGGCCAGGTGCCTGAACTGCGAGCAGGGGCCCACGCCGACCCCGTGCGGGGAGTGCGAGTCCTGCAAGGACCTGGCGAGGAACGGCCCGGGCTCGATCGACGTCATCGAGATCGACGCCGCTTCGCACGGAGGCGTGGACGACGCCCGTGACCTGCGGGAGAAGGCGTTCTTCGGACCCGCCCGCAGCCGTTACAAGATCTACATCATCGACGAGGCCCACATGGTCACGTCGGCCGGTTTCAACGCGCTCCTCAAGGTCGTCGAGGAGCCGCCGGAGCACCTGAAGTTCATCTTCGCCACGACCGAGCCGGAGAAGGTCATCGGGACCATCCGCTCACGGACCCACCACTACCCGTTCCGGCTCGTCCCGCCGGGGACGCTGCGGGAGTACCTCGGCGAGGTGTGCGGCCGGGAGGCCATCCCCGTCGAGGAGGGCGTGCTGCCGCTCGTCGTGCGCTCGGGCGCGGGATCCGTGCGTGACTCCATGTCGGTCATGGACCAGCTGCTCGCCGGGGCGACCGAGGCGGGTGTGACGTACGCCATGGCCACCTCCCTGCTCGGGTACACGGACAGCTCGCTGCTCGACTCCGTCGTCGAGGCCTTCGCCACCGGTGACGGCGCCGCCGCCTTCGAGGTCGTCGACCGGATCATCGAGGGGGGCAACGACCCGCGCCGCTTCGTCGCCGACCTGCTGGAGCGGCTGCGCGACCTCGTCATCCTCGCCGCCGTCCCCGACGCGGCCGAGAAGGGACTCATCGACGCCCCGGCCGACGTGATCGAGCGCATGCAGGCCCAGGCCGGGGTCTTCGGCGCCGCGGAGCTGAGCCGCGCCGCCGACCTCGTCAACGAGGGCCTCACCGAGATGCGCGGCGCCACCTCGCCCCGTCTCCAGCTCGAGCTGATCTGCGCGCGCGTGATGCTGCCCGCCGCCTATGGCGACGAACGCTCCGTGATGGCCCGCCTCGACCGCATCGAGCGCGGTGTGAACGTCCAGGCGGGCGGCGGCGTCCATCACGCGGCGCAGGGCGCGCCCGCGATGCCGGCGGCGGGCTACGTGCCCGGGCCCGAGGCGCACGGCGGCGCCGACGTGCCCGCGGGACCGCCCGTCCCGCCCGGTGGCGGGGCCGCCGCCGCCCGCGCCGCGGTCCGCGGTCCGGGAGCGGCCGGACCGGGAGCCGGGCAGGGGCCCGGCCCCGCGGGCCAGGGTTCCGCTCAGGCGCCCGCGCCGGTCCCCGTCCAACCACCGGCCGCCCCCGTGTCCACACCTGCGCCCGCTCCCGCTCCCGCGCCCGCCGCGGCGCAGGCCGCCGCCCCGCAGGTGGAGCACGCTCCCGCCGCGGCCCCCCAGGATCCCGCCCCGGCGGCCCCCGGCGCCTGGCCCACCGCCACCGCCGCGGGCAGCGGACGCCGACCCGGCGGCTGGCCCACGGCCACGCCCGCGGGCGGCGGCGGACGGCCGCCCGCGCCCCCCGCCGCCTCCGCGGCCGGTCCCGCGGCCCCCGCTCCGGCCCCGGCGGCCGCCCCCGCGCCCGCCCCCGCCGCCGGGGCGTACGCGCCTCCCAGCGGCGGGCTCGACCCCCGGATGCTCTGGCCGAACATCCTGGAGGCCGTGAAGAACCGCCGCCGCTTCACCTGGATCCTGCTCAGCCAGAACGCGCACGTGGCGGGCTTCGACGGCACGACGCTCCAGCTCGGCTTCGTCAACGCCGGGGCCCGCGACAACTTCGCGAGCAGCGGCAGCGAGGACGTGCTGCGGCAGGCCCTGGCCGAGCAGTTCAGCGTCCAGTGGAAGATCGACGCGGTCGTCGACCCGTCCGGCGGCTCGGCGCCCCCGCCCTCCGCCGGTTTCGGCGGCGGTGGCGGCGGAGCCGGCGGGGGCGGTGCGCCCGGTGGCTTCGGCGGCGGCCCGGCGGGTCCTCCCGGCGCGGGAGCGCCCCGGACGCAGGCCGCGCCCGGTGCCCCCGCCCAGCAGGCCTCGCCCTCGGCACCCGCGCCCGCCCACCGGGCCCCCGAGCCGGCGCCGCCGCGTCCGGCCGCTCCGGAGCCCGTGGCCCCCGAGGACGACATCCCGGAGGACGACGACCCCGACCTCAACGAATCGGCCCTCTCCGGCTACGAACTCATCGTGCGCGAGCTCGGGGCGACCGTGGTCGAGGAGTTCACCAACGAGTGAGACGCAGGGGTGCGACGAACGGGTGCGACGAACGCGTCGGACCCGCGCGGTGGCCGCCGGGGCCGACGGGGCCGTCGGGTGGTTGTAGGAACGCACGACGCCGGTGGCCCTCGGCCTTGGCGGCCCGCACAAGGCCCCGCGGCTCCGGCCCGTTAGGCTGACCCCCGTGAACGTCCTCGTCATCGGCAGCGGCGCCCGCGAACACGCCCTGTGCCGCTCACTGTCCCTCGATCCCGCCGTCACCGCGCTGCACTGCGCCCCCGGCAACGCCGGCATCGCCGAGGTCGCCGAGCTGCACCAGGTCGACGCCCTGGACGGCGGGGCCGTGTCCGCGCTGGCCGTCGCGCTCGGCGCCGAACTGGTCGTCGTGGGCCCCGAGGCGCCGCTGGTCGCCGGGGTCGCCGACGCCGTGCGCGCCGTGGGCATCCCGGTGTTCGGCCCCTCGAAGGAGGCCGCGCAGCTGGAGGGCTCCAAGGCGTTCGCCAAGGACGTCATGGCCGCGGCCGGCGTGCCGACCGCCCGCTCCTACGTCTGCACCACCCCCGAGGAGGTCGCCGAGGCGCTCGACGCCTTCGGCGCCCCGTACGTCGTCAAGGACGACGGTCTGGCCGCGGGCAAGGGTGTCGTCGTGACCGACGACGCGCAGGCCGCGGCGGCGCACGCGGCCGGCTGTCTGGGATCGCCCGACGCACCGGCCGCGGAGCGCGGCAGGGTCGTCGTCGAGGAGTTCCTCGACGGCCCGGAGGTCTCCCTCTTCGCGATCACCGACGGCGTCAGCGTCGTCCCGCTCCAGCCCGCCCAGGACTTCAAGCGCGCGCTCGACGGCGACGAGGGCCCCAACACGGGCGGCATGGGTGCCTACTCGCCGCTGCCGTGGGCCGACCCCAAGCTGGTCGAGGAGGTCCTGGAGAGCGTCCTCCAGCCGACCGTCGACGAGATGCGCCGCCGCGGCACCCCCTTCTCCGGTCTCCTCTACGCCGGCCTCGCGATCACGAGCCGCGGTGTCCGGGTGATCGAGTTCAACGCCCGGTTCGGCGACCCGGAGACCCAGGTCGTGCTGGCCCGGCTGAGGACCCCGCTGGCCGGCGTCCTCGCGGCGGCCGCCACCGGCGAGCTCGCGGACCTGCCGCCCCTGCGCTGGAGCGACGAGGCGGCCGTCACCGTCGTCGTCGCCTCGCACAACTACCCCGGCACCCCGCGCACCGGTGACCCGATCACCGGCCTCGCCGAGGTGGCCGCCGAGGACGCCCCGCACGCGTACGTCCTGCACGCGGGCACGAAGTTCGCCGGGGACGACGACGGCACGGTCGTCAGCGCGGGCGGACGCGTGCTGTCCGTCACGGCCTCCGGCGCCGACCTCACCGAGGCCCGCGACCGCGCCTACCGGGCGGTCGCCCGCATCGGCCTCGACGGCTCCCAGCACCGCACGGACATCGCGGCCAAGGCGGCGGCCGGCGCGTAGCCCGCGGCTCCGCGGACGTCCCACGAACCCCTCAGGCCCCGGGTGGCCATGGAACTCCTCACGGAGGACCCATGGAACCCGGGGCCTGATCGTTGCCCACAGTCGTTCACCTTTCCCCAAAGCCATTCCATCGTGTGAGCGCTGAGCCATCCGGCTGACGTGGGCCTGAGCGCCAACTAGGGTGCGGCGCAAGCCTTCCGGCCCTCGTTCCGGCACTTGGCCCACCGGCATTGCGATGTCGGTGGGCGGTGCCACAGTGGGGGAGTGAGCACTGCGAAGACAGCCGGGGGAAACAGGACTGCAGGGAGGGGGTGAGGTCCGGCCGTGACCGGTACGGGAGTGGAGATGGGCGCGCAGGCCGCGCGTGCCCGGGCACTGGCGGTGCTGCGGGTGCGCAGCCGGGCGCTCGCCGTCGCGCTGCTGCCCGCGGCCGCCGCGGTGATCCTGCTGGCGGGCGGTTCCACCGGGCACCTCGTGGGCCCCGGATGGGAGGGCGCCCGCTGGGCCGTGTCCGCCGTCGCGGTCGTCGTCCTGCTCGCCGCCGTTGTCGTCGGCCTGGTCGTCGCCCGCGCGCGTCCCGCCGTCAGCCCGACGGTCGCCGTCGCGGAGGAGGCGGCCCCCGATCTGTACCGGCTGGTCCGGGACCTGGCCGACCGGCTCGACGTCCCGGCACCCTCCGCGATAGCCCTGACCCCGGACTGCGACAGCTGGCTCGAGGACCGCACCCACCCGGCGCACGGGCCGTCCCCCGCCGGCGGCGCGGACGAGATAGCCGGACCCGGTGGCTCCCACGGCCTCCTGCACCGCCGCGCGCCCGCGGCCCCGGTCCTCGTCGTCGGCTCCCCGTTCCTGTGGTGGATGCGGGTGGGCGAGCTGCGCGCGGTCCTCGCGCCGGTCGTCGCCGGCACGGGCCCTTCGGCCCACCCCGACATAGCCGCGGCCCGGCGCTTCGTACGCGGTCTGGACGCCGCGGTGGCGGTCTGCGCCTACCGGGGCGACCGGTATCCCGTGCTGCGCCCGGTCTGTTCGGGCATCGGCCGGGTGGCGCGGCTGCTGCTGCGCGGCTGTCAGACCCACGCCGGCGAGATGGAGCGGGGCGTGGCCGCCGCGGCCGCCGAGCGCGCGCAGACCGTCGACTACGGGCTGCGCATCGTCGCCCAGGAGCAGGTGGGCCTGGCCTACGCGGGCTGGGACCGGCTGCTCACCCGGGTGGCGCTGCCCGCCTGGCGGATGGGCCGCTGGCCCTCCCGGCTGGACGCGGGCGTCGTCGCGGCCCTGACCGAACTGTCCCGGCGTGACCGCCTCGCCGAGGGGTTCGCCGACCGCCTCGGCGAGCGCCCCGCCTGCGACCTGCTCGAGGAGCCGGGCACGGTCGACGAGGCCGCCTCGCTGCTCGCCGCCCGCCTCTTCCACGGCGGCCCCGCGGATCCGGGCCCGGACTGGGCGCCGGTGGCCTGGGAGGACTATCCGGACGAGGTCGTCGACCGCAAGTGGCGCACCGACGCGGCCCGGCTGCACCGGGTCCTCGACGCGCTCGGCGTCCGCCGCGGCCCCGGCCTCACCGCATCGCCCCACCCCGGCGGCACCAGCGGACCCACGCTGGCCCGCGTCCTGGACCACCTGGCCGACCGGGCGGAGGACGGTCCGGACGACCCGGACGCCCCCCACGGACCGCACCCACGGACCGCCGTGACCGGCCCTCTCACGACCACGCCGCACCCCGGCACCCCCGAACCGACCACCCCACCCACGCTCCCGAGCCCGCACCTCGCCACGCCCCCGACCCCCGGCCCGGACACGGGCACCGGCCCGGACACCGACCCCGCCGCCGGATGCGACGCCGCCGTTCCCGGGTCCGTTCTGTCGGGCGACGACGAGGACGACTCCCCGCCCCCGAACCCGCGCAGCGTCGCCCTCGCGGCGGAGCTGGGCGCCGAGCTGGGGCGCGAGGAGTCCGAGGCCGCCGCGGCCGTGCCCCCCGCTCCGGCGGGCCCCCCGGCCCCCGGCCAGGGCCCCGACGCGGCGCTGTGGGACGAGGACGCGCTGCCCCTCTTCCCCCTTCAGCCGCCGCGCACCGAACGCGAGCTGCTGGCGGACCACGTCACGGCGATGGTCTGCTGCGCCGCCATGGACACCGTGGGCGCGATCCCGGGCCTCGACTGGCTGGACGGCCCGACCCTCCTCGTCGACGGGGTGCGCGTGCCCGACCTGACCCCCCGGGTGCTCAGCCTCGTCGAGGACGGCGACTCCGTCCCCCTGCGCACCTGGCTGGTGGAGCTCGGGATACGCCCGGAGAAGCCGGTACGACTGGGCTGAGCACGGCCGGCGACCGGCTCCGCCGTCCCGCACGACGCCCCTTTCGGAGCCTCTGATTCCACTTTCGGCCAATTCGCAACGAATAGTGACTGTCTGCGCGCGTTATGTGATGTGCTGGGACCGATCGGGCCCATGGCAAGGGCGCGCGACATAAACCAGCAGCGGCGCACGGCGGTCACCGACGCACGACGATCACGGGGGCACCAGGGAGGGGAGCACCATGGGACCGGGACCAGGACCGGCATCAGGGCCGGAACACATCCGCCGGTGGGAGTCGGGAGCGCTGGCCCACGCCGTGACGGACCCCTTCGGGCAGGGCCCCGTCCCCTGGCTGCGCGGCACCGAGACGTACTTCGGCGACAGCGGCCAGGTCGTCCCCTGGTACGTGGAGCAGCCCCCCGCCCCCGCCGCGGCGGGCACCCCCCGCGTCCCCGGCCCCCGCTCCGCGCCCTCCGCGGGCGGCCCCCGCTCGGCCGACGACGTCCGCCGTCAGATCAAGGGCTTCATCTCGACCGGCGCGGTCGCCCCCGGCGACGCGGCCGACTTCCACATCACGGTCGACCCGCCCCAGGAATTCAGCGTCGACATCTACCGCATAGGCCACTACGAGGGCGACGGCGCCGCCAAGATCACCACCAGTCCGCGGCTCGCGGGCATCGTGCAGCCCCCGCCGCTGACCGCCGACCGCACCGTCTCCTGCCACCACTGGTGGCTCTCCTGGCGCCTCCAGGTCCCGTCCTACTGGAAGGTCGGCGCGTACGTGGCCGTCCTCACCACCGTCGACGGCTACCGCTCGCACATCCCCTTCACGGTCCGCGACCAGCACCCCGCCGACCTGCTCCTGGTCCTGCCCGACGTCACCTGGCAGGCCTACAACCTCTACCCCGAGGACGGCCGCACCGGCGCCAGCCTCTACCACGCGTGGGACGAGGACGGCCGTCTCCTCGGCGAGGCCGACGCCGCGACCACGGTCTCCTTCGACCGCCCGTACGCGGGCGCCGGGCTCCCCCTCCACGTCGGCCACGCCTACGACTTCATCCGCTGGGCCGAGCGCTACGGCTACGACCTCGCCTACGCCGACGCCCGCGACCTGCACGCCGGTCGCGTCGACCCCACCCGCTACCGCGGCCTGGTCTTCCCCGGCCACGACGAGTACTGGTCGGCCGCCATGCGCCGCACCGCGGAACTCGCCCGCGACAGCGGCACCTCGCTGGTGTTCCTGTCGGCGAACTCCCTCTACTGGCAGGTGGAGCTGGGTCCGTCCCCGTCCGGGGTGCCCGGCCGGCTGCTGACCTGCCGCAAGCGCAAGGGTCCCGGAAAGCCCGTCCTGTGGCGGGAGATCGACCGCGCCGAGCAGCAGCTGGTCGGCATCCAGTACGCGGGCCGGGTGCCCGAGCCGCGTCCGCTGATCGTCCGCAACGCCGGCCACTGGCTGTGGGAGGCGACCGGCGCGCTCGACGGCGACGGCATCGAGGACCTGGTGGCGGGCGAGGCCGACCGCTACTTCCCGCGCACCCCCCTCCCGCCCCACGAGGACCGCATCCTCCTCGCGCACTCCCCGTACGCCGACAGCGAGGGCGTCCTGCGCCACCAGGAGACATCCCTGTACCGGGCCCCCTCCGGCGCCCTGGTCTTCGCCTCCGGCACCTTCGCCTGGTCCCCGGCCCTGGACCGCCCCGGCCATGTGGACCCCCGGGTCCAGCGCGCCACGGCCAACCTCCTGGACCGCATCTGCAAACGCGACTGACCGCGCGGCCCTCCCGGCGGGCCGGGACACCGCCCCGCCGGTACGCGTCCGCGGGCCCCGCTCACCCACCCGCTGTCCTCGGCCGATCCCGATGTACGGGACAATCGGCCCACCAGGACAGAACCACGGGGAGGAACCGTGTCCGGATTCGTAGAAAAGCCCGAGCCCCTTCAGGTGCCGGGCCTGGTGCATCTGCACACCGGCAAGGTGCGCGACCTGTACCAGAACGAGGCGGGCGACCTCGTGATGGTCGCCAGCGACCGCACCTCCGCCTTCGACTGGGTGCTGCCGACCGAGATCCCCGACAAGGGCCGGGTCCTCACGCAGCTCTCCCTGTGGTGGTTCGACCAGCTCGCCGACCTGGTCCCCAACCACGTCCTGAGCACGGAGCCGCCGGCGGGCGCCCCGGCCGACTGGGCGGGCCGCACCCTGATCTGCAAGTCGCTGCGGATGGTCCCCGTCGAGTGCGTGGCGCGCGGCTACCTGACCGGCTCGGGCCTCGCCGAGTACCGCGAGTCCCGCACGGTCTGCGGCCTCGCGCTCCCCGAGGGCCTCGTCGACGGCAGTGAACTCCCCGCCCCGATCTTCACCCCCGCCACCAAGGCGGCCGTGGGCGAGCACGACGAGAACGTCTCCTACGAGGAGGTCGCCCGCCAGGTCGGCGCCGACACCGCCGCCGCGCTCCGCCAGGCGACCCTCGCCGTCTACGGCCGCGCCCGCGACATCGCCCGCGAGCGGGGCATCATCCTCGCCGACACCAAGTTCGAGTTCGGTTTCGAGGGCGAGGACCTGGTCATCGCCGACGAGGTCCTCACGCCGGACTCCTCCCGCTTCTGGCCGGCCGACCAGTGGCAGCCCGGCCGGGCGCAGGCCTCGTACGACAAGCAGTTCGTGCGCGACTGGCTGACCTCGGCCGAGTCCGGCTGGGACCGCGCGAGCGAGCAGCCCCCGCCGGCGCTGCCCGGGCCGATCGTGGACGCGACCCGCGCCAAGTACATCGAGGCCTACGAGCGCCTGACGGGCACCGCCTGGAGCTGACGCGAAAGGCCCCGGTCGATGACCGGGGCCTTTGCGATGGAGCGGACGACGAGGCTCGAACTCGCGACCTCAACCTTGGCAAGGTTGCGCTCTACCAACTGAGCTACGTCCGCAGTGCGCCGTGGCGCGAGGCCAACTATACCCAACCCCGCTCCCGGGCGAGCCGCACCGCGGCGTGCCGGTTCTCCGCCCCGAGCTTCGAGACGGCCGAGGACAGGTAGTTGCGCACGGTCCCCTGGGACAGCGCGGCCCGCTCCGCGATCTCCGCGACCGGCGCCCCGTCGGCCGCGAGTTCGAGCACCTCCGCCTCACGCGAGGTCAGCGGCGAGTCACCGGCGGCGATCGCGTCGGCGGCCAACTCCGGGTCGACGTAACGGTTCCCGGCGTGCACGGTCCGGATGATCTCCGCGAGCCGCTGCGCGCTCACCGTCTTGGGGACGAAGCCCCGCACACCCGCCGCGAGCGCCCGCTTCAGATGTCCCGGCCGGCCGTGGCTCGTCACGATCAGCACCTGGCAGTCCGGCAGTTCGGTACGCAGCGATGTGGCGACGCTCACACCGTCGGCGCCCGGCATCTGGAGGTCCAGGACGGCGACGTCGGGACGGTGGGCCCTCGTCATCGCCAGCGCCTCCGGTCCGGTGGCCGCCTCGGCGACGATCACCAGGTCGTCCTCCAGGGAGAGCAGCGCGGCCAGCGCCCCCCGGATGAGGTGCTCGTCGTCGGCGAGCAGCACCCGCACCGTCATGAAGTGACCTCTCTCACAGCGGCCTTCCCGCTCAGCGGCACCTCGGCGACGACCCGGAAGACGCCCGCCCCGACGAACCCGGCCTCCAGTGTCCCGTCGACGCCCCGCAGCCGCTCCCGCAGCCCCGTCAGCCCCGATCCGCCGCCGCTCTCCGGCACGCAGGACCCGGCGCCGTCGTTCTCCACCGTCAGCACCACGCGCTCCCCGGAGATCCGCAACGCCACCGAGCACCGCCCGGCGTCACCGTGCCGCAGCACGTTGGTGGTGCTCTCCCGCACCACCCAGCCGAGCGCCGACTGCACCTCGGGCGGCAGCCCGCCGGCCTCCCCGCTCACCTCGCACGCGATCCCGGCCGCCCGCAGCACCCCCTGCGCGCCCGCCAGTTCGATGCCCAGGTCGGCCTCCCGGTATCCCCGCACGACCGCGCGCACCTCCCGCTGGGAATCCTGCGCTATCCGCTGGACCTCGATCATCTGCTCCACGGCCTCCGGCCGCCCCCGCCGGGCCAGCTGCACGGCCAGTTCGCTCTTCAGGGCGATCACCGCCAGATTCCGCCCCATCACGTCGTGCAGGTCCCGGCCGAACCGCAGCCGCTCCTCGGCGACGGCGAGCCGGGCCTCGACCTCCCCGGCCCGCTCCGCCTCCCACAGCACCGCCAGGTTCCAGGCGCTGCACCGGCAGGCGAACAGCGAGAAGCAGGTCGCGAAGGCGGTCAGGACCCCGATCATCAAGATCCCCGCCGCGTCCGGTTCCGCCCAGCCGAAGACGGCCATCAGCAGCACGGCGAGCAGGGCCGAGTGCCGCAGGAACGACCGGATGGGCACCACGAGCCCGTACAGCATCCCGAAGGGCAGCAGCGCTGCTCCCATGCAGAGCCGGACCGTCACCGCGTCGGCACCGCCCAGCACGGCGAGCACCAGGTCCAGCGCCAGATTGAAGGCCAGCAGCGCGCCCGCCGGATACAGCGCGCGGGGCGGGAGCACGGCGCGACCCAGGTAGTGGTCGAGGACGGGCCGGGTGCGCCGGTTCGCCTCGGCGCACTGCACGGCACCCGCGAGCATCAGCAGCCCCCCGACCAGCAGCGGCCCGGGCCGGTTCTCGACCGCGCTCAGCAACGGCAGGGCGAGCCAGGCGAAGGAGAAGAACCAGGTGGTGAAGTACCAGGTGCCCAGGGTCTGCAACTCGACCCGCTCGGCCTTGCTGCGGTCCCGCCAGTGACGCCGCTGCCACCCCCGGATGCGGCCCAACATGCGTGCCCTCCCCTGCTCTTCGGCCCGTCGGACCCCGGCTGCTGCCCCGCGGGGTCACCGCCGGGGATCCCAGCGGAACCACCGCCGTACAGCAAACACCGCCGGAAGGGTCCAGGCCAGCGCGATCGCCAGGGCGCGCAGGACCTCGTACGCCGACAGGTCCCCCGTCCAGCCGCCGCGGACCAGGAGGATCACCGGGGACAGCGGCAGCAGTTCGCAGACGGCGGCGAGCCGGTCGGGGAGCAGTTCCAGGGGCACGGCCAGGCCGGAACCGATCATCGACACGAGCACCATGGGCGCCGTCGTGACCTGGGCGCTCTCCACGCTGCGGGTCACGGTGGCCGTGACGGCCGCGAACGCCGCGCACATCACCAGGCCCGACAGCAGTCCCAGCACGGCGAGATGGGGAGCTACGGGGGCCGGTACATCGAGCAGGACCGTCGCGCCGGCCACCAGCACCAGGGACTGCGCCAGACCCGTGGCGAGGACGGGCAGCGCCGACCCGGCGAGGATCTCCGCATCCCGCAGCTCACCGGTGCGCAGCCGCTTCAGCACGAGTTCCTCACGCCGGGCCGTGTAGATGGCCGAGAGCGCCGCGTACACACCGAAGAGCAGGGAGAAGCCGATCGCGGCGGGCAGCAGTACCTCGCCGACGCCGAGTCCGGAGTCCTCGGCGTTCATGTCCTCGATCACCGGGGCCAGGCTGACCGGCAGCACCAGCGGCATGAACACGGCCGTGATCAGGGTGCTTCTGCTGCGCCCGAGGAGCGTCAGCTCGGCCCGTGCGAGGGCGGCCATCCGGCTCACCGGGGTCGTGACCGTCCGGCCGGCCGCCCGGCCGTCCGTCACGGTCGCCCGGTCCTTCAGCGGGGTCCCGCTCATGCCGCCACCTCCTCGGTGCCCGTGTGCTGCGACGCTTCCCGGGCGATCCCCAGGAACGCCTCCTCCAGGGAGGCCGACCGTATGTCCAGCCCGCGCAACGCGACCCGGGCGTGCTCGGCCCACACCAGCAGGCCGGTCGCCGCCCGCTGCAACTCCCGGGTGCGCAGCCGTACGACCTGCCCGTCCACCTCGTGGCCGCACACGCCCAGTTCGCCGAGCGCAGGCAGGTCACCCACGAAGTACCCGGCGGGCAGTTCGAACGAGATCCGGGACGGCTGGGCGCTAGTCACCTCGGCGGGTGTTCCGGCGGCCGCGACCCGGCCCTCGTGCAGGATGGCCAGCCGGTCGGCGAGTTGTTCGGCCTCCTCCAGGTAGTGCGTGGTCAGCAGCACCGTCGTACCGGCGTCGCGCAGGGCGCGGACCAGGTCCCAGGTGTCACGGCGGCCCTCGGCGTCCAGGCCGGTCGTCGGCTCGTCCAGGAACAGCACCTCGGGGTCCCCGAGGACCGCGAGCGCGAGGTCGAGGCGCCGCCGCTCCCCTCCCGACAGCTGCTTGACCCGGACGCCGGCTCGCCCGGCGAGCCCCACGAGCGCCAGCGCCCCCGCGACCGGCCGGGCGCCGCTGACACAGCCGGCCCACATGCGCGCCGTCTCGGCGACCGTCAGCTCGGAGGGGAAGCCGCCCTCCTGGAGCATCACGCCGGTGCGCGGCCGGACGGCGGCGCGCTCGGTGTACGGATCATGGTTCAGAACGGTGATCCGCCCGCCGTCGGGCGGGGCGAGTCCTTCCAGCAGCTCGACCGTGGAGGTCTTCCCGGCGCCGTTGGTGCCGAGCAGCGCGAAGATCTCACCGCGGCCGACGTGGAAGGAGATCCCGCGGACCGCTTCGAACCCGCCCCCGTACACACGCCGGAGGTCGGTGACCTCGATCACGTGTTCATTCGTGTCCATGCCCCGAGCCTCCCCGCGGGAGAGGAGCGTCGGCAGTGCGAGGTGTCATCACTCCGCATGACAAATGTCAGAAGCCCGTCCGGCCCGCACATGGCCAGCCGGACGCACGAAAAGACCCCGGTCCATTGGACCGGGGTCTCATTCCCGAGCGGACGACGAGGCTCGAACTCGCGACCTCAACCTTGGCAAGGTTGCGCTCTACCAACTGAGCTACGTCCGCATTGCCTCCGACCGGCTCTCACCGATCGGCGCGGGCACCAGCCTACCTGATCCACAACAGTGGACAGATCGGTGATGCAGAGCGGGTGACAGGGATCGCACACTGCGCCTTCCCCCTGGAAGGGGGATGTTCTACTACTGAACTACACCCGCATGTACTCCGTGAGCTGGGCTTTTCGGCCTGGCCCCTCGGCGTGCTCCGAACTCTAGCTGACCAGGAGGGGTGCAGCGCAAGTCGGTTCGTTCGAGGGGCCGGTGACCGGCCGTCGGGCCGCGGCTGCGGGGCCCGACCGGCGGGTGCGGCTCACTGGGCTTCGGTGAACGCCTCGTAGACCTTCTTGGGGATGCGGCCGCGGGCCGGTACCTCCATCTTGTTGGCCTGGGCCCAGGCGCGTACGGCCGCGGGGTCGGGTGCGACCTCCGTCTGCTTGTACGCCTTGCCGGACCTCGAGCGCTTGCGGCCGGCGTCCACGTAGGGCGCGAGAGCCTTACGCAGTTTCTTGGCATTGGCTTCATTCAGGTCGATCTCGTACGACTTGCCGTCGAGCCCGAAAGCGATCGTTTCCGCCGCTTCCGAGCCGTCGATGTCGTCAGAGAGAGTGACCACGACCTTCTGCGCCACGAATATCGGTCCCTTCGTGCGACAGCTCTGCGGTGACGTGCCAAGACGTCACGGAGATGTCGACTGTCCGCCTGTTATGGGGCAAAGTATCGGCTATTGGCAATTCATTTGTACAGTGCCCGGCATTGCAATGTGAAGCTCGACTAAATCTGCCCGCGTGTCCCGAGGCAATAGGGAACGCCGACGTACCCTGGATCTTTCCCTGAAATTTCCGCGAAGGCACTGGTCCGATACCTGATCGTGATGGCGGTCACGTACTTTCCTACAACTCTACCCGCGTAGAAATTTTGTGCGGGTAGTCTGAAGACACCTGTTGGAGACACCCGCAGGAACCTGCTCAGCACCACACCACCGGGAGTGCCAGTGGCACGCGTCGTAGTCGACGTCATGCTCAAGCCGGAGATCCTCGACCCCCAGGGCCAGGCGGTGCAGCGCGCACTGCCGCGTCTGGGTTTCGAAGGCATCTCCGACGTACGTCAGGGAAAGCGATTCGAACTGGAAGTTGACGGGCCGGTCGACGAGGCCGCCCTCGCCCGCATCCACGATCTTGCGGAATCCTTCCTCGCCAACACCGTGATCGAGGACTTCACCGTCAAGGTCGAGTCCGAAGAAGCAGTCGCGGGGGCCGCGAAGTGACCGCTCGTATTGGCGTCGTCACTTTCCCGGGCAGCCTCGACGACCGGGACACCCGGCGCGCGATCCGTCTCGCGGGCGCCGAACCCGTCGCCCTCTGGCACAAGGACAAAGACCTTCACCAGGTCGACGCCGTGGTGCTGTGCGGCGGTTTCTCCTACGGCGACTATCTGCGGGCCGGTGCCATCGCGCGCTTCTCGCCCGTGATGGAGACGCTGATCGAGCAGGCGAAGGCCGGTCTCCCGGTTCTCGGTATCTGCAACGGCTTCCAGATCCTCACGGAGGCCCACCTGCTCCCCGGCGGGATGCTCGGCAACGACCACCTCCACTTCATCTGCCGCGACCAGAAGCTGCGGGTGGAGAACGCGGAGACGGCCTGGACCACCGACTACGAGGCGGGCCAGGAGATCCGGATCCCGCTGAAGAACATGGACGGCCGGTACGTCGCCGACGAGTACACCCTCGACAAGCTCGAGGCCGAGGGCCGTGTCGCCTTCCGGTACCTCGTGGAGGGCGACGCCGCGGACGGCTACGGCAACCCGAACGGCTCGCTGCGCGACATCGCCGGCATCACCAACGAAGCCGGCAACGTCGTCGGCCTCATGCCGCACCCGGAGCACGCCGTCGAGCCGCTCATCGGTTCCGGCCGCACCGACGGCCTGCCGTTCTTCACCTCGATCCTCAAGAAGCTGGTCAACGCATGAGCCGGACGCCTCTGGACACGGTCGAGCACGCGGCCGCGACCCCCGACGTCGAGCTGCCCTGGGCCGAGCTCGGCCTCAAGAAGGACGAGTACGAGCGGGTGGTGGAGATCCTCGGCCGCCGTCCCACCGGCGCCGAGCTCGCCATGTACTCCGTGATGTGGTCGGAGCACTGCTCCTACAAGTCGTCGAAGGTGCACCTGCGCCAGTTCGGCGAGAAGGCCCCGCAGTCCGACGCCCTCCTCGTCGGCATCGGCGAGAACGCCGGTGTCGTCGACGTCGGCCAGGGCTACGCGGTCACCTTCAAGGTCGAGTCGCACAACCACCCCTCGTACGTCGAGCCCTACCAGGGCGCGGCCACGGGCGTCGGCGGCATCGTCCGCGACATCATCGCGATGGGCGCGCGTCCGGTCGCGGTCGTGGACCCGCTGCGCTTCGGCGCCGCCGACCACCCCGACACCAAGCGCGTCCTGCCGGGCGTCGTCGCCGGCATCGGCGGCTACGGCAACTGCCTGGGCCTGCCGAACATCGGCGGCGAGGTCGTCTTCGACGCCTGCTACCAGGGCAACCCGCTGGTCAACGCCGGTGCCATCGGTGTGATGCGGCACGAGGACATCCACCTCGCGAAGGCCTCCGGCGCCGGCAACAAGGTCATCCTCTACGGGGCCAGGACCGGCGGCGACGGCATCGGCGGCGCCTCGATCCTCGCCTCCGAGACCTTCGACGACGCCAAGCCGTCGAAGCGTCCCGCGGTGCAGGTCGGCGACCCCTTCCAGGAGAAGCTCCTCATCGAGTGCACCCTGGAGGCCTTCGCCGAGAAGCTGGTCGTCGGCATCCAGGACCTCGGCGCGGCCGGTCTGTCCTGCGCCACCTCCGAGCTCGCCTCCAACGGCTCCGGCGGCATGCGCGTCACCCTGGACGACGTCCCGCTGCGCGACTCCACGCTCTCGCCCGAGGAGATCCTCATGAGCGAGTCGCAGGAACGCATGTGCGCGGTCGTCGAGCCGTCGAAGGTCGACCGCTTCCTGGAGATCTGCGACAAGTGGGACGTCATCGCGACCGTCATCGGTGAGGTCACCGACGGCGACCGCCTGGAGATCTTCTGGCACGGCGGCAAGATCGTCGACGTCGACCCGCGCACCGTCGCCCACGACGGCCCGGTCTACGAGCGCCCCTACGCCCGCCCCGGCTGGCAGGACGCCCTCCAGGCGGACGACGCGAACAAGCTGCCGCGGCCGGCCACCGGCGAGGAGCTGAAGGACCAGGTCCTGAAGCTGGTGTCCTCCCCGAACCAGGCCTCCAAGAAGTGGATCACCTCCCAGTACGACCACTTCGTGCAGGGCAACACCGTCCTCGCCCAGCCCGAGGACTCCGGGATGATCCGGATCGACGAGGAGACCGGCCTCGGCGTCGCCATCGCGACCGACGGCAACGGCCGGTACGCCAAGCTCGACCCGTACGCGGGCGCGCAGCTGGCCCTCTCGGAGGCCTACCGGAACGTGGCGACGACCGGCGCCAAGCCGCTCGCCGTCTCCGACTGCCTGAACTTCGGCTCGCCCGAGGACCCCGCGGTGATGTGGCAGTTCGCGGAGGCCATCCGCGGTCTGGCCGACGCCTGCCGGCAGCTGGGCACCCCGGTCACCGGCGGCAACGTCTCGCTCTACAACCAGACGGGCGAGGCGGCCATCCACCCGACCCCGGTGGTGGCCGTGCTCGGTGTGATCGACGACGTCGCGCGCCGCACGCCCGCCGCCTTCCAGGAGGAGGGCCAGCTGCTGTACCTCCTCGGCGACACCCGCGAGGAGTTCGGCGGCTCGGCCTGGTCCCAGGTCGTCCACGACCACCTCGGCGGTCTGCCGCCCAAGGTCGACCTGGAGCGGGAGCGGCTGCTCGCCGAGATCCTGATCTCCGCCTCCCGCGACGGCATGATCGACGCCGCGCACGACCTGTCGGACGGCGGTCTGATCCAGGCGGTCGTCGAGTCGGCGCTGCTCGGCCGCAAGGGCGCGCGGCTGGTCGTGCCGGACGGGCTCGACGCGTTCACGTTCCTCTTCTCCGAGTCGGCGGGGCGTGCCGTGGTGGCCGTCCCGCGCTCCGAGGAGCTCCGTTTCACCGACATGTGCGGGGCGCGCGGCCTGCCCGTCACCCGCATCGGTGTCGTCGACGGTGACACGGTCGAGCTCCAGGGCGAGTTCGCCCTGCCCCTGGACGAGCTGCGGGAGGCCCACGAGGGCACCATCGAGGCGCTCCTCGCGTAGCCGCCCGCGGCGACCGCCGCTGCCGAAGGCCCCGCCCCCCCCGTCAAGGGGGTCGGGGCCTTCCGCGTCCCCTCCGTCCTCCCGGCACCGGCCTGCGCCGCGGCCCGCACCCCGGGGACGTCGGCCCCCTGTCGGTGCCGGCGGCTAGGCTCGCCGCCATGCCTCCGGTCAGGAAACGAGCGCGGGTGTACGACCCCGTGAAGACCCGCGCCGCGGTCGTCGCGCAGTTCGAGAACGTACGGCGGGCCGTGGCCACGCTCACCCCCGGGCAGCTCGCGCTGCCCACACGACTGGCGGGCTGGACGGTGCGGGACCTTGCGGCGCACCTGACCATGGCGGTGGCCACCGTGAGCCGCAACCTCGACCGGGACGAGCCGTCGAAGGCGGAGCTGACCCTCCTGCAATGGCCCTCCGCCACGGCCGGCCGCGCCGCCGACATCGCCGACGGCACCCGGGACCTCGCGGCCGCGAACCCCGATCTTGACGCCCTCTTCGCCCGCACCGGGGAGCGCCTGGCCGAAGCCCTGGCCGCCGCCCCGGCCGGCCGTCTCCTCGCGGCCCGCACCGGTGCCATGACGCTCGCCGACTACCTGGTCACGCGGACCGTCGAACTCGTCGTCCACACCGACGACCTGAACGCCGCCGTCCCCGGCCTGGACGTCCCCTACGACCGCGGGGCGCTCGCCGCCGCCACCCGCCTGCTCGCCGACACCCTGGCCGACCGGGCACCCGGCGGCGCCACCGAGGTGCGGATCCCGCCGTACGCCGTCGTGCAGTGCGTCGAGGGCCCCCGGCACACCCGCGGCACCCCGCCCAACGTCGTCGAGACCGACCCGCTGACCTGGATCCGGCTGGCGACCGGCCGGGTGACCTGGCACGACGCCCTCGGGCAGGCGAAGGTCACGGCGAGCGGCGAGCGGGCCGACCTCGGCGCGCTGCTGCCCCTGATGGCCTGAATCCGGCCCCGGACGGAACCGATCGCCCCACCCCTCCCGTCGAACCGGCATGTACCGGCACCGGCACAGCCCTACGCACCCGTTCAGGCGCCGCACCGCCCTGACCGCGGCCGCCCTCCTCGTCCCGCTCGCCGCGGCCTGCGGCACCGAACGGGCGGACGGCGAGCAGCCCGGCAGCGGTGCGGTGAGCGCCGAGCAGCCCGTCACCGGGGTCCGCTGGAGCGTCGACAGCGTCACCGTGGACGGCACCACCCGGCGCGCCCCGGCGGGTGCGCACGTAGAGATCGAGGACGGCAAGGCCGCGGGCAGCTACGGCTGCAACCACTTCACCGCCAAGGCAGTGGTCGAAGGCTCCGCCGTCCGGTTCAGCGACGCCAGGGCGACCAGGATGGCCTGCGGGGATCACATGGACTTCGAGCGGGCGCTGGCCGCCACCCTCGCCGACGGCGTCCTCGCCAGCGAGGTCGAGGGCCGCACGCTGACGCTGGCCACGGCCGACGGCGACCGGGTCCGGCTCGTCCGGAAGTGACCGCCGGCGCGGCCGGGGAACACGCCCCGGCCGCCGGCCGGAGCGGGGGTCCGCCGGTGCTCCCGGCCCGGTGGAGCGCTCCCGTCGGCCCCGCCGGTGTGCGACACCTCACTAGTGTCCGGGGTACGGACGTGCGCAAGGGGGCCGCCGCGGCCCGCCCGGCCGACTGTTGGATCATTCCATCCAAGGTCTGACCTGCGGAAATGCGCCGATCTTGGGGGCGGCTTCCGGCCGGTGATCCAGTTACCGGTGGGTATCCCCAATTCGGACCAGTGGTCGATCTCGCCTACACTCGGTGGCGTGCCACGTGGTGACGGTCGACTCAGTCATGATCTGCTCCCCGGCGAGAAGGGCCCCCAGGACGCTTGCGGCGTCTTCGGGGTCTGGGCCCCCGGTGAAGAGGTCGCCAAGCTCACTTACTTCGGGCTCTACGCCCTCCAGCATCGGGGTCAGGAATCCGCGGGAATCGCGGTCAGCAACGGCTCCCAGATCCTCGTCTTCAAGGACATGGGCCTCGTGTCCCAGGTCTTCGACGAGACCTCGCTCGGTTCGCTCCAGGGTCATATCGCGGTCGGACACGCCCGCTACTCGACCACCGGTGCCTCCGTGTGGGAGAACGCCCAGCCGACGTTCCGTGCCACCGCGCACGGCTCGATCGCGCTCGGCCACAACGGCAATCTCGTCAACACCGCCCAGCTCGCCGAGATGGTCGCCGACCTGCCCAAGCAGGAGGGCCGCACCCCGCGCGTCGCGGCGACCAACGACACCGACCTGCTCACCGCGCTGCTCGCGGCCCAGGTCGACGAGGACGGCAAGCCGCTGACCATCGAGGAGGCGGCCCACCAGATCCTCCCGCAGGTCAAGGGAGCCTTCTCGCTCGTCTTCATGGACGAGCACACCCTCTACGCCGGTCGCGACCCGCAGGGCATCCGCCCGCTGGTCCTCGGGCGCCTGGAGCGCGGCTGGGTGGTCGCCTCCGAGTCCGCCGCCCTCGACATCTGCGGTGCCGCCTACGTCCGTGAGATCGAGCCCGGCGAGTTCATCGCCATCGACGAGAACGGACTGCGGACCTCCCGATTCGCGGAAGCGAAGCCCAAGGGCTGTGTCTTCGAGTACGTCTACCTGGCGCGCCCCGACACCGACATCGCCGGCCGGAACGTGTACCTGTCCCGGGTGGAGATGGGCCGCAAGCTGGCCAAGGAAGCGCCGGTCGACGCCGATCTGGTGATAGCGACACCGGAGTCCGGCACCCCGGCCGCCATCGGTTACGCGGAAGCCTCCGGCATCCCCTTCGGCGCGGGTCTCGTGAAGAACGCGTACGTCGGCCGGACGTTCATCCAGCCCTCGCAGACCATCCGCCAGCTCGGGATCCGGCTGAAGCTGAACCCGCTGAAGGAGGTCATCAAGGGCAAGCGGCTGGTCGTCGTGGACGACTCGATCGTGCGCGGGAACACCCAGCGGGCCCTGGTCCGCATGCTCCGCGAGGCGGGCGCGGCCGAGGTCCACATCCGGATCTCCTCGCCGCCCGTGAAGTGGCCCTGCTTCTTCGGCATCGACTTCGCCACGCGCGCGGAGCTCATCGCCAACGGCATGACCATCGACGAGATCGGCACCTCCCTGGGCGCCGACTCCCTCGCCTACATCTCCATCGACGGCATGATCGAGGCGACCACCATCGCCAAGCCGAACCTGTGCCGCGCCTGCTTCGACGGCGAGTACCCGATGGAGCTCCCGGACCCCGAGCTGCTCGGCAAGCAGCTCCTGGAGACGGAGCTGGCGGCCGGTCCGGCAGCCACGGCCGCGGCCGACGCGATCCGTCGCCCGTAAGCCCCGCACGTATCACCAACCCGAAAGATCCCAGGCAATGTCTGCTGTATCTGATCAGTCGACTGCGTCGACGGGCACCTCCGGTGCATCCGGAACCGGTGCTTCCTACGCGGCTGCCGGCGTCGACATCGAGGCGGGCGACCGCGCCGTCGAGCTGATGAAGGAGTGGGTGAAGAAGACGCAGCGCCCCGAGGTCCTCGGTGGCCTCGGCGGCTTCGCCGGTCTCTTCGACGCCTCCGCCCTCAAGCGCTACGAGCGTCCGCTCCTGGCCTCGGCCACGGACGGCGTCGGCACGAAGGTCGACGTCGCCCGTCAGCTCGGCGTGTTCGACACCATCGGCCACGACCTGGTCGCGATGGTCATGGACGACATCGTGGTCTGCGGCGCCGAACCGCTCTTCATGACCGACTACATCTGCGTCGGCAAGGTCCACCCCGAGCGGGTCGCCGCCATCGTCAAGGGCATCGCCGAGGGCTGCGTGCTGGCCGGCTGCGCCCTGGTCGGCGGCGAGACGGCCGAGCACCCGGGCCTGCTGGGCGAGGACGACTTCGACGTCGCCGGCGCCGGTACGGGCGTGGTGGAGGCCGACCGGCTGCTGGGCCCGGACCGTATCCGCACGGGTGACACGGTGATCGCCATGGCGGCCTCCGGTCTTCACTCGAACGGATACTCCCTGGTCCGGCACGTCCTGCTCAAGCAGGCCGGGCTGTCCCTGGAGGCCCACGTCGACGACCTCGGCCGCACGCTGGGCGAGGAACTGCTGGAGCCCACCAAGATCTACTCGCTGGACTGTCTGGCCCTCACCCGCACGACGGACGTCCACGCCTTCTCGCACATCACGGGCGGAGGGCTCGCGGCCAACCTGGCGCGGGTAATCCCGGACGGACTGCACGCCACGGTGGACCGCTCCACCTGGACCCCGGCCCCGGTCTTCGACCTGGTCGGCAGGACCGGCTCCGTCGAGCGCCTGGAGCTGGAGAAGACGCTGAACATGGGCGTCGGCATGATGGCGATCGTGCCCGAGGAGTCGACCGACGTGGCCCTGGCGACGCTGGCCGACCGCGGTGTGGAGGCCTGGGTGGCCGGCGAGATCACCGAGCGCGGCGAGCACCCGACCGGCGCGGAGCTGGTCGGGGACTACGCCCGCTGAGAACCGCGCGGGCCGGTGACCGGCCCGCGCGAAGACCGTGCAGGCAGCACAAGACCCGGTCGGTGACCGAAGTCACCGACCGGGTGAGTGCTCAGTACAAGGTCAAGCGCCGCGACGGTGTTGTGAGGAGTCCTCGCCGTCGTCCTCGTCGTCGGCCCCGTACAGCTCGGCGTACCGTGCGTACGGGTCGTCGTCCTGCTCATCGTCATCGTCCTCGAATGGCTCACCATTCGGCGGAATATTCGATGGCGATGCGCCCAGCTCTTCGGCCAGGCGTGAGAGATCCGTCCCGCCGCTGTTGTACTTCAGCTGGCGGGCGACCTTCGCTTGCTTGGCCTTGGCCCGGCCGCGCCCCATGGCTCGACCCCCTCAACGACGGGGCTCGACGGCCCCAGGTTGACACGCGTTCATGATCCAGAACGGCCTCTCCATGGAGAGCCCGTCGTAGGGCTCCCACGGTACCTGAGCCCACGCCCGTACGGTACGTCGCCCGTAGCACGCGCGTGTGCGCAGCACCGTGGGGTCGCCCCGTCCTCGCTGGTCAATGGCGATTTTAACCACTTATCGGCGGCCGACCCGCCCGGAGGAGTGAGAGTTCTCTCCAACTTTCCGCCGGGCGGTACCGCCGAAACCCCCGGACGGGGCGTCGCGGAGCCCTACCGGGCCGTCACCGGCCGCGTGCCCGGGCCGCCTCGTGCATCCGCTGCTCGGCGATCCGGTCGGCCGCCGCGGCGGGCGGAATCCCGTCTTCCTTCGCACGTGCGAAGATGGCGAGCGTGGTGTCGAAGATCTTCGCGGCCTTCGCCCTGCACCGCTCGAAGTCGAATCCGTGCAGCTCGTCGGCGACCTGGATGACCCCTCCGGCGTTCACCACGTAGTCGGGCGCGTAGAGGATCCCGCGGTCGGCGAGGTCCTTCTCCACACCCGGGTGGGCGAGCTGGTTGTTGGCCGCACCGCAGACGATCTTCGCCGTCAGCACCCGCACCGAGTCGTCGTTCAGCGCCCCGCCCAGCGCGCAGGGGGCGTAGATGTCGAGCCCGTCGAGCGTGATCAGGCGCTCGGTGTCGGCGACCACGGCCACCGAGGGGTGCCGCTCGGCGATCCGCTCCACGGCGTCCCGGCGGACGTCCGTGATCACCACCCGGGCGCCCTCCGCCAGCAGATGATCCACCAGGTGGTGGCCGACCTTGCCCACGCCCGCGATGCCGACCGTGCGGTCGCGCAGCGAAGGGTCGCCCCACAGGTGCTGCGCGGAGGCCCGCATGCCCTGGTAGACGCCGAAGGCGGTGAGCACGGAGGAGTCGCCGGCCCCGCCGTTCTCGGGCGAACGGCCGGTGGTCCAGCGGCACTCGCGCGCCACGACGTCCATGTCGGCCACGTAGGTGCCGACGTCGCACGCGGTCACGTAACGACCGCCGAGCGAGGCCACGAAACGGCCGTACGCGAGCAGCAGCGCTTCGGTCTTGATCGTGTCGGGGTCGCCGATGATCACGGCCTTGCCGCCGCCGTGGTCCAGTCCGGCCATGGCGTTCTTGTACGACATCCCGCGCGCGAGGTTCAGCGCGTCGGCGACGGCCTCCGCCTCGGTCGCGTACGAGTAGAAGCGGGTACCGCCGAGGGCGGGGCCCAGTGCGGTGGAGTGGAGGGCGATGACGGCCTTGAGGCCGCTGGCGCGGTCCTGGCAGAGGACGACCTGCTCATGACCGCCCTGGTCCGAGTGGAACAGGGTGTGCAGAACATCAGCAGGTGCGCCGGAAACGTCGGTCACTGTGGTGACTCCAAGGTGTCTAGCGGCGGTCGGGGCGGAGGCGCCGTAAGGGTGGCGGCGCCCGGTGGTCCGAGAGTAGACCTGCCAGGTCCGCCGGGCCCGCAGTGTCGTGGATCACCTTCTCCCGGAGTGCCGCCGTGGGACGATGCGCGGGGTTTCCCGGTCGGCCCAGGGGGGAGGGAGCAGGCGTGTCCAAGGTGTCCTCCGTGATCGTTCCGTACGCGGTCTATCTGCGCGTCTACGAGCCGCTGGCCGCCTTCCCCGAGCCCGAGCGCACCCACTGGGCCCGTTACGCCCGCCGTCCCGACCCGCCCACCTACCAGGACGAGCTGCGCCGCTCGCTGACCGACCTGCTGGCCACCCCGCCGGTGGCGGTCCCCGTGCACGAGAGCGGGGACGCGTTCGTGACCGAGGTCGAAGGGGTCCTGTGCGTCTGCCCCTGGCGCACCCGGCTGCGCGGCTGGCTGGCCCTGGCGGAGCTGGACGACGAGCTGCCCGCGCCCGTCCTGGACTCGGCGCTCCCCGAGGTCGTGCGCCTGGAGGCCGCCAAGGACCACGAGCGGTGGCTGGAACGCAACCCCGACGCCCGCCCGTGGATCCGCACGGCGGTCTGGCAGGTGCCGCTGAACTGGTTCGTGCTCGTCTCCGACGAGGAGCGGCAGTACGAGAAGGGGACGGCGGAGCTGGCCCCCGTGCTGCGCTACCGCACCCCGATGGTCCAGGCACGGCGCCGGGTCGCCCGGTCGCTGCGGACACTGAAGAACGCCATGGACGAGGGACCGCTCATCGAGGGCCTGCTGGACGTGGGGCGCTGGCTGGAGGAGTTCCACCCGCGTTCGCTGGTGGAACTGGATTACGGCGGCCTGGTGCACGTGCTGCCGGCGGGTGAGCTGGAGGACGATCACTCGGCGAAGGACGTGGCCGAGGGGATCGAGGCGCTGCGGACCGGGGACGGTGCGGCGGCGGGCGAGGCCTACACGCGGCTGGTGGAGCGGTGGCGGTCGGTGCGCGACCGGCGCTCGGCCAACTGACGCCCAGGACGCCCAGGACGCCCCCGGACGGCCCACGGCGGCTGTGAACTGACGATGTGACAGATACGACAGCGCTTTCGTAAGTGACGTACGTCACGGCCGTGGAGCGCTTGAACAGCGTACGGTCAACCGCACTTCACGGAACTGACGGGACGTAGGTCCCGATCCGGGCTTTTGTCGCAAGGGTGATGGAACGCACGTACGCGGCCCTTGCGCCGCTTGCCCCTCCTCGTGCCAAAATAGGACAAGGAGTCCGGGGAGGGCTCCGTCCGCCTGCTTATGTTCCACTGTGGGGGGAATTCTCAGCATTGCAGCGCTTTGGGGGGTCTGATGCCTCCTGATCGCCCTGTGACTGATCGTCACAGTGGCGTGACTGTCCGCTATGGCATGGTCCATCGGCTTCCGTCGCCGATGAACACCTGGGGGGCAATTCCATCGGTTTGGCCGACGCGGCTGGACAGATGGTGTAGTTGTAGTGCCGAGGACAAGCCGTTCGTCCTATAACCGACTCGACTCGCGTCCGCCATTTCGGGCAACGCGGGTCAAGGTGCAGAATTTAGAGGAAAGAACCGAGAAGGTTCGGTTCTCCCGAGGAGGCCGCTCATGACCGCTCGCACCCCTGATGCTGAGCCGCTGCTGACCCCGGCTGAGGTCGCCACGATGTTCCGCGTCGACCCCAAGACGGTCACGCGGTGGGCGAAGGCCGGCAAGCTCACGTCGATCCGTACGCTCGGCGGACACCGCCGTTACCGCGAGGCAGAGGTCCGCGCACTGCTTGCGGGCATCCCGCAGCAGCGCAGCGAGGCCTGAACAACTGAACAACCGGGCAACACGTCAGGTCCCCCAACCTGAGCGGACGCCCGGAACCTGGCTACAAGCGACGTGGGTCCTGCCCCAACAGGCCCCTCGCCCACCGGGAACGTCGTCGATCGCGCTGGACTCCGCCGGGTCCAGCGCGATCTTTTTTGTGCGCTCGAGACGGCTTCGGATCACGCTCCCCGTCGTATCAGGTGGCTCTGTGAGCGGCCTTGTCGGACTCTGGGGAGGCTCTGGGAGGGTTCCTGGGGGCATCCTCCTGAGTGGTGCAATTGCACATATTAAATTGACTCGTTGTAGGAGTGCGGTAAGAACCCGGGTTCTCAAAACTCATGCGGTGACACCCGTCACATGCCAGGGGCCTTGTTGCCTCCGGCTCATGTGCGCTACAAGCCGCTCGCGCTCCAGCAGCCCGTGCACGCACGGCCGTTGACGGCGGCCGATGGTGTCCGCCGGCGGACATCCTGG
Organism: Streptomyces asoensis; assembly: GCF_016860545.1. Taxonomy (NCBI): domain Bacteria; kingdom Bacillati; phylum Actinomycetota; class Actinomycetes; order Kitasatosporales; family Streptomycetaceae; genus Streptomyces; species Streptomyces asoensis. The sequence continues at coordinate 1,151,311 of NZ_BNEB01000003.1, read as the reverse complement.
GGACGACCGGAGCGGCGGTCGGCGGGACGATGGCGGGGCGGCCGGCCGGACCGGCGCTCTTGACGGCCCTGTGCGGGCGGTCATGCCGTCGAGGGGCCCTCACCCTCCACGGCCGCCCCGGGAGCCTCCTCGCCCCCTGGAGCGCCGTCCATGGCCAGCCGCAGCAGGCGGTGGCAGATCGGACAGTGGCGGGTCAGATGCCGGTAGGGCGTCGCGGCCGACAGATGTGCGCGCAGCAGTGCCCGCGTCTCGTGCCTGACCGGTGCCGCCATGCCCCACCTCCGTCGGGGCCGCGCGGGAACGGGCCCCCGGTTCTGGGGTACCGGCGGAAGGAGGCGGCGTCAAGGGAGCCGTCCGCAACGCGCGGCGGACACGAGTGAGGCCCGCCTCCCCGAAGGGAAGCGGGCCTCACTCTTTCACTGCGGTCCTGACGGGATTTGAACCCGCGGCCTCCACCTTGACAGGGTGGCGAGCACTCCAAACTGCTCCACAGGACCTGGAGCCCCACCCGAACCCTTGCGGACCGGGAGAGTTTCGCCGCACTCGGTGTTGCGCTGTGCTGCGAGAAGGACTGTACAGGAGGGTGAGCCCGCCGGTCGAACTCACCCTCCGTACGGGAGCCGTTACGGCGCCAGCGCGTCGATCGCCTTCACGATCCGCTTGTCGGACACGGGGTACGCGGTGCCCAACGCGTGGGCGAAATAGCTGACCCGGAGCTCCTCGATCATCCAGCGGACGTCCAGGACCTGCTGGGGAACCGGCCGCCCCCGGGGCAGCTGCTCCAGCAGCCACGCGTACTCGTCCTGCATCTCGTGGACCTTCTCCATGCGGCTGGTGTCCCGCTGCACGGAGGTCGGCATCTGCTGGAGGCGCCGGTCCGCGGCCACCAGGTACCGCATGAGGTCGGGCAGCCGGCGCAGCCCCGCCCAGGTCACGAAGCCCGGCTTCACGAGGGCGTCCAGCTGCCCCCGCACGTCCGCCAGGTTGGCGAGCAGCACGGGGCTGCGTACGCCCTTCAGGCGGCGCTCGCAGGCCTGCCAGGCGGCCAGCACCTGCTGGACCTGGCCGACCGTGCGCACCGTCGTGTCGACGATCTCCGCGCGCACCTTCTCGTAGAGCTTGCGGTACGACTCCTCGTCCCACGCCGGTCCGCCGAAGTCGGCGATCAGCCGGTCGGCCGCCGCCATCGCGCAGTCGTCGAAGAGCGCCTGGATCGAACCGTGCGGATTCGCGGACAGCGCGAGCTTTTGAACGTTCGTCAGCTTCTCGGATGCGAACTTTGCCGGGTTGACCGGGATGGTGCGCAGGATCAGCCGGCGCGTGCCCTTCCACATCGCCTCGGCCTGCTCGGCCGCCGTGTCGAAGAGCCGTACGGACACCGTGTCCCCGTCGTCGACCAGCGCCGGATAGGCCTTCACCGGCTGGCCCGCGCGGCGGGTCTCGAAGACGCGGGTGAGCGTGCCGATCGTCCAGTCCGTCAGACCCGAACGCTCCAGGGACTCGCCGCCCTGCCGTTCGGCGATGGCCGCGGCCGCCTGCGAGATGGCCTGCCGGGCCTTCGGTTTCAGCCGCAGCTTCAGGGTCTCGAGGTCCTTGTCCTCGGCGAGCTTGCGACGCCGCTCGTCGACGATCCGGAAGGTGATCTTCAGATGCTCGGGCAGCCGTGACCGGTCGAAGTCCTCGGCCTCGAAGGGGACGCCGACCATCCGCTTGAGCTCGCGGGCCATGGCGGTGGTGAGCGGCTCCTGCGAGGGCGCCGTCTGCTCCAGGAAACGCTTCGCGAAGTTCGGCGCCGGCACGTAGTGGCGGCGGATCGGCTTGGGGAGGGAACGGATCAGCTCCGTGACGACCTCCTCGCGCAGACCCGGGATCTGCCAGTCGAAGCCCTCGTCCGTCACCTGGTTGAGCACCTGGAGCGGGATGTGGACGGTGACGCCGTCCGCGTCCGCGCCCGGCTCGAACTGGTACGTGACCCGGAACTTCAGCGGGCCCTGCCGCCAGGAGTCCGGATAGTCGGCCTTGGTGACCGCCTCCGCCGACTCCCGGATGAGCATCTCCCGCTCGAAGTCCAGGTGGTCGGGCTGCTCGTGCCGCTTGCGCTTCCACCAGGAGTCGAAGTGCGCGCCGGAGACGACGTGTTCGGGCACCCGCTGGTCGTAGAAGTCGAACAGCGTCTCGTCGTCCACCACGATGTCCCGGCGCCGGGCGCGGTGCTCCAGCTCCTCGACCTCGCTGAGGAGCCGGCGGTTGTCGGCGAAGAACTTGTGGTGCGTGCGCCAGTCCCCCTCGACCAGCGCGTTGCGGATGAACAGGTCGCGGGAGGTCTCCGGGTCGATCCGGCCGTAGTTGACCTTGCGCTGGGCGATGATCGGGACGCCGTACAGCGTGACCTTCTCGTCGGCCATCACGGCCGCCTGGTCCTTCTCCCAGCGCGGTTCGCTGTACGTCCGCTTCAGCAGGTGCCCGGCGAGCGGCTCCACCCACTCCGGCTCGATCCTCGCGTTGACGCGGGCCCAGAGCCGGGACGTCTCCACCAGCTCGGCCGACATCACGAACCGAGGCTGCTTCTTGAACAGCGCCGAGCCTGGGAAGATCGCGAACTTGGCGCTGCGCGCGCCCAGGTACTCGTTCTTGTTGCCGTCCTTCACGTCCTTCATGCCGATGTGCGACAGCAGCCCGGCGAGGAGGGAGACGTGCACGCTCTGCTCGGGCGCGTCCTCCTCGTTCAGGTGGATGCCCATCTGCTTGGCGACCGTGCGCAGCTGCGTGTAGATGTCCTGCCACTCACGGATGCGCAGGAAGTTCAGGTACTCCTGCTTGCACATGCGCCGGAAGGAGGAGGAGCCGCGCTCCTTCTGCTGCTCGCGGACGTACCGCCACAGGTTCAGGTAGGCGAGGAAGTCGCTGGTCTCGTCCTTGAAACGGGCGTGCTGCTGGTCTGCCTGGGTCTGCTTGTCGGCCGGGCGCTCCCGCGGGTCCTGGATGGACAGCGCGGCGGCTATCACCATGACCTCGCGCACACAGCCGTTCTTGTCGGCCTCCAGGACCATCCGGGCCAGGCGCGGGTCGACGGGCAGCTGGGCCAGCTTGCGGCCGGTCTGCGTGAGCCGCTTGCGGGGGTCCTTCTCGGACGGGTCCAGCGCGTTGAGTTCCTGGAGCAGCTGTACGCCGTCGCGGATGTTGCGGTGGTCCGGCGGGTCGATGAACGGGAACTTCTCGATGTCGCCGAGGCCGGCCGCGGTCATCTGGAGGATGACGCTCGCCAGGTTCGTGCGGAGGATCTCCGCGTCCGTGAACTCCGGGCGGGCGGTGAAGTCGTCCTCGTCGTACAGCCGGATGCAGATGCCGTCGCTGGTGCGGCCGCAGCGGCCCTTGCGCTGGTTGGCGCTGGCCTGCGAGATCGGCTCGATGGGCAGCCGCTGGACCTTGGTGCGGTGGCTGTAGCGGCTGATGCGGGCGAAGCCGGGGTCGATGACGTACTTGATGCCCGGGACGGTCAGGGACGTCTCGGCGACGTTGGTCGCCAGAACGATCCTGCGGCCCGTGTGCTGCTGGAAGACCCGGTGCTGCTCGGCGTGCGACAGCCGGGCGTAGAGCGGCAGGACCTCGGTGAACCTGAACTTCTTCTTCTCCAGCGCGTCCGCCGTGTCGCGGATCTCGCGCTCGCCGGAGAGGAAGACGAGGATGTCGCCCTTCCCCTCGCCCATGAGCTCCTCCACCGCGTCGGTGATCGCGGTGATCTGGTCGCGGTCGGTGTCCTCGGAGTCCTCTTCGAGCAACGGCCGGTAGCGGACCTCGACCGGGTACGTCCGCCCGCTGACCTCGACGATCGGGGCGTCGCCGAAGTGGCGGGAGAAGCGCTCCGGGTCGATGGTCGCGGAGGTGATGACGACCTTGAGGTCCGGGCGGCGGGGCAGCAGCTGGGCGAGGTAGCCCAGCAGGAAGTCGATGTTGAGGGACCGCTCGTGGGCCTCGTCGATGATGATCGTGTCGTAGGCGCGCAGTTCACGGTCGGTCTGGATCTCCGCGAGGAGGATGCCGTCCGTCATCAGCTTCACGAAGGTGGCGTCCGGGTTCACCTGGTCGGTGAAGCGCACCTTCCAGCCGACGGCCTCGCCCAGGGGCGTGTTCAGTTCCTCGGCGACGCGCTCGGCCACCGTGCGCGCGGCGATACGACGGGGCTGGGTGTGCCCGATCATGCCCCGGACACCGCGCCCCAGCTCGAGACAGATCTTGGGGATCTGGGTCGTCTTGCCGGACCCGGTCTCACCGGCCACGATGACGACCTGGTGATCACGGATGGCGGCCGCGATCTCGTCCTTCTTCTGGCTGACGGGGAGTTGCTCGGGGTACGAGACGGCGGGCACACGGCCGCGTCGCAGGGCCATCCGCTCCTCGACCTGCGCGACCTCCCCCTCGATCTCGGCGAGGACGGCGGCACGGGCCTCCGGCTTGCGGATCCGGCGCGCGCCTTCGAGCCTGCGCCCGAGCCGGTGCGCGTCGCGCAGTGACAGCTCGGCCAGGCGGGGGGCGAGGGCGCCGAGGGCGGGAGTACCCGGTGCGGGGGCGCCGGGGGCGGGGTGCGTAGACATACGCGATCCAGGATCTCATCTTGGCGAAAGAAGGGGCGAGCGCTTTTGGGGCCGCCTCGCCCGGCACACAGCGACGAAAACCCCCTCCGGTTGCCCGGAGGGGGTTTCGTTCTTGTGGCTGGGGCCGGGGTCGAACCGGCGACCTATCGCTTTTCAGGCGATCGCTCGTACCAACTGAGCTACCCAGCCACGAGGTTTCACGTGAAACCTCAGCGGTCCTGACGGGATTTGAACCCGCGGCCTCCACCTTGACAGGGTGGCGAGCACTCCAAACTGCTCCACAGGACCAAGCTTTGTGTACGACAGTGTCGCACACGGTGTTGCGTGCCCCCAACGGGATTCGAACCCGTGCTACCGCCTTGAAAGGGCGGCGTCCTAGGCCGCTAGACGATGAGGGCTATCGGCCCGCCTGGGCGCTTCTCAGCGCGTCGGGGACGTCATGAGCATATGGGATGGCGGGGGGTATCGCCAAAACGGTTTACGGGGCCGCTCGGGAGGCCGCCCCGGGACCCGTCACGGACGTGCTCGCCGACGGGCTCACGGACGGACGGCGCGACGGGCCGGAGGGGGCGGGGGAGCCGGCCGGGGACGGGGTGGCGCCCGGGAGGTTCTCCTTCGGGAGGTGGCGGCTGACCTCGGCCGTCGTCAGGCCCAGTCCGCCGAGCCTGATCTCGTCCCAGGCCTGGAGGCGGCGGGTGTCGCGGTCGAAGTACAGGATCGACGCCTCGATGGGGTCGGGGTACTTGCCCTCGACGGCACGCAGGCCGCTGCCGCCCGTCGAGCCCTCCACCCGCAGACGCGTGCCCTTCCTCATGACCTCCATCCCCTCGTGGTGCAGATGGCCGGCCAGGACGAGGGGCACCTCGCCGTCGGTGCCCCGGGCGGCCGAGGGCTCATGGGCGATGGCCACGTCCGCGGGTGTGCCGGCGTCCCGCTCGGCGCGCAGGGCGCCGGCCAGCCGGGCGCCCGCCGTCTCCTGGGACTCCTCGGCGCCCGGCGCCGCCGAACGGTCGGGGGTGAACTGCGGGTCGCCGATGCCCGCGAAGCGCAGCCCGGCGACGGTGACCGCCCGGCCGTCGTCGAGGACGTGCACGTTCTTCATGCCCTCCAGGTAGCGCTGGGTGACCAGGGAGTCGTGGTTGCCCCTGACCCAGACGTACGGCGCGCCCAGGGTGGCGATGGGGTCGAGGAAGCCGTTCTCGGCCGCGGAGCCGTGGTCCATCGTGTCGCCGGAGTCGACGATCACGTCGACCTTGTACTGCTCCACGAGCGAGGCGATGATCTTCCAGCTCGCGGGGTTGAGATGGATGTCGGAGACGTGCAGCACGCGGACGGTCGTCGGGTCCGGCTGGAAGGCCGGGAGCGTGGAGGTGACGTCGTAGAGCTTGGTCACGTTGGTGACCAGCCGGGCCAGTTCCTGCTGGTAGACGTCGAAGTCGGTGACGATGCTGCGCGCGTTGCCGACGAGCGAGGGCGCGGAGGACAGCAGCCCCGAGAAGCGCGGCTCCAGCACCGACTTGGGGTTCCAGGTGGCGTAGGCGGTCGCGCCCGAGGCGGCCAGCAGGGCGAGGGCGAGACCGCCCGCGGCCAGCGCGCGGCGGGGCCGGCGGTAGACGGCGAGACCGAGCGCGGTGGCGCCGGAGACGACGGCGACGCAGGAGCGGAGCGCCAGGTCGAGGGTGCCGTGCTCGACGTCGTGCGCGACCTCGTCCTGGAGTCCCGAGAGGCGTTCCGGGTGGTCGACGAGGGCCTGGGAGCGGGCGGGGTCCAGTTGGTCGACGTTGACGTCCAGGCGGACCGGGGCGACATGGCTGTCCAGGGTCAGCGCGCCGAGGGGCGAGACGTTGATCTTCGTTCCGCCGGTGAAGGAGGGGCGCAGGGTCATCGTCGTGTTCATGGGGCCGACGGACACCCGGACGTCCCCGACGACCAGCAGGCCGAGCCAGGCGCCGAGCAGGACGACGGCGGTCAGCCCCAGGGCGCGCAGCCAGGGGTCCGTCCGCGATGCGAGCTCGGGTACCGGGCCTCGGCGCCCGGCGGACCGGATGCGTCGGGAGGACGTGGTGCGGGTGGCGGAACCGGTGCGTTCGGCGGGGTGTGCGAGACGCCTCAGGACTGCGGCGGGGACGCGGGCGCGGACCATTGGTGCCGTATGCCCGGGTCCGGGCGTCGTCATGCGGAGGGCCGGCGACCTCCCTCCGGCCGGGTCGTGCCCGACAATGGCCCTGTGCTGGAGATGACGCGCGAGGAGTTCGAGGAACTGGTCGCCGAGGCGCTGGACCGGATTCCGCCGGAATTGACGCGGCTGATGGACAACGTCGCGGTGTTCGTCGAGGACGAGCCGCCCGCGGAGGATCCCGAGCTGCTCGGGCTGTACGAGGGAACCCCGCTGACCGACCGGGGGGAGTGGTACGCCGGGGTGCTGCCGGACCGGATCACGATCTACCGGGGGCCGACGCTGCGGATGTGCGGGACACGGGAGGAGGTCGTCGCGGAGACCGAGGTGACGGTGGTGCACGAGATCGCCCACCACTTCGGTATCGACGACGCGCGGCTGCACGCCCTCGGCTACGGCTGAGCCGTCCGGCACAGGGGGCGCGCGTTCGGCGCGTGTCCTCCCGCGGGCGCCGGGAGTTGGACACGTCGACTTCTTACGCCTGCCCCGGAGGTGGCCCCGTGCGCCGCTTGTACGTACCCGTTCGTCTGGCCGTGACGGTCCTGGCCGTCGCCGCGGCCGCCGGCTGCATGAGCGTGGGGGACGACGACGAGGGCGGCCGCACCAGGCCCTCCCACTCGGCCGGCCGGCAGGGCGGTGAGGAACCGGGCGGCGATTCCGCGGGAGCGGGAGGCGGCTTCGGGATGGGCGCGGCGGGCGGTGACGGAAAACACGGGCACGGGAAGGGCGGCCGGGGCAAGCCCGGGGAGTCGGCGTCCGCCTCGGCCGCGCCGTCGGCGGGCGCCAGCGCGCCGGCCTCGGCGGGCGCGGTGAAGCCGGGGAGGACCGAGGGGCCGGGGGCGCCCACGCCGGCCGGCGGGCAGCCGTCCGCGCCCACGCGTTCACCCGACCCGGAGCCGCCCGCGCCCACGCCGGAGCCGCCGTCGCCCACGCCGGAACCGACGGTCGCCGAGCCGTCGGCCTCGGCACACGAGGGCGAGGGCGGAGCGGCGGCCCAGCTGATCGACCGGGAGCCCGCCCCGGAGGCGGCACCCGAGGCCGACTCCCCCTTGTAGGCGAGCCCGCGGGCCGTTCCGGGCGCGCCGCACCTCCGGTCCGGTCGGCCTCCCGGGCCCCTGCGGGCTCCCGGCCTCGCCGGGGGCGGCCTGGGATTCCGGGTGGGACGACTGTCTGTGCCTGCTGAGCTGGGGTTATGTGGCTCGGTTTGCCTTCGGTGATGCAGGTGCTTATAGTGGTAGATCGTTTGATCCCATTTGCCCGGCGCCACCGCAGAGCGCGCCGTGTGGCGCGTACTCTCCCTTGCCGTGGCTGACCGCATAGAGGCGGTCGTAATGCAATGCGAACACGGAGTTGACGGGCGCGTGCCGACTTGAGACTCCGGAAGGTTTCGCATTCGCATGTCCATTTCCAGTACTGATCACTCCGTCGTGTCCGAGAACAACGACGAGCCGATCGACCTCGAGGCGACCGCCCTCACCGACACCGAGGCCGCTCAGGCCGACGCCGTCGACGAGACCCCCGCGGCCCCCGAGACCACCTTCGCCGACCTCGGCCTCCCCGAGGGCGTCGTGCGCAAGCTCGCGCAGAACGGCGTGACCACCCCCTTCCCGATCCAGGCCGCGACCATCCCGGACGCGCTGGCGGGCAAGGACATCCTCGGCCGCGGCCGCACCGGCTCCGGCAAGACCCTCTCCTTCGGTCTGCCGACCCTGGCCACGCTGGCCGGCGGTCACACCGAGAAGCGCAAGCCGCGCGCCGTCATCCTCACGCCGACGCGTGAGCTGGCGATGCAGGTCGCGGACGCGCTCCAGCCCTACGGCGACGTCCTCGGCCTGAAGATGAAGGTCGTCTGCGGCGGTACGTCGATGAGCAACCAGATCTACGCCCTGGAGCGCGGGGTCGACATCCTCGTCGCCACCCCGGGCCGCCTGCGCGACATCATCAACCGCGGCGCCTGCTCCCTGGAGAACGTGCAGATCACCGTTCTCGACGAGGCCGACCAGATGTCCGACCTGGGCTTCCTGCCCGAGGTCACCGAGCTGCTCGACCAGGTCCCGGCCGGCGGCCAGCGCATGCTGTTCTCCGCCACGATGGAGAACGAGATCTCCACGCTGGTCAAGCGCTACCTGAGCAACCCCGTCACGCACGAGGTCGACAGCGCCCAGGGCAACGTGACGACCATGTCGCACCACATCCTGATCGTGAAGCCCAAGGACAAGGCGCCGGTCACCGCCGCGATCGCCTCCCGCAAGGGCCGCACCATCATCTTCGTCCGCACCCAGCTGGGCGCCGACCGCATCGCCGAGCAGCTGCGCGACTCCGGTGTGAAGGCCGACGCGCTGCACGGCGGCATGACCCAGGGCGCGCGCACCCGCACGCTGGCCGACTTCAAGGACGGTTACGTCAACGCGCTCGTCGCGACCGACGTCGCCGCCCGCGGCATCCACGTCGACGGCATCGACCTCGTGCTCAACGTGGACCCGGCCGGCGACCACAAGGACTACCTGCACCGCGCGGGCCGCACGGCGCGCGCCGGCCGCACCGGCACGGTCGTCTCGCTCTCGCTGCCGCACCAGCGCCGTCAGATCTTCCGTCTGATGGAGGACGCGGGCGTCGACGCCGGGCGTCACATCATCCAGGGCGGCGCCGCCTTCGAGCCGGAGGTCGCCGAGATCACCGGCGCCCGGTCGATGACCGAGGTGCAGGCCGAGTCCGCGGGCAACGCGGCCCAGCAGGCCGAGCGCGAGGTCTCCGAGCTCACCAAGGAGCTGGAGCGTGCCCAGCGGCGCGCGACCGAGCTGCGCGAGGAGGCGGACCGTCTGGTCGCCCGTGTGGCGCGCGAGCGCGGCGAGGACCCGGAGGCGGCTGTCGTCGCGGCCGCCGAGGCGGTCGTGGAGCAGAACGCCGTGACCGAGGCGCCGGCCGAGGCCGTCGTCGCCGAGCAGCCCGTCGAGCGTCCCGCCTACGAGCAGCCGCGTCAGCGCCGTGACGAGCGGGGCAACTACGAGCGCCGCGACGACCGTCGTGACGACCGTGGCGGCCGTTCCTTCGAGCGCCGTGACGACCGTGGCGGCTTCAACCGTGACGACCGCGGCGGCTTCGGCCGTGACCGTCGTGACGGCGACCGCGGCGGGTTCCGCCGTGACGAGCGCCGTGACGACCGCGGCGGCCGTTCCTTCGAGCGCCGTGACGACCGCGGTGGCTTCAACCGTGACCGTCGTGACGAGCGTCCCTCCGGTGGTTTCCGCCGTGACGACCGTCCCTCGGGTGGCTTCAACCGTGACCGTCGTGACGAGCGTCCCTCCGGTGGTTTCCGCCGTGACGACCGTCCCTCGGGCGGCTTCAACCGTGACCGTCGTGACGAGCGCCCCTCCGGTGGCTTCCGTCGCGACGACCGTCCCTCGGGCGGCTTCAACCGCGACGACCGTCAGTCGGGCGGCTTCAACCGCGACCGCCGTGACGAGCGTCCGTCCGGCCACCGGGGCAGCGACCGTCCGTTCAACCGTGACCGTCGCGACGACCGTCCGGGCTTCCGCTCCGGTGGTCACGACCGTCCCTTCGGCCGCCGTGACGACCACCGCGGCTCCGGTACGGCCGGCCGCCGTGACGACAAGCCGCGCTGGAAGCGCAACGGCTGACGCCGAGGCAGTCGCCGGCCCGTGTGAGTGAACGCCGTGGCCCCCACCGAACTCCGGTGGGGGCCACGGCGTTTCCGTCTCCTGGTAACCCCTTTCTCCGGGGCGGTGGGTCGACTGTAGGATCAGCCGACTTGTGAGACGGGTGTGAAGGCCGGGGGGCCGCGGACGTCAAAAGACGTCCAGCACGATCCGTCTCCGTCCTGTTCCCGGGGAGGGACCCTCTTGCCTCGTCATGGCTCCGTACGCCTGCGCCTCGTCGCCGCCTCCGCCGTCCTGGCGGCGGGACTGACCCCGCTGCTGCCCTCCACGGCGCTCGCGGACACACCGCAGGAGACGGTGGTACCGGCGACGGTGCGTGACTCCTACCTCTCGGCCTCGCTCTACAGCCGGTCGACCTACAGCGGCCACGACGGCGCCGGGGCCCAGGGCGTCTTCCACACGCTGGAGGACAAGGGGTTGGTCTGGACGCGCTATGCGGACGGCGAGTCCGTACCCGTGACCCGTCCGGCCGGGATCACCGGCACCTACGCGGCCGGCGGCGACGTGCTCGCCTACGAGTACGGCGGCGGTGAGATCGGCCTGTGGGACGCGGCCACCGGCACCACGCGCACCCTGCGGGCACCCGACGGCCTGGACCCGGTCACGGCCTACCGCGATCTGGCGGTCGCCTACCGCGCGGTGCAGGACGAGAACGGCAAGGCCTGGCGGGAGATGCACCTGTTGGTCCCGGAGGCCGACGGCACCACACGGGACGTGCCGGTCACCGGAGTGCCCGAGGGAGTGAACCTCGGCAGGCCCGCGGGCGGTGACGAGAACGGGCTGCTGTTCCTGGCCGACAAGGGCGGGCAGTTCCTGACGGTCATGGTCGACCGGCGCACGGGCGAGGTGCGCAGCTGGACCACGCCGGGTCCCAAGGTCTATCTCGACGCCCAGGTCACCTCCGGCCACGTCGTCCTCTTCAACGCCGGCGAGCCCACCGTCCAGGTGTACTCCCGCTCCGACCTGTCCGCCGCGCCCGCCCAGCTCACGCTGACGGGGCGGGGCCTGAACCCGGTGCAGGACCTCGCGGTGGTCGGTGACTGGCTGGTGTACCGGCCCAGCGCGGGAGTGACGGTCCACGGGCAGTCCCTCGCGGGCGGCCCCCCGGTGACCCTGCTCGCCACGGCGTACTCCGGCATGTCCGCGGCGTCCGACGGCAGCGCCGTGGCGGTGGGGCGCACCTCCGTCGCGCTCGACGACTGGGGGATCCGGCGCATCCAGCCCGGTCCGGACGGCAGCCCTGTCGTCACGCAGGTCAAGGTGCTGCCCAAGCCGCCGACCGTGATCAAGGGGCTGTCCCTGGACCAGGGGCGTCTGGCGGCCGCCTACGAGGCCACCACGACCGGCCGGTCCATCAGGGCCCGCAGTGTCGCGCCGACGGGCACCCCGTTCTTCGGCGCCGAAACCGGCTCCGGGGGCGTCGAGAGCTGTCCGTCCGACGACGCCGCCTGTTCTCCGGTACGCAGCATGGGCGACGGGACGACCGTCCGGCTGAGCCACGTCACGGAGCAACTCGACCGGATCACCGTGAAGTCGTGGCACGTCGACGTCCCGGCCGGTGGACGGATCACCGACGTCTCGGGCCGGTACCTGCTCTTCACGTCTGCCGGTGGGCAGTACGTGTACAAGCCCGGTGACATCTACTTCCAGCCCGTCACCCGCGCCCCCGGCGCCGCCGCCCTCTCGGGCAGCACCCTGTGGACCCCTGGTGCGGCTCCCGGCAGCGTCGTGCCCTTCGACCTGGCCACCGGCCGCGGCGGCACGCCCGTCACCACCGACGCGGGCTGCGTCCCCACCGCCCTCCAGGCCGTGGGCCGCTGGCTGTACTGGGCCTGCGACGGCCGTGCGGGCGTGTACGACCGCACGGCGGGTGCTTCCGTGGCCGTACCGGCCGGTGAGGCCGGGCTGGGGGACGGGTTCGTCGTCACGCACGACAGGCAGAACGGGAAGCTGGTCCTCACCACCGTGACCGGTGCGGTCCCCGCGAGCCGGGTGATCGGTGACCTGCCGGACACCGGGATCTCGCAGCGGGACGTGCGCTGGACCGTGGACGAGTCGGGGTCGAACGCCGCGTACGTGGACGACCTGCAACGCGTCCATCTCGTACCGTCCGGGGTGGCCCAGCAGCCGCTGCGCCTGCTCGACCCCACACGGAAAGCGGCCGAGACCTCGCCCGGCTATCACACCCTGACCACGGCCCTGCTGTCGAAGCCGGCCGCGGGCTGGGTGCTGAAGGTGCGCAGCAAGGCGACCGGGAAGACCGTCGGAGGCACGGACGGCGGTGCGGTGCGGGGCGAGCTGAACGTCGACTGGGACCCTGGTTCCACCCTGCCCAACGGCCGGTACGACTGGACGCTCTCCGTCACCCCCGCCGACGGCGTCGGTGCCCCGCTCGAGCTGAGCGGCGAGGTCCGCCTGCTGCGCGGCACCGCGGTCCGGCACGACTACGCGGGCCCGCAGGCGTTCCCCGACGGCACCGGCGATCTGCTCGCGCTCACCTCCTCCGGCACGATCACGTTCCGGCAGGGCGACGGCAAGGGTGCGTTCCCCTCGGCGCTCAGCGCCGGCGGCTGGCCCGCGGGCATCCTGCCCGTCCCGGCCGGGGACATGACCGGGGACCGCTGCAACGACGTCCTGGTCCGGCTGACCAACGGCGGTCTGCGGCTGTACCGGCCGGTGTGCGGGACGGCGCTGAAGCCGACCACGCCGTACACCACGCTGGGTACCACCGGCTGGACGCAGTTCGACGTCCTGACCTCGCCCGGTGACCTGACCAAGGACGGCCGTCCCGACCTGATCGCCCGCAACCCGAAGACCGGTGCGGTGTACCTCTACAAGGGCACCGGCGCGGGCAAGCTGGCCGCTCCCGTGAAGCTCTACGACAACTGGAAGTCGTACAAGAAGATCATCGGCGTCGGTGACCTCAACGGTGACGGGGTCGGCGACCTGCTGGCCCAGGACACGTCCGACAACCTGTACCGCTACATCGGAAAGGGCAACGGCACCTTCACCGCGCGGGTGAAGCTCTTCACCAAGTGGGGGGCCTCGTACAACGCGGTCGTCGGGGCCGGGGACATCACGGGCGACGGGAAGGCGGACCTCGTCGCGCGGGACACCGCGGGCGGGCTGTACCGCCTGCCCGGCACCGGGACCGGCACGTTCGGTGCGCGGGTCAAGATCGGCGCCGGCTGGCAGAGCTACAAGGGCATTTTCTAGCCAAGTTGTGACGTGTGTCACGCCCCCGGTGAGGGAATTGCTGGGGGCATGACAGATGACGGCACAGTGGGCGGCCGGTCCTCCGGGAACCTCTCGGACGAAGAGCGGCTGGCCCAGCTCGGCTACACCCAGGTCCTCGCCCGCCGCATGTCGGCGTTCTCCAACTACGCGGTCTCCTTCACGATCATCTCGGTCCTGTCCGGCTGTCTGACGCTCTATCTGTTCGGCATGAACACGGGCGGCCCGGCGGTGATCACCTGGGGATGGGTCGCCGTCGGGCTGATGACCCTGTTCGTCGGCCTGTCCATGGCCGAGATCTGCTCGGCGTACCCGACCTCCGCGGGTCTGTACTTCTGGGCGCACCGGCTGGCGCCCCCGCGCTCGGCGGCCGCCTGGGCCTGGTTCACGGGCTGGTTCAACGTCCTGGGCCAGGTCGCGGTGACCGCGGGCATCGACTTCGGGGCCGCGTCCTTCCTCGGTGCCTACCTGAACCTCCAGTTCGACTTCGAGGTGACGCCCGGACGCACGGTCCTGCTCTTCGCCGGGATCCTGGTGCTGCACGGCCTGCTGAACACCTTCGGGGTGCGGATCGTCGCGCTGCTGAACAGCGTGAGCGTGTGGTGGCACGTGCTGGGCGTGGGCGTCATCGTCGGGGCGCTGGCCTTCGTCCCCGACACGCACCGGTCGACGTCCTTCGTGTTCGGCGAGTTCGTCAACAACACCGGCTGGGGCAGCGGGGTGTACGTCGTCGCGCTGGGCCTGCTGATGGCCCAGTACACGTTCACCGGCTACGACGCCTCCGCCCACATGACGGAGGAGACGCACGATGCGTCGACGGCCGGCCCCAAGGGCATCGTGCGCTCCATCTGGACCTCGTGGATCGCCGGGTTCGTCCTGCTGCTCGGCTTCACCTACGCCATCCAGTCCTACGACGCCGCACTCGCCTCGCCGACCGGCGCGCCGCCCGCCCAGATCCTGCTCGACGCACTGGGCGCGACGGCGGGCAAACTGCTGCTGCTCGTGGTGATAGGCGCCCAGCTCTTCTGCGGGATGGCGTCGGTCACCGCCAACAGCCGCATGATCTACGCCTTCTCGCGCGACGGCGCGCTGCCGTACTCCCACGTCTGGCACACCGTCAGCGCGCGCACCCGCACACCGGTCGCGGCGGTCTGGCTGGCGGCCGGCGGCGCGCTGGTGCTGGGCCTGCCCTACCTGATCAACGTCACCGCCTACGCGGCCGTGACCTCCATCGCCGTCATCGGCCTCTACATCGCCTACGTCATCCCCACGTTGCTGCGTGTCCGCAAGGGCGAGGCCTTCGACCGGGGGCCGTGGCACCTGGGCCGCTGGTCGAAGGCGATCGGCGTGGTGTCGGTGGTGTGGGTGGCCGTCATCACCGTCCTGTTCATGCTGCCCCAGGTCTCGCCGGTCACCTGGGAGACCTTCAACTACGCCCCGGTCGCCGTCCTCGTCGTCCTGGGCTTCGCGGGCGGCTGGTGGCAAGCTTCCGCCCGCAACTGGTTCCTCAACCCCGAGCACGAACGGACCATCGCCCGGGAGGCGGCACGGGCGGGCGCGCCCGCCGAACTGCCCCCGCAGTGACCGATCCCGACCGCTCCGCTCCACCCGGCGCGCCCGTGTCTCCGATACCCGATCGGAGACACGGCCACCTCCCGCTATGCTCGGGGAGGCAACATCGCCTGGGCCCTTAGCTCAATTGGCAGAGCAGTGGACTTTTAATCCATTGGTTGTGGGTTCGAGTCCCACAGGGCCTACCGTCACGCCCCCGGTTCAGACCATCTGAACCGGGGGCGTTCGCGTTTCCCGGGCCCCGGACGGCGGCGACGCGCGAGCGAATGAACAGATGGATGTTCATTCGAACATGGGCGTGATAGAAATGGGGTCATGGATGTCGCGGACCGTCTTGATCTGACCCTTCGGCTCGTTCAGGGGCACGCCCAGGAACGCGGGCTCGACGCCGGGCGGGGTGGGGCGCGGGTGTCCGTGGCCGAGCTCGCGCAGCGGCTCGGGGTCTCGGAGATGACCGTGCGCCGGGACCTGGCCGTACTGGAGCGGCAGGGGCTGGTGCGGCGGGTGCACGGCGGGGCCGTCGCCGCGCGGGCGCGGGAGGAGGGCGGCGGCTTCGAGGCGCGGCAGGCCTGGCAGTCGGCGACCAAGGACCGGCTCGGCGCGGCCGTCGCCGGGACGGTCGAGCCGGGGTCACGGGTGCTGCTGGACGCCGGGACCACCACGGTGCACGTCGCGGAACACCTCGCCGCACGCGGTCCGTTGACGGTCGCGGTGCTCAGCCTCCAGGCGGCGCTGCGGCTGGCCGACCGGCCCGGCATCGAGCTGCTGGTCGTGGGGGGCCGTTCCCGCCCGGGCGAGCGCTCCCTCGTCGGCCCGCTCGCCCTGCGCACCATCGAATCCCTCGCCTTCGACGTGTTCGTGATGTCGATCGGCGGGGTGCACGCCGTGCACGGCTGGTCGGAGTTCTCCCTGGAGGACGCGGCCGTCAAGCAGGCGGGGCTCGGCCAGGCCGCCCGCACGGTCGCCGTCGCCGACGCCACCAAGCTGGGCGTACGCGCCTTCAGCCAGGTCGCCCCGCTCGACGCCGTGCACTCCTTCGTCACCGACGCCGCCGCCGCGGACCCCGCCACCCATCCCGGCGGCCCGCAGACCCTGGACGCCCTGCGTGAGGCGGGCGTCGTGACCCAGCTGGCCTGAAACCCAGGAGACCCCCGTGGAACCACTGATGATCCTCGTCGCCGGCCCGTACCGTGCGGGCACCGGCGACGACCCCGGCAAGCTCGCGGCCAACGTGCGGGCCATGAACGAGGTCGCCCTCGTGCTGTACCGCGCGGGGCACCTGCCCGTCACCGGCGAGGCGCTCGCGCTTCCCCTGCTGGAGACGGCGGGCGGCGCCGCCCCCGGTGACCCGCTCTTCGACGAGATCTTCCACCCCGTCGCCGAACGCCTGCTGGAGCGCTGCGACGCCGTCCTGCGGGTCGGCGGCCCGTCCGAGGGGGCCGACCGGATGGTCGAGCGGGGCCGCGCCGCGGGCAAGCGGATCTACGCCGGCCTCGCCGAGGTCCCCGGCCTCACCGAAGCCGCCGGCGTCCCCGGTCCCACCGGCGTGGACACCGCCGCCGCCACCGCCGCAGGCCGCCGATGACCGGGCCCGCGCAGACCCCCGCCGGCACCGCCCCGGGTGCGCACGGCGCCGTCCCGCGCCCCGCGCCCGGTACCCCCGGCATCGACGTCCCGGACCCCCGTGGCCGTACCGGACTCGACCGTCACGGGCGCGACCTCACCGGCAACGACCGGGTCCGTCTCGTGGACGTCGAGGTCCTGGCCTGCGACTGGTCCGTGCTGCGCCGCACCACCTTCGACTACCGGCACAGCGACGGGCACTGGAGCCGCGAGCAGCGCGAGACGTACGACCGGGGCGACGGCGCCACGATCCTCCTCTACGACCCCGACCGCCGTACGGTGCTGCTCACCCGCCAGTTCCGGCTGCCCGCCTACGTCAACGGCCATCCCGACGGCATGCTCCTGGAGACCGCCGCCGGACTGCTGGACGGTGACGACCCGCGCGAGGCGATCCGCCGCGAGGCGGCCGAGGAGACCGGACGGACCGTCCACGAGGTGGAGCACGTGTACGACGTGTTCATGAGCCCCGGTTCGGTCACCGAACGGCTCAGCTTCTTCGCCGCCCCCTACGACGGGTCCGCCCCCGGCGCCGACACGGCGGGCGTGGCGGCCGAGGGCGAGGACATCGCCGTGGTCGAACTTCCCTTCACCGAGGCGCTCGGCCTCGTCCGCACCGGTGCGATCGCGGACGCGAAGACCATCATGCTGCTCCAGTGGGCCGCGCTGGACGGCCCGTTCGGGCCGCCGGCGGTCAGACCGCGCTCAGCCCGGTGAGGTCGGCCAGCGGCAGCGTGTGCTGCGTCTGGAGGACCTTCGCGCGCAGGTAGCGCACGTTGTGCGGGGTCGTGAAGACGCCGGTGGGCACCCGGTCCCGGACGTCGATGCCCAGATCCCGCAACTGGTCGGCCTTGTCCGGGTTGTTGGACAGCAGGTCCAGGGCCGTGACGCCCAGGGCGCGCAGCATCTGGGCGGCGGCCGTGTAGTCCCGGTCGTCCTCGGGCAGGCCGAGCGCCGCGTTCGCCTCGTAGGTGTCCAGGCCCTGGTCCTGAAGGGCGTACGCGTCGAGCTTGTTGTAGAGGCCGATGCCGCGTCCCTCCTGGCGCAGATAGAGCAGGACTCCGCCGGTCGTGGCTATGCGCTCGACCGCTTCCCGCAGCTGCGGCCCGCAGTCGCAGCGGGCGGAGCCGAAGACGTCGCCCGTGAGGCACTCGGAGTGCAGCCGGACCAGGGGGGTGGCTCCGGGCGCCGGCTCGCCGAGGACGACGGCGACGTGTTCCTGTCCGTCCGCGAGACCGTGGAAGGTGACGAGCTCGGCGTCCACGGAGTAGCCGTCGGGGAAGCGCAGCGGCACCCGGACGCGGGCGCGCGGGGTGGCGGCGGGGGTGTCGGGCATGCGGTCTCCCGGGTCCGGAGGGCGGGGACAAGGCGGCGCCGGGCCACCTTGTGCTTCAGATTTGAAGCAGTTCCAGTGAGTCGAGACCCTACCCCATGCTTTAAATTTGAAGCAATGGCTTCGAGGTCCGCACCTCACGCGTCCACGAAGATCAGCTTCCCGGACAGGGGGACGAGCGGCGGCGCCAGGGCAGCTCCTGCGGGGCCGCCTCGTCCGTGTCCTGGAAGCCCAGCACGACCTGGGTGAAGATCTCCTCCAGCTGCCCCACCTGCTCGGGGGTGAGCCGGTCGAAGAGAGCGGAGCGGACCGTCTCGACATGGCCGGGCGCCAGGTTCTCCAGGGCGGCCATCCCCTCGTCCGTCAGGGCGGCCACGGTCCCGCGCTTGTCCCAGCGGCATTCCTCCCGCCGCAGCAGCCCGTCCTTCTCCAGGCGGGTGACCGCGTACGTCAGCCTGCTGCGGGTGATCTTCAGCTGCTCGGCGAGCTCGGTCATCCTCAGCCGCCGCTCCGGCGTCTCGGACAGGTTGGCGAGGATGGAGTAGTACAGATGAGGCATGCCGGCCTCCTGCTGGAGCTGCCGGTCGATCGCGTCCTCCAGCAGGAGGTAGCCGGCGACATAGGCGCGCCAGGCGCGCTGCTCCTGCGGGGACAGCCAGCGAGTCGTCATACAGCCAGTGTAGGTTTGTTTCAAACTTGAACCAAGACCCGGGGAGCCGCGTCGATGCCGTACCCGTACGTCCTGCTGTCCGCCGCCGTGTCCCTCGACGGCTACCTGGACGACACCAGCCCCGAGCGCCTGCTCCTCTCCAGCCGCGCCGACTTCGACCGCGTCGACGAGGTGCGGGCCTCCGTGGACGCCATCCTCGTCGGTGCCGGGACGATCCGCGCCGACAACCCCCGGCTCCTGGTGAACTCCCCCGAGCGCCGTGCGGCCCGGGTGGCCGCCGGGCAGCCGCCGTACCCCCTCAAGGTCACCGTCAGCGCCTCGGGAGACCTCGACCCGGCGGCGAACTTCTGGCACACGGGCGGCGAGAAGATCGTGTACACGACTGACGAGGGCGCCGCGCGGATCCGTGCGCTCGGCATCGCCGCCGACGCCGTCCCGCTCGGCCCCGAGACGGACTGGCGCCGCCTCCTGGAGCACCTGCACGACGTGCGCGGCGTGCGGCGCCTCATGGTCGAGGGCGGCGGGACCGTCCACACCCAGCTGCTGCGCCAGGGACTCGCCGACGAACTCCAGCTCGTCCTCGCCCCCCTCTTCGTCGGCGACCCCCGCGCGCCCCGGCTGTTCGGCCCGGGCGGCTACCAGGGCGGACGCCTGCGCCTGCTGGAGACCCGGCGCATCGAGGACGTCGTCCTGAACCGCTACGAGCCCACCGCCCCCGGCACCGGACCGCTGCCCGTCGCGGCCGACCGCCACTGGCTGGCCCTCGCCTGCGCGCTCGCCGCCGACTGCCCTCCGTCGGGGACCGCCTTCAGCGTCGGCGCCGTGGTCGTGGCCGCCGACGGCACGGAACTGGCGCGCGGTCACTCCCGCGAGGCCGGCGACCCCGTCGTGCACGCGGAGGAGGCCGCCCTCGCGAAGATCGACCCGGCCGACCCCCGCCTGGCCACGGCCACCGTCTACAGCAGCCTCGAGCCCTGCGCCCGCCGCTCCTCGCGGCCCGCCCCCTGCGCGCGGCTCATCCTCGACGCGGGCGTGCGCCGCGTCGTCACCGCCTGGCGCGAACCGGACACCTTCGTCACGGAGGCGGACGGAACCGGTCTGCTGGCGGCCCGGGGCGTCGACGTCCTGCTGCTCCCGGAGTACGAGGAGCGGGCGAAGGAGCCGAACGGCCACCTCCTGCGGGCCCACTGAGACACCGCGCGGCAACCGATGTGCTTTCTGTCCCGCTGATGGCGTACAGTTGTGTTCATCGCCGCGGGGTGGAGCAGCTCGGTAGCTCGCTGGGCTCATAACCCAGAGGTCGCAGGTTCAAATCCTGTCCCCGCTACTGATACCGAAGGCCGGAATCCGAAAGGGTTCCGGCCTTCGGCGTACGCGCGTACGGCCACCCCGCCCGGGTCTCTCCCGGGAGCACTTCCCCGCGCCCGGCCCGCCCGCCCTCACCCGTCATGACAGGCCGCCCCCTCACGCATCGTGACCGGCCGACCGCCCTGCGCATAACGACTGAGTCACCATCAAAAAGCCGGTGACTGATGACGCGTTTCCGGGGTAGGGCGAGGCGCGGTCAACTCGCCCGTTTTTCACCATTGGTGGCCCGAAAGTCCAGGCCACCAATGATGTTGATCAAGAAGAACGGCTTGGAATCCCGCCCCCGTGTCTATTAACGTTCGATAACGCAGCGCGGTCGTCCCAGCCGGCACCAGAGTCGGCTCCGTGCGGCACGTGCCGAATCCCGCAAGGGAACCGGGGAACCACCACCATGGGGTGAATCTCGCGGAAGCCGCCGTGAACTCGCAGAGTCCTCGGCAGGTATACGCGCGTAGGAGACCTTCCCGCTCCGAACCCGTCAGCTAACCCGGTAGGCGACGGAAGGAAAGGAGTGCGCCCGCGTGGCGTCCAACCCGCCTGCCCCCGAGGCCCCGTACGCGCCGAGCCAGCGGTCCACCGAGACCTTCGGCTACGGCGGCTACCGCACCGACGAGGGTCCCTGGGAGGAATGGAATCCCACCGCGGAGTCCGTTCGCCCGGTCCGGGGCAAGCACCGGGTCGCCAAGCAGCGCGGCGGCGGGTTCGCCCGCAGCTCCACGGTCCTCGGCGTCGGCGTCATAGCCGCCGTCAGCGCCGGCGGGATGGCCAGCGCCAACACCGGCAAGGCCCCGGTCTCCATCTCGATGCCGGACCTGCCCAACGTGGGCTCGCTCATCTCCGACGACCAGCCCGCCCCGGAAGCCCCCTCGGCCCTGGCCGGCTTCGGGTCCGAGGCCCCCGTCGACGCCGACGAGAACGCGGCCGACGCGGGCGAGGCCCTGCGCAGCCGGATCATGGCGCAGGCCGAGTCGCAGCAGTCCCAGGTCGAGGTCAAGGCGCTCGCCGCCGCCGCCAAGGCCGAGGCCGACGCCGCCGCCCAGGCCGAGAAGGAGGCGAAGGCCAAGGCCGCCGCCGCCAAGAAGAAGGCCGCCGAGGAAGCCGCCGCCAAGGCCGAGGCCGCCCGTCTGGCCGAGCTGGCCAAGCAGTACACGCTGCCGACCTCCTCGTACACCATCACCTCGACCTTCGGTCAGGCCGGCTCCCTGTGGTCCTCCGGGTACCACACGGGCCTCGACTTCGCCGCGCCCACGGGCACGCTCATCAAGGCCGTCCACAGCGGCACCATCACCGAGGCCGGCTGGGCCGGCTCCTACGGCTACCGCACCATCCTGACCCTGGACGACGGCACCGAGCTGTGGTTCTGCCACCAGTCGTCCATCAGCGTCAGTGTCGGCCAGAAGGTCGCCACCGGCGACGTCATCGGCCGGGTGGGCGCGACCGGGAACGTCACCGGGGCCCACCTGCATCTCGAGGTCCACCCCGGCGGCAGCGCCGACGGCATCGACCCGGCGGCATGGCTGCGCGGCAAGGGCCTCACCCCCTGACCCGCCTGTCCTGACCCGCCTGCGCGGACCCGCAGCCCACCCCGCAGCCCTGACGCCCTCCGCGTCGGGGCTGCGCCGTTCAGCGCTGTTCACATGTTCTTCGCGTCACGCCCGGAATGGGCGGGCCGCCGCAGCCTGTTGGCACAACACATGACTTCTCTTCGCACGCTCGGCTCCTCCGACCTCGAGGTCTTCCCGCTCGCCCTCGGCGGCAACGTCTTCGGCTGGACCGCGGACGAGGCGGCCTCCTTCGCCGTCCTCGACGCCTACACGGCCGCGGGCGGCAACTTCCTCGACACCGCCGACTCCTACTCGGCATGGGTCGAGGGCAACGGCGGCGGGGAGTCCGAGACCATCATCGGCCGGTGGCTGAAGGCCCGCGGCAACCGTGACGACGTCGTGATCGCCACCAAGGTGAGCCAGCACCCCGAGTTCCCCGGACTGTCCGCCGACAACATCAAGGCCGCCGCCGACGCCTCGCTCCGCCGCCTCGGCACCGATCACATCGACCTCTACTACACGCACTTCGACAAGACCGAGGTGCCCGTCGAGGAGATCATCGGCGCCCTGGACGAGCTGGTGAAGGCGGGCAAGGTCCGGCACATCGCCGCCTCCAACATCTCGCCCGAGCGCCTCCAGGAGTCCCTGGAGTTCTCCGACCGCGAGGGCCTGGCCCGGTACGTCGCCCTCCAGCCCCAATACAACCTGGTCTCCCGCGACACCTACGAGGGCGGCCTCCAGGACCTCGCCGCCCGCTTCGGCCTCGCCGCCGTCCCGTACTACGCGCTGGCCTCGGGCTTCCTCACCGGCAAGTACCGGCCCGGTACGACCGTGCGGAGCGCCCGCGCGGGCGGCGCCGCCAAGCACCTCGACACGGAGCGGGGCCGTCAGGTGCTCGCCGCCCTGGACGAGGTCGCCCGCGACCACGGCACCGAGATCGCGACGGTCGCCCTGACATGGCTCGCCGCGCAGCCGACGGTGGCCGCGCCGATCGCGTCCGCGCGCACCGTCGAGCAGCTTCCGGCGCTGCTGGGCGTGGCCGAGCTGGAACTGACGCCCGAAGACCTCACCCACCTGACCAAGGCCTCGGCCTGAGCGGGGCGTCGGCTTGAGGCGGGCCTCGGCCTGGCCGGCCGGGGTGTCGGCTTGGGGCAGGCCTCGGCTTGCGCAGGCCCGGTCCGACCGGGGCGTCGGCTTGACCCAGGTCGGTCCGACTGAGCTGTCGGCCGGACGCACGCCGGCCTGACCCAGGCGGTCCCGGCCTGCGCCGGCTCGGCCCGTAGGCCTGACCTGGGCCGCAGGCCGACCTCCGGCCCGTACACCTGCCCTCGGCCATACGCGTGGGCTGACCGTAGGCCACCCTCCAGCCAGGACACCTGCCCTTGGCCGTAGGCCAGGCCGGACCGTAGCCCTGCCCTGGGTCGCAGGCCGCCGCCGGCCCCTACGCCTCCCTTGGCCGTAGGCCTACCCCTGGCCGTAGGCCGCCCCCGGCCCGTACGTCTGCCCCGGGCCGTAGGCCGGTCTCGGGTCGTACGCCGGGTTCTGGCCGTAGGCCGCCCACGGCCCGTACGCCTGCGGCCCCTGGCCGTACGCCTGCGGGCCGGGCCCGTACATCTGCCCCGGGCCGTAGGCCGCCCCCGACCCCGGCCCGTAGGGCGCCCCCGGGCCGTGGCCGTACGCGGGACCCGGACCGTACGACGGTATCCGGGCGCAGGGCTGTGGACCCGGGGCGTAGACGTACAGGCCGTACGGCGGCCAGGGCGGCGCGGTGACCGGTACCGGTGGGGCCGTCGTGCGGGCCGCGTGGGCCAGCGCGGGCCGGGCGACGTCCTTGCGCCGCCACAGCTCGTCGAGCAGTTCCCGCTCCCGTACGGGGAAGTCCGCCCCCGCGCGGCCCTGGCGGCCGCGGTGCCGCAGGAACGCCAGGGACGTCGCGTCCGCCTCGTACCGTGCCACCTCCCGCGCCGCGGGCCTGCCCAGGTGGAGCCCGGCGTACTCGCGGGCCAGCCGCCGCGCCCGCATCGAGCCGAGCGCGAACGGCTCGGCCGGGGCGAGCCAGCCCGCGGCCGCGTAGACGGGCAGTTCGTCGCGCACGGTGCGCAGCTCGCGTTGGCGCGTCCACACCGCCAGCCAGGTCAGCAGCCCGAAAGAGGGCACCATGAACGCCGCGTACACCGCGAAGAACCCGAACTCGCCGAACGACGACGAGCCGTTCCACAGGGCGTGCATGCCCATGGCGAGCAGCAGCCCGCCCAGCGGCAGCAGCGCACGGCGCAGGTGCCGGCCGGTCCCGCTGAGCGCGGCGAAGCCGAAGCCGATCCCGGTCAGGACGGTGAACAGGGGGTGCGCGAACGGCGACATGATCACGCGGACGAAGAAGGTCGCGGCGGTGACGGAGGCGATGCCGGTGTCACCCGTGAGCTGGTCGGTGCCGAAGGCGGTGCCGAGGTAGAGGATGTTCTCGGTGAAGGCGAAGCCGGTGGCGGTGAGCCCGGCTATCACCACGCCGTCGACGACGCCGGTGAAGTCCCGCCTGCGGTAGAGGAACACCAGCAGGACGGCGGCGGCCTTGGCGGACTCCTCGACGACCGGCGCTATGACGGTCGCCCCGAGCGTGTCCGCGCCGGACGGGTCGGCGGTCGCGGTGGCTATCCATCTGGTCGCGAAGCTGTTGGCGATGATGGCTATGAGGGCCGCCGCGCAGGCGCCCCAGGCGAACGCGAAGACCAGGTTGCGCCAGGGGCCCGGATCGACGCGGTCGAGCCACCGGAAGGCGGCGACCAGCAGCGGCACGGGCAGGACGGCGAGTCCGAGTCCCACGAGGAAACCCTCGGTGCCGGTCTGCTCGCGCACCAGCGCGAGGATGACCAGGCCGGACAGCGTCAGCAGGGTGATCAGCGCCGCGTACCGCAGCCTTCCCCAGGTCCTGGGCCGCGCCCGGCCGAGGACGGACCCCCACCGTCGCCACCCGCGGGCGTCCCGCGGCGCGCCGTCCCCGGGCAGGCCACCGGGGTGCGGCGGGTGGGGCGGGAACGGAGGACTGGTGGCCACGGCATCGACCCTAACGAGGGAGGGGACTGTGGTGGTGGGGAGCTCGATCGGCCCCCGGGCCGGTCAGCGGTCCCCGGGGCGGACTCGATGCTGTACGCGGCGGAAGAGCAGATCGTTCACGACGTGACCCTTGTCCAGGCCCTGTCCCTCGAAACGGGTCAGCGGCCGGAACTCGGGCCGGGGCGCGAAGCCGCCGTCCGCCCGGGTGTTCTCGAAGTCGGGGTGCGCGGTCAGCACCTGGAGCATCTGCTCGGCGTACGGCTCCCAGTCGGTGGCGCAGTGCACGACCGCGCCCGGCTTCAGACGGGTCGCGGCCAGGTCGAGGAACTCCGGCTGGATGAGGCGCCGCTTGTGGTGGCGCTTCTTCGGCCAGGGGTCGGGGAAGTACACGCGCAGCCCGTCGAGCGAGTCCGCCGGCAGCATCTCGCGCAGCAGGATGATCGCGTCGCCGTTGGCGACCCGGACGTTGGTCAGCCCGGTGCGGTCCGCGAGGTTGAGCAGATTGCCCTGGCCGGGGGTGTGCACGTCCACCGCGAGGATCCCGGTGTCCGGGTCGGCCGCCGCCATCTGCGCGGTCGCCTCCCCCATGCCGAAGCCGATCTCCAACACGACGGGACGGTCCGCGCCGAACAGCTCGGCCAGGTCCACGGCGTGCCCGTCGATGTCGAGGCCCCACTTGGCCCACAGCCGCTGCAAGGCGTCCGCCTGCCCGGCCGTCACCCGGCTGCGCCGCGGCTGGAAACTCCGGATCCGCCGCTCGAAGTGCGATCCGGCGGGGTCCGCCCTGGGCCCGTCGGGGAAGCGGGGCTCTCCCTTGGCGCGGGTGTGCCGGACGGACTCGCCCGGGTGGTGCTCGCCGCCGGGGAGGGACGGGGGGATCTCGGGGGTGCTCACGGAATCAGACACAGTGCGCTCGATTTTACGGGGCCGCCGCACCCCGGCGCCCACAGCGACCAGCCGGGCAGGCCCGCCCGCCCCGGCCCGGTGCGCGGGGGACCGCCTCACCCGCGCGCCAGCGCTGCCAGTGCCCGTCGTGCCACCTCCCGGCCGATCGGGAGCGACGCGGTGGCCGCCGGCGACGGTGCGTTCAGCACATGGACCGCCCGGGCGCCCTCGCGGATCAGGAAGTCGTCCACGAGAGTGCCGTCCCGCAGGACCGCCTGCGCCCGCACCCCGGCCGCCGACCGCACCAGGTCGTCCTCCTCCACCGCGGGCAGCAGCCGGCGCACGGCCGCCACGAAGGCCGCCTTCGACACGGAACGCCGCAGCTCACCGGCCCCGTACCGCCAGTGCCGCCTGCCCATCCGCCACGCGCCGGGCCAGGCCGCCGTCGACAGCGCCTCGCGGGGCCGGACGACACCCCAGCCGTATCCCTCGCGGGCCAGCGCCGGCACGGCGTTCGGCCCGACGTGCACGCCTCCGTCGATGCCCCTCGTCAGATGGACGCCGAGGAACGGGAACGCCGGATCGGGCACCGGATACACCAGCCCGCGCACCAGCTCCGGTCGCGCCAGCTCGTAGTACTCGCCCCGGAACGGCACGATCCGCGCCCCCGGCTCGTCCCCCGTCAGCCGGGCGACCTGGTCGGAGTACAGCCCGGCGCAGTTCACGAGGACCCGGCCCCGTACGACGTCACCGCGCGCGGTGAGCACGGCCACGCCGCGCTCCGGCCGCCGGTCGATCCGCACGATCCGCGCGCCGTAGCGGAGCTCCGCGCCGGAGGCCCGGCCCAGCTCCCGGGCGACGGCCGTGTAGTCGCAGATCCCCGTCGTGCGCACGCGTATCGCGGCGAGCCCGCGGACCTCGGGCTCGTACTGGGCGATCTGGGCCGCGCCCAGCTCGCGGACCGCGATCCCGTTCTCCCGGCCGCGCTGCACGAGCGCGTGCAGACGGGGCAGCTCCGTCCGGTCCGTGGCGACGATCAGCTTGCCGGTGACGGCGTGCTCGATGCCGTACTCCGCGCAGAACTTCGTCATCTCGGCCGCGCCCCGCACCGCGTACCGCGCCTTCAGCGATCCCGGCCGGTAGTAGATGCCGCTGTGCACGACCCCGCTGTTGCGCCCCGTCTGGTGCCGGGCCGGTCCCGGTTCCTTCTCCAGCACCGTGACCCGGGTGCCCGGGGCGGCGCGCCCGATCGCGTACGCCGTGGACAGCCCGACGACGCCTGCGCCGACCACGAGCACATCGCAGTCGTAAGCGACCCTCGACACGTGCACCACCTCCCGGCTTCGATAGTGCACTGCGCCACTGACAGTGCCTTCAAACCCGGGGCGGGCCTCCCGTCGGCCGGCGGCGCGGAGCCCGCGCCGGGTCCGGCGGCCGGCTCCGCGGCGACGCTCCCCCTACGCGGGAGTCATCAGCAGGGGCCGCGCCCGCTCCCGTAATTCCACCACCCTCGGTTCGTCGCCGTAGGGCTCCAGCCGGTGCAGGAGGTCCTTGACGTACTCCGTGGTGCGGGCCGAGGAGATGCGCCCGGCCACCTCCACGGCCCGTACCCCCTGCGCACAGGCGGCGTCGAGGTTGCCCGACTCCAGCTCGGCGACCGCCGAGACGACGAGACGCAGCCCGTGCGAGCGCACGAACTCCTCCGTCGGTTTCGACAGCGCCTGCTCGGTGAAGCGCCGTACCTGGCGCGGTGCCTTCAGGTCGCGGTAGCACTCGGCGGCGTCGGCGGCGAAACGGTCGTAGGAGTAGAAGCCGAGCCAGGACGGGTCGTGGTCGCCCTCCCGGGACCGCTCCAGCCAGCCCTCGGCGGCCTTCAGGGCCGCGCCGGCGGCCTGCGCGTCCCCCGCGCGGGCGTGCGCGCGTGCCTCGACGAGCCGGAAGAAGCTCATGGTGCGTGCGGTGGCCAGCCCCCGGTTGCGCTCCAGGGCCGCCTGCGCGAGATCGACGCCCTCGTCGCCGAAACCGCGGTAGGTGGCCTGGAGGGACATGGAGGCCAGGACATAGCCCCCGAGGGGCACGTCGGCCGCCGCGCGGGCCAGCCGCAGCGCCTGGATGTAGTAGCGCTGAGCCGCCTCCTGCTGGCCGGTGTCGAAGGCCATCCACCCCGCCAGCCGGGTCAGTTCGGCGCTCGCCCCGAACAGGGCCCGCCCGACCTCGTCGGAGTACGAGCCGAGCAGCAGCGGAGCCGCCTCCACCCGCAGGCACTCCGGCACCATGGAGGAACGCCAGTCGCCGCCCCCGTACTTGGAGTCCCAGCGTCTGGCGTCCTCGGCGGCCTCCCGCAGCTTCTGCACATCGCTGTGGCCGACTTTGAGCGGTGCGCCGGAGTCCTCCACGAGGTGGACGTCCCGCGCCACCGAACTGTCGGCCGGGGTTATCAGCCACCGTGAGGCGGGCGTCGCGTACGCGCTTACTGCGAACGATCCGGCCAGCGACTGCCAGATGCCCCCGGAACCGGCCCGGCGGCCGGCGAGGTCGAGGCGGTAGAGCTCCGTGGCCGAGCGCACGGCCTGGTTGACGTCCCTGGGGAAGGCGAGGCCCACCTCGGGCGCGGGGTCCGCGTCCGCCAGGCCGATCTCGTGGAGCGGCACCGGGCGGCCGAGCTTCTGACCGATGGCGGCCGCGATGAGGTGGGGCGCGGCGCCCTGCGGCACCATGCCCTTCGACACCCAGCGCGCCACGGACGTCTTGTCGTAGCGAAGAGTCAACCCGCGTTGGGCGCCAAGGTCGTTGACGCGTCGCGCGAGTCCTGCGTTGCTGATTCCCGCGAGGGCGAGAACGGCGCCGAGTTTCTCGTTCGGCCCGCGTTGCTCCCTGGACATTGCGCCACCCCTCGACACAGACGGCTGCCGCGCTGGCATAACCATGCGGCATTCGTAAACCCAGCGTAGTTCGCCGCATCCCAAGCGTTAAGGGGCATTCTTCCGGTTGGCGGGATTGTGGTCCGTACGAAAATCCGGACGCAGGTACGGACCGTCGCGGCGTGCCCCCGCCGTGTGGCCGTGCGCCCGGCCGTGCGCTCTTCTCCGGCCAAGGCGGGAGGGGTTGCATGGGTCGTGCGTGGGTCGGCCCGCTGTACTGGATCCAGTGGGCTGGGGGACACCGCCGCCTACATCCCCGCGGGCGGCGGAGCGGTCCGGGGGGCGCACTCCGCCTCCCGGACCGGCGCGGGCCCGGGTGGTCACGCGCGTGTGCACGGAGCGTGTGCGAAGCCTGCGCGGGAGCTTCCCGAAACGGGCCGCACTACGCGGATTTGGCCGAAAACCGACCCTGCGATTCCTGGGGGACAACGCCTCCCACCATGGAAATCGAGGGCGCGCGGGGCGTTTTCGGGGAGCGTACCGGGGGCGCATTCACGTCGCGGACACCGGGGTACGCCACGACGTCCCGGCGGACACCGGTGAGTTGACCCGGCCGCGGTCCGCACATGCCAAGCGGCGCCGCCTCCTTCTGCCGCGCGTTCTTCGTGGCAGCATGGTGAACCGTTCGTACGGTGCACTCGGTTGTCCACGGTCTGTGGAGGCGTCCATGCGGTGGTTGGTGGGATGGAGCAGCACCACCGCGGGTGCGCCGGGCGGGACGGCCGGCTACGACGGCCGCGCCGACGACGGCGCCGCCTACGGGGGGCGCGTCGGCCACGAGGGCGAGACACTGCACCCCGTCGGCTCCCAACTCCTGTGGGGCGACCCCGATCCGCTGTGGGCGGTCGGCGATTGGCGGCCCGACGAGGTACGGGTGGTCCAGGCCGACCCGCAGACCCGGGTCGCCGTCCTCGGCACCTGCGGCGCGACCGACGAGCAGTTGCGCGTCGGCCTGTTCGCCGCCCGCGGAGGGGCACTGCGGCATCTGACGGCCTGGCCCGGAAGCTACACGGCGATCGTCCAGGTCGGCCGCCGCATCACCGTCTGCGGCGATCTCGCGGGCGCCCGCCCGGTGTTCCACACCCCCTGGGCCGGCGGCACGGCGTACGCGACGGCCGCGCTGCCGCTCGCCGACCTCATCGAGGCCAATCTCGACTTCGGCCACCTCGCCGCGCTCCTCGCCGCCCCCGACGTACCCGCCGCCCTCCAGGACTCCACCCCGTACGACGGCGTGCGACGCATTCCGCCGGGGCACGCGCTCATCCTGCGCGCCGGGGCACGCGAGATCGCCGGGTACGAGCCGGTCGCCTCGCTCGCCGTCGCCGCACCCCCGGCCGATCCGGACAGCGCGGTCGGCGCCGTGGGCGACGCGCTCGTCGAAGCGGTACGCGCACGTCTGTCCGCGCCCCGGCACGTCCCCGACATCGACCCCGGCCCGGTGCCCGGCATGGGCCCCGCGGAACGGCGCGCGGCGCGCGGGATGCCGGTCGCGGGCATCGGCGCCGACCTCTCCGGCGGCCCGGCCTCCGGCACCCTGGCGCTCCTCGCGGCCGGCCTGCCCGGCAGACCCGGCACGCTGCTCGGCCACGGCACGGGCGCGGGGGAGCGCCTCCTGGCCGTCACCTTCAACGACCTCGCCGTCGGCGGACGCGAGGCCGAAGTGCAGCGGGCAGGCCTCCTCGCCGCCAACCCGCGCCTGCACCACGTCGTGGCGGCCGGCGGCGAGGAGAGCCTGCCGTACGCCGAACTGGACGGCCCGCTGACCGACGAACCCGGCCCCAGCCTGGTCACGGCCGCCCGCCACCGCGCACGCCTCGCGGCGGGCAGCGCGGACCACTTCACCGGCCACGGCGCCCGCCAGGTGCTGGACGCCCACCCCGCCCGCCTCGCCGACCTGCTGATGGACCGCAAACGCCGTCACCTGGTGCGCCCGATGGCCGCCCTCACCAAGGCCGACGGCTCGGTGCTCGTCCCCGCGCGCGTGTACGGCGCGGCCCGCAGGCTGGCCCGGACGCCGTACCGCGCGGGAGTCGAGGGACTGGCCGAGCGCCTCCTGCACCGCAGCTTCGGTCCCGACGACCCCGCGGGCGCCGTCGGGGCCTCCCTGGCCGCCCTCACCTGGGGTGGTCCGGGCCCCGCCGCACGCTGGCTGACGGGGGAGGCGCTGGCTGAAGTATCGGTTCGCCTCCAGGGGGCCGTGCACCGTACCGGCGTCGGCCCGGGGCAGCGTCCGGGCGACTACCGCGCGCGTGCCGCCCTCGCCCGGCACGCCATGGACCTGCGCGTCCTGGAACAGGCCGCCGAGATCCGCTCCCAGCGCCTGCACGCGCCCTTCCTCGACAACCAGGTCGTGCGCGCGTGCCGGGCGCTGCCCGAGACCCTGCGCGTGCAGCCGGGAGCGCGCTCCGCGATCCTGCGCACCGTCCTGAAGAGCGCCGGCGTCACCGACCTGCCGCCCGGCTGGGGCGCCCCCTCCCAGGACTCCGCCACCGCGGCCGCACGGGCCGGCCTGCGCATGGCCATGGACCCCCTCCTCACCCTCTTCGAGGCCCCCCTCCTCGCGGAGGCCGGTCTGATCGAGGCGCGCGTGGTCCGCAAGGCGCTCCGGGCCGCCGCCGCGGGCGAACCCCTGCCGCTGGACGGACTCGCCGACCTGATCTCCCTGGAGCTCTGGCTGCGCCGCCTGCTGTCCCGCCGGGGCACCTGCTGGACCGGCACGCCCGCACGCGCGCGTGCGGTGCCGGCGGGCATCGCCCCGCAGCGGCGGGCCGTCTCCTCCGGGTGACGGACCACCCGGAGCCCTTACGGACCGGTC
Source organism: Streptomyces asoensis (assembly GCF_016860545.1). Lineage (NCBI taxonomy): Bacteria > Bacillati > Actinomycetota > Actinomycetes > Kitasatosporales > Streptomycetaceae > Streptomyces > Streptomyces asoensis. The sequence continues at coordinate 1,119,853 of NZ_BNEB01000003.1, read as the reverse complement.
CGTAAAGACGGTGCCCCGCGCCCGGCTCCCGGTGACAATGAGCGGGTGCGGTACAGAATTCTGGGCGTCACCCAGGCAGCGGACGACCAGGGCACCGCCCTACCCGTACCGGGTGCCCGGCTGCGCGCCCTGCTCACGGCCCTGGCCCTGCGCCCGGGCCGTCCCACCGCGCCGGAGACGCTCATCGACGAGGTCTGGGCCGACGCGCCGCCGCAGGACGCCCCCGCCGCCCTCCAGGCACTGGTCGGCCGCCTGCGCCGCGCCGTCGGCAGGGACGCCGTCACCTCCGCGCCGGGCGGCTACCGTCTCGACGCGACGGAGGACGACGTCGACCTCTTCGTCTTCGAACGGCTCGTCCGCGAGGGCATCGAAGCGCTGCGGCTCGGCGACGCCGACGCCGCGGCCCGCGTCCTGGACGACGCGCTGGCCCTGTGGCGGGGCCCCGCCCTCCTCGACCTCCCCGGCCGGGCCCGGGCCGCCCGCCCCGAGGCCCTCCGCCTCGAAGCCACCCGCGCCCGCGCGGAGGCGGACCTCGCCCTCGGCCGTGCCCGCGAAGCCGTACCGCCGCTGACCGAGCTGACGGCCGCGCATCCCTACGACGAGCCCCTGCACGCCCTCCTCATCCGCGCCCTGCGCGACTCCGGCCGGCACGCCGACGCCCTCGCCGCGTACGAGAGGGCCCGCCGCACCCTCGCCGACGGCCTCGGCACCGACCCGGGCCCTGCCCTGCGCAGCCTGCACACCCGACTGCTCACCGCCCACCCCGGCACCCCGAAATCGCCTCCCGCCCCGGAACAGCCGCACACCGCGGTCCCGTTGCGCGGTTCGGTATCCCCCGGAACCCCACGAGGGTCCGCGCCGAGCGGGGGCCCCGCGGCCGCGCAGGGTTCCGCGCCGGCCCAGGGGCCTGCGACGGCCCAAGGACCCGCGTCCGCCCAGGAACCGGCACCGCTCCATGGGGCCGACGCGACCGGGGCGCCCGCTTCTGCCGACGGCCCCGCTTCTCCCTACGGCCCCGCGTCGGCGGTCGGCCCCGCTTCGGCCTATGGCCCCGCGTCGGCGGACGGCTCCCCGTCGGCCCCCACCCCCACCCCCACCCGCAGCCCGGCGGAGCCGCCCTGGGGCCGGGCTCCGCTGCAACTCCCCGAGCGCACCGGCAACATCCGTCCGCGGCTCACTTCCTTCGTGGGGCGGGAACCCGAGCTGGGCGCCATCCGTTCCGCATTGCACAGGGCCCGTCTCGTCACGCTCACAGGACCGGGCGGCTCCGGGAAGACCCGCCTCGCCGAGGAGGCCGCCGCCGGACTTCCGCAGGCCTGGCTGGCCGAGCTGGCGCCGCTCGACCGGCCGGAGGCGGTGCCGGGCGCGGTGGTCAGCGCCCTCGGTCTGCGCGAGACCGCCTTGATGACCAGCGAACTGGCGGCCGCGCAGGACGACCCCGTGGCCCTGCTCGTCGAGTACTGCGCCCCGCGCAGCCGGCTCCTGATCCTCGACAACTGCGAACATGTCATCGAAGCGGCCGCCGCCCTCGCCGAGACCCTCCTCACCCACTGCCCCGGGCTCACGATCCTCGCCACCAGCCGTGAACCCCTGGGCGTCCCCGGCGAGGCGGTCCGCCCCGTCGAGCCCCTCCTCCCCGACCAGGCGCGCCGCCTCTTCACCGAGCGCGCGGCCGCCGTCCGCCCCGATGCGGCCGCCGTCCTGCGGGACGAGGAGGCGATCACGGAGATCTGCCGGCGGCTGGACGGCCTGCCGCTCGCCATCGAGCTCGCCGCCGCCCGGCTGCGGCTGCTCACCCCGCGGCAGATCGCCGACCGGCTCGACGACCGCTTCCGCCTCCTCACCTCCGGCAGCCGCACGGTCCTGCCCCGCCAGCAGACCCTGCGGGCCGTCGTCGACTGGTCGTGGGACCTGCTCGACGAACAGGAGCGCACCCTGCTGCGCGAGCTGTCGGTGTTCGCCGGCGGCTGGGACCTGGAGGCGGCGGAAGCGGTGTGCAGCGGCCCCGTCGCCGCCCTCGTCGGCGCCCTCGTCGACAAGTCCCTGGTGGTGGCCGCGGCCCCGTGCGAGCACAGCGGGGGCGGCGGGATGCGCTACCGCATGCTGGAGACGATCCACGAGTACGCCACCGAACGCGCCGCCGAACTGCCCCGGTGCCGTGCGCGGGCCGTCGGACGGCACGGTGCGTGGGTGCGCGCGCTCGTCGAGCGGGCCGACCCGCTGCTGCGCTCCGCCGGGCAACTGCCCTGGATCGCCCGCCTGGAGACGGAACTGGACAACATCCGGGCGGCGCTCCGGCGTGCGCTCACGGCCGGCGAGGAGGACCGGGCCGCCGCCCTCTGCCTCGCCACGGGCTGGTTCTGGTGGCTGCGCAACCACCGCGTCGAGGGCGCCGACTGGACCGACCGGACCCTGCGCCTGGGCGCCGTCCTGGACCTCCCCGAGTTCCGGGACGTCCAGGATGTCGCGGCCGTCGCGGATCTCGCGGAGCGGACGGCCGCCCTGGACCCCGTCGACGCCTTCCTCAGGGCCCCCACCGCGGCGGGGAGCCATCCCCGGCACACACAGCGGATGAGCCTGCGGATGCTGCACCTGTTCCTGCTGTCGGAGTCCGAGCCCAGGGACGTCGTGGCCGACCCGCGCTACCGGGAGTACCTGGTCCGGATCCGCGCCGCCTACGAACCGGGCGGTCCGCGGGCGGCGCGCATGCCCGGTCTGCTCTGGCCGCTGACGGCCTTCCAGATGCGGGACATGGTGGACGTCCGGGAGGTCCTCGACGCCGCGGTCGCCAACTGCCGTGCCCACGGCGGCGACTGGGAGCTCGGGTGCGCCCTGATGTTCCGCACCCACATGGTCGTCGACTCACCGGGCGGACTGCACGGTGTGGACGACGACCTGGCGGAACTGCGGGTGCTCAGCCGGCGGGTCGGCGACCGCTGGATGCGCGCCCAGGTGTGCGGCGCGGCGGGCGAGGCGGAGATGGCGCGCAGCCGCTTCGCCGAGGCGGAGCGCGAGTACCGCGAGGCACTGCGTCTGGCCTACGAGGTCGGGGCGTACGCCGAGTCGCCGTTCCTCATCGCCAGGCTGGCGGAGATCGCCTACCGCTCGGGTGACGTCGACGGCGCCAAGGCCACCCTGGACGAGGCGGACAGCAGCGCACAGCGGTACGGCGTGCTCGACGTCCAGGCGTTCGTCCTGCTGCTGCGTGCCCACATCGCCCTGAACGAGGGGGAGGTGGCGTACGCGCGCGAGCTGTGCGACCGGACCCGTGCGGCGGCCGGGGCGGGCACCCCGCCGCCGCAGTTCTCGGCGGCCCTGGACACGCTGGAGGCGGATCTCGTCGCCGCCGAGTCCGGTCCCGGGCACGGTCTGCCGATGTACGCCGACGCGCTGCGCCGGGCGGTGGCCGACCAGTGCGCCGAGGCCGTCACCACGTCCATCCTGGACGGCGCGGCGGAACTGCTGGCCGACTTGGGAGACTTCCCGCGCGCGGTCCGGCTCCTCGCGGCCGCCGACGGCCTGCGCGGCCCCCATCCGCGCCCCGCCCCGCAGCACGGGCGCGCCGAGCGGGCCGAGGCCGCGGCCCGGGACGCCCTGGGCGCCGGGCGGCACGCGGACGAGCGGGAGCGCGGCCTCGGTCTGACGGTGACCGAGGCGCTGCACGAGCTCACGGAGGGCGTGCGCGCCCACCAGGCCGGGCCGCGAGCCCCGGCCGCGCAGGCGCCTACGTGCAGGTGAACCCGGACTGCGCCCAGTCCGCGAGCGCCACCGGGGCGAGGCCGGTGTGCGGCTCGACCACCAGCCGCACGGTGCTGCGCCCGGTGAGGTCCACATGGACGGGGACGGCCGGGTCGCCGCCCTCGACGACCCCGGACGACCAGAGCCGGTCCCCGTCGGCCCAGACGGCGAAGGAGACCTTGCCGAGCTTCAGGGTCAGGTCGTCGACGCCGACGAGCGCGTCGTAGGAGGTGCACGGCCGGTTGAGGTCGACGGTGACGGCGGAGTCGCCGTGCACGGTCACGCCGTGCTCGTACCGCCGGTCGGCGATGGACAGCCCGGACCGCTGCCACACCCAGCCACCGGCGCGCAGCCGGATCTCCGGCCCGCTCCCGTCGCCGCCGACGTCGAAGGACAGCTCGTCGAGCGGATAGACCACCGGGACCGGCGGCGGGGTGGGCGCGGGCGACGGGGGAGCCGGGCTCGGGGTCGCGGCCGGGCCGGCCGGCGGCACGGGGTCCGGCGCGGGCGTGGGCCTGCGGGTCGGCGTGGGCGTCGGCCGCGGGGCGGCGGCCGACGCCGGGTCGGCCGCCGGGACGATCACCGGCGGTCGCGGCGCGCGCTCGTCCGCCGGCCCCGGGGACGGCGAGGTCGCCGGTGTGTCCGCCGGTTCCTCGGGCTGCACGACCGGAGCCGGTGCGGACGCCGGGGGCCGGGCCTCGGGACGTGCGGCCGGAGTGCCGTGGCCGACGAGCGCGAGGGCCACCGCGGCGGCCGCGACGGCGACCACACCGGCGGCGATACCGGCCTTCACGGGGGCGCCCAGCCCCTCCGAGGCCAGTGCCCCGCTGCCGGCGCCCGCGCCGCCCGACGAACCGCCCGCCGCCGCGGCCGCGCCCGCCGCGCCCGCCGCGCCCGCTCCGGCACCGCCGGCGATGAGCGCGACTGCCTTGGCGTACCCGGCGGCGCCGAACCAGCCGATGACCGCGACCGGCACGACGGCCGGGATGCTGCCGGCGACCTCCTCGATCTGAAGGGCGGCCAGCCGGCACTTGGCGCACTCCTCCAGGTGCTTGCGCAGCCCCCGTTCGGCGCGGGTGCGCAGCCTGCGGCGGGCGTAGGTGCCCAGCTGGTCGGCGTAGCCCGCGCATGCCTCGTCGTCGGTGAGCGTGGCGCTGACGTGGGCCTGGAGGTAGGCCTGCTTGAGGCCCTCACGGGCCCGGCTGGCGAGCACGCGCGTGCCGTTGGCGTCGAGGCCGAAGAGCATGGCGACCTCGCTCGGCGACTCGTCCTCGACCTCCGTGTGCCACAGCACCGCCTGCCAGCGTTCGGGCAGCGAACGGAAGGCCCGCATGGCCATGGACTGCTCGGCGTCGTGCATCGCGCGCACGTCGGCGCCCAGTTCCAGCGTGTCCGCGTCGGCCGTCTCCCGGGAGCGCGCGGTCTGCGCGGCGAACACCGCGAAGTCCTCGACGAGCTGTTCGCGCTTCGCCGACCGGGTCCAGTCGGCGGCCACGCGCCGCACACAGGTCAGGAGGTAGGCGCGGACGGCGTGATCGGGCCCGGAACCGCCGCGCACCGCCTGGAGCATGCGGGCGAAGACCTCGGCGGTGAGGTCGTCGGCGGTGTACGCGTCCCGGCAGCAGGTGCGCGCGTAGCGGCGCACGGCGTCGGCGTGGCGCCGGTACAGCTCCTCGTACGCCGAGTCGTCGCCCGCACGCATCCGGTCGATCAGATCGCCGTCGGCGGTGGGGACGTCCCTCGGCGGCGGCAGGAGGCCCTCGGCGCGCCGCTCACGTTGCGCCGGTACGCCGCTCTCGGCCGGTTCGGCCGGGATCCGCGCCGGGGTCCGGGCCGACGGCAGCACCGCCGGATCCGCCGGGAGACCCTCGCGCGCGGCGTTCGGCGGGCGGTTCGCCGGCCGGTCGCCCGGGCCGCTCGCGCGTCCGCCCTGGCTCGGCACCTGCGGTGAGGTCAGGCCTTCGGCCTCCGGGTCACCGTCACCGGACGAACCGACCGGCTCGTCCCCACCCTCAACACTCATCGCGGAAAGCCCCCGCCGCCTGCCTCACCGGTCCTGGCCACCCGGTCAGAGTGCCATATTGGCTTTTGTTCAAGGTCCCGTGCGGCGGACCGTCCACTCGTCCGTGAGCGGGCGTCGCACATCCGTGCCGACCGTCACCCGAACAGGGAAGATTCAACTGCCCTTCCGTGGGCAGCAGTTGGCGGCCACGGGTCGGATCGTCCGATGGTCCGGCACGGTGGACGAGGGTGGGAGCACGTCGTGCCCCCACCCCTCCGTCACTCCTTCGAGCCACCCACGAGGACACCGTCGTCGGTGACCCGCGCCCGCCCCTTCAGGAAGAGGGCCGCGACCGCAGACCCTCCAGCAGGATGTCCAGCAGCCGGGCCGAAGCCGCCGCCTGCTGCGCGGGATCCGGCAGTGAGGGCGCCGCCGTCGCGATGACCAGCAGCACGTCCGACACCGAGACGTCGGTGCGCAGTTCGCCCGCCTCCCGCGCGCGTTCGACGAGCCGGCCCACGACCTCGAGCAGCGCCGCCGCCCCGGCGTCGTCCACGGCGGCCGTCGTGCCGTCGCCCGCGACGAGCCGCAGCTCGCCGCCGCCCGGCTGCGTCCGCTGCTGCGGTACCCGTACCTCACCGGCCGGCGTGCTCCCGGAGCCGTCCTCCGGCACCCCGACCCGCAGGACCTGCGGCGGCAGCAGCCGCCCGGCGCCGGACGAGACGGACGTCCGCAGGAAGCGCGACAGCGCCGACCACGGCTCGTCCTCCTGACCCAGCGCGGCCCGCGCCTGATCGGTCAGCCGGGACGTCTCCTCCTCGGCTATCCGCCGCACCAGGACGTCCTTGCTCGGGAAACGCCGGTACACCGTGCCGACCCCGACCCGCGCGCGCCGCGCCACGTCCTCCATCGGCGCGCCGTAACCCAGCTCGCCGAAGACCTCGCGAGCCGCCCGCAGTACGTGTTCCAGGTTGCGCTGTGCGTCCACACGCAGCGGCGCCGTGCGCGCGCTCTCACCACGTCCGTTGCCCACGGCCGTCCCGACCGTGCCACCGGGTGGCAGGGCGGACGCGGACGACCAATGCGAATTATGAGTGTGCATGAATGATCCCCCGGTAATGACGTCTCCCCCCGGAGACACTCCCCGCCATCGAATTCCGGGGCGTGGAACACAGGGGACGGCCTCCCGGGCCCGCCCGTCGCAGACCCGCAGAGCACTCCCCCTGACACCCCGTCGACACACGAACATAGTTGAGAGGGAGTCAATTCAGAAGGGGCAGGTTCCGCACGGAGCGCCCCCCGATCGGAGTACGAGCCGCATACGTCCCGATTGCACCCCTTCCCGCACCCCGGCGCACAATGGCTGACCTGCGCTCTTGCCCCGTACGCCGGTGTTTCGGCCAACCCTGCACCCGTCCGACTCGCGGTCACACAAATTGTCGGGGCTGTGGACAAACTCCGGCGCCCGGTGCGTCATGGGATGGTGAAGGAACGTGCGCGCATTCTCGTTGTCGGCGGCGGCTACGTCGGGATGTACACGGCCCTGCGGCTCCAGCGGGAGCTGAAACAGGAACTGGGCCGGGGCGAGGCCGAGATCACGGTCGTCACCCCCGACCCGTACATGACCTACCAGCCCTTCCTCCCCGAGGCGGCCGCGGGTTCCATCTCCCCCCGGCACGTCGTCGTCCCCCTGCGCCGCGTCCTGCCGCACTGCCGGGTCCTGGTCGGCGAGGTCACCGCCGTCGACCACGCCGCACGCACCGCCACCCTCACCACCCCCGCCACCGACGAAGAGGGCACCGGACCACAGCGGCTGACCTACGACGAAATCGTCCTCGCGCCCGGCTCCGTCTCCCGCACGCTCCCCGTCCCGGGCCTCGCGGACCACGCCATCGGCTTCAAGACCGTCGAAGAGGCCATCGGGCTGCGCAACCACGTCATCGAACAGATGGACATCGCCTCCTCCACCCGCGACCCCGCGGTCCGCGACGCGGCCCTCACCTTCGTCTTCGTCGGCGGCGGCTACGCGGGCGTGGAAGCACTCGGCGAACTCGAGGACATGGCCCGCTACACCACCCGCTACTACCACAACATCAAACCCGAGGACATGAAGTGGATCCTCGTCGAGGCCTCCGACCGGATCCTGCCCGAGGTCGGCGCCGACCTGGGCCGCTACACCGTCAGTGAGCTGCGTCGCCGCAACATCGACGTCCGCCTGGGGACCCGGCTGGACTCCTGCGTCGACCGCATCGCCGTCCTCAGCGACGGCGCCCGCTTCCCGACCCGCACGGTCGTGTGGACCGCCGGCGTGAAACCCCACCCGCTGCTCGCCGCCACCGACCTCCCCCTCGACGCACGAGGGCGGCTGAAATGCACCCCTGAGCTGACCGTCGAGGGCGTCACGCACGCGTGGGCGGCCGGAGACGCCGCCGCCGTCCCCGACGTGACGGCCACCGAACCCGGCAAGGAGACCGCGCCGAACGCCCAGCACGCCGTACGCCAGGCCAAGGTCCTCGCCGACAACCTCGTGCGCTCCCTGCGCGGCGAACCCCTGCGGCCGTACTCCCACGGCTACGTCGGCTCGGTCGCCTCGCTAGGCCTCCACCAGGGCGTCGCCCACGTCTACGGCCGCAAGCTCAAGGGCTACCCGGCCTGGTTCATGCACCGCGCGTACCACCTCAGCCGCGTCCCCACCTTCAACCGCAAGGCGCGCGTGCTGGCCGAATGGACCCTCTCCGGCCTCTTCAAACGGGAGATCGTCTCCCTGGGCTCCCTCGAACATCCTCGCGCGGAGTTCGAACTCGCGGCCGGTGGAAAGCCTTCCGACGAGTCCTCCGGCGACCCGAAGGGGTCGTCCTGACCCGATCCAGGAACTCCGCCGGCCGCCCCCACGTCTGACGAATGTCGGCCCGGACGGCGAACCGACTGCCAGACTGCTCCCTGCCCAGCCCCAGAGCCCTTCCCGGCGGTCCATCACCCGCCCCGACCCAAGAGGCTGCTCCCCGTGCTCCACATCCCGGGTGCTGTAACAATGTGCGGTCACCGCCGCGCGGCCCCCGGAGCCCGTACAGGCCCCGGAGCCGGCCGCCGACGACTACACGAGGCAAGGATTCGTGAACTTCACGCGCTGGAGCGCCCGGCTCCCCGGAACGCAGCGCCGCGCCGCCGCGCGAGCCGAGCACCCGGTCCCCACCACGGACCGGCGGAGCGAGGGCTCCGTACCCGCGGCCCGCGCCGAACGACTCACCGGCGAACCGCCCCCGGTGCCCGCCGTCGACGAACTCCCGGTCCGTGAGGTCCTCGACCGTGTCCCGGCCCTCGTCGCCCTGGTCCACGGTCCCGACCACCGCCTCGCCTACGTCAACGACGCCTACGCGGCGGCCTTCGGCGTACGCGCCTGCGGCGGACCCGCGGCCGACGCCCTCCCCGAACTCCGCGACCTCGGCCTCATGCCCCTCCTCGACCAGGCGCTGCGCAGCGGCAAGCCCCGCACCCTGAAGTCCCGCAAGGCCCCCGACGGCCGCTCCTACACCTTCACCTGCACCCCGGCCGCCGAGGACAACGGCAAGGGCACCGTCCTGATCTTCGCCACCGACGTCACCGACCACGCCGAGGCCGCCGAACGCCTCAGAACCAGTGAACGGCGCCAGCGCGAGACCGCCGTCACCCTCCAGCGCTCCCTCCTCCCCCAGGAGCTCGAGGAGCCCGACGACCTGCGGATCGCCGCCACCTACCAGCCCGGCGGCACCGAGGCGGCCGTCGGCGGCGACTGGTACGACGTCATCACCCTCGGCGGCGGCCGCACCGCCCTCGTCATCGGCGACGTCATGGGCCGGGGCGTCCGTGCCGCCGCCGTCATGGGACAGCTGCGCACCGCGGTCCGCGCGTACGCCCGCCTCGACCTCCCGCCGCACGAGATCCTCCAGCTCCTCGACGGCCTCGCCACCGAGATCGACGCCAACCAGATCGCCACGTGCGTGTACGCCATCCACGACCCCAACGAGGGACGGCTGGTGTACGCCTCCGCCGGCCACCTGCCCATCCTCGTCCGCGACGACACCGGCACGGTCCTGCGCGCCGACGAACCCACCGGCCCGCCCCTGGGCACCGGCGGCTGGATGCACGCCTCGGGCTCGATCCCCCTCGGCCCCGGCTCCACGGCCGTCCTCTACACCGACGGCCTGGTGGAACGCAGGGACGAGGACCTCGACGAAGGCATCGCGTCCCTGGAGCGCGCCCTGTCCGGCGCGACCGGCACCCCCCAGGTCGTCTGCGACCGGCTCGTCCGCTCGGCCGGCGTCACCGCCGACCACGACGACGACGTGGCGGTCCTCGTCCTCCAGCACCCGGCGCGCACCGGCCCCGACGGCGAGCTGTTCCGCAACGCGGCCCTGGACCTCCTCGGCGGCGTCGAAGCGGCCCCCCGCGCGCGTGCCTTCGCCTCCGGCGTCCTGACCAGCTGGCGCTTCCCGCCCGACCTGCACGACCTCGGCGTCCTCGCCGCCAGCGAACTCGTCGCCAACTCGCTCCAGCACGGCATCCCGCCGATGCGGCTGCGACTGCGCCGCACCGACCGCCGTCTGATCATCGAGGTCACCGACGGGGACGACCACCTCCCGCGCCGCCGCCGCGCCGAACCCGGCGACGAGTCCGGCCGGGGCATCGCCATCGTCGCCACGATCGCCTCCCACTGGGGCAGCCGCCGCACCCCGGGCGGCGGAAAGGCCGTGTGGTGCGAGTTCGTCCTGCCGAAGCCCGCCGACTGAGCACAGGCCGAGAAAGGACCCGAACACCCATTCCCCCGCGCGCGGCACCTAGGCGAACACGCCTACCGGTGCTAGTAGCTCCCCATGGCAGACGCAACGGGCTTTGACCTCAAGGGAAGCGCCCCCGGGCGCTACGAACACTACGTCGCGCCCCTCATGGCGCCCTTCGTCACCGCACTCGTGGAGGCCGTGGACCTCTACCCCGGCGCCACCGTCCTCGACCTGGCCTGCGGCACCGGCTTCGCGGCCCGCGCGGCCGCGGCCCAGGCGGGCCCCGCCGGCCGGGTCGCCGGCGCGGACGTGAACCAAGGCATGCTCGAGATCGCCGTGGCACGCCACCCCCGTCTCTACCCGGACATCGAGTTCACCGCGGCCCCCGCCGACGACCTCCCCTATCCCGACGCCACCTTCGACGCCGTCATCTGCCAACAGGGCGCCCAGTTCTTCCCCGACCTCGACGCAGCCCTGACGGAGACTGCCCGCGTCACCCGCCCCGGAGGCCGCTTCGCCGCCACCGTCTGGGCCCGCCTCGACGACTCCCCCTACTTCATCGCGCAGCAACGCGCCCTCGAACAGTTCGACGGACGGGAGGCGGCGGAGTCCTTCCGGGCCGCCTTCGCCGCCGCCGACCGCCTCGCCGCCGCCCTCGACCGCGCCGGCTTCCACTCCACGACCCGCCGCGACCTCACCTACGCCATCGACCTGCCCCCGCTGGAGGACTACGTCGCAGGGCACCTCTCCGCGATCCCGTGGGGCCAGTCCCTCGTCGACTCCGGAGGAGAGGAGGCCCTCGCCCGCGCAGCCGACACGGTGCGCGCCCACCTGCCCGGCTCCACGACCACGTTCCCGTTCACGGCGACCCTGGTGACCGCGATCCGCTGAACGCGCGCAACGGAAGGGGCGGCCGTCGTCCATGAGGACGACGGCCGCCCCTTCCGCACGACAGGACGAGACCCGCCCTGGCTGCCCGCAACCGTCAGGCCTGCGCGGGCACGGGCTCCGCGGCGGCACCGCCCCTGGCCACCACCCGCTTGCGCGCCAGCCACGGCTGGTCCTGGACGGCGGTCAGCTGCCGCCCGAGCCGCAGCGCGAGGTAGGTGATGCCCAGCGAGAACAGCAGGAACGTCACGATGTACGGCGCGTGCAGCGAGGCCCCCATCGGACCGCCCACCGCGGGGCCCACGGCCAGCGCGAGCTGCTTCACCAGGGCGAACGCCGAGTTGTACTGGCCGGCCAGACCGGTCGGCGCCAGATCGGCCACCAGCGGCGCGACCGTCGGCGACAGCATCGCCTCACCCAGCCCGAACAGCGCGTACGTCGACACGAACGCGGCGGTCGCCATCTCCCGGCTGCCGTGGCCCAGACCGGCGTACCCGGCGACGACCCACGCGACGGCCCAGATCAGTCCCACGGCCGCGATCACCCGGGACCGCTTCTGCCGCTCGACGAACTTGAGGACGGCGAACTGCGCGACCACGATCATCGCGGTGTTGGCGGCGAGCGCGGTGCCCAGCGCGGACGTGGAGATCCCGGCGGCCTCGACCCCGTACGCGCTCAGGCCCGACTCGAACTGTCCGTAACAGGCGAAGAACAGCACGAAGCCCAGCACGCACAGCTGCACCATGGCCCGGTTGCCCAGCAGCCGCTTCCAGCTGCCCCCGGCGGACCGAGGGGCGTCCTCGACGCGCGGCGCGCGCGGCAGCCGCACGGTGCTCATCACCCCGGCCAGCAGCAGGAACATCGCCGCCTCGATGGCGAAGAGCAGTGTGAACGAGGACACGCGCGTGGTGTCGACGAGATGCCCGCCGATCAGCCCGCCCACGCCGAGGCCGAGGTTCTGGAGGAAGAACTGCGTCGCGAACGCCCGCGACCGGGTCTCCGTGGTCGAGCAGTCCACGATCATCGTCGCCAGCGCCGGCTGCATCACGGCCTGCCCGGCCCCGAGCGCGACCGCGGCGGCCAGGACGGCGGTGGAGTTGCCGGCCAGCCCCAGGCCCATCGCACCCACGGCGGCGGCGACCAGGGCGGCGAGCAGAACCGGCAGTGGACCGCGCCGCACGATCGCCCGGCCGGCGAACGGCAGCACGATCAGCGCGGCCACGGCGAAGACGGCGAGCACGAGCCCCGCCGTCATGGCCCCCAGTCCCCGCACCTGCGCCACATAGACGTACAGGTAGGGGACGGTGAAGCCGAGCCCGAACGCGCTGAGTGCGTTGCCCACGTGGATCCGGCGCATCGCTGCGCCCCTCGCCCTGGTCACGTTCACCTCTCTCAGGTAGTCGTCGTCGGTCGAAGGAGGGAGGGGACGCGGGTCCTTCCGCTGCCTCAGTACTTAGAGCCGAAGACTTAGAAGCTAAAGTTAGGAGCTAAACTGTACACCTCGAAGAACTTCAACGCGAACGAGCCCCGTGCGATACTTGCGCCATGGGCGACACCTCCGGCACGGACGGCACCGGCATCGGCGGCGAGCCGACCCTCGAAGAGCAGATCGCGGCCTACCAGCGCGAGTTCCAGGACCTCGACCCCCAGGTCGAGAAGATCGTGTCGGCGCTGTCCCGTCTGAACCGCCGGATGAACGTCGCCTACGGCCGCCAGACCGCGGACCTCGGCATCAGCAACGCCGAGTGGGAGGTCCTCAAGGCCCTTGTACTCTCCGGTGCCCCCTATCGCCTGGGACCGAGCGATCTGGCCAAGCGGCTCGGCCTGACGCCGGCCGCGATGACCCACCGGATCGACCGCATGGTCGCCGAAGGGCTGGTGACCCGGGAGCGGGACGAGTCCAACCGCGTACGCGTGATCGTCGAGCTCACGCCCGAGGGTCGCGAGAAGTGGCTCCAGGCGATGCGGATGGCGACGGTGTTCGAGGAGGACCTGCTCCAGGACCTCTCGGCGGAAGAGCGGACGGCACTGGGAGAGGTGCTGACCAGGCTGCTGCGCAGGGTGGAGCACGCCCAGCCCGACGCCGGCGGCCGCCTCACCGACCTGGACTGAGCGGGCCGCACCAGGCACGACGAAAAGATCTTGACAGGGGTGGTTGACACGCCCCTCCCAGGCCCGTAGAGTTCTTCGGGTTGCCGGAGAGCTGTAACGGTTCTTCGACGACGCCTCCGCCGCAGAAGCGGCACACAAACCATCAGCACGATCTCCCGACGGGGTTCAATTCGGCGTGCCCGAATTGAATTCGATTCGGGGCCCGCAGCTCGATTAGGAACTGCCGGACGGATCCGCTAAGGTTTGAGACGTCGGAACGGCCCAACAGCCGGAAAGGCAAGCCCCCTCTGACTGGGAATCAGGCCCGAAAGGATCTGATAGAGTCGGAACCGCCGGAAAGGGAAACGCGAAAGCGAAAACCTGGAAAGCACCGAGGAAATCGGGTCGAGAAAAGATCTGATAGAGTCGGAAACGCAAGACCGAAGGGAAGCGCCCGGAGGAAAGCCCGAAGAAGTTCGGGTGAGTACAAAGGAAGCGTCCGTTCCTTGAGAACTCAACAGCGTGCCAAAAATCAACGCCAGATATGTTGATACCCCTTCCCCGGCAGTGATAGCCGAGGATGAGGTTCCTTTGAAATAAACACAGCGAGGACGCTGTGAACGGCCGGGCTCATTCCGCCTGGCTGTTCCGCTCTCGTGTGTGTGCACCGGATTACCGGTAAACATTCACGGAGAGTTTGATCCTGGCTCAGGACGAACGCTGGCGGCGTGCTTAACACATGCAAGTCGAACGATGAACCACTTCGGTGGGGATTAGTGGCGAACGGGTGAGTAACACGTGGGCAATCTGCCCTTCACTCTGGGACAAGCCCTGGAAACGGGGTCTAATACCGGATATCACTTCCACTCGCATGGGTGGGGGTCGAAAGCTCCGGCGGTGAAGGATGAGCCCGCGGCCTATCAGCTTGTTGGTGAGGTAATGGCTCACCAAGGCGACGACGGGTAGCCGGCCTGAGAGGGCGACCGGCCACACTGGGACTGAGACACGGCCCAGACTCCTACGGGAGGCAGCAGTGGGGAATATTGCACAATGGGCGAAAGCCTGATGCAGCGACGCCGCGTGAGGGATGACGGCCTTCGGGTTGTAAACCTCTTTCAGCAGGGAAGAAGCGAAAGTGACGGTACCTGCAGAAGAAGCGCCGGCTAACTACGTGCCAGCAGCCGCGGTAATACGTAGGGCGCAAGCGTTGTCCGGAATTATTGGGCGTAAAGAGCTCGTAGGCGGTCTGTCGCGTCGGATGTGAAAGCCCGGGGCTTAACCCCGGGTCTGCATTCGATACGGGCAGACTAGAGTGTGGTAGGGGAGATCGGAATTCCTGGTGTAGCGGTGAAATGCGCAGATATCAGGAGGAACACCGGTGGCGAAGGCGGATCTCTGGGCCATTACTGACGCTGAGGAGCGAAAGCGTGGGGAGCGAACAGGATTAGATACCCTGGTAGTCCACGCCGTAAACGGTGGGAACTAGGTGTTGGCGACATTCCACGTCGTCGGTGCCGCAGCTAACGCATTAAGTTCCCCGCCTGGGGAGTACGGCCGCAAGGCTAAAACTCAAAGGAATTGACGGGGGCCCGCACAAGCAGCGGAGCATGTGGCTTAATTCGACGCAACGCGAAGAACCTTACCAAGGCTTGACATACACCGGAAAGCATTAGAGATAGTGCCCCCCTTGTGGTCGGTGTACAGGTGGTGCATGGCTGTCGTCAGCTCGTGTCGTGAGATGTTGGGTTAAGTCCCGCAACGAGCGCAACCCTTGTTCTGTGTTGCCAGCATGCCCTTCGGGGTGATGGGGACTCACAGGAGACTGCCGGGGTCAACTCGGAGGAAGGTGGGGACGACGTCAAGTCATCATGCCCCTTATGTCTTGGGCTGCACACGTGCTACAATGGCCGGTACAAAGAGCTGCGAAACCGTGAGGTGGAGCGAATCTCAAAAAGCCGGTCTCAGTTCGGATTGGGGTCTGCAACTCGACCCCATGAAGTCGGAGTTGCTAGTAATCGCAGATCAGCATTGCTGCGGTGAATACGTTCCCGGGCCTTGTACACACCGCCCGTCACGTCACGAAAGTCGGTAACACCCGAAGCCGGTGGCCCAACCCCTTGTGGGAGGGAGCTGTCGAAGGTGGGACTGGCGATTGGGACGAAGTCGTAACAAGGTAGCCGTACCGGAAGGTGCGGCTGGATCACCTCCTTTCTAAGGAGCACTTCTTACCGATCCTTTCGGGGTGAGGTCAGAGGCCAGTACATCGGCGAATGTTCGATGCTGGTTGCTCATGGGTGGAACGTTGATTATTCGGCACTCTTGACTGTCTTCTCCTTCCAGTACTGCTCTTCGGGGCGTGGAACGAATGAGGGAAGCGGCAAGGGTGCCGGGCACGCTGTTGGGTATCTGAGGGTGCGGCCGTGAGGTCGTCCTTCTGATGCCGGCCCCAGTGCACTCGGACCGTAAGGGTTCGGGGTGATGGGTGGCTGGTCGTTGTTTGAGAACTGCACAGTGGACGCGAGCATCTGTGGCCAAGTTTTTAAGGGCGCACGGTGGATGCCTTGGCACCAGGAACCGATGAAGGACGTGGGAGGCCACGATAGTCCCCGGGGAGTCGTCAACCAGGCTTTGATCCGGGGGTTTCCGAATGGGGAAACCCGGCAGTCGTCATGGGCTGTCACCCGCTGCTGAACACATAGGCAGTGTGGAGGGAACGCGGGGAAGTGAAACATCTCAGTACCCGCAGGAAGAGAAAACAACCGTGATTCCGGGAGTAGTGGCGAGCGAAACCGGATGAGGCCAAACCGTATACGTGTGAGACCCGGCAGGGGTTGCGTGTACGGGGTTGTGGGATCTCTCTTTCACAGTCTGCCGGCTGTGAGACGAGTCAGAAACCGTTGATGTAGACGAAGGACATGCGAAAGGTCCGGCGTAGAGGGTAAGACCCCCGTAGTCGAAACGTCAGCGGCTCGTTTGAGAGACACCCAAGTAGCACGGGGCCCGAGAAATCCCGTGTGAATCTGGCGGGACCACCCGCTAAGCCTAAATATTCCCTGGTGACCGATAGCGGATAGTACCGTGAGGGAATGGTGAAAAGTACCGCGGGAGCGGAGTGAAATAGTACCTGAAACCGTGTGCCTACAAGCCGTGGGAGCGTCGCGCATTGAGTTTACTCAATGCGTCGTGACTGCGTGCCTTTTGAAGAATGAGCCTGCGAGTTTGCGGTGTGTTGCGAGGTTAACCCGGGTGGGGTAGCCGTAGCGAAAGCGAGTCCGAACAGGGCGATTCAGTAGCACGCTCAAGACCCGAAGCGGAGTGATCTAGCCATGGGCAGGTTGAAGCGGAGGTAAGACTTCGTGGAGGACCGAACCCACCAGGGTTGAAAACCTGGGGGATGACCTGTGGTTAGGGGTGAAAGGCCAATCAAACTCCGTGATAGCTGGTTCTCCCCGAAATGCATTTAGGTGCAGCGTCGTGTGTTTCTTGCCGGAGGTAGAGCACTGGATAGGCGATGGGCCCTACCGGGTTACTGACCTTAGCCAAACTCCGAATGCCGGTAAGTGAGAGCGCGGCAGTGAGACTGTGGGGGATAAGCTCCATGGTCGAGAGGGAAACAGCCCAGAGCATCGACTAAGGCCCCTAAGCGTACGCTAAGTGGGAAAGGATGTGGAGTCGCAGAGACAACCAGGAGGTTGGCTTAGAAGCAGCCACCCTTGAAAGAGTGCGTAATAGCTCACTGGTCTAGTGATTCCGCGCCGACAATGTAGCGGGGCTCAAGCGTACCGCCGAAGTCGTGTCATTGCAGCAATACGCCCAACGGCGGCTGTGATGGGTAGGGGAGCGTCGTGTGCCGGGTGAAGCAGCACCGGAAGGTAGTTGTGGACGGTTCACGAGTGAGAATGCAGGCATGAGTAGCGATACACACGTGAGAAACGTGTGCGCCGATTGACTAAGGGTTCCTGGGTCAAGCTGATCTGCCCAGGGTAAGTCGGGACCTAAGGCGAGGCCGACAGGCGTAGTCGATGGATAACCGGTTGATATTCCGGTACCCGCTGTGAAGCGTCAAACATCGAACCAGGCGATGCTAAGTCCGTGAAGCCGTTCCGGACCCTTCGGGGAAAGGAAAGTGGTGGAGCCGACGAACCAGACTTGCAGTAGGTGAGTGATGGGGTGACGCAGGAAGGTAGTCCATCCCGGGCGGTGGTTGTCCCGGGGTAAGGGTGTAGGACGGTGTGTAGGCAAATCCGCACGCCATACAGTCTGAGACCTGATGCCGAGCCGATTGTGGCGAAGTGGATGATCCTATGCTGTCGAGAAAAGCCTCTAGCGAGTTTCATGGCGGCCCGTACCCTAAACCGACTCAGGTGGTCAGGTAGAGAATACCGAGGCGTTCGGGTGAACTATGGTTAAGGAACTCGGCAAAATGCCCCCGTAACTTCGGGAGAAGGGGGGCCATCACTGGTGATTGGATTTACTCCATGAGCTGGGGGTGGCCGCAGAGACCAGCGAGAAGCGACTGTTTACTAAAAACACAGGTCCGTGCGAAGCCGTAAGGCGATGTATACGGACTGACGCCTGCCCGGTGCTGGAACGTTAAGGGGACCGGTTAGTCACATTTCGGTGTGGCGAAGCTGAGAACTTAAGCGCCAGTAAACGGCGGTGGTAACTATAACCATCCTAAGGTAGCGAAATTCCTTGTCGGGTAAGTTCCGACCTGCACGAATGGCGTAACGACTTCTCGACTGTCTCAACCATAGGCCCGGTGAAATTGCACTACGAGTAAAGATGCTCGTTTCGCGCAGCAGGACGGAAAGACCCCGGGACCTTTACTACAGTTTGATATTGGTGTTCGGTTCGGCTTGTGTAGGATAGGTGGGAGACTTTGAAGCGGCCACGCCAGTGGTTGTGGAGTCGTCGTTGAAATACCACTCTGGTCGTGCTGGATGTCTAACCTGGGTCCGTGATCCGGATCAGGGACAGTGTCTGATGGGTAGTTTAACTGGGGCGGTTGCCTCCTAAAGAGTAACGGAGGCGCCCAAAGGTTCCCTCAGCCTGGTTGGCAATCAGGTGTTGAGTGTAAGTGCACAAGGGAGCTTGACTGTGAGACCGACGGGTCGAGCAGGGACGAAAGTCGGGACTAGTGATCCGGCGGTGGCTTGTGGAAGCGCCGTCGCTCAACGGATAAAAGGTACCCCGGGGATAACAGGCTGATCTTCCCCAAGAGTCCATATCGACGGGATGGTTTGGCACCTCGATGTCGGCTCGTCGCATCCTGGGGCTGGAGTCGGTCCCAAGGGTTGGGCTGTTCGCCCATTAAAGCGGTACGCGAGCTGGGTTTAGAACGTCGTGAGACAGTTCGGTCCCTATCCGCTGCGCGCGCAGGAATATTGAGAAGGGCTGTCCCTAGTACGAGAGGACCGGGACGGACGAACCTCTGGTGTGCCAGTTGTTCTGCCAAGGGCATGGCTGGTTGGCTACGTTCGGGAGGGATAACCGCTGAAAGCATCTAAGCGGGAAGCCTGCTTCGAGATGAGTATTCCCACCCCCTTTGAGGGGTTAAGGCTCCCAGTAGACGACTGGGTTGATAGGCCGGATGTGGAAGCCCAGTAATGGGTGAAGCTGACCGGTACTAATAGGCCGAGGGCTTGTCCTCAGTTGCTCGCGTCCACTGTGTTGGTTCTGAAACCACGAACAGCCCCATGCCATGGTCACGGTGTGGTGCGGCTGGACAGTTTCATAGTGTTTCGGTGGTCATAGCGTGAGGGAAACGCCCGGTTACATTCCGAACCCGGAAGCTAAGCCTTACAGCGCCGATGGTACTGCAGGGGGGACCCTGTGGGAGAGTAGGACACCGCCGAACAAATTTTATGGGAGACCCCCGCACCTGATGGTGCGGGGGTTTTCTGCGTTTATTGAGCTTTCTGCGGAACTGCTCAGGTATTACTGTGCTTTGCATGTACACCTATGTGGTTCGGGTCGTTCGGGCCGAGGAGTGGGCTCCGGTCAAGGCACTGCGGCTGCTGGCTCTCGAGGATCCGGCGGCGCCCCTCGCCTTTCTGGAGACGTACGAGACGGCCGCGGAGCGGCCCGACTCCTTCTGGCAGGAGCGGGCGGCCTCGGCGTCCGCCGAGGGGGCCGGCACGGTGCGCCAGTTCATCGCCGAGGCCGAGGACGGCGAGTGGGCCGGGACCGTCACCCTGCTCGTGGAGGAGGCCGGCAGCGTCGACTGGGCCGGCTTCCCCGTGGAGCGACGTCAGGGACACGTGGTCGGGGTCTTCGTCCGGAAGCAGTGGCGGGGGAGCGGGATGACCGCGGATCTGCTCCGCGCCGCCGTGGAATGGGCGTGGGAACAGGACCTCGAGCGGGTGCGGCTCATCGTGCACGAGCGGAACCTGCGGGCGCAGGGGGCCTACCGCAAGGCCGGGTTCCGGCCGACCGGGCGGACCGTGCCGCTGGCGGAGGGCTCCGAGGACAACGAGTACGAGTTCGTCCTGGAGCGGCCGGAGTCAGACCGGTAGGTCGTGGTGGGGCCAGCGTGCCCGGGCCTGTTCGCGGGAACGGAGCAGGGCCATGGTGGGCAGGCCGCGATCCGCGCCGGTGGCCAGGAGGTCCGGGAGCTGGGAGAGGGGGGCCACGGCCGCCACGTCGTCGAGCACCAGGGACATTGGTGGGTCGAGGCGACCGGAGGATGACCGTTCGGCCATGCGCCGGCCGCGCTCGACCACGCTGGAGACGAGGGCCGTCAGGAGCGGCATCGCGCCGGGACCCGTCCTGGGGTCCTCGATGGATTCACCGAGCACATAAAGCGTTCCCCCCTCGGCCACGAAGGAATCCAAGGCGAGGGCGTCAGTTCGGTTGGGAGTGCAGGCCTCGCGGATGTTGACCGTGGAGAGGGCGGAGAGGGCACGGGAGGTCAGTTCCTGCGCGATGTCCCGGCGTTCGGGGTGGGCGGTGAGGGCGGCTTCCAGTTCGCCGGCCGCGCCGGGGGCCGCCTTCGGGCTGGTGCGCAGGGTGCGGACCGCTTCCTGGATGCCGGTGCCCTGGGACCAGCGGTGCACGTGGCGGACGGTGCGTCCGTCGACGGCCGCCGCGTGCAGGTAGCAGCGCAGGAGGGTCTCCGCGGTGTCGCTGACGGCCTGGTCGAGCCGGGAAGCGGGGCGGACCGGGGTGAGGAGCGCGGCGGCGCGCGAGGCCGCGGTCTGCTTGTCCTCGCAGCCCGCCGTGGGGGACCAGTGGAGCCGGGCCGGGGTGTCGCACCGGTGCGCGGGATCGTAGAGGTGGACCGGGCCGAGCTTGGCCCTGGCGTCCTTGGTCTCCTGCCACAGGGCGGGGTTCGAGGTGACGACGAGGGCCGGGCCCTCGCAGTCCCGGATGGCCCGCACGGCGGTCAGGAAGCGGGTCTCCGGCGGGGCGTAGTGCACCGTGCCCTCGGACCGGGTCCCTTCCCAGCCGGCCGCCCGGTCGCTCGCCACGTCCGCGAGGAGGGCGGCCGAGGTCCCCGGCGGAGGCTGAGGGACGGGCGTGGGTGAGGCGTGCTGGGCGGCCGCGGCCGGCTGGAGGGGTTCCGTCGGCTGGTGCGGGTCCGCGGGCTGCTGGTCGGGGACGGCCGCCGGGCCGGGTGGTCCGGCCGTGGTGGCCTGGCCGGTCTCGGCGCGCTGGGCCGGCACCTCGTGCGGGGTGCGGGGCGACGGGCTCTCGTGCCCGGGCGGGGACATCGAATCCGCGCGTCTGCGGGCGCGTACCGCGCGCCAGCGGGCGAGGGTGCCCATCACGAACACCGTGAGGACGAGAAGGATCATCAGCTGGCCGATGAGCAGGCCCCAGAACAGCCCGTAGCCCGACAGGTCCGCCGGCTGCGCCCCGGGCCAGGCGCCGGGGACGTCGTGGGGCCGGGCGATGAGGTGGCGCATGGCCAGCGGGGTGCGGGTGAAGGTGACGCCCGCGGGCCAGGAGCCGTGGGCGAAGAGGGCCGCCAGACCGGTCGCCGTCCAGACCAGCAGGGTCATGCCGAGCAGGAACGCGAGTATGCCGATGAGCAGCCCGTCGGGGATGCCTCCCTGGCTGCCGCCGTGCCGTTCGTCTCCCGGTCTCATGACGACCCCCTCGCCCGCGCTAGGCGACCGTCGACTCGGACGAGCCGTCCAGGTCGGCCAGGTGCTGTTCCATGAAGGCCGCCGCCCGTCGTTCCTGTTCCAGTTCGGCGGCGAGCAGGGCGTCGTCGTCGGACAGGGTGTGGTCGGCTGAGGACTCCGTCATCGCCCGGTCGGTGAAGACCAGCGGCCGTTCCGTCTCGGTGACGAGGTGTTTCACCACCTGGACGTTGCCGTTGACGTCCCAGACGGCGATGCCCGGAGTGAGGGTGGGGATGATCTCCACCGCCCACCGGGGCAGGCCGATGACCCGGCCGGTCGCTCTGGCCTCGTCCGCCTTCTGGGCGTAGATCGTGCGGGTCGACGCCATCTTCAGGATGGCCGCGGCCTCCTTGGCGGCCGCTCCGTCGACCACGTCGGAGAGGTGGTGGACGACCGCCACGAACGACAGGCCGAGGCGGCGGCCGAACTTCAGCAGCCGCTGGAAGAGCTGGGCCACGAAAGGGCTGTTGATGATGTGCCAGGCCTCCTCGACGAGGAAGATGCGCTTCTTCCGGTCGGGGCGGATCCAGGTGTGCTCCAGCCATACCCCGACGATCGCCATCAGGATCGGCATGGCGATCGAGTTGCGGTCGATGTGGGACAAATCGAACACGATGAGCGGGGCGTCCAGGTCGATGCCGACCGTCGTGGGGCCGTCGAACATGCCCCTGAGGTCACCGTCGACGAGGCGGTCCAGGACCAGCGCCACGTCGAGACCCCAGGCCCGTACGTCGTCTATGGCGACGTTCATCGCCTCGGCGGACTCCGGTTCGGGGTGGCGCAGCTGCTCGACGATGTCGGTCAGGACCGGCTGGCGTTCCACGATCGTCTCGTTGACGTAGGCGTGGGCGACCTTCAGGGCGAACCCCGAGCGCTCGTCGAGGCCGTGGCCCATCGCCACCTCGATGATGGTGCGCAGCAGGGCGAGCTGGCCCGTCGTGGTGATCGACGGGTCCAGCGGGTTGAGACGGATGCCGTGGTCCAGCGCGGCCGCCGGGTCCAGGCGGATGGGAGTTATGCCGAGCGCCTGCGCGATGAGGTTCCATTCGCCGACGCCGTCCTCGCCCTGGGCGTCCAGGACGACGACCTGGCGGTCGCGGAAGCGGAGCTGGCGCATGACGTAGGTCTTCTCCAGCGCCGACTTGCCGTTTCCGGACTCGCCGAGGACCAGCCAGTGCGGTGCGGGGAGCTGCTGGCCGTACAGCTGGAAGGGGTCGTAGATGTAGCCCTTTCCGGAGTAGACCTCGCGGCCGATGATGACGCCGGAGTCGCCGAGGCCGGGGGCGGCCGTGGGCAGGTAGACCGCCTGGGCCTGGCCCGTGGAGGTGCGTACCGGCAGCCGGGTCGTCTCGACCTTGCCGAAGAGGAACGAGGTGAAGGCGTCCGTGAGGACGGACAGCGGATCCCGCATCAGCTCATCAGCCCCTACCGTCGGATTCCGGTGGCGAACGGGAGGGTGTTCACGAACGCCCGGTGGTGCTCTCGGTCGCACCATTCGAGCTTGAGGTACGACTTGCCGGCCGACGCCCTTATCGTGCGCTTGTCGCGGGCGAGGGCCTCGGGATTGCGTGAGGAGACGGTGATGTAGCCGACCAGGTTCACTCCGGCCGCGCCGGACGCCAGGTCCTCGCCGCGCTGGTCGAGCCGGGAGTGGGCCGCCACGTCACGCGGGTCGACGGTGCGGTTCATCTTGGCGGCCCGGCTGGCCTCGGCGTCGTCGTTGGTCTTCTCCGTCAGCATGCGCTCGATGGCGACCTCGGTGGGTTCGAGGTCCATGGTCACGGCGACGGTGCGGATGACGTCCGGGGTGTGGACGAGGAGCGGGGCCAGGAAGTTGACACCCACGGGGGTCATCGGCCACTCCTTGACCCAGGCCGTGGCATGGCACCAGGGGGCCCGGGTGGACGATTCGCGGGTCTTGGCCTGGAGGTACGTCGGCTCCATGGCGTCCAGCTCGGCCGGCCAGGCGTTGCGCTTGGTCATCGCCTGGATGTGGTCGATGGGGTGGTCCGGGTCGTACATGGAGTGGACGAGGGAGGACAGCCGGCCCTGGCCGAGGGGCTGGCGGACGCGGATGTCCGCCTCCTGGAGGCGGGAGCAGATGTCCGTCAGCTCGCGGGCCATGACGACCGCGAGGCCGGCGTCGCGGTCGAGTTTGCGGCCGGCCTGGGGACGGGCGGCGCGCGCCATGGCGTGGGCCTCGGCGGCCAGTTCACGGGTGTAGTGCATGCAGGCGACGAGGTAGGCGCGGTGCTGCTCGCTGCTCGTGGACACCATGGACTGGAGCTGGTCGTAGGAGCGGGCCAGCCAGTCGGGGGCCTTCTCGTCCCCGCGGACGGCGACGTCCTTGGCGTGGGCGTCGGGGTCGGCGGGGAGGGTGCGGGCGAGCATCTGGAGGCGGGTGACGAAGCCGTCGCCGTTCGCCACGTGCTTGAGGAGGGTGCCGAAGCGGTCGACCAGGGCCTCCTGGTCCTCGCTGTCGCGCAGGCCGACGCCCGGGCCCTCGATCTCGATGGCGGCCGTCACGGTACGGCGGTCGGCGTGCAGGAGCACGGCGATCTCGTCGGGGCCGAAGGGGGCGGCCAGCCAGCTGATGCGGCCGATGCCCGGGGGCGGGCCGATCTCGATCTCCTGGCCGTCGAGCCGGGTGCCCGCCTCCATGACCGTCGAGCGGTAGGTCGTGCCCTGGCGCAGGGTGCGCTTGTAGCTGCGGTTGATCTCGAACCACTTGTAGAACGTGCGGTGCTTGTACGGCACGTAGACGGCGGCGAGCGCGAGCATCGGGAAGCCGCTCAGCAGGACGATCCGCAGGGCGAGCACGGGGACGAGGAGACCGCACATCATGCCGAGGAACGCGCCGACGACGATGAGCGCGATCTCGCCGGTCTCGCGGTTGCGGCCGACGATCGCGTTCGGCCGGGCGCGGCCGATCAGATATGTACGGCGGGGCGTGATCGCGTGGGACACATGAGCCGCGTGGGAATCAGTCGTCAACGCCCTTCACCTCCCGTGCGGTTGTTGCTGCTGTTGCGGGTGTTGCTGGCGTGCGGGGTGTTGACCGGGCTGCTCGCGCGGGGAGCGGGTGCGGAGGAGGGGACAGATCCGCCGCCCCCGTTCGAGGTGCGCGAGCTGTGCGCGGCGACGCCGCCGGAGGCGGGGTTGGAGGGGCGGGCGCCGGAGGATCCGGACTGGCCGCCGCCGTTGTTGTCCGCACGGGTGCTGTGGGTCTTGATGCCCTGGGCGACGAGGGTCGCCGGGGAGCTGATGACGGCCGCGGCCTTGCCCTCGGCGCCCTGCATGATGCGGTTGTTGCGGGAGCCCGCGATCTCGTCGCCGAAGCCGGGGACGAAGCGGTAGATCATCGCGCTGGCGAAGATGGCGAGCAGGATGATCGACAGGCCGGAGACGACGGCGGAGAAGGCGTTCGGGCCGTCGGCGGTGGAGAGCGCGCCGGCGAGGCCGAGCACTATCACGATGACCGGCTTGACCAGGATGACGGCGATCATGATGCCGGCCCAGCGGCGGACGTGACTCCACAGGTTCTTGTCGACCAGGCCCGCGTAGACGACGGTGCCGAGCAGGGCGCCCACGTAGAGGAGGGCGGCCCTGATGACGAGCTCCAGCCACAGCACGCCGGCCGCGAGGATCGACACCAGGGAGACGACGATCAGCATGATCGGGCCGCCGCCGATGTCCTCGCCCTTGGCGAGGGCGGCGGAGAAGGTGCCGAAGAACGTGTCGGTCTGGTTGCCGGTGGTCTTCGCGAGGACGTCGGTGATGCCGTCCGTGGCGGACACGACGGTGTAGAGGATCAGGGGGGTGAAGGCGGAGGCCAGGACGGTCAGCCAGAGGAATCCGACGGCTTCGCCGATGGCGGTGGTGAGGGGGACTCCGCGCACCGCCCTCTTGGCGACGGCGAGCAGCCACAGCAGCAGCGTCAGCACGGTCGAGGCGGCGAAGACGACGGCGTACTGCTTGAGGAACCGCTCGTTGGTGAAGTCGACGTTCGCCGTGTCCTTCACGGCCTCGCTGAGCTTGTCGATGGTCCAGGCGGCGGCGTCGGCACAGCCCTTGGCCAGGGAGGAGAGGGGGTCGAGGGTGTCGGAGACCGGGTTGGTGGTGGTGGAGGGGCTCTCGCCCCTTTCGCAGTAATCCCTGGCGGGGCCGCGGATCAGCTCGCTGCACGCGCTGTTGCTCGGGGACGAGGAGGGTGACGGGCTGGGTGTCGGTACGGCGAAGGCACGGCCGGCCGTGAGTACGGCGACGGTCTGAGCGGCCGCCACGGCGGCCGTGACCTTGAGGGAGAGGTGCTTAGCGCGCATAGGTGAACCCTCCGTACTCCTCGACGGCCTTCGTCATGTCGTCGGCGGTGGAGGCCTGCTGGTCGCGCCCGACCGGGACCGGCCCGTCCTTCTGCTGGAAGTCGGTGACCTTCCAGTCGTTGTCGGCCCACTGGAGCTGGTAGGTCGTGGTGAACCAGCTCTCGGAGACGGGGTTGGTCGAGGCCTGGCCGGAGAGACCGAACAGCGAGGTGTACCAGACCTCGACGGTGGCGTTGCTCGTACCGGACGCCTTCACCTTGGTGCCGACGGGGATGACCCGGGACACGAAGGACTGGCCGGCCGGAGCGGTGCCGTCCTTGTCCAGGCCGATGTTGCTCAGGAACGCCTCGCTCGAGTACGCGGTGTCCAGGGCGGCCTGCTTGCCGGCGGCGAGGGCGGGCGCGTACACCGTGTCGACGATCTGATGCCGAAGCGTCGTCACGAACATGTCCGCCGAACCCAGCGCCACCGCGTAGTTCGCGGCGGCGGACTGTGCGCCCTGGGCGTCGTGGGCGTAGCCCGAGGGGATGCCGCCCGTCTTGGACTGGACGGGCCGGGTTCCGGTGGGCGCCGTGCTGGTGGCGTCCGGTCCGGCGCCCGCGGAGCCGTTGGCGGAGGTGGAAGAGGAATCGTCTCCTCCACGGTTCGCGAAGGCGATCGCCGCGATGAGGACGACGACGACGCCGACCACCGTGACCAGGCTCCGCGAGGACGAACGGCCGCCTCTGCGGGCGCCGCCGTAGGGGTCGTTCTCGGGCAGGCGCAGGCGTGTGCGGCCGTACCCGTGGCCCTCGTCGGAGCGCGCGGATTCGCCGTAGTCGTGTTCGTCGCCGGGAGTCATGCCGCGTAGGCCCCCTCGTTGCCGTACCGGGACATGTACAGGTACGACGGTAGCCGTGCTGGTTCCCGCGCGGGCGCGGTGTGGTGACTCGACATCAGGGACATCAGGGAAACGCAACCTCAGCCGGTGGGCACGACAGATGGGTGGGGGTGGCGGGCCGGGCGTGCCCGGACGGGACCTGGGGTGGCGCGGGGGCCGCGGTTACACGGCCATGCCGTACACGATCGTGAACAGCGTCCCGAGGGAGCCGATGATGAAGACGCCGGTGAGTCCGGCGATGATGAGGCCCTTGCCCTGTTCCGCGCTGAAGGTGTCCCGCAGGGCGGTCGCGCCGATGCGCTGTTTGGCCGCGCCCCAGATGGCGATGCCGAGGCAGAGGAGGATGGCGACGGCCATCACGACCTCGATCATCACCTTGGCCTCGTTGCCCAGGCTGCCGAAGGGCCCCCAGTCGGGAGCGATCCCGCCGATGATGGTGTTGATGTCGCCCTTGTCGGCCGCGAACAGCATGTAAGTCACCGCCCCTGGTGGGTAGTTCCACGGTCCCTCTGCGGGTGTGCAGAGGTCACGCCTCATTCTCGCCGACGAAGTCGCCGTCGGATGTCGACTTGGCGTCTTTGTCGTACGGGATTCGTACGAATAGCTCGTATGGTCACTCTGTGTATCACGGCAGGTCACGCCGGGCAATGAGGCTTGGAGCGGAACCTGTGGTGTGGTTCCGTCGTTAGCCCACTTCACGGCCCTGTGCCGTTTCTGACGGCTGGTCGGGTGAGCGTACGTTTCGATGTTCTCATGACGTGACCCGTACGGGGCATGGCGAACGGGCCACGGCTGGTTGCCGTGGCCCGTTCGTCCGTTCACCACGTGTGGCCCCCACGGCCCACGGTGGCTGTTCGGTTGTGGTGGTGCGGCCGGGCGGCTGCTGCGCCCCCGGTGACGGTGGGTCAGCCGGTGAAGGCGCCGGTGCCCTGCGGGGTGCCGAGGCCGGTGGGGCCGTCGTAGCCCGACCTGGCGGTGCAGAGGTAGGCGGCGGTGCTGGAGCAGGTGCCGTTGCTGCCGGTGGTGACGTCGTTCAGGGCGGAGGGGTCCGCGTAGGGGTAGGAGGCCGGGTAGTCGCTGCTGCCCGGGGTGCCGGCGAGGGCGTAGACGGCGGCGATGATCGGCGCGGAGGCGCTGGTGCCGCCGAAGGTGTACCAGCCGGCGGTGACGCCGTAGGAGTCGTAGACGGAGACGCCGGTCGCGGGGTCGGCCACGGCCGAGACGTCGGAGACGGTGCGCTTGGCGCAGCCGGTGTCGGTCTGCCAGGTCGGCTTGGTGTCGTAGGCGGAGCAGCCCGAGCCGGTGCCCTCGGTGGAGCTGGTGTTCCAGACCTTCTCGGTCCAGCCGCGGGTCGTCGAGGAGGCGGACAGGGCGGTGCCGCCGACGGACGTCACGTACCTGGAGGCGGCCGGGTATTCGGCACCGTAGCCCTCGTCGCCCGCGCTGACGGTGATCGCGACGCCCGGGTGCTTGAAGTACGAGGTGTCGTACGAGGTGTCGGAGGCGGACTCGGAGCCGCCGTAGCTGTTGGAGACGAACTTCGCGCCCAGGGCGACGGCCTCGTTCACGGCCTTGCCGAGGTTGGCCATGGACGAGGAGGTGGCCTCGACGAGCAGGATCTTGCAGAGCGGGCAGACGGCGCTCGCCATGTCGAGGTCGAGGGACTCCTCCTCGGCCCAGCCGCTGTCGGCGGTGGGCAGGGAGGTGGTGGAGCCGCTCTGGCTCACCTTCTTGAAGCAGCCGCCTGCCACCGTGCAGGCGGGCAGGCCGTAGTACGAGCGGTACTTGGCGAGGTCGGCGGCGGCGTTGGGGTCGTCGTAGGCGTCGACGATGGCGAGGGTCTCGCCGGAGCCGCCGGCCGCGGCCGCGTCGGTCAGGCCGTAGGCGTCCTGGAGGTCGGAGGGGCCGTAGCCCGTGGGGCTCGCGGCGGCGGCCTTGGGGGTGACCCGGGCGGCCTTGCCGGTCTCGGCGGCGCGTTCCTTCTGGAAGGCCGTGGTGCCGCCGGTGACGCGGAAGGAGTGGCAGACGAGGTCGCCCTGGTGCTTGGGGGTGGCGCAGGGGGTGGCCGTCCAGGTGACCTTGGCCGGGGCGGCCGGGGCGGCCGGGGCGGCCGGGGCGGGGGTCGCGGGGGCCGCGCTCGCGTGGGCCGCGGTGCCGAGTCCGGCGAGCACGAGGGCGGCGGTGCCGAGGGCCGAGGCGGCCGTGCGGCGCCATCTGCCGGATATGGCGGGGGTGCTGGGGGAAGTCGTCGTACGCAACGGACAGCTCCTGAAGAAGGGTGACAGGGGCGGTGCGGGTGGGGGGGGTGATGCGTGCCACCGGTGCGTGGTCCCCGGTGGCGGGCGGCGGCCCGCCGACGACTGTTGTCTTGTTGAGTACGCGACAACAAGGGGTCCGGTGGAATCCTGACTTCCGCCTTACTCAAGGGGGTTGGGGGATTGCTGATCAATGGCGGGCGGATGGTGTCGCGATGGCCGGAACTTGACTCCGCTGCCGTCCCGGCGGCCTCCCGCGCCCCCGGTGTCGCGCCCGCCGGGCGGGTTGCGCGCCGGAGGTAAAGTCGGCTCGCCGCGTCCCGCGCCGGACCGGGTAACGCGGCCCGATGTCCTCTGCGAGTGCCGGCCGGGTGACGTCATGACCAGTACGCAGGAACGGACCGAGCCGACCGATAACGGCGCCGACGCGCCGGCGCCGGAGCTGGTCCAGGAGAGGGTCGAGCGGATACGCCGCCGGCTCGAGCGGCTCATCGGCATCGCCGCGACCGAGGGCAACACGCTCACGGCGCTGCGCAACGGGGACGAGATCTTCCCGGCGATGCTGGCGCGCATCCGGGCCGCCGAGCACACGGTGGACATGATGACGTTCGTCTACTGGCGCGGGGACATCGCCCGCGACTTCGCGCGGGCGCTGGCCGACCGGGCGAAGGCGGGCGTGCGGGTGCGGCTGCTGCTGGACGGGTTCGGCAGCCGGCTGATCGAGAAGGAGCTCCTCGCGGAGATGGAGCGGGCCGGTGTGCAGGTGGCCTGGTTCCGCAGACCCCTGACCCTCTCGCCGCTCAAGCAGAACCACCGCTGTCACCGCAAGGTGCTCGTCGTGGACGAGCAGACGGCCTTCACCGGCGGGGTCGGCATCGCCGAGGAGTGGTGCGGCGACGCCCGCAACGAGCGCGAGTGGCGTGACACCCACGTCGAGGTCCGCGGGCCCGCCGTGGACGGCATCGCCGCCGCCTTCGCGCAGAACTGGGCCGAGTGCCACGACGAGCTCTTCGACGACCGCGACCGGTTCGTCCCGCACCGTCCTGAGGGCGACTCGGTCGTGCAGGTGGTGCGCGGCTCGGCGAGTTTCGGCTGGCAGGACATGCAGACCCTGATCCGGGTGATGCTGGAGTCGGCCGAGGAGCGCTTCCGGCTGGCCACCGCCTACTTCTCGCCGGACGCCTATTTCATCGAGCTGCTGTGCGCCGCGGCCCGGCGGGGCGTGGAGGTGGAGATCCTGCTGCCCGGCCCGCACACCGACAAGCGGGTCTGCCAGCTCGCCGGTCAGCACTACTACGAGGACCTGACCTCCTGCGGCGTGAAGATCTACCAGTACCAGCCGACGATGATGCACGCCAAGGTCATCACGGTCGACGGGGTCGCCGCGCTGGTGGGCTCGACCAACTTCAACCGCCGCTCCCTCGACCACGACGAGGAGATCATGCTCGCCGTGCTCGACCAGGAGTTCACCGCCACCCTCGACGACCACTTCGACGACGACGTGCGGTCCGCCGAGCTGATCCGGGAGGGACGCTGGAAGCGGCGCTCGGTGCTCCAGCGGGCCCGCGAGGCCGCGGTCATCCCCATCCGCCGTTTCCTGTGACGCCGGCCCCCGCGGCCGGCTCCCCGGCCGGTTCCGCGGTGGGGTGTCCGGGGCGAAGCGTATTCCCCCGCAATGCGTGAACATGCGCCGGAGATTTGTGGGCGTGAAGGGGATTCCGTGGGGCACCTGAGTCAGCGGAGGTTGATAATCATGGTTCCCCTGCTTCTTGTTCTGCTTCTCGCGCTCATTCTTTTCGGTGCCGGTTTCGCGCTCAAGGCCCTGTGGTGGGTCGCCGTCATCGTGCTCGTGGTCTGGCTGGTGGGCTTCGTGGCGCGGCCCGCCGGGCACGGTGGCCGAAAGGGCCGCTGGTACCGCTGGTAGACCGGGCGGGTGAATATCCGGCCGAAAGGCCCCGCAGGTGATTTCCTGCGGGGCCTTCGGCATTTCCGGCCGCCGGCGGAGCGGTCATTCTGCGGTTCACGCCGTATCCGCACCGAGGACGCCGGAAGCGCGGGCCCCTTAACCCGGTCGGTGCCGCTGCGCAAGCGGGGGGGCGCACAAGACACGGGCGTACGCGGCCGGTCGGGGGGTATCCGGGCACGGTGGGAAGAGTGGACGGGTGCCGGGGCCGGAGTGCGGGTAGCGTCGTACGGGAAAGCACGCGTCTGACGTTTCTCTCACCTTCGTGGGACACAGTGAACCCGATGAAGCGAAACGCCCTGCTCGGTGCGGTCGTCCTGCTGGCCGTCACCTCCGCCTCCGAAGCGGCCGCCGACGGCGGGCCAGGACCCCTCGGGGTCACGGCCGTCGCCGCCGCGACGGCGCAGTCCGACCGGGTCGGCGCGCTCTTCAGCGCGGACGACGCCGAGGCCGGCAGGCTCACCGGCGAGCACTTCTGCACCGCCTCCGTGGTGCACAGCCCGCACGGCGACCTCATCGCCACCGCGGCGCACTGCCTCACCGGATCCGGCGAACTGGCGTTCGTGCCCGGCTACCGGGACGGCAAGGCCCCCCACGGGAGCTGGCGGGTCGGGCGGGTCTTCCTGCCCGACGGCTGGGCCAAGGGGCAGGACGAGGACAGCGACGTGGCGTTCGCCCTCGTCGACGAGCGGGACGGCAAGGGCGTCGAGGACGTCGTCGGCGCCAACCGCTTCGCGACGCGTACGACCACCGGGGCGACCGCCGTGACCGTCACCGGCTATCCCGACGCGCTCGAGGTGCCGATCCGCTGCACCAACCGGCCCACCGCGCACACCGCGACCCAGCAGCGCGTCGAGTGCCCCGACTTCACCGGGGGGACCAGCGGCAGCCCGTGGGTGAACGGGTACGGGGAGGTGGTCGGCGTCCTCGGCGGCCACGAACAGGGCGGCGCGACGGCCGACATCTCGTACAGCGTGGTCCTCGGGCCGGAGGCCGCCGAGCTGTACCGGGACGCCACCGCCGACCCCTAGGGGGACCAGGCACGCCACCGCCGTTCCGGCGCGCTGCT
Source organism: Streptomyces asoensis (assembly GCF_016860545.1). NCBI lineage: Bacteria > Bacillati > Actinomycetota > Actinomycetes > Kitasatosporales > Streptomycetaceae > Streptomyces > Streptomyces asoensis. The sequence goes on along the minus strand of NZ_BNEB01000003.1, from coordinate 1,087,756 downwards.
CCGACCGGATGTGATGCCCCGTTCGGCGCGTAACCCCCTTGCGTGCGGGGCGCGTCGGGACGAAGGGGCGCACCGGGCCGCCACACGCAGTTTCCCCTCGTTCGTGATCACCCCGCAGGGCGGACGTCGCCCCTACACTGTCCGGGGGCGGAATCCCGGGCGGCGAGGGGCGGTTGACGGTGCGTAAGGCATGGGTCGTGGCGACCACCGCCGTCGGTGCCGGCGCCGCTTTCATGATGGCGCTCGTCGTCGGCGTCTACCTCGTCGGCGGGAACGTCGCAGGCGGGGTCGGCGGAGCCGGCCGGGCACTGGCCAAGGGCGCCGTGCCCGCCGCGTACCAGACACTCGTGGCGAAATGGGGCAACCTGTGCCCCGCCATCAATCCCGCGCTGCTCGCGGCACAGCTCTACCAGGAGAGCGGATTCAACCCGAGGGCGCAGAGCCCCGCCGCCGCGCAGGGCATAGCGCAGTTCATCCCCGGCACCTGGGCCACGCACGGCATCGACGGCGACGGCGACGGCGACCGTGACGTCTGGGACCCGAATGACGCGATTCCGTCGGCCGCGTCGTACGACTGCCAGCTCGCCTCGTACGTGAAGGACGTCCCCGGGGACATCACCGAGAACATGCTCGCCTCGTACAACGCGGGGGCCTACGCGGTGATCAAGTACGGGGGCGTGCCGCCGTACAAGGAGACCCAGAACTACGTCCGGATCATCACGACGCTGGAGGAGTCCTTCGCCGCGCCCGTCAGCCGGGTCGATCCCTCCAAGCAGGCCGCGGGGGCCATCTACTTCGCGCAGAAGAAGCTCGGCACGCCCTACCTCTGGGGTGGCAACGGCACCGCTGACCAGGGCGGACGGTTCGACTGTTCCGGCCTGACCAAGGCCGCCTACGAAAGCGTCGGCATCACCCTGCCCCGAGTCGCCAACGACCAGTACAACGCGGGGCCGCACCCCAAGCGGAGCGAGCTGCTCCCGGGCGACCTGGTGTTCTTCTCCACCGACCTGAACAACTCGCGGGCCATCCACCACGTGGGGATGTACGTGGGGGGCGGGTACATGATCGACGCGCCCTACACGGGGGCCGTCATCCGGTTCGACCCCATCGACACGGCCGAGTACTTCGGGGCGACCCGCGTGACCGAAGATGGCGCGAAAGCGCTCCCCACGGCCGTGTGAGGACCGCGCGCACCTGGCCTCTGAGCTGCGGGGATCTGTCTCTCTTCGATAACGTCTGAGTGATCATTCAGTGGAGAGTGGAACGTATCAAGCGGGGCCGTGCGTTCCTGTTGGAGCGGGCGCATGTGAGGTGTGCCGGGCAGAACACGACGAAGGGGCCGCAGCACCATGGCTGGACTCGCCGAATCCGGGTCGAACCCCGACGTCGACCTGCTCTACGACATCAACGGGCTGGCCAAGGACGCCCCGCACTGGCTCGACCGGATCGTCGAGTTCGTGGGCGAGTACGGACTGCTGATCGCCATGGTGCTGCTCGTCGTGTGGTGCTGGTGGGGGGTCCGGCGGCGGCCCGGCGGCGCCGACGAGGCCGCGTCGTCCGTCGCCGCGCTGGTGTGGGCGCCGCTCGCCGCCGGGATCGCCGTCCTGGTGAACGTGCCCATACGGGGCTTCGTGGAGAGGCCCCGGCCCTTCCTCGACCACCGGGGTCTGGAGGTGCTCGTCTCCGGCAAGACGGACTACTCCTTCGTCAGCGACCACGCGACGCTCACGATGGCCATGGCCGTCGGGCTGTTCGTCGCCAACCGCGCCTTCGGGCTCGTCGGCCTGGGGATCGCGCTGCTCGAAGGGTTCTGCCGGATCTACATGGGCGTGCACTATCCGACGGACGTCGTCGGCGGGTTCGCGCTCGGGACCGCCGTGGCGCTGCTGCTGTCGCCCATCGCCTCCATGCTGCTCACCCCCGTGCTCAAGGCCGTCGACCGGTCGCCGCGGCTGGGCACCCTGGTGCGCGCCCGCTCCGCCCGGGCCGGGGAGCGGGACGGCATCGTGACCGGCACGCGCACCGCGATCGCCGCCGAGGAACGCGACCTCGCCGCCTAGCTCCGGCGGACGCGCCCCGAGGTCCGGCGGACGGGCCCGGGATCTCGCGGACGGGCCCGTCCTCGGAAGGACGTGAGGGCGCGTCAGAGGCTCTGGGGGTAGCTGAAGAAGCCGTTGGGGTCGTACTGCCGCTTCAGCTGGGTCAGGCGGGGGAGCGCGGCGCCGTAGTACGCCTTGCGCCAGTCGGCCAGCGTCGGGTCGGCGTAGTTCTGGTAAGCCGCGCCGGAGGCGTACGGGACCATCGCCTTGTGGGCGGTGTCCAGCCAGGTCCGGGCGGCCGTCCCCGCCGTGCCGGCCCGCCACGACGCGATGTACTGCGCCAGCATGCGGGAGCGGCGGTGGACGAACGCCGTGGCCGTCGGGGACACGCGGTTCACCGCGCCGCCCAGCGCCGTCAGCGCGATGCTGCCCGCGCCGCCCTGGACCGACCTCATCTGCTTCAGCAGGGTCTGGATGCCCGCCGCCGAGAGCGAGACGTCGAAGAAGTCCGAGTGGGCCGCGTAGGTCTCGCGGCCCAGCGCGCCCTGCGGGGAGCGGCCCGGCGTCGAGCCCGGCAGGTGGCACTGGGCGTCGGAGGTGAAGGAGGAGCAGCCGGCGTAGATCTCCATCGCCGCCTCGTACGTACGGCGGCGCAGGGAGACGTTGGTCGCCGGGGCGCCCACGCGGTCCGCGAGCCGGTCCACCGCGTTCTGGAGCTGGCCGTAGGTGCCGATGCAGAACGCGGCGACGGAGACCGTGGGGTTGCCGCCGGTGGCGTTCGCCAGGTGCAGGGAGGACCAGATCTCGTCGGGCTGGGACGGCCCCCACTCCTGCCAGGCCTTCAGGACCGCCGCCGCCTTGGACCAGGGCCAGGTGAGGTAGCCCGTCACCGCCTGGGGCGCCGGGTGGGTCCTGAACTCCAGCTCGGTGACGACGCCGAAGTTGCCGTTGCCCGCGCCGCGCAGGGCCCAGAACAGGTCCTTGTTCGTCGTCGCGTCGGCGGTGAGCTGCCTGCCGTCCGCGGTGACGACCGTGGCCCGGGTGAGGCTGTCGCAGGTCAGGCCGTAGGCGCGGGAGACGACGCCGTGGCCGCCGCCCAGCACCAGGCCGGAGACGCCGACCGTGGGACAGGAACCCGCCGGGATCGTCACGCCCTTCGCGGCGAGCGCCCGGTAGACGTCGATCAGCTTCGAGCCCGCGCCGACCACCGCCGTGGTGCCGCTCGCCCGCACCCGGTTCAGCCGGGAGACGTCGACGATCAGCCGGCCGTCGCCCGAGGACCAGCCGCCGTAGGAGTGGCCGCCGTTGCGGATCGCGGCCTTGATCCGGTGGGCGCGCGCGTACGCCAGCACCGTGCGGATGTCGTCGGTGTGCGCCACGTAGGCCACCGCCGCGGGCCTGAGGCTGTCGAAGCGGGTGTTGTAGAGCTGGCGGGCCGCGGCCCAGGAGGCCTCGCCGGGGCGGACGAGGGTGCCGTCCAGGTCGCGGGCGAGGGCGGCCCAGTTGGCGGGGGCGGCGACGCTCGTCGTGGTCAGGGAGGTCGTCGTGGAGTCCCCGGCGGCCGAGGCGGAGGCGCCGGCACCGCTGTTGTCCGCCTTGCACGCGGCCGCTGCCGCCGCGACCGCGGCCGTGCCGCCCGCGATGAACGTACGCCGTTCCATGTTCTTGCGCCTTCCCTCGAACGCCTGTCGGCTTCATGGAGCGAGACGAGGTCGTGGACCGGCGGGTTCCGGCGGGCGCCGGCGGTGACGCAACGGTGACGTGCGCCGGTCAGCCGCGGACGTGGTGCTCCGCGTCCGTCCTCGCCGTGCTTCTCGCCCTGCGGGCCGGGCCGCGCCAGCCGCAGGTGCAGCGGGCCAGGCAGAACCTGCCCTGTTCGACGGTCGTGGTGCTGTGTTCCCCGTCGGTGCGGGGACGGGCCGGGCCGTCCTGCTGTGTCACAAGGACAACGGTACCCAGGACGGGCAAGGAAACCCGGATGGCGGTCGCAGAACCACGGCTCGGCGTGACGGGGGCACTTACCCGTCGTTAACCGGAACGACAGGGGTCCCGTGACGGACGTACCGGTTGGGGGTGCACGGGTCATGGCGGAGCGGCGGCGCGGGCTGGTGGGTGCGGCGGTCCTTTCGGGGTTCGTCGCGGGGGTCTGCGCGGGCGCAGCCGGGTGTTCCGGTGGCGGCGCGGTGGCCGAGGACGGCAGGGCGGCCGACCCCGTCGAGACGCTGCACCGGGCCGCCGACACCCTCGTCGAGGCGGGCACGTCCAAGGCGCGTACCTCGATGGAGATGGCGACGGGCGGGACCCGGGTCACCATCCGCGGCCAGGGCGCGTACGACTACCGCAGGCAGCTCGGCGAGCTGAGGGTGCAGCTGCCGCAGGATCCGGCCGGTACCAGTGAGCACCGGCCCATCGCCGAACTCCTCGCGCCCGGGGCGCTGTTCATGAAGAACCGGGACGGGGTGCCCGACGACAAGTGGGTGCGGGTGGAGACGGCCACCCTGTCCGACGGGAACCTCGTGACGGGCGGGGCCACCGATCCGTTCGCCGCCGCCGAGGTGCTGCGGGGGACGCGTACGGCCACGTACGTGGGGAGGACCGAGGTGGCGGGGACGGCCGTGCGGCACTACCGCGGGACGGCCGATCTGGCGGTGGCCGCGCGGGACGCGTCGGCCGGCGGACGCAACGCGCTGCGCGCGGCGGCGAAAGGGTTCGCCACGGCCCGGGTGCCGTTCGACGTCTACCTCGACGACCAGGGGCGCATCCGCAAGGTCCGGCACCGGTTCAGCTTCGTGAACGGGCAGCGCAAGGAGCCGGTCGCGGTGGCCTCGACGACGCTGCTGTACGACTTCGGGGCGCCCGTCGACGTACGGCTGCCGGCCGCTCGGGACATCTACGCGGGGCGGATCGCGCAGGAGTGAGGCGTCCCGCCGGGCGGACGGGGCCGGGTGGGCCGGGACCGGGCGGGGCCGGGCGGGGCCGGGCGAGGCCGGGCGAGGCGGGGCCGGGCGGGGTGGGCGAGTGTTTTCGGCCACTGGTTGCGTACAAGGACTAGCCCGTCCGTGCCATGCGCTCGGTGTATAGCGCTCCCTACTCTAGGAAGCCGGTGACGGCAGGGACGAGGTGATGCGCGTGGCTCCGGGCGGCGGTACGGCAGTTCAGGACCACGTGGCCCTCGCCGAGATCGAACTGTGCGGCGAGCTGATCATCGCCGCGTCCGCGGCCGGGGAGGAACGGCTCAGCCTCGAGAGCATCGACCTGGTCCTGCGGGTGGGGGAGGAGACCGGGGCCGGCCCCGGTCCCGCGCCGGGCGCGCGCCGCGGATCAGGTGCGCAGTAGGCGGCCGATGGCCTTCGTCGCCTCTTCCACCTTGGCGTCGATCTCGTCGCCGCCCCTGAGGGCCGCGTCGGCGACGCAGTGGCGCAGGTGCTCCTCCAGGAGTTGCAGGGCGAAGGACTGGAGGGCCTTGGTGGAGGCGGACACCTGGGTGAGTATGTCGATGCAGTACGTGTCCTCGTCGACCATGCGCTGGAGGCCGCGGATCTGGCCCTCGATGCGGCGCAGACGCTTGAGGTGCTCGTCCTTCTGCTTGTGGTAGCCGTGCACCGTGCCGGGAGCGTGCTCCGGGCCGTGGGTGTGCTCGGCGCCGTGGGCGTGCTCCGGGCCGGTCGCGGGGTCCGTCGCGGGACCGGCCGGGGCGGCCGCGGGCCCGCCGGCCTCTGTGGTCGTCATCCTGTCCTCCAGTGCTCCGGCTCCGCACACATACCCCTACTGGGTATATCGTAGCGAACTTCCTTGGGTATACGGCCCGAGCAGGGGTTTCGCCGGTTTTCTCGCTGCCGGTCGCCCCCCTCCCGGTCGCTCGGTGCGATGGGCGACACTGGGGGACGGCCCATTAGCCGTGGCCGGATGATGCGCCTAGCATCAGCCTGACCGAAACCGATGCATCCTGAGGACCCCACGTGCGCTTTCGTCTGACCCCCAGGGAGACGAGCTTCTACGACATGTTCGCCGCATCCGCGGACAACATCGTCACGGGCTCGAAACTCCTGATGGAACTGCTCGGGGCGGACCCCGCCGGCCGGGCCGAGATCGCAGAGCGCATGCGGGCCGCGGAACACGCAGGTGACGACGCCACGCACGCGATCTTCCACCAGCTGAACTCCTCGTTCATCACGCCGTTCGACCGTGAGGACATCTACAACCTCGCGTCCTCCCTCGACGACATCATGGACTTCATGGAGGAGGCCGTCGACCTGGTCGTCCTCTACAACGTCGAGGAGCTGCCCAAGGGCGTCGAGCAGCAGATCGAGGTGCTGGCGCGGGCGGCGGAGCTGACCGCCGAGGCCATGCCGAACCTGCGGACCATGGCGAACCTCACCGAGTACTGGATCGAGGTCAACCGGCTCGAGAACCAGGCCGACCAGATCCACCGCAAGCTGCTCGCGCATCTCTTCAACGGCAAGTACGAGGCCATCGAGGTGCTCAAGCTGAAGCAGATCGTGGATGTGCTGGAGGAGGCCGCCGACGCCTTCGAGCACGTGGCCAACACGGTGGAGACCATCGCGGTCAAGGAGTCCTGAGCCCTTCATGGACACCTTCGCTCTGATCGTGACCATCGGCGTCGCGCTCGGATTCACGTACACGAACGGCTTCCACGACTCCGCGAACGCCATCGCCACCTCCGTCTCCACCCGGGCGCTGACGCCCCGGGCGGCGCTGGCCATGGCCGCGGTGATGAACCTCGCCGGTGCCTTCCTCGGCAGCGGGGTCGCGCACACCGTCAGCAAGGGGCTGATCGAGACGCCCGACGGCTCGAAGGGGATGGGCATCCTCTTCGCCGCGCTGATCGGCGCGATCGTCTGGAACCTCGTCACCTGGTACTTCGGGCTGCCCTCCTCGTCGTCGCACGCGCTGTTCGGCGGCATGGTGGGCGCCGCGCTCGCCGGTGGCACGGAGGTCATCTGGTCCGGCGTCCTCGACAAGGTCGTCATCCCGATGTTCCTCTCGCCGGTGGTGGGACTCATCGCCGGCTACCTGGTGATGACGGCCATCCTGTGGATGTTCCGGCGGGCCAACCCGCACAAGGCCAAGCGCGGTTTCCGGATCGCGCAGACCGTGTCGGCGGCGGGTATGGCGCTGGGGCACGGTCTCCAGGACGCGCAGAAGACGATGGGCATCGTGGTGATGGCCCTCGTCATCGGTGACGTGCAGGGGGCCGACGACCCGATCCCGGTCTGGGTGAAGATCGCCTGCGCGGTGATGCTCTCGCTGGGGACGTACGCGGGCGGGTGGCGGATCATGCGGACGCTCGGCCGCAAGATCATCGAGCTGGATCCGCCGCAGGGGTTCGCCGCGGAGACGACCGGGGCGTCGATCATGTTCACCACGGCGTTCCTGTTCAAGGCGCCGATCTCGACGACGCATGTGATCACTTCGGCGATCATGGGTGTCGGGGCGACGAAGCGGATCAATGCCGTGCGGTGGGGGGTCGCCAAGAACATTGTTCTGGGGTGGTTCATCACGATGCCTGCGGCGGGGGTTGTCGCGGCGTGTGCGTTCTGGTTGGTGAACCTGTTGTTCCTGTAGGTGGGGTGGGGCGGGGCTTGGCCGCCGTCTTGCCCACCCGCCCGCCCGACTCGGTGGGTGAGGTGCTCCCGACACGGGGCTCCGCCCCGGACCCCGCGGATGGGGGCTTCGCCCCCGTCTCGCCCACCCACCCGCCCGACGCGGTAGGTGGGGTGGCCCCGACACGGGGCTCCGCCCCGGACCCCGGGATGCGGGCGCTTCGCCCCCTGCGGCCGAAGCGTGTGCTTCGTCTCTCGGCACCCGAGGGTGTCCTGCTTCACCCGCTCCGGGCTCCCCGTGCGAGGTGAGAGCCCGGGTCGCCCTCACTCCCCGGCTGTCGCCCTCCCTGCCCAGGCTTGGGCCCGGCGGGCACGCCTGTGTCCTTCGTCCTCGCACTTGCGACGTCGGCTGCCGACCGGCGACTCCTGGCCCGGACCGGGTGGAGCTGCCCCCGGCCCACCGGACCCCACGGCCCCCCGGCCTACCGGACCCCATGGCCCACCGGCCCCCGGCCCGCCGGACCCCCAGGCCCGCCGGACCCCCGGGCCGAAAACGCGTGGGCCCGCCCCCGAGCCGGGGGCGGGCCCTTTGCGGCCTCGCGGTGGCACCGCCATGCAGCACCGCGAGGGGATCGGGGGCGGGCTCGGTCGGAGCGGCCCTCGGGGGTGGGGCTCAGCCGAAGCGGCCCGAGATGTAGTCCTCCGTGGCCTGGACCGACGGGTTGGAGAAGATGCGCTCCGTGTCGTCGATCTCGATGAGCTTGCCGGGCTGGCCGACGGCGGACAGGTTGAAGAAGGCCGTGCGGTCGGAGACACGCGCCGCCTGCTGCATGTTGTGCGTCACGATGACGATCGTGAAGCGTTCCTTGAGCTCGCCGATCAGGTCCTCGATCGCCAGGGTGGAGATGGGGTCCAGGGCCGAGCAGGGCTCGTCCATCAGCAGGACCTTCGGCTCGACCGCGATGGCGCGGGCGATGCACAGGCGCTGCTGCTGGCCGCCCGAGAGGCCAGAGCCGGGCTTGTTGAGGCGGTCCTTGACCTCGTTCCAGAGGTTCGCGCCCTGGAGGGACTTCTCGACGACGTCCGCCAGCTCGCTCTTCTTGTAGGAGCCGTTGAGCCGCAGGCCGGCCGCCACGTTGTCGAAGATCGACATGGTGGGGAACGGGTTGGGGCGCTGGAAGACCATGCCCACCTCGCGGCGGACCGAGACGGGGTCCACTCCCGCCGCGTACAGGTCCTCGTCGTCCAGGAGCACCTTGCCCTCGACGCGGCCGCCCGAGGTGACTTCGTGCATACGGTTCAGCGTGCGCAGGAACGTCGACTTGCCGCAGCCGGAGGGGCCGATGAAGGCCGTCACCGAGCGGGGTTCGACCGTCATCGAGATGTCGTCGATCGCCTTGTGGGATCCGTAGTAGGCGGTCAGTCCGCTTACGTCGATTCGCTTCGCCATTTTCTCTACTTCACTTCCAGTCGGTCGCTGAGGGTGTCCCGTGCGGCTCCGGGCCGCGGATCGCTGCTTCAGCGACCGGTCTTCGGGGCCTTCCAGCGGGCGATGCCGCGGGCCACCAGGTTCAGGATCATCACGAAGGCGATCAGCGTGAGCGACGCCGCCCAGGCACGGTCGTAGGCCGCCGTCGAACCCGCGCTCTGCGAGTACTGCTGGTAGATGTACAGCGGGAGCGAGGCCTGCGCGCCCTCGAAGGGGTTCGCGTTGATGAACGGGTTGCCGAAGACGAGGAGGAGGACCGGCGCCGTCTCGCCCGCGATACGGGCGATCGCCAGCATCACGCCCGTGATGATGCCTCCGATCGAGGTCGGGACTACCACCTTCAGGATCGTGCGCCACTTCGGGACGCCGAGAGCGAGCGACGCCTCGCGCAGCTCGTTCGGGACCAGCTTCAGCATTTCCTCTGTAGAGCGTACGACGACCGGCATCATCAGGATCGCCAGCGCGAGGGAGCCCGCGAAGCCGAAGGGCTGCATGTCGAACATCAGCATCAGGCTGAGGATGAACAGGCCCGCGACGATCGACGGGATGCCCGTCATGACGTCGACGAAGAAGGTGACCGACTTCGCCAGGGCGCCGCGGCCGTACTCCACCAGGTAGATCGCCGTCAGGATGCCGACCGGGGCGCCGATGGCGGTGGCCAGGCCGACCTGCTCCAGGCTGCCGAGGATGGCGTGGTAGATGCCGCCGCCCGGCTCGCTGTCGGCGACGACGCCCATGGAGTGGGTGAGGAAGTAGACGTCCAGGACCTTCACGCCGCGCGCGATGGTCGTCCAGAGGAGGGAGACCAGCGGGACGACGGCGAGGACGAACGCCACCCAGACCAGGCTGGTGGCCACCCGGTCCTTCGCCTGGCGGCGGCCCTCGACCTTGGCCGCGATGCCGTAGGTGCCGAAGACGAAGAGGAGGCCGGCGATCAGGCCCCACTGGACCTTGCTGTCCAGGCCGCCGGCGAGGCCGATGGCGACGGCGAGGACCAGCGAACCGCCCGCGATGGCCCAGGGGGACCACCTCGGCAGGCTCGCCGCGCGGAGCGTGCTCGGGGACTTGTCGGCTACTGCTGCTGCGTGGCTCATGCGTTGGCCCCCGAGTACTCCTTGCGGCGGGCGATGATCATGCGTGCCGCGCCGTTGACCAGCAGGGTGATGACGAACAGGACCAGACCGGAGGCGATGAGCGCGTCACGGCCGAACTCCGTCGCCTCGTTGAACTTGCTGGCGATGTTCTGGGCGAAGGTGCCGCCGCCGGGGTTGAGGAGGCTGGCGTGGATGTCGAAGTCGGGGGAGAGGACGGTGGCCACGGCCATCGTCTCGCCGAGCGCGCGGCCGAGGCCGAGCATCGAGGCGGAGATGACGCCGGAGCGGCCGAAGGGGAGCACCGACATGCGGATGACCTCCCAGCGGGTGGCGCCCAGCGCCAGGGCCGCCTCCTCGTGCATCTGCGGGACCTGGCGGAAGACCTCGCGGCTCACGTTGGTGATCACCGGGAGGATCATCACGGCCAGCAGGACGCCCACCGTGAGCATGGAGCGCGGGGCGCCCTTCTCCCAGGAGAAGACGCCGGTCCAGCCCAGGTAGTCGTTGAGCCAGCCGAACAGGCCGTCCATGTGCGGGACGAGCACCAGGGCGCCCCACAGGCCGTACACGATGGACGGGACGGCGGCGAGCAGGTCGATCACGTACGCGACCGGGCCGCTCAGGCGGCGGGGTGCGTAGTGGGTGATGAAGAGGGCGATCGCGACGGCGATCGGGACGGCGATGACCATCGCGATGACCGACGAGACCACCGTGCCGAAGGCCAGCACCGCGATGCCGAACTTCGGCGGGACGAGGCTGGTGTTCCACTCGAACGTGGTCAGGAAGTTCGCGTCGTCCTTGCTGATGGCGAGGCTCGCGCGGTAGGTGAGGAAGACCGCGATGGCGGCCATGATCACCAGCAGGAAGATGCCCGAGCCGCGGGACAGGCCGAGGAAGATCCGGTCACCGGGGCGGGTGGCTCCGCGTGCCGCGCGCTTCTGCTCCGCCGAGACGGGGGGCGGGGCCGCCGGGGCCGTGGGGGGAGGGGTGTCGTCCGTGTCTGTGTTCTGTGTCGATATGTCCATGGAGGTCTCCGGTCTGCGGAGCCGCCTGCGGTGTGGGGGCGGCTCGGGTGGGGCCGGTTTGCGGGCGGCCCCTGGCGGCGGTGCACCGGACGGGTGCGGTCCGGACCGGGTCGTCCCCGGCGCCGGACCGCACCACGGGGATCAGCTCAGGCCCTCGATGGTGGTGCGGACCTTGGCGATGATGGCGTCGGGGATCGGCGCGTAGTCGATGCCCGACAGGATGCCCTGACCGTCCTCGCTGGCGATGTAGCGCAGGAACGCCTTGGTGGCCGGCAGGGTGGCGGCCTTGTTGCCCTTGTCGCAGGCGATCTCGTAGGTGACCAGGGTGAGCGGGTAGGCGCCCTCGGCCTTGGTGTTGTAGTCCAGCTTCAGGGACAGGTCGCTGCCGGTGCCGACGACCTGCGCGGCGGCGACGGCCTTGGTGGCGCCGTCGGAGGACGGCTTGACCGGGGCCGAGGCGCCCGTGTTGACGGCGACGGTGCCGAGACCGTCCTTGGCGTACGACAGCTCCATGTAGCCGATGGCGCCGTTGGTCTGCTTGACGCCCTGCGCGACACCGGAGGAGCCGGCCGCGGCCTGGCCGCCCTTGGCCTGCCAGGCCTTGCCGCCGGAGTACTTCCAGTTGTCCGGGGTGGCGGCGATCAGGTACTTGGTGAAGTTGTCCGTGGTGCCGGACTCGTCCGAGCGGTGGTACGGCTGGATCTTCAGGTCGGGCAGCTTCGCGCCGGGGTTGAGCTTGGCGATCGCGGCGTCGTTCCAGTTGGTGATCTTGCCGTCGAAGATCTTGGCGATCGTCGCGGCGTCGAGCGTCAGGTTGTCCACGCCCGAGACGTTGAAGGCGACGGCGATCGGGCCGGCCACCATCGGCAGGTCGATGCCCTGGCCGCCGGTGCAGACCGACTTGGAGGCGGCGACGGCGTCGGGCTTCAGCGCGGAGTCCGAGCCGGCGAAGGCGACCTGGCCCTGCGTGAAGGCGGTGACGCCGGCGCCGGAGCCGGAGCCCTTGTAGTTCACCTGGACGCCCGAGCAGGCCTGCGTGAAGTTCTTGACCCACGCGTCGATCGCGTTCTTCTGCGCGGAGGAGCCGTCGGCGAGGAGCTGGCCCTTGGCGTCGTCACACTTGATGGAGCCGGCGGCGGCCGTCGCGGAGGAGCTGCTGCCGCTGCTGGAACCGGTGTCGTCGGAGCCGCACGCCGTGAGGGCCAGGGCGCCGGAGACGGCGAGAGCACCGAGGGAGAGAGCCCGCCGGTTCATGCGCTGAAGCTTCACTTGGGGAAGATCCTTCCAGGAGCCGCCGTCCTGAATTCCGGCGGCGTGCGGAGTGTGCAGAAGTCTGCTCGGCACGGACGCGACCCCCCGGGTCGCGCATCGCACCGCGTAAGGCCGAAATTAGGCAGATCAGGTGAAGGCGCCTACGGGCGCGAGTGAACGGGGGGTGAACCCCTGGGGACGGTGCGGTTAGGTCACGGAACGCTTACGTCGAGGACACGGAGCGATTCCGGCGGCCGCCGGGTCCGTCCGACCGTTATGCCAGGTGCAGGACGCGCAGCAGGGCGTCCACGAGGGTGCGGTCCCTCGGCTGGGTGAGCCGGTCGCGGGCGGCCGGCGGGGGGAGCCACAGGAGGCGGTCGACCTCGTCGTTCGGGGCGAACGACCCGGACACGGCCTCGGCGGCCCAGTAGCGGACCTGCTTGGGGCGCCCGCCTGCCTCGTAGTCGACGGTGGGCAGCCGGGCGCCGGGTACGGCCCGGTGACCGGTCTCCTCCTCGACCTCGCGCAGGGCGCCCGTCAGCGGATCCTCGCCACGTTTGAGCTTGCCCTTGGGATGCGACCAGTCGTCGTACTTGGGCCGGTGGACGAGACACAGCTCCAGCCCGTCGCCCGCCGGGGAGCGGCGCCACAGCACGCAGCCGGCCGCCAGGACCGGGGTGGTGTCGGCGGCGGGACCGGGGGCCGGGGCGGAGCCCGAGGCGCGGTCCGGGGCGGAGCCGGGGTGCGGGTCGCGGTCCCGGCCGGGGGTCCCGGCCGGGACCGCGCGGGCGCCCCGGTGGGGGATCGCGCGGGGGGTGCTGCCGAAGACGCCGTCGAGGGCGCCGCCGTGGGTGCCGCAGGGGGTGCCTGCGGCGTCGTCAGCGGTGCTCACCTGGTCCTCACCACCTGTCCGGTCAGGGTGCGCCGATGGTCTGCTTCTGCCACGAGCGCTGGAACGCGTAGCGCGCCGCCTCCACCTCGTGCCGCTGGTCCGCGTGCAGCACGCCGAGGGCGTACGCCGTCGCGGGCGCGATCCGGGGCGTGCGGGCCGCCTGGGCCGCGGCGGAGGAGGCCTCCGAGGCGTCGCGGTGCCGGTCGAGCGCCTCGCCCGCCGTGAGCAGGCGGACGTCGAGGGGGGTGCCCCGGCCGTGCACGACCTCGCAGGCGTACCGGTGCAGCCGCAGCAGCAGCCGCACCTGGTGCCAGGGCGCGTCCTGGGGGTGCGGGGCCGGGTCCGGGGAGAGGCCGTGGATCAGGGCCTCCGCGTTGTAGGGGCTGCCCGCGGTGACGAGCGGCAGCGCGGTGACCGCGTCGGCGAGGCGTTCCTCGGCGGCCCTGGCCAGGGCCCGCAGGTCGGTGGCGGCCGCGGCGGAGGTGAGCGGGACCTCGCTGGCGAGCACGGCGACCTTGTCCGCGACGGCGTGGAAGCGGGAGGAGCCCAGCGCCTGGAGGGCGCTGGAGTGGGCCCGGGTGCGGGCGAGGGTCAGCTGCCGGTCCAGGAGGGCGCCCGCCTTCGCCGCGCCCACGGTGAGGTTGCCCCGGTCGGGGGCCGCCGGACGGGCCGTCCCGTCGGCGGACGGGCTGCCCGGGCCGACGAGCTGGGGCGGCACCGGTGCCGCGCCCGAGAGCCGGTTCAGCGCCAGCAGCAGCCGCTCCAGGCGGGCCCCGTACGCGTGCTCCAGGGCCAGCGTGCCCGACAGCCAGGCCAGCTCGGGGCGGATGCCCTCCGACCACTCGGGTTCCAGGAGCGGGCGGAAGGTGTGCAGGCTGCCGCTGATCCGGCGGGCCGAGCGGCGCAGGGCGCGCGCCGCGTCGACGCGCGCCGTCGCCCCGCTCGACGCGCCCGCTGCCGTGGCGGTCGTCGTGCCGCCCGGCGCGCCGGCGGCCGTGGAGCCCGCCGGCGCGTGTGACGTGCCGCCCCCCGTCTCCCGGTGCAGACGCAGGGCGCGGAGGAACTCCGTGGCCTGGCCCCGGAGGTAGCCCGCGAGGGCTTCCCCCGTGGTCACGGGCCCGGCCGCGGGGTCCGTCACGTCATGGTGTCGCTGTGCCACGCCGGCGCCTCCGGGCGTCTATGAGCATCTCCTGGACGTTGCGCAGGGGCGCGCCGTCCGCGTCGGTCGCGTGCCGGATCCACTCGCCGTCCGGGCCGAGGTGCCAGGAGGCCGTGGCATCGGACATGCCCGTCTCCAGGAACCGGTTCAGGGACGCCCGGTGGGCCGGGTCGGTGACCCTGACCAGGGCCTCGATACGGCGGTCGAGGTTGCGGTGCATCATGTCGGCGCTGCCGATCCACACCTCGGGTTCGCCGCCGTTGCCGAACCCGAAGACCCGCGAGTGCTCCAGGAAGCGGCCCAGGATGGAGCGGACCCGGATGTTGTCCGACAGGCCGGGCACGCCGGGGCGCACGGCGCAGATGCCGCGCACCCACACGTCGACCTGCACGCCGGCCTGGGACGCCCGGTAGAGGGAGTCGATCAGCGCCTCGTCGACGATGGAGTTGACCTTGATGCGGACGTGCGCGGGCCGGCCGGCGCGGTGGTGCTGGATCTCCTTGTCGATGCGGGCGATCAGACCGTCCCGCAGGGACTTGGGGGCGACGAGCAGACGGCGGTAGGTCTCGCGGCGGGAGTAGCCGGAGAGCCGGTTGAACAGGTCGGAGAGGTCCGCGCCGACCTGCGGGTCGGCGGTCAGCAGTCCGAGGTCCTCGTAGAGCCGTGCCGTCTTGGGGTGGTAGTTGCCGGTGCCGACGTGGCAGTAGCGGCGCAGGGTGTCGCCCTCCTGACGGACCACCAGCGACAGCTTGCAGTGGGTCTTCAGGCCGACCAGGCCGTAGACGACGTGGCAGCCGGCCTCCTCCAGCTTGCGCGCCCACTTGATGTTGGCGTGCTCGTCGAAGCGGGCCTTGATCTCGACCAGCACCAGGACCTGTTTGCCGGACTCGGCGGCCTCGATGAGCGCGTCGACTATCGGGGAGTCGCCCGAGGTCCGGTACAGGGTCTGCTTGATGGCGAGGACGTCCGGGTCCACCGCCGCCTGTTCCAGGAACGCCTGCACGGACGTCGAGAAGGAGTCGTACGGGTGGTGCAGCAGGACGTCCCGGCTGCGCAGGGCCGCGAAGATGTCCGGCGGGGAGGCCGACTCGACCTCGGCCAGGTCGCGGTGGGTGCCGGCGATGAACTTCTTGTACTTCAGCTCGGGCCGGTCGAGGCCGTGTATGCGGAAGAGGCCGGTCAGGTCGAGCGGGCCCGGCAGCGGGTAGACCTCGGCCTCGCTGATCTTCAGCTCGCGCACCAGCAGGTCGAGCACCTCGCGGTCGATGGACTCCTCGACCTCCAGGCGCACCGGCGGCCCGAAGCGGCGCCGCATGAGCTCCTTCTCCAGGGCCTGGAGAAGGTTCTCGGCGTCGTCCTCCTCGACCTCGAGGTCCTCGTTGCGGGTGAGCCGGAAGGCGTGGTGCTCCAGCACCTCCATGCCCGGGAACAGCTCCTCCAGGTGCGCGCCGATGACGTCCTCGATGGGGACGTAGCGGCCCGGCGAGCTCTCCAGGAACCGGGACAGCAGGGGCGGCACCTTGACGCGCGCGAAGTGCTTGTGGCCGCTGACGGGGTTGCGCACGACGACCGCGAGGTTCAGCGAGAGACCCGAGATGTACGGGAAGGGGTGCGCGGGGTCGACGGCCAGGGGGGTGAGGACCGGGAAGATCTGGTGGCGGAAGAGCGTGAAGAGGCGGGCCTGCTCCTTCTCCGTCAGTTCGCCCCAGCGCACCAGGTGGATGCCCTCCTCGGCGAGGGCGGGGGCGATGTCCTCGTGGTAGGTGGCGGCGTGCCGGGCCATGAGCTCGCGCGAGCGGGCCCAGATCATCTCGAGCACCTCGCGCGGCTGGAGGCCGGAGGCGGAGCGGGTGGCGACGCCGGTGGCGATACGGCGCTTCAGGCCGGCCACCCGGACCATGAAGAACTCGTCCAGGTTGCTGGCGAAGATGGCGAGGAAGTTGGCCCGTTCGAGGAGGGGCGTGTTCGGGTCCTCGGCGAGTTCCAGGACGCGTTCGTTGAACGCGAGCCAGCTGCGTTCCCGGTCGAGGAAGCGGCCCTGGGGAAGCTGCGGGCCGTCGTACGGCGCTTCCTCGTAGGTGTCGAGGTCGGCGTCGATGTCGGGCTCGAGATCGGAGACCACGGCGGCGACGGTGTGCGGGCGGTGGGCGGCGATGGAGCCCACGGAGGGCTGCGCGTGCTGGACCTCGGCCTGGGCGTCTGACTGGCTCATGTACCCATTCTTCCGCGCAAGGAGCGTGACAGGCGCGTCGGAACGTGCGGGCGTGATCGCGGTGGTGTCTCGCGGGGGCCGATCTGCCCCGGGAGGCGGCGAAGGCTCGGGCACGGCGGGCTTCATTCGCCGAGCGTCGCAAGGTCGTCTGAACCGATGGTTACGGCGACATGGCGTGCGGGATATCGGGGGGCGGCCCGCGGGGGTCGGAGGCGGCGCGCTCACCGCTTCTCTTCCCGGCCGCTGGGTGGTGTGCGGGGGTCCCTCCCCCCGTGGAGGGACCCCCGCACACCGGACCGGGACGGGTCGGGCCGACCGTGCGGTCGGGCCGGCGGGGTGGTCAGGCCGCCGAGCTGGTCGCCGTGCGGCGGCGCAGGAGGAGGAACGCGGCGGTGGCCGTGAGGCCCGCGACGACCAGCACGAGTGCGGTCGCGGCCAGCTGGAGGGGCCAGAAGTGGGACTCGGGGTGGTACGTGGAGTAGAAACCGGTGGCGTCGAGCCCGGCGTACACCTTGTCGCAGCCGCTGACGACGCCGGTCGGACCGCAGCCGGGGTCGGCGATGTGCGCGCCGGTGGAGGTGACCAGGCCCGAGTCCACGCCCAGGCCCGAGCCGCCGTACCCGTCGGCGAGGCTGGTGACCCGGGTGACGGCGGGCCACAGGTGGGGCAGGACCTGGGAGGTGAGGACCCGCACGACGGCGACGAGGCCGAGGGCGAGCGACATCGCCGGCAGCGTACGGCGCAGCAGCAGGCCCGCGAGGGCGCCGCCGGCCAGGCCGGTCAGCGCGAAGGCGACCGTGGTGGGGCCGTTGGTGTGCAGGGTCATGTCGTCGTACCAGCTCTTGGCGGTGTCGATACGGCCGTCGCCCGCGGACCACATCAGCCGGTGCAGGGCGACCAGCAGGAGGGTGCCCGCGGTGACCAGGACCGCCGGCACGGCCAGCTTGGTGGCCAGCCAGCGGGTCGGCGACAGGCTCTGCGTCCAGGCGAGCTGGGCGGTGCCGTGCTCCAGCTCGCGGCCGAACAGGGAGGCGCCCGCCCAGGCGGCGACCAGGAACGGGAGCCCGGTCAGCGCGGCGGTCGTGTACGCGTACACGTCCTTGTAGCGGACGATCGTGTCCTGGTCGTACCTGCACGGACCGCCGTTGGCGCATTCGTCCCGGTACTGGCGCCAGGCCACGGCGGCCGAGTCCGTCAGCGGACCCCACAGCCACACCAGCGCGAGGGCGAGCACGAGGACCAGGCCGAGCCAGGCGTACAGGGCGGGCCGGTGCAGGCGGAACAGCCAGCGGATCCCGGGGGCGCGGTGCGCGGTGCGCGGGGTGGTCGGCGCGAGGGCGAGTGCGGTCATGCGGCGGCCTCCTCGGCCTCGGCCGGGACGAGCGGGGCGGCCTGCGGGTTGCGCAGGTAGGCGAGGACGAGGTCCTCCAGGGACGGCGCCGAGGTGCGCCAGCCGTCGGCGAGCGGGCCACCGGGCCGGACCAGGGCCGTGAGCTGACGGCCGGTGACCCGGGACTCGACGACGGTGTGCGGGGCCAGATCCGGGGCGGCGCCCGGGCTGCTCGGAGAGCCGCTGGGGGTGCCGGGCGCAGAGCCGCTCGGGAGGCTGACCGGGGACGCGTCCGCGGGGGCGGTGCGGGCGTCCGCGAGGGCGCTCACGCGCGTGTGGGCGGCGAGCAGGTCGTCGATCTCACCGGCCAGACGCACCCGGCCGGCGCCGACCAGCAGCAGGTGGTCGCAGGAGTCCTCCAGTTCGGCGACCACGTGCGACGACATCACGATCGTCGTGCCGTACTGGGCCGCCCGCGCCATGAGCGTGCCCATCAGCTCGTGCCGGGCCAGCGGGTCCAGGTCGGCGAGCGGCTCGTCGAGGAGCAGCAGTTCGGGCCGCTTGGCCAGGGCCAGGGCGAGCGCCACCCTGGTGCGCTGGCCGCCGGAGAGGGAGCGGATCTTCTTCCCGGGGTCGAGGTCGCCCGCCGCCACGATCCGCTCGGCGGCCTCGGCGTCCCAGCGCTCCGGGTTGAGATCGGCGCCGACGAGCAGGGTCTCGGCCACCGACAGCTGCGGGTACAGCGGCTTGTCCTGGGCTACGTAGGCGATACGCGTGCGTGCGGAGGCGGGATCCGTGCCGAGGACGGTGACACGGCCCTCGGTGGGGGCCAGCAGGCCCGCGGCGAGGGCGAGGAGCGTGGACTTGCCCGCGCCGTTGGGGCCGACCACGGCGCAGACGCGCCCGGCGGGCAGGCGGAAGGTGCAGTCGCGCAGCGCCCAGCCCCCGCGTCGGCCGAAGCGCTTGCCCAGCGCGGTTGCCGCCAGGGCGGTGTCGGTCATGAGGGGTCTCCAGGGTTCACGGGATTCAAGTGATGCGGGTCGGGCGGGGCCTGTGGGTCGCCCGGGGTCTGCGAGGTGTGCGGGTCCTGCGCGGTGGCGAAGTGTGCGTCGAGCACGGCGGTGAAGAGCGCGGCCACGTCGTCGCGGTCCAGCGCGGCCTCCCGGGCCCGCACGGCCCAGGCGTCCAGTTCCGCCCGCAGGGGCGAGTCGGCCGGGGCGGTGCTCAGACCGCGCCGCACGAAGGTGCCGAGGCCGCGCCGCGCCTCCACCAGCCCGTCGCGCTCCAGCTCGCGGTACGCCTTCAGCACGGTGTTCGGGTTGATGGCGGTCGCCTCGACGACCTCGCGGGCGGTGGGCAGCTTGTCGCCGGCCCGGAGCACGCCCAGACGCAGGGCCTGCTTCGTCTGCTGGACGATCTGGACGTAGGTGGCGACGCCGCTGTGCCGGTCGATGCGGTATTCGACCACTGGACAACCACCCTTTCACTAATTGAGTAGTGAAAGGGTGGTGCAAGAGGGGTGTCCACGTCAAGAAAAAATCGTGCGGCGGATCGTGAACCGATCGGCGGGGCCCGTCCGATGAGGGAATGTGAGCGAAACGAGAAGCGACGGGGAGCTGCTGCGGGCCATCGCGGCGGACCGGGACCGTCATGCCTTCGAGGAGCTGTACCGGCGGTACGCGCCCTGGCTGACCGCGCGCCTGCGCGGCCGCTGCGCGGACCCCGCGATAGTCGACGACGTCGTGCAGGAGACGTTCCTCGCGGTGTGGCGCGGCACCGCCCGCTACCGCGAGGAGGGCACTTCCGCCGACGCCGCCGGCTGGCTGTGGCGCATCGGCTCGCGCCGCCTGGTCGACGCCGTGCGCGGGGACGGGGCGCGCGGCCGGCTGCGCCAGGCGCTGTCCCGGTTGCGCCACCGCGACGAGGCCTCGGCGGAGGAACGCGTGCTCGCGGGGGTGGAGCACGGGGACCTCGCCGGGGCCCTCACCCGGCTCTCGCCGGAGCTGCGGGCCGTCCTCCAGGCGACCGTCATCGACGGACTCACCACCCGGGAGGCGGCCGTACTGCTCGGCATCCCGCCCGGCACCGTCAAGACGCGGGCGCAGCGTGCCCGCAAGCAACTGCGGGAGGCGCTGGCATGAGGCGGCACGTGTGCGGAGCGTGCCCGTGCGGGCGTGCGGGCGAGGGACAGTCGAGGGAGGTCGTGGCATGACGTGGCATGTGGCTGAAGAGGACCTGCGGGCCTACGCGCAGGGCGAGTTGGCGCCGCCGCTGCTGTGGTCCGCCGACACCCACCTGGCCGGCTGCGCCCGGTGCAGGGCCCTGCTCGCGCGGACCACCGACCCGGTCGCGCTGGACGCCGGCTGGGCGCGGCTGGACGCCGAGCTGGACGCGCCCCGGCCGGCCCTGCTCGAGCGGCTGCTGGTGCGGCTCGGCGTGGCCGACCACACCGCGCGGCTGCTGGCGGCGACACCGGTGCTGCGCCGCTCCTGGCTGCTGTCGGTGCTGTTCCTGCTGGTCATGACCGTGCTCGCGGTGCGGGTCGCGGACCAGCCCCTGTTGTTCCTCGCGCTCGCCCCGCTGCTCCCGCTCGCCGGGGTCGCCCTGTCGTACGGCCCGTCCCTGGACCCGACGTACGAGATGGCCGTCGTCGCCCCGCTGCACGGATTCCGGCTGCTGATGATCCGTACGGTGGCGGTGCTCACCGCGGGCCTGGCGTTCAACGGCCTGGCGACACTGGCGCTGCCGGGGTACGGGCTGTCGGCCCTGGCCTGGCTGCTGCCCGCGCTCGCCCTCACGGCGACGGGGCTCGCGCTCACCGCGCGGCTGGGGCCCGTCGTCGCGCCCGCCGTGGTCGGCGGCGCGTGGGTGTCGC
The DNA here is from genome assembly GCF_016860545.1 of Streptomyces asoensis. Classification (NCBI taxonomy): domain Bacteria; kingdom Bacillati; phylum Actinomycetota; class Actinomycetes; order Kitasatosporales; family Streptomycetaceae; genus Streptomyces; species Streptomyces asoensis. Next base: position 1,066,826 of record NZ_BNEB01000003.1, on the reverse strand, counting down.
TGCTGGTGCTGGCGGAGAGCCGCACGCCCGCTCACGACACGCTCGCCCCCTTCACCGCGGTGGGCCAGTCCGCCGCTGCGGTGGTCGCGGCCCTCGCCGTCCTGCTGCTCTTCCGCACCCGCGACCGCTTCGACACCCGTCCCCTGGGCGGCTTCCCGAACGGCGGCACCCTGTGAACCACCCCCTCGCCGCCCGGCCTACCCCGGCACCCGCCCGGCCCACCCCGGCACCCGCGAGGCGCTCCGCGGCACCCGCACGGTCCACCCCGGCACCCGCGCTGCGCGCCGGGACGGCGTCGACCGCCGGGACCGAGGGGGCCCATGGGGCCGCCCGACCCGCCCGACCCGCCCGACCCGCCGGGCCCGCCGGGCCCGCCGGGCCCGCCCGGGGCCGGCGCGAGGCGCGCCCGGCCGCCCCCGCGGTCCGCTTCCCGGCTTCGGCCGCCGACTCGACTTCCAGGAGTTCCGCATGACCACCGCATCCGCTCCCGGCCCCGCCACCCTGACGGCCACCGATCTCTCGCTGCGCTACGGCGGGACCCGCGCCCTCGACGGGGTCTCGCTGCGGCTGACGCGGGGCGTCACCGGGCTGCTGGGCCCCAACGGCGCGGGGAAGACCACCCTGTTGCGGGTGCTGGCGACGGCCGTGCCGCCCGACGGCGGTGCCTTCACGGCCCTCGGGCACGACCCCGGCACCACGTCCGGCCGTCTCGGCCTGCGCCGCACCCTCGGCTACCTGCCGCAGACCCCCGGCTTCCACCCGGACTTCACGGCCTTCGAGTTCGTCGACTACGTGGCCATCCTCAAGGAACTGACCGACCGCGGCGCCCGGCTGAGAGAGGTGCGGCGCGTGCTGGAGGCCGTCGACCTCTCGGAGGTGCGCGGCAAGCGGATCAAGCGGCTGTCCGGTGGCATGCGCCAGCGCGTCGCGCTGGCCGCCGCGCTCGTCGGCGACCCCGGCTTCCTGGTGCTGGACGAGCCGACCGTCGGTCTCGACCCGGAACAGCGCATGCGGTTCCGTGAACTGATCGCCCAGGCGGGCGAGGGCCGTACCGTCCTGCTGTCCACCCACCAGACGGAGGACGTGGCGATGCTCTGCCACCGCGTGGTGGTGCTGGCCCGGGGCCGCGTCCGCTTCGAGGGCACCCCGGCCGACCTGACCGCCCGCGCCGCCGGCCGGGTCTGGAGCAGCGCGGAACGCGACCCGAAGGCCCTCGCCGGCTGGCGCACCGGCACCGGCAGCTTCCGCAACATCGGAGACCCGCCGGCCGGCGCGGACCTCCTCGAACCCACCCTGGAGGACGGCTACCTGCTGGCCCTCGACGGCGAGAGCGCGGAGGCGGCCGCATGAGCACCACGACCCCGACGATCACGCAGCCCGCGGGCGAGCGCACCGAGCCGCCCCGCGAGAGCCGCCGGCCCCGGGCCGTCCTCGAGCTCGCCCGCTTCGAGGCACGCGAACTGCTCCGGCAGATCCCGGTCCTGTTCTTCTTCGCGCTCTTCGTCCTGCTCGTCGTGCTGCGGCTGATGAGCAACGACGGCATGGACTCCTACCCCGTCCTGAACACCGTCGACCGCCGCACCCAGACGGCACCCCTGCTGTTCGCCCTGGCCATGCTCGTCTGCACCAACGCGGCCGCGCTGCGCTCGCACAAGCACGGCACGGTGCAGCAGTTCGGGGTCCTGCCCATGGAACCCTGGCAGCGCACCCTCGCCCATGTGCTGTCCGTGCTCCCGTACACGGGGCTCACCGCGCTCGCCGTCGCGGGCGAGTTCACCCGGGAGGCGCTGAAGCCCGGCGCGATCGGACACGGCTCCTTCGGGGAGCTGGCCGTCGGGCCCCTGACGGTCCTGCTGGCCGGGATCCTCGGCGTGCTGCTGGCGCGTCTGCTGCCCTCTTCCTTCGTGCCCATACTCTTCGTCATCGCCGTGTACGTGCTCGGCATCCTGGCCTCCGGGCTCATCGGCTTCCACCACAAGTGGGTGGGGTGGCTCTCCCCGGTGATCTTCTCCGACTCCGGCAGCGGCGCCCCGGTCCCCTCCGGCCTGCTCGGCCGCCCGGCCGGCTGGCACGCCCTGTACGTGGCGGGCCTGTGCGCCGTGCTCGCCTGCGCGGCCCTGCTGGCCGCCGGTGGCCGCACCCGGGCGGTCAAGGCGGCGACCGCGCTGGCCCTCGCGGCCACCGCGGCCGGGGTGGCCGGCCAGCTGCCGCACGACACGGCGGCCCTGGCGGCGGCGCGCAGGACGGCCGGCGAGTCTCCGCAGAAGGTCCAGTCCTGCTCCGAGTACGAGGGCTCGACGTACTGCTCGTTCCCCGAATGGAGCGGTGTGCGGTCCGACTGGGCCGAGGTCGTCGGCCGGGTCCGGTCCGGGGCCGGCGGTGCGGCGGCCGAGGCGCCCCTGACGGTCCGCCAGCGGATCTACGTCAGCGGTGACGGGATCGAGGACGACGGCGCCCTCGAACCGGCCACGGCGCCGGGCCAGGTGACGGTCGGTACCCGGTGGGGCGGCAACCGCGTCCCGGAGTTCGCCGTCGGCGTCGCCTCCGTCCTGGTGGGAGGCTCCGAGGACGTGGTGAACGAGCCGATGTGCGACGCCCGCGCGGTGACCCTCATGTGGCTGGTCCTGGGCAGCGACCCCACCCCGAAGGCCACCTTCCGCGACGTAAGGCTGGACGACAGCATCAGCGGCTCCGGCGTGGTCCTGTCCCCGACGTACGGGCTGAGCCTGTCGGGCGCGCAGACGACGGTGATCCGTGAACTGCTGGAGCGCCCGCGCGCCGGGATGACGGCCCGGGTCAAGGCCCACTGGACGGAACTGACCTCGGCGAGGACGACGACCGCCCAGGCCGCGAAGCTGCTGGGCGTCCCGGTGCCGAAGGAGGCGGAGCAGTGCGACGACGAGGAGTAGTGCGCGCGCGAGGACGAGGAGCAGTGCGGGAGGAGACGGGCGCGGTCCCGGCGGAGCTGCTGCCCGCCCTGGTGCCGCCGGTGTGGCGCAGCCTGCCCTGGCGGGCGCTCGGCACGGCCGGCGGGCTGGGCCTCCTGCTCGCCGCGACGACCCGGCTGCCGGACGACGCCCCCGGCGCGGACGTGGGGCAGCTGGTGCTGCGTCTCACCGCCCTCACCGGAGCGCTGGGGCTGGCCTTCCTGCTGGACGACCCGGCTCGCAACACCACGGCGACCACACCGGTGGGCCGGCCGCGCCGGACCGTGCTGCGCCTGGCTTTCGCCGTCCCGGCGGCAGCGCTCTGGTGGGCGACCGCCCTGCTCCTGACGCCCGCGCCGACCCGTCCCGCATCGGGCCCGGCCACCCTCGAAGCGGCGGGAATGGCCTGCGCCGCCCTCGCCCTCGCGACGGCCGCCGTCCGCTTCACCCGGGCGGCACAAGCGGGCCGGGCCACGGCGATCCGGCTGGGCACCGCGGCCGCGGTGGTGGTGCTGGTCCCGAACCGGTGGGGTCTGCTGGGCACGTCCGCGGATCCCTACTGGGTCGCGACCCAGGTGAGATGGGCGGTGGTCCTGGGGGCGGCCCTGGCGTTGAGCGCGCTGTGGACACCGGAGCCGCTGCGGGCCCCCTGGGGCCGCATACGGGATCACCTCGGCCCACCCCCGAAGGGCGCGCCGCCGCACGGCACTCCCACGGCCCCTGCCGCTCCCGCCTCCACGGACTGACCGGGAGAAGGTCGGCACCGGCTCGCGTCGCTCAGGTCTCGGTGCGGTACATCAGGTCCGTCTCGTGGGTGACGAAGCCGAGCCGCTCGTACACCGACACGGCCGCCTTGTTGTCCGCGTCGACGTACAGCATGGCCGTGGGCAGCCCCTGGGCCGCGAGGTGGCGCAGGCCGATGGTGGTGAGGGCCTTGCCGAGGCCGCCGCCCTGCGCGCCGGGGGCGACACCGAGGACGTACACCTCGCCGAGCTGCTCCTCGGCGTGGACCTTCGTCCAGTGGAAGCCGACGAGCCGCTCGCCGCGGAAGGCGAGGAAGAAGCCGGCCGGGTCGAACCAGGGCTGGGACCTGCGGTCGTCGAGGTCGCGCTGGGTGAGGGAGCCCTGTTCGGGATGGTGGGCGAAGGAGGCGGCGTTGACGGCGAGCCAGGCGGAGTCGTCCCGCCCCGGGACGAACGCGCGCACGGTCACCCCCTCGGGCAGCACCGGCTCGGGCAGCTCCAGGTCGGTCAACGGCCGCCGCATCTGCCGCAGTTCGCGGAACAGGGAGAGGCCGAGCACCTGGGCGAGGTGCCGGGCGGCGGCGTGACCGCCGTGCGCCCAGACCCGCAGCCGCTTGCCGGAGGCGGCGAGCAGGGCGGAGCCGAGCGCCCTGCCGTGGCCGTGGCCGCGGTGCGCGGGGTGGACCACCAGTTCGGCGGCCGGGGCCTCGACCGGGTCGGTGTCCTCCAGCTGGGCGTAGCCGACGAGGTCGTCGCCGACGGTGAGGACCAGGTGGGAGACGCCGTCGCGGGCTCCGCCGTGCAGTTGCAGCCGGCCCTGCTCGGACACCGCCTGCTGGCCGTCCGACCGGGCGGCCTCCGCGAGCAGTTCGAGGACGGCCCCGGTCTGTTCGGGGGAGAGCTCGGAGTGGGTCTCGATCGATCGGGAGCCGGGAATCCGTGCGGTGTCGTCGCTGGTCATGCGTACGAGGGTAAGGGGCGGGCCGGGCAATGTGGCGGTAAGGAGAAAGGCGGAAGGCTGAGCTCCGCAAAGGCAAAGCGAGGGGTAAGCGGGGGCAAAGGGAAACCAGGATGTAACCAAGAACCCCCTGTCGCGCTACGCGCGTTGACTTTAGGCTGCGCCGGACGGGGCCACTCCTCATTCGTCGCCCGGGGCCGTCGGGACCTGGGGACGCAGACATCACAGGCAGACACCTCAGGGGGGCGCATGCCAGCCACTTCCCAGCCGCATCCGAACGGCAGACGTCGTACGTACCGTCTTCTCGCGGCCGCCGCGGGTCTCGCCACCGCAGGTGCCATGGCCGCCGCGCTGCCGGCGGACGCCCACGACGGCAAGCACTCCAAGCCGCTGCCGAGCCGCTACCAGGACGTGCAGCTGCTGTCCTTCAACGACCTGCACGGCAACCTCGAGCCGCCGTCGGGCTCTTCGGGCCGTGTCACGGAACTCCAGGCGGACGGCACGACGAAGACGATCGACGCGGGCGGTGTGGAGTACCTCGCCACGCATCTGCGTCAGGCGCGCGAGGGCAACAAGTACTCCATCACCGCGGCCGGCGGTGACATGGTCGGCGCGTCCCCGCTGATCTCGGGCCTGTTCCACGACGAGCCCACCATCGAGGCGCTGAACAAGCTCGACCTGGACGTCACGTCCGTCGGCAACCACGAGTTCGACGAGGGCGCGAAGGAACTGGCCCGGTTGCAGAAGGGCGGCTGTCACCCGACGGCCGGCTGCTACACGGACAAGAAGTTCAAGGGCGCCGACTTCCCGTACCTGGCGGCCAACGTCCTGGACGAGAAGACCGGCAAGCCCATCCTGAAGCCGTACTTCGTCTGGAAGAAGAAGGACGTCAGGATCGGCTTCATCGGCGTGACGCTGGAGGGCACCCCCGGTGTCGTGTCCGCCGAGGGCGTGAAGGGCCTCAGGTTCAAGGACGAGGTCGAGACGATCAACAAGTACGCCAAGGAGCTCCAGAAGCAGGGCGTGAAGTCGATCGTGGCGCTCATCCACGAGGGCGGTCTGCCGGCCTCGGGGGCCTACAACTACAACTGCGACTCCCCGAGCGCGGGCGGCGGCATCTCCGGCCCGATCGTCGACATCGCGAAGAACGTCACCCCGGCCGTGGACGCGCTGGTGACGGGCCACACGCACGCGGCGTACGCGTGCACCGTCGCCGACCCGTCGGGCAAGCCGCGCACGGTCACCTCGGCCGCGTCCTTCGGCCGCCTGTACACGGACACCACGCTGACGTACGACCGGTTCACCGGTGACATCGCGCGCACGGCGGTGCGGACGGCGAACCACGTGGTCACCCGGACCGTCGCCAAGGCGCCCGACATGACCGAGCTGATCAGCCGGTGGAACACCCTGGCGGCCCCCGTCGGCAACCGGCCGATCGGCTACATCTCCGCGGACGTCCCCAACACGGGCACCGAGTCCCCGATGGGTGACCTGATCGCCGACGCCCAGCTCTGGTACGGCAGGAAGCTCGACCCGGAGACGGACCTCGCGCTGATGAACCCGGGCGGTGTCCGCGCCGGTCTCACCTACGCGGCCAAGGGCAGTGAGGGCGACGGCGTGGTGACCTACGCCGAGGGCTTCACCGTCCAGCCGTTCTCCAACACCGTGAACCTCCAGAACTTCACGGGCGCCCAGCTGATCCAGGTCCTCAAGGAGCAGGTGAGCGGGGCGAACGCGAGCGCGCCGAAGATCCTCCAGCCGTCCGCCAACCTGACCTACACGCTGGACCTGACGAAGAGCGGCGCCGACCGGGTCGTCACGGACTCCATCAAGCTGAACGGCGCGGCGATCGACCCGGCCGCCACCTACCGCGTCTCCACCAACAGCTTCCTCGCGGGCGGCGGTGACGGCTTCACCACGCTGGGCCTGGGCACGGGCGACCTTGTCGGCGAGGACGACCTGACGGCTCTGGAGCAGTACCTGCTCGCCAACTCCTCGGCCGCGGGCCCGCTCGCGCCGCCGGCGGCGAACCGGATCTCGATCACGCAGTAACCCGCACCACCCTCAGCGGTTCACGAGGCGGCCCCGTCACCGACGGGGCCGCCTCTTCGTATTAAGTCCTGTGTGAGTTCCCGTTCGGTTCCCGCCGGCGCCTGAAAATGGTCTCAGCCGCAATTCATCGAGGTCTCAGCGGGATCGGCCTTTTCGGGCTCTGGTGTCCCGTAGTGTTTTCCATGTCGAAAGCGAACGACGCGAAAGCGAAGTGAGCGAACAAACGGAATGGAGAACGCCGTGAGCTTCCACAAGATCGCCCCCGCCAAGAAGGCCCGTAAGGCCGCCGCCGCCCCGGCCCCGAAGCCCGTGGCCAGGAAGAAGGTCGCGAAGAAGGCGCCCGCGGAGCGCCGCCCGGTCTCCCACAAGGGCTGACGCCGCAGCCGTTCCGGTCGGCACTGTTGCAAATCCATGACATATAAACCGGGTAAGAACAACATGTTCGGCGCCTGATGAATGGAGAGGTAATTCCCATGAGTTTCCACAAGATCGCCCCCGTCAAGAAGGCCCGTAAGACCGCCGCCGCCCCGGCCCCGAAGCCGGTGGGCAAGAAGAAGGCCGCGAAGAAGGCCGCCCCGAAGCGCCGCCCGGTCGCGCACCAGGGCTGACAGCGCGCCACGAGGCGGGGCCACCGGTGGAAGCCGGTGGCCCCGCCTCGGCCGTGCCGTTCGTACCCGCTGTCAGTCGAGGGAGTCGTCGACATGAAGGAAGCCCGCGAGGCCTTCCGCCGTTTCTGGCCGCTGACCCGCGGCGACCGCAGATGGATGCTGGTCGTCGTGGCGTGCGTGGTGGTGTCCGCGCTCGCCGAGGCCGCCTCCGTCCTGCTCTTCGCCGACCTCACCGACAACGCCCTCCAGGCCGGTTCGCTCACCGCCTTCTGGGACCCGGCCGGCGCCTGGCTGGGGGTCGCCGCCCTGGGCGCGCTCGTCGGCTACCTGGGCAACTCGCTCGCGACCTGGACGGGGGAACGATTCGTCCTGCGGCTGCGCGCCGGGGTCTTCGGCCACGTCCAGGACCTGCCGCCGCACTTCTTCCAGCGGCACCGCCGCGGCGACCTGGTGGAACGGCTGACGGGAGACGTGGAGGCCATCGAACAGCTGGTCGTCTCGGGGGTGGTGGGCACGGCCTCCGCAGCCTTCTCGGCCGTCTTCTACGCGGCGGCCGCCCTGTGGCTCCGCTGGGACCTGGCCCTGGTCACCTTCGTCCTCGCCCCCCTCTTCCTGCTCGCCGCCCGCCGCTTCTCCGGCCGGATCGGACAGGCCTCCCAGGACGAACGCGTCGCCGACGGCGCGATCACCTCGGTGGTCGAGGAGTCCCTGGGCAACATCGTGCTGACCCAGGCGTACAACCGCCGCCGCGACGAGGAACGACGCCTCGACGCGGAGGCCCGCGCCTGGATGCGGGCCTCGGTGCGGGGCGCGCGGCTGAGCGAGAGGTACGAGCAGCTGGTCGAGGTGGTCGAGACCCTGTGCGTCCTGTCGGTGATCGGCCTGGGCGTGTGGGAGATCTCGGCCGGCCGGATGACCCTCGGCGCCCTGCTGGCCTTCGCCGCGTTCATCGGCTACCTCTATCCACCGGTCCGCAGCCTCGGCCGGCTCGGCCTGACCCTCACCGCGGCCACGGCGGGCGCCGAACGCATCACGGAACTCCTGGACGCGCGGCCGTCGGTGCGCGACCCCGAGGTCCCCGTCCCGTCCTGGCCGGTGCGGGGCCGCGTCGGCGTGCACGGCGTCTCGTTCCGCTATCCCGGCGCGGACCGCGAGTCGCTGACCGACGTGACCTTCACCGCCGAGCCCGGCCAGCTGATCCTGGTCACCGGCGCGAGCGGCGCCGGGAAGTCGACGCTGTCCACGCTCCTCACCCGCTTCTACGACCCCGACAAGGGCGTGATCCGCCTCGACGGGGTGCCGCTCACGGACGTCCCGCTGGAGTTCCTGCGCGAGAACACGGCCCTGCTGCCCCAGCAGACCCTCGTCCTCAACGGCACCGTCCGGGAGAACATCGAGTGCGGCCGCCCGGGCGCGACCGACGCGGAGATCGAGCGGGCGGCCCGGTCCGCAGCCGCCCACGAGTTCATCACCGCCCTCCCCGACGGCTACGCCACCCGCATCGCCCCCGGCACCGCCGCCCTCTCCGGCGGCCAGCTCCAGCGCGTCGCCATCGCCCGCGCGATGCTCCGCGCGGCCCCGGTCCTCGTCCTCGACGAACCCACGGCCGGGCTCGACTCGGTGGCGGCCCGGCAGATCGTGCAGCCGCTGCGCCGGCTCATGTCGGGCCGTACGACGATCATGATCACCCACGATCTGAGCCTCGCCCCCGACGCCGACCGCATCCTGGTCGTCGACGCGGGACGGCTGCTCGACGCGGGAACGCACGACGAGCTGATGACCCGCTGCGGGGCCTACACCGCCCTGGTCGGACCCTGGTCGGCCGCCGCCCCGCCGCGCGCGAGCACGGGGCACCCGGCGGGGGCTCGGGAGCCCCGTCCGGACGACACACCGGTGCTGCGCCGCTGAGCGCCGGGTCCCGGCCGGCTCGGCCCCCCAGCCGGCCGGGGCCCGTCGACTCGGCCCCGAAGGTCAGGACGCCGTGGGTGTCCAGTCGCCCAGCCAGTCCGCGACCTCCTGGCCGGCGGCCTGGGAGTCGCTCAGCTGGGGCCGGTCGGAGCTCGCGGCGCCCGAGCCGGCGCCGGTGTTCCGGTACTCGGCGAACCGGTCGTCCTTCCAGGAGAAGCCGCTCATGTCGGTCCACGGCGTGGTCCTGACCGCGGCGCTCAGAGCGGTGTTGCGGACCGTGGTCTGCGGGTCGAGGCTCGCGTCGCCGCCCGCGTGCCAGGGCCGCCCCAGGTAGAAGCTGCGGTCGGACACGTCACCGCTGATCGTGGAGTTGGCGATCAGGATGCCCTTGCGGTTCGCGGCGGTGCTGGGGGCCGTGACGTAGCCGGCCGAGGTGCCGTTCCAGCGCTTCTTCAGGGTGATGACGGACTTGTCGATCACCGCGGTGGCGCGCCCGAAGATGAAGTCGACGTTGCCGACGACGTAGGAGTTGGTCATGTAGACGCGGCCCAGCCTGTCCTTGGACGCGGTGTCCAGCAGCAGGGTGTCCTGGTCGCCGCTGATGATGACGCCGTCGAGGAACACCTTGTCGGAGGAGGTGCGCAGGGCGACCGCCTGGCCCGCGATGTCCTGGTGGGCCGCCTCGTCGAAGTCGTTGGAGATGGTCAGGTTGCGGGCCTGGAAGTCGTCCGCGTCCACGGCGACGGTGGCGCTGCCGCCGGTGCCGTACGTGCCCGAGCCGTCGGGCTTCGGCGTCCCGGAGGCGTTGTTGTAGACGATCGTGGTGTCCTTGCGGCTGCCGCCGGTGCCCTGGATGGTGACGTGCGGCTTGTTGGACGGCACCTTGACCAGCTCGCGGTACGTGCCCGGCTTGACGGCGATCACGACCCGCGAGGCGTTGTTCGCGGGTACGGCGTTCACGGCGGCCTGCACGGTCGTGTACTGCCCGCTGCCGTCCTTGGCGACGGTGAGCGTGGTGACGGCGGCCGCCTTCGCCGTTGCCGTCGTCGGGGCGGTGCCCGTGGCGGTCGTCGTGGCGGACGTCGTGCCGAGGGAAGTACGGGGGCCGGCGCCCGACTTGAGGAGAGCCGGGACGTCGGCGGCCTTGTCGAGGGTGTACGCGTAGTACGTCCTCGGGTCCCAGGCCGCGCCCGTGCCGCCGCTCTCGTTCTTGCCGGTGGTGGCGGAGAAGACGTTGCCGCGCTGCACGAGGGTGGCGGTGGCGTCCCGGACGACGGGGTTGGTCAGGCCCTGGAAGTAGGAGTTCTCCAGGACCATGTTCGTCCTGCCGCGCGAGTAGTTGCCGTAGGAGGACTTGATGTCCGTCCCCGCCACGTCCTCCAGGAAGTTGTTGTACAGGTGGGCGTGGGCGACGTTGTCCGTGGAGGGGTTGCGCTGCTCGGTCTCGCGGATCCAGTTGTGGTGGATCGTGATGTCGGCGGTGACGTTGTCGGTCCAGCCGATGCCGAACGCCTTGTTCTCCTGGCTCAGTCTGTTCCAGGAGACCGTCAGGTAGGTGGTGTCCTTGCGGCTGTCGATGAGCCCGTCGGCCATGTGCCGGATGTCGTTGTGGTCGATCCAGACGTGGTGGGCGCCGTCCATCTGGATGCCGTCGTAGTCGTGTTCCTTGTCGTTCCAGACACCCTGGTAGGCGTCCCGGATCGTCAGGTTCCGGATGATGACGTTGTGGACGCCCTGCCCGAGGAAGAAGCCGCCGCCGACGATCTGTCCCGACGTCCCGGACCCGATGATCGTCTTGTCCGACTGGACCTTGATCTCTTTGCCGACCGGGTCCATGGTGATCGCCGCCGCGACGACGATGACGTACGGCTCGGCCGCGGTCGCGTACTTCTCCAGATCGGCGAGGGTCTTCACGGTGACGGTCCGGCCGTCCCGGCCGCCGTAGGTGCCGTTCTGCCCGAGGGCGTCGACCGACGCGAAACCGTCGGCCGAGGCGGTGGCCCAGGCGGGCGCGGTGACGGTCGCGGCCGCGGCCCGTGCCTGCCCGGCCGCGCCGAACAGGCCGAGGTCCGTGCCGTAGGCGAGCGTGCCTGCGGCGGTGAGGACGAGGGGCAGGCCGATCGCGAAGGCGGCGCCGGCGCGCCTGCGGTGACGGGGCCCTGTCCTCGCCGCTCCGGCCGGGGAGGTCCTGTCGGGGGACGTGGTCGTCGTGGCCGGTGCGGTCGGGTCGGCCGACCGGGCCGGCCGGCGGCGGTGCTCGCTCATACGGCTGCCTTCCGTGGGGGCGGGGGGAGTTGGTGCGCTCCTGGGTCGCCGCCCGGACCGGAAAGGTTGCCGTACTCACGTACTCGGCCTGCTCGGCCTACGCGGGGACCAAGGGGTCGTCCGGGGGAGGGGTCGGCGCCCCCGGCAGCCGGACCGTCGCCACCGTGCCGCCGCCCTGCGCGCGCGCCAGGGCCACCTGACCGCCGGCCTGCTCCACCGTGCGGGCGACGATCGACAGACCGAGACCCGAACCCGGCAGGGCCCGCGCACTGGGGGAGCGCCAGAACCGGTCGAAGACGTACGGGAGTTCCTCGGAGGGGATGCCGGGGCCGTGGTCGCGCACGGTCAGGGTCCCCCCGCTCAACCGGACGTCGATCGTGCCGCCCTCGGGGCTGAACTTCACCGCGTTGTCCAGGATGTTGACCACGGCCCGTTCCAGCGCGGCCGGCTCGGCCCGGGTGTACCAGGGCTCCAGCGACGCCGTGATGGTCAGCTCCGGGCCACGCAGCCGGGCCCGGCGCAGCGCCGACTCCACGGCGTCCTCCAGCGAGACCACCTGCACGCGCTCGCCGCGCTGGCCCTCGGAACGGGACAGTTCCTGGAGGTCGCCGATCAGCGACGCCAGCTCGGTCATCTGCGCCTTCACGGAGGCGAGGAGCGCCTTGCGGTCCGCCTCGGGGATCGGACGGCCCGTCTCCTCGCTGCGGGTGAGGAGCTCGATGTTGGTGCGCAGGGAGGTCAGGGGGGTGCGGAGCTCGTGCCCGGCGTCCGCGATCAGCTGCTGCTGGAGCTCACGGGAGCTGGCGAGGGAGGCGGTCATGGAGTTGAAGGAGCGCGAGAGGCGGGCGATCTCGTCGTCGGTCTCGTCGTCGACGGGGATCCGGATGCCGAGGTCCTCCGTCCGGGCCACGTGTTCCACGGCCTCGGTGAGCTTGTCGACGGGCCGCAGCCCGGCCCGTGCGACCGCCAGACCGGCGGCCCCGGCCCCGAGGACGCCGATACCGGAGACGAGGAGGAGCAGGAGAGCGAGGTCGTTGAGGGTGGACTGGGTGTTCTTCAACGGGAGCGCGATCAGGAGGCCGGCGTTGGTGGTGCTCTGGGTGGACGGGTCGGAGACGGTGAACCCCGGCAGTGTGAGGACCCGTACGTCGGCACCCTCGGCGTCGGTGCCGTTGCGGAAGACACCGCGAGAGCCGTTCCCCCGCTTGATCAGGTCCATGTCGGCCCGGGTGACGTCGACCGTGCCGACGGAGTACGGCATGACGCAGGACTTTCCGTCCTCCGTGACCACTTGGTAGTAGGTGTTGCGGGGTCCGTTGCCGATGTCCTTCGAGGTCTTCGTGGTGCAGTTGTTGACCGCGGTCATGGCCTGGTCCTGAAGCCGCGGCATGCTCAACGACTTCTGCAGATCCTCGTCGACCTGGTCGTACAGTTTCCCCTGCACGATGAACCAGCAGGTCACCGACACCGCCGCCACCGCGAACGCCACAGCGGCAGCGACCAGCATCGACAGCCGGGCCCTGATCGGCAGGGTCCGCAGCCGCCGGACGACCTTGTTCACTCCGCCCCGCCCTGCCGCAGTACGTACCCGACGCCCCGCACGGTGTGCACGAGGCGCGGCTCGCCGCCCGCCTCCGTCTTGCGCCGCAGGTACATCACGTACACGTCCAGGGAGTTGGACGAGGGCTCGAAGTCGAAGCCCCAGACCGCCTTGAGGATCTGCTCGCGCGTGAGGACCTGGCGCGGGTGGGCCATGAACATCTCCAGGAGGGTGAACTCCGTGCGGGTCAGTTCCACGGGACGCCCGGCGCGGGTCACCTCGCGCGTGGCGAGGTCCATGCGCAGGTCGGCGAAGGTGAGGGCCTCGTCGTCCTGCACGGCGGCCGCGTCGGCCGCCGCGTAGGAGCTGCGCCGCAGCAGGGCCCTGACGCGGGCGAACAGTTCGTCCAGCTCGAAGGGCTTGACGAGGTAGTCGTCCGCCCCCGCGTCCAGTCCGGTGACCCGGTCGCCGACCGTGTCGCGGGCCGTCAGCATCAGGATGGGTGTGGTGTCGCCGGCCCCGCGGATGCGGCGGGCGGCGGTCAGGCCGTCCATGCGCGGCATCTGGATGTCCAGGACGAGCAGGTCGGGCCGGTAGGCCGTCGCCTTCTCCAGCGCGTCCGCGCCGTCGACGGCGACCTCCGTGTCGTAGCCCTCGAAGGCGAGGCTGCGCTGGAGTGCTTCGCGCACCGCCGGCTCGTCGTCGACGATCAGGATGCGCTGGGTGTCACGGTCGCCTTCGGCGGGGCTCATGGCGTGGATTCCTCGGGATGCGGTGGGACGACGGGAGGCCGGACCTGCTGGACGTGCTGAGTGTCCTCAGCCTCGCACGGTTCCCGGTGTGCGCGGGAAGGGCGGATCGCGCGGGCCCGGCCGCGCGGAGCTCAGCCGCGCAGGGCGGCGAGCCGGTTCAGCGGCACCTTGCGCCGGTGCGGGCGGGCCGCGGTGGTGCGCAGACCCATCAGCTGCGGGGCGGCCACCTCGGGCGCCCGGTCGGACGCGAGGGGAGGGTGCAGTTCGTACGCCACGTCGAGGGCCAGGCCGAGGTCGGCCGCACCGCAACCGGTCACCGTGTGCGAAACCTGCTTGATCATGACGTGCTCCCTGGCTCGGTGGTGTGGGCTCAGCTGTCGGAGCCGCCGGCCCGCAGGGTGGCGAGGTCGGCCTTGACGGTGTTGATCGGGATGGCGAAGCCGAGGCCGACGCTGCCCGCGTCGGAGGAGGACGAGTCCGCCGCGGCGGAGTACATGGCGGAGTTGATGCCGATGATGTTGCCGCCGGCGTCGATGAGCGCGCCGCCGGAGTTGCCGGGGTTCAGGGAGGCGTCCGTCTGGAGCGCCTTGTAGGTCGTCGTGGACGTACCGGTGTCACCGTTGAACTGCTGGCCGCCGAACTGGAAGGGCCAGTTGCCGCCGCCCTGACCGCCCTGGCCCTGGCTCTGGCTCTCGTCCGTCGAGACGGTCACGTCCCGGCTCAGCGCGGAGACGATGCCGCTGGTGACGGTGCCGGTCAGGCCCTCGGGGGAGCCGATCGCCACGACCGTGTCGCCGACCTTGACGCCGTCGGAGTTGCCGAGGGTCGCCGGCTTCAGGCCGGACGCGTTCTCCAGCTTGATGAGCGCGAGGTCCTTCTTGCTGTCGGTGCCGACCACCTGGGCGGTGTACGACCTGCCGTCGCTCGTCTTCACCTTGATGGAGGTGGCGCCGGAGATGACGTGGTTGTTGGTGATGATCTCGCCTGCGCTGGTGATGATCACGCCGGAGCCGGTGGAGGTCCCGTTGCTGAGCGTGGCGCTGACCTCGACGACGCTCGGGCTGACCGCCGCGGCGATGGTGGCCACGTCACCGGTCTTGCTGGAGGGCACCACGCTGGTGGTGGTGGAGGAGGAGACCACCTCGGACTTGCCGGTCAGCTCCTGGATGCCGTAGGCCGTGCCGCCGCCTATCGCGGCCGCGACGATCGCCACGGCGGCCAGGAGCGCGAACGGGCCGCGGGCGCGCTTCCTGCCGGCCGGGCCGGGCTCGGCGGCCACGGGGGTGAGGAGAGCGGTCCCGCCGCCGTTGCCGCCGCCGGCGCCCGCGGCCGCCGGGGTCTGCCACACCGCGGTGGGCTCGACGACCGGCTGCCCGTACGGGGGCTGCCCATAGGGGGGCTGCGCGGGCTGCTGCTGGGTGGGATGGGTGACCGGCTCGTACGCCGGCGGCGGCGGCCACTCCGGGTTCACCGGGGAGGAACCCACGGGGGAGGCGGAGGCCTGCTGCTGGGCGCCCTCGTACGGGGCCTGGTACGGGTTCTCGAAGTTCTCGTACTCGCCGCTGCGGCGGATGCTCTCGGTCATGGAAAGAAGCTTCCCGCGCGACCATGAGAGCTTCCTGAGTGCTTGCTGAGAAGCCCGCCAGAACCTCGTATGCCCGATATAAAGACCGGCCCCGCGTTCGTGCGGAGCCTCTCAGCAACGTCTCAGAGACGCGTCGTACGGGGCTCGCGCGCGGCCGCTACTCGCAGCCGCAGGAGCCCCGGACCACCAGCCGCGACGGGAACACCTTCAGCCGCTCGCGCCGTGACCCCGCGACCCGCAGCCCGTCGTCGAGGACCAGGTCGACGGCCGCCCGGGCCATCGCCGAGCGGTCCGATGCGATCGTTGTCATGGGCGGGTCGGCGAGGGCGGCTTCCTTGATGTCGTCGAAGCCGATGACGGCCAGCTCGCCCGGCACGTCGATGCGCAGCTCCCGGGCCGCTCGCAGCAGGCCGATGGCCTGGTCGTCGGTGGAGCAGAAGACGGCCGGCGGCCGGTCCGGGCCCGCCAGCAGCTTGAGGGAGACGCGGTAGGCGTCGTAGCGGTTGTACGGCGCCTCGAAGAGCCGGCCCTCGGTGCTGAGACCGGCCTCCTCCATCGCGCGCCGCCAGCCCTCGACGTGGTCGGAGACGGGGTCGCCGACGGACGGGGTGTCCGCGGTGCCGCCGACACAGGCCACGTACGGGTGGCCGTGCTCCAGGAGGTGGCGGACGGCGACCTGGGCGCCGCCGAGGTCGTCGGTGACGACGGCGACGTCGTCGATGGCCTCGGGGCGTTCGTGCAGCAGGACCACCCGGGCGTCCCAGGCGTCGATCTCCGCGGCCGCCAGGTCGTTCAGCGCGTGGCTGACGAGGATGAGGCCGGAGACGCGCATCCCGAGGAAGGCGCGCAGGTAGTGGACCTCGCGCTCGGCGACGTAGTCGGTGTTGCCGACCAGCACCATCTTCCCGCGCTCGGAGGCGGCCTGCTCGACCGCGTGCGCCATCTCGCCGAAGAACGGCTGGCGGGCGTCCGGGATGATCAGACCTATGAGGTCGGTGCGCCGGGACGCCATGGCCTGGGCGACCCGGTCGGGCCGGTACCCCAGTTCCTTGATCGCTGCGAGAACGCGCTCGCGCGTGGCCGGGGCGACCGGCCGGGGTCCGTTGTTGATGACGTAGCTGACGACGGCGGTCGAAGTCCCCGCCAGTCGCGCCACATCGTCCCGAGTCACCTTGGCCACGCGCGGAGTCTACGCGGATGGACCCGTGCTGGGCAGGGCGTACAGAGGCTTGCCAGGGCGCGGGCGGCGCCCTCTTCGGACGGGCGCCCGGCCTACCGGCGGGTACTACGCCTCCGCCGAGACCTCTTCGGCGTCCCGGGCGGTCAGGTTGTCCGCATTGTCGTCCTTTGCCCGCTCCGAGCGGTCCGCTTTGGCCTTCGCGTCGTCGCCGCCGCGCTCGCCCTTCTCGGGCGTAACGAATCGATAACCGACGTTCCGGACGGTTCCGATGAGCGACTCGTGCTCGGGGCCGAGCTTGGCCCGCAGCCGCCGTACGTGCACGTCCACGGTGCGGGTGCCGCCGAAGTAGTCGTAGCCCCAGACCTCCTGGAGCAGCTGGGCGCGGGTGAAGACGCGGCCCGGGTGCTGGGCCAGGTACTTCAGCAGCTCGAACTCCTTGAAGGTGAGGTCCAGGACCCGGCCCTTCAGCTTGGCGCTGTAGGTCGCCTCGTCGACCGACAGGTCGCCGTTGCGGATCTCCATCGGGGAGTCGTCGTTGACGATCTGCTGGCGGCCCATGGCCAGCCGCAGCCGGGCCTCGACCTCGGCGGGGCCCGCGGTGTCCAGCAGGACGTCGTCGATGCCCCAGTCGGCGGTGACGGCGGCCAGGCCGCCCTCGGTCACGACCAGGACGAGCGGACAGCCGGGGCCGGTCGAGCGCAGCAGCTGGCACAGGCTGCGCACCTGGGGCAGGTCGCGGCGGCCGTCGATCAGGATGACGTCGGCGCCGGGGGTGTCGACGAGGGCGGGTCCTTCCGCCGGGGCCACGCGCACGTTGTGCAGCAGCAGGCCGAGGGCGGGAAGCACCTCCGTCGACGGCTGGAGAGCGTTGGTCAGGAGCAGCAGAGAACTCATACGTCCGGTTCCTCCTCGGTCCCTGCGAGGACATTGCGGCACTGCGCTTTGCGGCACTGCTCTGCGATCCCGGGGGCCGTACACCTGAGGTCACCTGGCGTTTCCCGCCCGGTTCCCATTTCGTATACAACGCTTCCGAAAGCACAAAAGGACCCGGGGGCAACGCTGCCCGAGTCCTCTGTCCAGCAGAATAGCCCACATGAGCAGCGGTCCGGCAGGTCATGTGGCACGTTCCACCGTCCGTCCGAATTCCGAGACGGGCACGTGCGCACCATTGCGGACGTTTCTGCCCACCGCCGACGGGATTTCCGTCGATTCCGTATACGAACCGGGTGCGGTCGTATACGACACCTCCCGTCCATGCACCGATCACCCGGTGTTCGTCGTGGCCCACGGGTTCACCGGCGACGTGGACCGCCCGCACGTGCGGCGCGTGGCGTCCGCCCTCGCCTGCCACGGCGCCGTCGTGACCTTCTCCTTCCGGGGGCACGGCCGCTCCGGCGGACGCTCGACGGTCGGCGACCGCGAGGTGCTCGACCTGGCCGCCGCCGTGGAGTGGGCGCGCTCGCTCGGCCACACGCGCGTGGTGACCGTCGGCTTCTCGATGGGCGGCTCGGTGGTCCTGCGGCACGCGGCGCTCCACCCCGGGACGGTGGACGCCGTGGTCTCGGTGAGCGCCCCCGCGCGCTGGTACTACCGGGGCACCGCCCCCATGCGCCGGCTGCACTGGATGGTCACCCGCCCCGCGGGCCGCCTGGTCGGCCGCTACGGCTTCCGCACCCGTATCCACCACCGGGACTGGGACCCCGTCCCGCTGTCCCCGGTCGAGGCGGTGCCGAGGATCGCGCCCGCCCCGCTGCTGATCGTGCACGGCGACCGGGACGGCTACTTCCCCCTGGACCACCCCCGGATGCTCGCCGGGGCCGCCCCGGGCCACGCGGAACTGTGGGTGGAGCCGGGCATGGGCCACGCCGAGCACGCGGCCGGGGACGGCCTGCTGGCCCGCATAGGGGACTGGGCGGTCGCGCGGGCGGGCTAGCCTGACCGTGTACACAGCCGATCCGATCGAGGAACCAGATGCCCAAGGTGACGGTGCGCTACTGGGCGGCCGCCAAGGCCGCGGCCGGGGTCGCCGAGGAGCCGCACGACGCGGCCACGCTCGCCGAGGCGCTCGACGCCGCGCGTACGCGACACCCCGGTGAACTCGCGCGTGTCCTGCAACGATGCTCGTTCCTCGTCGACGGTGACCCCGTGGGCACCCGCGAACATGAGACGGTACGGCTGGCCGACGGCGGCACGGTCGAGGTGCTCCCGCCGTTCGCAGGAGGGTGAGATGACCGACCAGCCGTACGACCACCAGGGCCACCAGGGCCCCGAGGGGTACGACCCGTACGCCCAGCAGCACCCCCGGCCGACCCGGCAGCCCCGCCAGGAGTGGCCGGGACAGCAGCAGGGACAGCGCGGGCAGGCGTACGAGGACCCGCAGGCCCACCTCCAGCACACGCAGCAGTGGCAGGGGCAGACCTGGGAGACCAGCGTCCAGCCGCCGGTCGCCCCCGCGGACCCGGCCGCGACCGCCTATCTGCCTCCGCAGACGGGCGAGACCCCGAACCACGGCGCTCCCCAGCAGGCGTACGGCGCTCCCCAGCAGGCCTACGGCGACCCGCAGCAGGCCTACGGCCATCAGCAAGCCGGCCACGGCTCCCAGCAGTCCGGTCACGGTTCCCGGCAGGACGCCTACGGCTCCCAGCAAGCCGGCCACGGCTCTCAGCAGGCCGCTTACGGCTCCCAGCAGGCAGCCCTCGGCCACGAGCCGGCCGCCTACGACCTCCGGCACTCCGCGTATGGCGGCCCGTCCGGGCACGGCGGCCCGTCCGGGCACGGCGGCCCGTCCGGGCACGGCGGCCCGTCCGGGCACGGCGGCCCGTCCGGGCACGGCGGCCCGTCCGGGCACGGCGGCCCGTCCGGCTACGGCGCCACGTCCGGCTACGGCGCCACGTCCGGCTACGGCGACGCCCCCGCCCACGGCGGCCCCGGCGTGAGCGCGGCCCCCCTGCCGCCGGAGAACCCCGCACAGGCGGGCCACTGGCAGAGCCCTGCGCAGGACCACGCCCAGGCGGCGAACCGGCAGGCCCCGACGCCCCGGACCGCTCACCGGCCTACCGCCTCCGCTCCGTCCGCACCCTCCGCCCACGCCCCCGCGGGGACCCCCGCGCACACCCCCGACCAGGACACCGGGAGCACCGGCATGAGCTACGGCCCCGCCACCCTCGCCGGCAACGCCCGCGTCACCGACGCCCAGCGGGCCCGGCTCGAAGGGCGTTCGCCGATCATCGAGCCCGGGATGCAGCCCGCCGCGCTCACCGCCGTCCTCGGCCTCCTCCTCTCGGGTGCGGCGGCCGTCGGGTCGTACGCCCTGCTCGTGCCGCTCGTCGTGCTCCAGGCCGTCACGGCGGCGGGCTGGTTCCGGCTGAACGGCATGTGGCCGGCCCGCCAGGGCATCGCCCTCGCCTTCCTCGGCGCGCTGGTCTCGGACGCCGCGCTCCTCGTGGCGGGCCGGGAGAACGCGCCCGCCGCGATCTTCGGCACCCTGGGCGTCTGGGTCCTGCTCTGCCTGGTGCTCCAGCTGCGCTCGCACGCCGACCCGGACGAGCGGATGTACGGCCTGATGGCGACCGTCGCGTCCTCCGCGCTGGCGGTCCTCGCCACCGGGCACCTCGGCGCCGAACCGGACGCGGTGACGGTCGGCGCGGCCGCGGTCGCGGTCGCCGTGCTGGCCCGGGCGCTGCCGCTGCCCACCCCGGCCTCCGTCGTGGTGGCCCTGCTCGCCGCGGCGGGCGCGGGCATCGCGGTCGGCGGGATGACCGGCATGGGCGCCAAGGGCGCGCTGCTCGGCGCGGGCGCCGCGGTCTGCGCGCTCGTCGGCCACCGGGTCGCGAGCTACGACTACCCGTCGCGGTTCGTCCACTTCACGGCGGGCGTGGCCCTGCCGCTGGCCGCGGCCGCGCCGGCCGTCTACGTGCTCGGACGGGCGCTGGCGTAGCGGTAAGGGGCAAAATCCGGTGATGGTCTGTCACAGGTGATCGACAAAACGAGGGGTGACCCCGCCGCGCGGGGTTACCTTGAACCGTTGTCAATGAACCGTTCAGGCCATCCGGGTGGGGGAACTACCGCATGCGTGCGCTTCGAATACTGCTGGTCGTCGTCGTGGTCCTGGGCGGCCTGTTCGTGCTCGCGGACCGCCTCGCCGTGAACTTCGCGGAGGGTGAGGTCGCCGACAAGCTGAAGTCCCACGAGGGCCTCGCCACCACTCCGGACGTGTCCATCAAGGGCTTCCCGTTCCTGACCCAGGTCGCCGGCGGCTCGCTGGACGACGTCGAGGTCGGCATCAAGGACTACGAGGCGGCGACCGGCACCGACGGCCGCTCGATCCGCATCGACGACCTCCAGGCGGACATGAAGGGCGTCGAGTTCTCCGGCGACTACAGCTCCGCCACCGCCTCCAGCGCCTCCGGCACCGCGTCCATCACCTACGCGGAGCTGCTGAAGACGGCCAAGTCCGAGCCGACGCAGGTGATGCGGGGCGTCACCGCCAACGTGGTCGGTCTCTCCGACGGCGGCAACGGCAAGGTCAAGGTCGCCGTCGAGGCCACCGTGCTCGGCACCAAGCTGCCGCAGCCCGTCTACGTCCTGAGCACGGTCACCGTCCAGGGCGACACGGTCCGGGTGCACGCCGACTCGCTGCCCAGCTTCGGCGGGGTGCGGGCCGCCGAGAGCGAGGTGCGCTCGATCACCGACTTCGAGCAGAAGATCGACGACCTGCCCGGCGGGATCAAGCTGGACCAGGTGCAGGCGGGGAAGAACGGTGTGGAGATCTCGGTGAAGGGTTCGAACGTCAAGCTGGCCGGGTAAGGCTGAGCACTGGGCCGACCGGAACCGTCCGGAACCGGCCAGACCTGACGAGGACCGGCCGGAATCGGCCGGTTCCGGCGGGCGGCCGTCCCGTGGTGGACGGCGAGCGTCCGACAGGCGAGACGACACCGTCCGCACCACAGGGGTGACGACGGACACAAGCGCCCGGAAGCCGTGCGGGAACGGCCCGGGCGCCTTCCATGTCTCGGCATCCGGACGATCGCATCTCACCATTCGGCACACTGGTGACACGCCCGCCCGTCCGTCCCTACGATCGTCGGCATGATGCAGCGACAGGCGGATCTCACGAAGCGGCGGGCAGTAGACCTGTGCCGCGTCGCCGCCATGCTCTGTCGCACCTTCTGAGCGGAAGCGCCGCCGGCCTTCCGCACCTCCCGGCGCCCTCGTCCGAGGGCATCCGTGCGCCGGCCGCCGGCGAGACCCGGCCGCGCACCTCTCTTTCTTGCACACCCCCGCCGCAACTGCCCCGGAGGAGAACGAGCATGAGCCGCAGTGACGTCCTGGTCGACGCCGACTGGGTCGAGGCCAACCTCGACAACGCCGACATCGCCATCGTCGAGGTCGACGAGGACACGTCCGCGTACGAGAAGAACCACATCCGCAACGCCATCCGGATCGACTGGACCAAGGACCTCCAGGACCCGGTACGCCGTGATTTCGTCGACCAGGAGGGCTTCGAGAAGCTCCTGTCGGCCAAGGGCATCGCCAACGACACCCTGGTGATCCTCTACGGCGGCAACAACAACTGGTTCGCGTCCTACGCGTACTGGTACTTCAAGCTCTACGGCCACGACAACGTCAAGCTTCTCGACGGTGGCCGCAAGAAGTGGGAGCTGGACGCCCGCGAGCTGGTCGAAGAGGTGCCCGAGCGCCCCGAGACCTCCTACCAGGCCAAGCCGCAGGACAAGTCCATCCGTGCCTTCCGTGACGACGTGGTGGCGGCCATCGGTTCGCAGAACCTGGTCGACGTGCGCTCGCCCGACGAGTTCAGCGGCAAGCTGCTCGCCCCCGCGCACCTGCCGCAGGAGCAGTCGCAGCGTCCGGGCCACGTCCCGTCCGCCCGCAACATCCCGTGGTCGAAGAACGCCAACGACGACGGCACCTTCAAGTCGGACGACGAGCTCAAGGAGCTCTACGCCGACGAGCAGGTCGACCTCGCCAAGGACACCATCGCGTACTGCCGCATCGGCGAGCGCTCGGCCCTGACCTGGTTCGTCCTGCACGAGCTGCTGGGCGTGGAGAACGTCAAGAACTACGACGGCTCCTGGACCGAGTACGGCTCCCTCGTCGGCGTCCCGATCGAGCTCGGCGCCAACAAGTAATCCCACCACCCGACCGACCTTCCGGTCAGACCCCTCTGGAGAAGCACATGTGTGGAGCGAAGGCCGGCGGCCCGGACGCCTCGACGATCAAGCCCGGTGAGACCACGATCCAGGGTCAGGTGACCAGGGACGGCGAGCCGGTGACGGGCTACGTCCGCCTCCTGGACTCGACCGGCGAGTTCACCGCGGAGGTCCCGACCTCCGCCACCGGACAGTTCCGCTTCTACGCGGCCGAGGGCACCTGGACCGTCCGCGCCCTCGTTCCCGGCGCCACCGCCGACCGCACGGTCGTCGCCCAGCAGGGCGGCCTCGCGGAGGTCGCGATCGCGGTCTGAGCCAGGGCTCGGCACGCACGACGAGGGGCCGTGCCCCACGGGTCGAGGGACCCGTGGGGCACGGCCCTTCCGCCTGCCCGGCCCCGCTCGCGTCCGCCCGCCCCGCCGGACCTCGCGGCTGCCGGATCCGCCGTGCCGGTTCTACCCTGGACGTATGTACGCCCGCCGCCGGCACGTCTACTTCGCGATGATGGGGACCTGCATCGCGCTGTTCGTCCTGGCCTGGGGAGTCGTGCGGATCTGGTCGATCCCCGTGGCCGTCGGGATGTGCGTGGTCGCCATGGTCATCCCCCCGCTCGCCGCGATGGTCGCCAACCGCCGCGGCCCCGAGGACCGCTGGTGGGACGACCCCTCGGGCGACCCGAAGTCCGACGAGTGGTGGGACGAACTCGACGGCAAGAAACGCCGTCCCCAGGACAGACCCTAGGCCGGGCCCGGCGCCCCGTCCCGGACACGGTCTACGTCTCGGCCGACCCGCGGGTCCCGCCCCCCGGATCCTCCTCCTCCGTGGAGCCGGGGAAGAGCGCGGGGGACGGGCCTGCGGCGCGCGCAGGCGGCTCCCGGAGCGTCCTCGACGTCCGTTCGATGGAGTCGAAGGCGACCGAGACCTCACCGGCCACGCCCTCCAGCCGTGCCGGGAGCCGGTCGCGGACGCGTGCCCACTCCCCGCGGTGGGTTCGCGAGAACACGGTCAGTACGGTGATCGGCGCCTGCGATCCCGTCCTTCGGTACTCGCCCACCAGCAGGTCCCGTCCGGCGGTGGTCTCCCGGAGCAGGCGGAGCAGCACCTGGCGCAGGTCGTCCCCGTACGCGTCGCCGTCGACGGGCCCGGAACGTCCGGCCCGCGCGTTCTGCCGGGCGATGTCCTCTTCGAGTTCCCGCAGTTCGACCAGCCTTCTGGCGGCGAACTCGAGGTGGAACGCGCCGCGCTCGGTGTCCCCGTCGGCCATGTCGAGACGCCAGTCCTCGGCCCGCAGCTTCACGCCGTACAGCGCGTCACCCGGCAGCGCGTCCGTGCTGGAGGCCGCGAGCCCGCCGAAGGCGCCGAACCCGACCGCCATGACCAGGCCCAGCGCGGCGAGCGTACGGCCGAACCGCGACCGGCGCCGGAGGGACGCGGCCGGGCCGGGCCGCCCGCCCCCGCCCGGGCCGCGGACACGGCCTCGTGCGGACCGCCGCCGTGCGCACTGTTCCGGCAGGACGGGCACGGCGGGATCCGCGAGGGAACCCTCATGGAGCATCTGCTCCATGGCGGCCACCAGCTGTGCCCGTTGGACGACCTTGACCTCGGGATCCAGCGCGGGAGACGGCAGTGATCCGAGACCGCTCGCCAGAGCGACGAGCCGGGACTGCTCGGTGTCGTCGCCGGCCCGCTCCGGGTGCGGTGCGTCTGCTCCTTCCCCGTGCGGATCCCGGCGGGTCTCTTCCAGGGCCCGGGCGAAGGCGGTCACACGGCGGTGCACCATGACACCGACCGCGCCTTCGCCGGGGGAGTCCGCGGCCACCCGACCGTGCGACCGGGCGGCCGGCGTGAGGGCTCCCGTCGTGCTGGACGTCGCCGTGGCGGCGCCGGTGGCGGTGACGGCAGGCGCGGGACGGACCTGCGCCGCGGCCCTGATCCTGGCGAGCATGGCCGTCTTGGCCTCTGCGGTGAGCAGCGGAAGGTGGGAGGCGAGATGGTCCTCGGCCACCGCGATCTGCGCGGCGACCGACGGATCCAGGTGGATCCCGGACCTCGCGTCGGGTGTCTCCTCGGTCATCGCTCCTCCTCCCTCGTGGTGAGGAACTCCCGGAGCCGTCGAGCGGCATGGGTGAGTTGGGTGGTCACGGTGCTGCGGCTCTTGCCGAGTTCCTCGGCGACCTGGTCCGGTGGCTTGTGCAGGAACCAGTGCATGACGGCGACTTCGCGCACGGCCGACGGAAGCTCCTGGAAGGCGGCGATGACGTCGTCATGGATGATCTTTCCTTCGAGGGGGTCGGCCGTGGTCTCGCGCGGCCTGGCGGCGCGCAACCGCTCGTGCAGACGGACCTCCCTCACCCGCTCGCGGTGGTGTCCGTTGACGCCGTGCAGGAGGACCTTGAACAGATAGGCGGCCGGGTTCTCGATCGTGTCCCATCGGGTGAGGACCTGGACGAACGCCTCCTCGACGATCGCTTCGACGTCGGCGCCCGGTGCGCGGACGTGGACGAACTTCACGGCCTGTTCGTAGGAGGTGTCGAACAGCTGGGTGAACGCGGCATGGGACCCGTCCGGGGTTCTGCCGTCGCGGTTCCGCTCGGTCACCGGCCCCCGCCCGCTTCACCCGCGGTGCCTGCGTCACGCACGGCGGAGGGGCGGGGCGTCCCGCGCAAGGGGGTGGCGGAACCGGTACCGCACCGGCGGCGGCGCGGCGGCCGGGGCGCGGGGATCCTGCGCGGGGAGCGGGCGGGCCCGCAGCCGTCGGTCCAGGCCCGCGGCAGGTGGAGTTCCCAGATCAGGACCGAGCCCGCGCGCGAGCGGTGCTCTTCGCGGACGGTACCGCCGGTGCGGGCGAGTTCTCTCAGAACGGCGCAGTGGAGCCGCTGACGAGAACGGTCGCGGACCCACAGGCAGATCGCCCGCGTGTGAGCCAGCAGACCGACCACCAGGATCGCGCTCGGGGCGAGATGGTGCACGATGGTTCGTCCTTCGATGCGTGGGGAGGAGGTAACCCTGACGCAGAGAAGAGGCGAACGGGGTGCCGTCTGACGACCCGGCGGTAATCGGAAGAATGGGCGACGCGTCACCCGGTGCACCCGCCCCGCCGGCCTCAGTACACGAGTGCCTGGGTGTCGTCGGCCAGGGCCTCCTGGACGAACACCTGGGCTCCGGCGATGCGGACGCCCTCGATGACGTCCTTCTCGGTGATGTCCCGGCGGGCCGCGCACTGGGTGCACAGGGTGAGCCGTCCGCCGGCCAGGATCGACTCGAGCAGACCGGGCAGCGGAGCGGCGTGCGGCAGCTCGAACTCGGCGGCCCGGCCCGGCAGCGCGAACCACGCGGACTCACCGGTCAGCCACAGGGACACCTCGACCCCGCTGGCCACGGCGACGGCCGCCACCGTGAACGCCTGAGAGCACCGCTCGGGCGCGTCGGCCCCCGCTGTCACCTTGATCACGAGCTTCTTCGCCATACCTGAATCGTAATCAACTCCGCCACAACTGCCGGTGTTGATCATGGGTCTCCTGTGAAGCGCGAGACGGAACCACGCGCTTCGAGCTTCAGAGGGGGATGTAGTGGAAGGTCCGGAAAGGGCCGAAGAGGGAGTGGGTGCGACAGGGTCCGCCGAGTCCGCCGAGTCCGGCGGGCCCGCGGAGGAAGAGGCGGTCGCGCCGGCGGCCGTGGCGGCGGACACCGGGGACGACGTGCCCCGGGCGCGGCCCCGCAGGCGCGGACGGACGGCCGCGATGCTCGCCGCGGCCGCGGTGCTCGGGGTCGTCGCCGGTGCCTGCACCGGGTATCTGGTCCAGGCCGGACGCGCACCGACCGCGCTGCCGCCGCTCTCCCAGCCGGTCGTCGCG
The DNA here is from genome assembly GCF_016860545.1 of Streptomyces asoensis. Taxonomy (NCBI): domain Bacteria; kingdom Bacillati; phylum Actinomycetota; class Actinomycetes; order Kitasatosporales; family Streptomycetaceae; genus Streptomyces; species Streptomyces asoensis. The sequence goes on along the minus strand of NZ_BNEB01000003.1, from coordinate 1,040,284 downwards.
CAGGCGCAGGGCGAGGCCGAGCCGCTGTCGGCGGCGCAGGACCGGCGGGTCAGGACGGACGGAGATCTGCGCAAGCTGCTGATCCCGCGTCCCAAGGGGACCGAGGACAACCCGTCGGCGGTGGACGACGAGGGCTGGGCGGACCTCGCGGCCTACGCCGAGCGGTACAAGGGGCCGGCGAGCACGTTCGACAGCCTCATAGACGACGAGTTCCGCCGGGCGGCCGTGACCTCGTGGCGGGTGGGCGACGCGTACACGGTCGACATCGCCCTCGTGCAGTTCCGCCAGGAGAGCAAGCCTGCGGCGTCCGAGTGGGCCGAGAACGGCGACTACTGGGCGGACAAGGAGGGCGACACCCGCCGCTGGCCCCTTCCCGGCACCGGCGAGGGCACCGGGACGGTGTACGTGCACGACGCGCCCGAGCGGAAGGCGGGCTACCTCCCGCTGTACTCGGCCGAGGCGCACGCCTGGCGCGGTGACATCTACATGGAGATCCATGTCTACGGCAGCGAGCCGATCGCCAAGGCGAAGATCATGGACCTGGCGGAGCGGCAGGTGGGCAAGCTGTGAGCGGGCAGATCGTGAGCGAGAACCCCGGGGAGCGTGACACCCCCGAGCCCGTCGCCGGCGGGAAGTCGGGCCGTGGGGCCGGGCGGGCCGGACGGGGCGGGCGGATCGCCGCCGTGGCCGGGACCGTGCTGCTGGCCTGCGCCCTGCTCGGCGGGGTCGGCTGGACCGCCGTGACCGTCCAGGACGCCGACCGGGAACCCGGCAGGCCGACCTGGAAGTTCCCCCCGGCCGCCCCGGACGGCAAGAACAAGAAGGAGACACCGGACGGCGCGTCCGAGGCGGGGCTGAGCGCCCTGCTGGTGCCGTTCGGCACCGACGGGTACGACCGCGGCCCCGACCTCCGGGAGTTCGGGGCGGACGCCGAGTTCAGCGGAGCGCAGGCCACCGCCCTGCGCAAGGAGTCCATCAAGGACCTGCCCGGCTCGTCGCGCCGCAAGCTGGAGAAGCTGATCGACAAGGAGCGCATCAAGGGCATGGCGATGCGCAGCTATGTCGTCGAGCGGCCCGAGTACAACGTCACCGACGCGATCTCGTTCAGGGTCACGCTGTCGCGCCTGGAGAGCAGCGCGGCCGTGCGCCGGTCGGCGACGTCGTTCAACGCCTTCCTCGCCGCCATGGACGTCCTGCGCAAGGGTCCCGCGATCGAGGGCCACCCGGACGCCCGGTGCTTCCTGACGCCCAAGGGCAAGGACGAGGCGCTGGGCGGCGCGCTCTGCACCGCGTACGTGGGAGACGTGCTGGTCAGCGTCACCGCGGCCGCCCCCGACCCGGTCGACGGGAAGTTCGTCGCGAAGTTCTTCACCACCCAACTCGACCGCATCGACGACCCGGGACAGGCCGTATGACCACCGACCGACCGCACGAGCCCGCCACCGAAGGCCCGGCGCCCGGTACGGCCCCCGGTCCAGCCTCCGCACAGAACGGCCCGCAGGATCCGGTCGCGCCTGTCGTCGCGGCCGCGCCGAAGGATCGCCGGGTGCTCCGGGCCGTCGCGCGGTGGACCGCCGTCGTCACGGTGTTCGCCGCGCTCGGGGCCGGGACGGCGTACGGCATCACGAGCATGGAGCGCACGGACCTGCCCGGTCTCGCCACCGGGTCGGACGGGCGCTGGGCGTACCCGGAGATCACCCGGCCGCCGCTGCCGTCCGGCAGCCCCGGCCCGTTCGACACCGGGAACTGGGCGATGGCCCACTACGCCGACCTGCGCGAACTGGTGCTGCCCGCGCCCGAGGGGGCCGTGGACGACAAGGCGCTGCGCGGCACCGACGGCTGGCTGCCGATGAAGGACTTCCTGGCCGTCTTCGCGGCGAAGGAGGACCGTGACGAGGTCGGCCGGCTGCTCGTCGACAACGGGCTGCGGCACACGGCGGCCCGCGGCTGGACCACCGGGGACGGCACCAGGACCCGGGTGTACCTGCTCCAGTTCGACACGGGGACGGTGGCCGACCGCGTCTACGGCAAGCTGACCTCCTACGGCGGCCCCCTGTACGCCGTCGCCGGCGCCACCGACGTCCGGTTCGACGACGGGTACCCCACGGCCGCCGACCCCGGGGACCTCATCCGGTACTCGTACGACGAGGTGAAGCCGTACGGGGCGGAGCACCTGCGGCAGACGTACCTGCGCGCGGGCGACGTCGTCGCCGTGGTCCTCCAGTCCCGCAAGGGCACCGCCGCGGCCGTCCCGTTCCAGCAGACCGTCACCCTCCAGAGCCAGCTGCTGGACTGAACCCGTCGGGGAGCACCTCGCAGGGAGGGCCGGCCCCCGGCCGCGTAAGCTGGGGGCCGGCCCTGTTGTACGTACCCCGAAGCACGCTCATCCGAGGAGCACCCCGTGGAGATCTTCTTCGAAGCCCTGCTGGTCCTGGTCTGCGTCGGCGTCCTCGCCTTCGCCGGTCTGACCGTGAAGAAGCTGTACCAGGGCCAGCGCTGACCGACCACGTCCAGGAACTGTCACTCATGATCGAGATTCCGTCCGACCTCCACAAGGACCTCGTCCCCCTCGCCTTCCTGCTGGGCACCTGGGCGGGCGCGGGCGTGCACGACTTCCCCGGATCGGAGAAGTGCAACTTCGGCCAGGAGGTCACCTTCGGCCACGACGGCCGCGACTTCCTCGAGTACCACTCCCGCACCTGGGTCCTGGACGGCGACGGCAACAAGGTACGGCCCCTGGAGTCGGAGTCCGGCTTCTGGCGCATCGACGCCGACCGCAAGGTCGAGGTGACCATGGTCCGCGACGACGGCGTGGTCGAGATCTGGTACGGCGAGCTCGCCGACAAGAAGCCGCAGATCGACCTGGTCACCGACGCGGTGGCCCGCACGGCGGCCTCCGGCCCCTACACCGGCGGCAAGCGGCTCTACGGCTACGTCAAGAGCGACCTGATGTGGGTCGGCGAGAAGCAGACCCCCGAGGTCGAGCTGCGCCCCTACATGTCGGCGCACCTGAAGAAGGTCGTCACCCCGGAGGAGGTCGAGCGGTGGGCCAAGGCCCTCCCCGACGACATGCCGGACGACGGGATCGCCTTCTTCAAGTAGTCCTAGACTCTTGGGTGTGGTGAGCACTGAAAGCACTGACTGGAAGAGCGACCTGCGGCAGCGCGGCTACCGGCTGACGCCGCAGCGCCAGCTTGTCCTCGAGGCCGTGGACACCCTGGAGCACGCGACCCCCGACGACATCCTCGTGGAAGTGAGGAAGACGGCGTCGGGGGTCAACATTTCCACCGTGTACCGGACCCTGGAGCTCCTGGAGGAGCTCGAGCTGGTCAGCCACGCGCACCTGGGGCACGGGGCGCCGACGTACCACCTGGCGGACCGGCACCACCACATCCACCTCGTCTGCCGGGACTGCGGCAACGTCATCGAGGCCGATGTGCAGGTGGCCGCCGAGTTCCGGGACAAGCTGAGCGAGACCTTCGGTTTCGACACGGACATGAAGCACTTCGCGATCTTCGGCCGCTGCAAGGACTGCACGCTCAAGGGTTCACATACCAAGTCGTAGGCTTGGGCCCATGAAGAGCCCCCTGCTGTCCCTGCCCGGCGCCGTCCCCGCCGAGGGTGTGGACGAAGGCGTCGCCGGTCACTACGGCGACCTGTTCCGCGAGCAGCGCGCCCTCGCCGACGGCGCCGGCTTCGTCGACCTCTCGCACCGCGGAGTGGTCGCCGTCTCCGGTGAGGACCGGCTGAGCTGGCTGCACCTTCTCCTGACCCAGCACGTCACCGACCTTCCCGTCGGCGAGGCCACCGAGGCGCTGATCCTGTCGGCGAACGGCCACATCGAGCACGCGCTCTACCTGGTGGACGACGGCCTCACCGTCTGGATGCACGTCGAACCCGGCACCCGGGAGGCGCTGCTCGCCTACCTGGAGTCGATGAAGTTCTTCTACCGGGTCGAGGTCGCGGACCGCACCGCCGACCTCGCGGTCGTGTACCTCCCCGCGGGCTCCATCACCCCCGTCCCGCCGGGTGTCGTCGTCCGGGAGACCGCGTACGGCCGGGAACTGTTCCTCCCGCGCGTCGATCTGGAGGCGTTCGCCGAGCAGGCGGGTCCGCCGGCCGGGATCCTCGCCCACGAGGCTCTGCGCGTCGAGCAGCACCGCCCGCGTCTCGGCTTCGAGACCGACCACCGCACCATCCCGCACGAGCTCGGCTGGATCGGCACCGCCGTGCACCTTCAGAAGGGCTGCTACCGGGGACAGGAGACGGTGGCCCGGGTGCAGAACCTCGGCAAGCCGCCCCGCCGTCTCGTCTTCCTCCACCTCGACGGCAGCGAGGTGCACCTCCCGGCCGCGGGCACGGAGCTGCGCGTCGCCGACGAGGACCCCGACGGTCGCAAGATCGGTTTCGTCACCACGTCCGTACGCCACCATGAACTCGGGCCGGTGGCCCTGGCGCTGGTGAAGCGGAACGTGCCGGTGGACGCGCCGCTGCTGGCCGGCACGACGGCAGCCGCTCAGGAAACGGTCGTGGAACCTTAGACCCCGGACCCCGGAACCCGGACCCCGGACCCCGGAACCCGGACCCCGGAACCCGGATCCTAGACCTCGATCAGGACGGTGAACGGGCCGTCGTTCGTCAGCGCGACGCGCATCTGCGCGCCGAACCGGCCCGTCGCCACCGTCGCGCCCAGCGCGCGCAGCCGTGCGACGACCTCGTCGACGAGCGGCTCGGCCACCGCGCCGGGCGCGGCCGCGTTCCAGGTGGGGCGGCGGCCCTTGCGGGCGTCCCCGTACAGCGTGAACTGGCTGATCACCAGCAGCGGGGCGCCGATGTCGCTGCACGACCTCTCGTCGTGCAGCATGCGCAGGGACCAGAGCTTGCGGGCGAGCTGTGCCGCCTTCTCCTCGGTGTCCTCGTGGGTGACCCCGACCAGGACGCACAGGCCCTCGCCGTCGATCTCCCCGACCGTCTCGCCGTCCACGACGACGCTCGCGCCGTCCACCCTCTGCACCACCGCTCGCATGCGGACCATGATGCCGGGTGCCGGGCACGGACCCGCGAGGGGCCCAATTCTGATCCTCGAGCCCCTATCTGGGGCCGTTCGGGGGGACTCGGTAACCGGGCGGGCACGCGGAGTGGCACGATGCTTCCCACACGCCGGTCGAGGGGACGGTAGAGGGACATGAGCACACCGAGTACCGGGCGGCCCACGACACACCGGCCGCCGGCACAGCGCCACGACAGCCCCGTGCTGCCCGCGGAACCACCCGAGCACGACCTGACCCGGCTGGGACTGCCCGAGCTGCGCACCCTGCGCCGGGACGCCCAGCGCGACGAGGCCGACCTCAGCTACGTACGGCGGCTGCTCCAGGGCCGTATCGACATCCTGCGCGCGGAACTGGCCCGGCGCTCGCCGTCGGGCGCGGCCTCCGTGGTGGAGCGGCTGTCGGAGATCCTCACCGACGCCCCGGCCCGCCACCGTTCATCGGCCCGGCACGTCACGCTGGGCACCCCGCACAGCGAGGAGTACCGGATCCTGGCCGCGGACATGCTCGCCGACGTCGAACTCTCCGACCTCGACGCCCGCACCGACCCCGAGCTGCACGAGGCGATGGCCCGTCTCGTCGGCTACGAACAGCAGGTGTCGAGCCGGCGCCAGCGCCTCCAGCGGACGGCCGACGACTCCGGCGCGGAGATCACCCGCAGGTACCGGGAGGGCGAGGCACAGGTCGAGGACCTGCTGGTCTGACACCGGCGGGGGCGGCGGCGGGAAAAATCTTCGCGTCGGGCGCCCGCCCCTGCCTACGGTGATCCCATGAACCGCCGAGCCACCCCGCAGCCCCTCGACGTCCGCCCGGTCACCGACGCGGAGCTCGCCGACTGGACCCGTGCCGTGAACACGGGTTTCCTGCGGCCGCCCACCGTCCCCGACCGGATGCTCGCCGACCGCCGAGTCGCGTTCGCCGGCTCACGTGTGTCCGGCGCCTTCGACGGGGGCCGGTGCGTGGCGACGTTCCGCTCGTTCGACCAGGAGCTCACGGCGGTGGGCGGCGCGGCCGTCCCCGCCGACGGCATCTCCAACGTCACCGTCGCGCCCACCCACCGCCGCCGTGGTCTCCTCACCCGTCTGATGGCCGACGACCTGGCGGCGGCGAAGGAGCGCGGGGACGTGGTGGCCACGCTGATAGCGGCCGAGTACCGGATCTACGGCCGGTACGGGTTCGGTCCCGCCACGACGATGACGGAGTGGTCGATCGACGTGCCCCGGGCCGGCCTCGACCCGCGCTGGGCGGGTCCGCTCGACGGGGGCCGCATCGACTTCGCGGACGGCGAGGAGATCCGCCGGCTCGGTCCGCAGCTGCACGAGCGGCTGCGCCGCGAGCGGGCGGGGGTGATCGACCGGAACGAGCACTGGTGGGCGGCGCGCACCGGCCGTTTGTGGCTGTACGGCGACGCCTGGGTCGAGCCGTTCTTCGTGGTCTACCGTTCGGCGGACGGTGTGGTCGAGGGCATGGCGTCCTACCGGACGGACGAGAAGTGGAGCGACGCCAAGCAGCCGCTCAACACGGCGGCGGTGAACTGGCTGACGGCGGTGACCCCCGCCGCGGAGCGCGCGCTGTGGCACTACCTGTGTTCCATCGACTGGATCGCCACGGTGAGGACGGGGTGGCGCGCGCCGGACGACCTGCTGCCGCTCCATCTGCCGGACCCGCGTGCGGCGAGCATCACCACGCAGGCGGACTGGCTGTGGGTGCGCGTCCTGGACGTCGTCAGGGCCCTGGAGGCGCGCACGTACGCCGCGTCGGGCGTCTCGGTCCTCGAGGTCGTCGACCGGGCGGGCCTGGCCGGAGGCCGCTTCCTGCTGGACGCGACCCCCGACGGCGCGTCCTGCGCGCCGACCACCCGGGACGCCGACCTCACCCTGGACGTGGCCGACCTGGCCACGCTGTGGCTGGGCGACGAGACCGTGGGGCGGCTGGTGTCGCTGGGCCGGGTCCGGGAAGAACGAGCGGGCGCCGCCCGGGAGGCCGACGCCCTGCTGCGTACGTCCGGGCGCCCCTGGTGCCCGGACATGTTCTGACGGCTCCTTCCTGCTGCCTCGGGCGCCTGCGGACCGGCGTGCCTGAGGGCCGGTCCGCCCGGTCACCGGTGCCGGTGTGGTGCGGGTATCCGTAGCTGTTCGGTTGTGGCTGTGCGATCGGTCTGAAGTTGTGGCTGTGCGGGTGATGTTCAGTTGTGGCTGTGCGTCGGTGCCGACTGCTCGGGCTCCCGGCTCCCCTCCGGAAGGAAGCCCGACCGGCCAACCGTCTGAAAGTTTGACCATGTTGTTGAAGTTGGCTGCCAACTTCACTGTACTTATGTCCGTTTGGAAGCGTCCTATAACCATCTCTCTTTGAACTGCCCAAAGATGGCGGGAAGTTGTACTGTGCGGACGTGGAGCCGGAACATGCCTCCGTCAATGGGCGGAGGAGGGCGGAGCGGCCGCAGCGCTCGCACCGCGAGGTGGCCGACGAGCTGCGCACCCGGATCAGGACCGGGGTGCTGCGGCCCGGGCAGCGCATGCCGACGCAGGCCAAGCTGGCGGACGAGTTCGGTGTCGAGCGCGGTGCCGTGCGCCAGGCGCTGCGCATCCTCCAGTCGGAGCGGCTGCTCACCGACGTCTCCAAGGGGAGCCCGGCGACGGTCGCCCCGCGGCCCGGCGGGGCAGGTTTCGCGGCCGGCTCCGCCGTCGCCCCGCAGCCCGCGATGGTGGGGCTGCCGCCGAGGATGACGGAGGCCTTCGCGGCCGAACACGTCGAGGTCGACGCCCTGTGCCTGACCGCGGTCTCGCTCACCGCCGCGATCGGCGAGCCCCTGCGTCAGATCCATGCGGGGCAGCTGAAACCGGCCAAGATCGACGTCCGTGTCCTGTTGCCGTCCCGCAACATCGACCTGGCGTTCCCGGCGCCGGTGGACGTCGCGGAGACCGGGCGGCTCCAGCGGCGCTGGCTGTCCCACCGCAACGCCCAGGGCCAGGTCCTGCGGCACAACCTGCTCACGCTGCGCTCCACGCACGGCATCGACGTGCACGTGACGTTCCGGGCGCTGCCCTTCACCCCGCCCGTCAAGCTGTACCTGCTCAACGGGACGGAAGCGCTGTTCGCCTACTACACGGTCAAAAGACGCGAGCAGACGGTCGACCAGCGCCCCCTGGAGATGTACGACGCCGAGGGCACGCGGTCGGTGCTGTTCGCCTTCGAACAGGGCGCCGGCCCGCGTGACACGACGTTCGTGGAACAGTCCCACCTGTGGTTCGACGCGCTGTGGGACACGATCAGTTCGGATCTGGTGCTCACGAGCTGACGGCGGGGCCGGTCGCGAGGAGGGCGAGGATCACGGCGCCGGCGGAGCTGACGAGCGGGCTCTTGGCCTTGATGCCGACACTGAGCAGGAGCAGGCCGAGGGCGCCGGCGGTGCCGTACTTCCACTGGATGGTCTGCTCGACGCCGACGACGAAGGCGGCGCAGAGGAGGACGAGGACGGGCATGGTGGTTCCCCCCTTCGGAGACGGGAGCGGAAGGCAAACCTTTTGCCAACTCGCTCAAGTTGGTTGCCAACTATGACTATGTTGTCCCCACTTGGTGGCAACTGCTAAACAACTTCCAAACAACTCCCGCCAGATGGATGTAAGTTGTAGCGTTTGGTCGTGACCCAGGAGAACGTGGCAGTGAACGGCAGCAGCAGGTTCACACCCCGCGACATCGCCGATGCCCTGCGCGAACGCATCCGCGCCGGGGAACTCAGGGCCGGCGACCGGCTGCCGACCCAGGCCGAGCTCGCCGACGAGTTCGGCGTGGAGCGCGGCGCCGTACGCCAGGCCCTGCGGGCACTCCAGGACGACGGGCTGCTCACCAACGTGAGCAAGGGCAGCCCCCCGCGCATCGCGGAGCCTCCGGCGCCGGACCACGGTGAGCCCCAGCCCACGATGGTGGGCCTCGCCCCGCGCCTGACCGCGGCCTTCGCCGCCCCCCATGTGCGCATCGACGCGGCCTGCCTCACCGCGGAGAGCCTCATCCCGGCCCTGGGGGAGCCGCTGCGGCTGATCCACGGAGGGCAGTTGAAGCCCGCCAGGATCGACGTCCGCATCCTGCTGCCCTCCCGGGACATCAGTCTCGCCTTCCCCGTCCCGGTCGAGGCGCGCGGCGCCGACGACGAGGACCCCGTCCACCAGCGCTGGCTGGCGATGCGCAACGCCCAGGGCCAGGTGCTGAGTTACAACCTGCGCGCACTGCGCTCGCACGGCGTGGACGTCGACATCACCTTCCGCGCGCTGCCCTTCACGCCGCCGGTGAAGCTGTACCTCCTCAACGGCCAGGAGGCGCTGATGGCGTACTACATGGTCACCCGCCGGGAGGAGGCCACCGACAACGGAACCCTCGACATGTACGACGTTCTCGGCACCGAGTCCCTCCTCTTCTCCTTCGACAAGGCCGCCGGTCAGCGCGACGCCGCGTTCGTGGAGGAATCCCAGAAGTGGTTCGACGCCCTCTGGGAAACCATCACGACGGACCTGACACTCTCCTAGTGACTCCTGATACGACGCAGACTGAACAGGTGGCAGCCGACACCGGGAACGGGACGACCGACGACACGGGGAACACGACGGGGAGCGGCGGGGGGAGCGCGAGCGCCGATCTGCGGGAGATGATCACCCGCGCGAGGGTGGTCCTGTGGGATTTCGACGGGCCGATCTGCCGGCTCTTCGCCGGTCACTCGGCGGAAGGGGTGGCCGACGGTCTCGTGGAGTGGCTCGAAGGGCGGGGTCTGCACGGCCTGCTGACGGAGTCCGAGCGGGAGTCGCTGGACCCGCACGTCGTGCTGCGCGCGGTGGACCGCCGGCATCCGGGCAGTGACCTGGTCACGGAGCTGGAAGAGCGGCTCACCCAGGAGGAACTGAAGGCCACGGCCACGGCGATGCCCACGGCGTGGGCGGACCCGCTGATCCGCACGCTCGTCGCGCTGGGGCTGCGGCTGGCCATCACCACGAACAACTCGCCGCAGGTGGCGACCGCCTATCTGGCGGGCCGCGGCCTCACCTCCTGCTTCGCGCCGCACGTCTACGGCCGCACCCAGGAGCTGAGCCACCTCAAGCCCGACCCGCACTGCCTGAACCGGGCGCTGCGCGCCATGGGTTCGGCGCCCGGCACCGCGCTGATGATCGGCGACACCCCCTCCGACTTCCTGGCCGCTCGCGAGGCCGGCGTGCCCTTCCTGGGCTACGCGCGTAACGAGCGCAAGGAGAAGACGCTCAGGGGCGCGGGCGCCACGGCGGTGGTGAACTCGCTGGAGACGGTGCTGACCGCGGTCAGACCGGCCTGAGCAGCAGGAGCACGAGCACGACGGCCGCCCCGACGGCGAGCACGTCGTGCCGGGCCCGCACGCCCACGGCCACGGTGAACATCAGCATCACGCCCACCGCCCCCAGTCTGGCCCGGACGGTCAGCCCCGCGAAGAACGCGAGGAGTTCCCAGAGCGCCGATAACAGGAGCACGACCTTCCACCTCCTTGCCATTCTCGGTGAACCCTGCAAGTACCGGTCCAATTGGACTGGTTGTCGTGAACTGGATTTCCCCTGGCCGGTTGATCCTTAATCGGTCTGCGCCGTCCGGGACTTGTACGGCAATCGGAGGCAGACTTGTCCGGTACTTGTCTGAGATTGGTTTGCCATGGGACGGGCGGCGGTACGGTCGCCCTGTGGAGACGCACACGAATGCCGACAGCGGCGGCCGGGAGTTCCACCGGGTCGCCGACGATCTGCGCGCCCGGATGACGAACGGGACGTATCCGCTGCGCTCGTTCCTGCCGTCCCAGCGCGACCTGGCCGAGGAGTTCGGGGTCTCCCGGGACACCGTCTCGCGCGTGATGCGGGAACTCGCCAACGAGGGCTGGATCGAGTCCCGTCAGGGCAGCGGGTCCCGGGTGGTCAAGACGCAGCGCATACAGTCCTCCACGCCCAAGGCCACCCGGCAGCTCCAGGGAGCCACCCTGGGGCCCCTGCTCAGCGAGGCGTTCGAGCAGCCGGAGGTCACCCTGGACGTCTACACGCTGACGTCGGAGTCGCTGGACGCGCACATCCGGTTGCAGGCGGAGCGGATCCACCAGCGCTCCATCGCCCCCCAGCACATCGGGCTGCGGATGATCCTGCCGTCCGAGGAACTGGTCCTGCCCTACCCGCGGGTCAAGGACGACAAGGACGACGACCGGCTGCGCAACCGCCTGCACGACATCACCGGCCGGCACACGGAGTCGCTGCGCGGTGTGCTGAGGGACCTGCGGACCGAGAAACTCGTGCCGTCCGTCGACATCCAGATCCGGCACGCCCCGCTGACCCCCACCCTCAAGCTCTACCTCTTCAACGGGGTCGAGGCGCTGCACGGCCCGTACGAGGTGATCCAGCGGCAGATCGACGTGGGCTCGGACGGCGAGATCGAGGAGATCACCGCCCTCGACGTCCTGGGTCTCGGCGCCACCCTCAGCCATCAGGTGAAGGACGCCGACCCCAACTCGCCGGGCACGGTCTTCGTCGACACCTGGCAGTCGTGGTTCGACTCGGTCTGGAACTTCCTCGCCGAATAGCGGGGTCCGGGTGCGCTAGCATTCCTCAATCGCGCGAGCAATTGCTCCCGTCCATCCGTATGAGTAGGCGAACAAGCCGGTCCTCTACGGCCCGACGTGGGTGAGTGGCAAAACCACCGAACGGCTCAGCCGGTCATCACTCCGGTCGTGCGGCGCGTTTACCGTTTGCCCTACCCTGCCCAGCGCGAATACCGGAGCGGCCAGTGGTCGACCACCTTGTTCCCCCTCGTCACCTCGGGGAACGAGCCGCCGAGGACGTTCCCGCGGTGCTGCGCGCCTTCGTCAGGGCAGCCGAATCGACCCAGGAATCCAGCGGCCATCACAATCGCAATTATGTGCTGCCGCTGACGGAGGCCGTCGCGCCCGTGGTGGGCCGCGCCCCGGGCACCTCGGTCATCGTGCGCATCAGACGGTCCGAGGCCCTGCCCGTGGTGATCAGGACCTGGCAGGAAGAAGCGGCGATCCTGGACGCCGTGCGCAGCGCCCTGCCGCACGCGCCCGCCTGCCTGATCAAGACGCCGGACTACTCCATCCACAGCCATGTGGAAGGCGTACCGCTCTCCACGATCTGCGGAAACGGTAAACCTGTCGACACCCTGCTGATGAAGGCGCTGGCCGGGCTGCTGGCCCAGATGACCCGGGTGCGCCGGCAGGCACTGCCGCCGCTGCCCGCAGGCTGGCCCGCGAACCACGGCGACAGCCGGGCCTTCCTGAAGACCCTGGCCCTGTGCGCCGACGAACAGATCCGCAAGCCCAACTGGCAGGAGTTCGGTGGTCTGTTCAAGGCGCTGGGTATCGCCGACGACGCCCTGCTCCGGCTCGCCGAACGGGTGCCCGCGATGACCCGGCGGCCGTACAGCCTGCTCCACGCCGACCTGCACCGGGACAACCTGATCGTGTCCTACGACGGCGACCCGCCGCTCGTCTGCGTCGACTGGGAACTGGCCACCTACGGCGACCCGCTGCACGACCTCGCCACCCACCTGGTGCGGATGCGCTACCCGGACCACCAGTGGGACGAGGTGATCGACGCGTGGGCGAAGGCCATGGAGGAGTGCCGGCCCGGCGCGGTCAAGGGGCTCGCCAAGGACCTGCGCCACTACATCGCCTTCGAGCGGGCGCAGTCCGTCTACCCGGACGTCATGCGGGCCGCGCGGTCGTTGCAGCAGTCGTCCATGCGCAAGAGCATGGACGAGGCCACCGCGGAGGTGCGCAGGGCCCTGGAGACCGCGGCGGAACCCCTGCGGCTCGGCGACGTCCCGCGGAACGCCGAGATCGAGCGGGCGCTCTTCCGCTGGCTGGGGTCCCGCCAGGACGGAGGCGCCAGCGGGCAGCACTGGGAGAAGACGGCCTCCGCCTGGCAGCCGGACCGGCGCCTGCCCGAGAACCCGCGCTTCCCCGAGTCGGCGGTGCGCGAGGCGCTGCTGGCCGAGGGAGCCGCTCCGGCGGGCCGGGTGTTCAAGGGGACCGCCCACCTCAACTCCGTGGTCTGCGTCGAGGGACTGGCCACTCCCGTGGTCGTGCGCCGCAGGCTGCCCAACGTCTCCCGGCTCGAACCGAGTCACCTCAGCGAGCACACCGTCCTGCGGGCGATCCAGGACTCGGGTGTCCCGGTGGCGGCGCCGAGGGTGCTGGCCCTGGGCGAGAGCTACCCGGACGACGCCTTCAGCATCCACACCTACGTCGGTACGCGCATCGACCAGCCGCCCAGCCACCCGGTGCACGGTCTGCTCCCGCACGAGGCGGACGCGCTGGTCGACCAGCTGTGCGCGCTGACCCGGGTGGATCCGGCGTCCGTCGATCCGGCTTCGGTCGACACGGTCGTCGGCGTCGGCGACTTCTGCGAGTGGCTCAAGGAACAGCTGATCGGACTCGTCCGGGACCTGCCGAAGGAGTCCCTGCAACTGGCCCGCACCCTGGGGCTGCCCGACGAATGGCGGCTGCGGGAGATCCTGTCCGGGTACCGGGTGAGCGTGCGGACCCCGGCCCTGCTGCACGGCGACCTCAACCCGTGGAACCTGGTGCGCCGCAACGACGGGCTGGCGCTGACCATCATCGACTGGGAGATGGCCCTGGTCGGCGACCCGCTCTACGACCTGGTCCGGCACATGCACCTGACGCCCACCCGGCCGGAGATCCGCACCCGGATGTTCCGGCGGTGGGAGGCGAAGCTGCCGAAGAAATACACGAGGGACCGGCACAAGGACTGGACCGTCTACCGCCGGATCGAGACCATCCGCTCCGCGTACATCGACCTCGTCCGTCTGACGACCAGGACCAGTCTGGACGCCCCCAACGTGCGCCGGGCCGTGGACTCCTACGCCGAGACGCTGGCCACGGCCACCGCCTCCCTCGGCCTCCCGACCCCCAGAACCACCAACCCCTACCTCGAAAGAGCCCTGACCCGCGGACGAACCTGACCCCGCCGAGGGCGAGGTTTCCGCAGGCCCGGCACCGGCGAGAGCGTGGCTCCGGGGCCGACGCCGAGGCGGGTGCGGGCCCGGCTTCCGCAGGTCCGGCGCCGGTGGAGGTGCAGTTTCCGCAGTTCCGGCGCCGGTGGGGGCGCTGGTCCGGGGGTGCGGGCGCCGACGTAGGGCGGGCTCCGGCGGGTCCGGTGCCGCCGAGGGCCCGGTTCCGGCGGGTCCGCCGCCGGCGTGGGGTCGGTTCCCGGGAGCGGGAGCGGGGGCGGGTCATGGGGAGAGCAGCACCTTGCCGACCAGTTGCCGGCCCTCGATCGCCGCGTGTGCCGCCGCGGCCTCGGTCAGGGGGAACCGGGCGCCGATCACCGGCCTCAGCCGTCCCGCGGCCGCCTCGGCCAGCACCAGCGCGGTCAGTCGCCGCGCCTCGGCGGGCGCGAACTGCACGTCGGCGATCCCGAACAGCGTGACACCCCGGCGTGCCGCCTCCGCCGGGTCCACCTCGGCGAAGCCGCCCGTGGGCGCCCCGTGCGCGGAGAAGCGTCCGCCGTCGGCGGTCAACGGGAAGGCGGCGAGGCCGAGTTCGCCGCCGACGCCGTCCAGTACGACGTCGGCGCCGGCCTCCTGCCCCCCGGTCGCGGCCTCGCCCGCACCGGCCCCCGACGCCTCCCGCGCCCGTTCCACCCAGCCGCTCTCCGTCACGTCCACGACCGCGTCCGCCCCCAGCTCCCGCACCAGCGCGGCCTTGCGGGCTCCGCGCACCGCGGCCACCACCCGGGCGCCCCGGGCGCGGGCCAGCTGGATCAGCAGGGTGCCCATGCCGCCCGAGGCGCCGAGGACCAGGACGCGGTCGCCCGGACCCACGGCGGTGAGTTCCAGCAGGCCGGCGGCGGTCACCCCGTCGTGGACGAGGGCGGCGGCGGTGCGCAGGCCGAGGCCGTCCGGGACCCGGGTCGCCGCCGTGACGGGGGCCGTCACCAGTTCGGCGTAGCCGCCGTCCACGAAGGACGTCACCCGGCGGCCGAGCCACTCGGCGTCCACCCCGTCGCCGACCGCGGTCACGGTCCCGCAGACGCCGCTGCCGGGGACGTACGGCGGTTCGACGTCGAACCAGGCCCGTGCGCGGCCCGCGCGGATCTGGGTCTCCACATGAAGGGTGTCGGTGTGGGCGACCTCGATCAGGATCTCGCCGGGACCCGGGACCGGGTCCGGCAGCTCCACCGTGGTCAGGACCTCCGGTCCGCCGAACGCCTTCACCTGTGCCGCTCGCATGCCGTACCTCCGCTGTGCCGCCGTTGGATGCGTGTGCATGCAGTCTTCGACCTCGACCGCGGTCGAGGTCAAGCGGTGCCGGGCCCGGGTGCGGCCGGGAGGCGGCCGGGGGCGGACCCGTACGCTCGGTCCATGAGCGAGACGGGGCTGCGCGAGCGCAAGCGGCAGCGGATGTACCAGGCCGTGTCGGACATCGCCGTCCGGCTGTTCCTGGAGCGCGGCTTCGACGCGGTGTCCGTCGCCGAGGTGGCCGCCGCGGCCGAGATCTCCAAGCCGACCCTCTTCCGGTACTTCCCGGCCAAGGAGGACCTGGTCCTGCACCGGATCGCGGACCACGAGCAGGAGGCGGCGCGGGTCGTCGCGGCGGGACGTGCGGAGGGGGTGGCGCCGCTGCCCGCCCTGCGCGCGCACTTCCTGGCCGGCCTCGCCGCCGGGGACCCGGTCACCGGCGTCAACGACCACCCGGCCGTCCGCGCGTTCTACGACCTCCTGTACGGCACCCCGTCCCTGGTGGCCCGGCTGCACGGCTATCTGGAGCGCTCGGAGGCGGCCCTCGCCGACGCCCTCCGCGACGATCTGCCCGGCGCCCTGGAGGCGCGGCTGGCGGCCGGTCAGATCGTCGCCGTCCGGCGGATCCTCGCGGAGGAGAACTGGCGGCGGGTCGCGGCGGGGGAGCCGCTGGAGGAGGTGCGCCGGGACGCGGGCGCGGCGGCGGAGCGGGCCTTCGCGACGCTGGAGGCCGGGCTGCCGGGGCTCGGCTGAGGAGGCGGCCACCCGATCCTCGTTCCCGTACCCGCCCTACTCGATTACTCGCCATACTCGGTAAAAAATGTAACTCGGTAACGTTTTCTGGTTACCCTTGCCGTATGACGGCACCCGAAACCGCCGCCGAGGGCGGCCCGAAGGCCCCCGAGGACCCCGGCACCGCGCTGCACCGCGAGCGGGCCCACCACGACGCCTGCCGCGCCGCCCTCGCCGCGATGGTCGAAGGCGCCGACCGCCAGGTCGTCACCGGCGAGGACGTCTCCGCCTCCGGCGCCGACGCCGAGGTCCTCGGGTACCGGCTGCGCAGTCACGCCAAGGCCCTGCACGAACTGCCCGAGGGCCCCCTGTTCTTCGGCCGGCTGGACTTCGCGCACGGCACGGGCGGCGACCACGAGGGCCTCGCCCACCACATCGGCCGGCTCCGCATCAGCGAGCACCCGGCCGCGCCGCCCCTCGTCGTCGACTGGCGCGCCCCCGTCTCCCGCGCCTTCTACCGGGCGAGCGCCCGTGATCCCCAGGGCGTCGCCGTCCGGCGGCGGTTCGGCTGGGCGCCCGGCAGCCGGGGCGACTCCGCCGATCTCACCGGCCTGGAGGACGAGCGCCTCGACGGGAGCGGACGCCCGGACGGCGCCTCGCGTCCCGGCGCCGAGGGTCCCGACCGGGAGGGTGCCGACGGCCGCGGCGGGGCCGGGGCGCCCGGCGGGATCGTCGCCCGCGAGGTCGAACGGCCCCGGGTCGGCCCCATGCGGGACATCGCCGCGACCATCCAGCCCGAACAGGACGACCTCGTCCGCGCGGAGCTCGCCGGATCGGTGTGCGTACAGGGCGCGCCCGGGACCGGCAAGACCGCCGTGGGCCTGCACCGGGCGGCCTACCTCCTCTACACCCACCCGCGCCGCATCCAGCGCGCCGGCCTGCTCATCCTCGGCCCCAACCGGACCTTCCTCTCCTACATCGCGGAGGTGCTCCCCTCCCTCGGCGAGACGGGCGTACGCCAGTCGACCCTGCACGAGGAGATCGCCCGCCGTCCGGCGACCGGCACCGACCCCGACGCCACCGCCGTCGTCAAGCACGACGCCCGGACGGCCGAGGTGCTGCGCCGCGCGCTGTACGGACGGGTGCGGGCCGACGGCGCACAGGACCTGACCGTGCCCGACGACTTCGGCCGCCGGCGGATCCCGGGCGCGGAGCTGGCGAGGATCGTCCACGGCGTGCTCGACGAGGAGCCGCCGTACGAGGTCGGACGCGAGCGCGTGCGCAGCCGCATCGTGCGCCTCCTCCGGGAACGGGTCGAGCGCGGCAGCGGGCCGCGCCCGGCCGCGTGGACGCGCCGCGTCGAACGGTCCCGGCCGGTGAGCGCCTGCGTGGAGGCGCTGTGGCCGAAGGCGCGCCCGGAGGAGTTGCTGGCCGGGCTGCTGTCGGACGAGGAGCAGCTGGCGCGGGCGGCGGACGGCCTCCTGGACCCGGCCGAGCAGCGGGCCCTGCTCTGGCGGCACCCGCCCCGCTCGCCCAGGTCGGCCCGCTGGTCGCCCGCCGACCTCGTGCTCCTCGACGAGATCGCCGGTCTCCTCGCACATCCCCAGGGGTACGGCCATGTCGTCGTCGACGAGGCCCAGGACCTGTCCCCGATGGAGTGCCGCGCGGTCGCCCGCCGGGTCCGGTTCGGCTCGCTCACGGTCCTCGGCGACCTGGCGCAGGGCACCACCCCGTGGGCGGCCGTCTCCTGGCCCGCGCAACTGGCCCACCTGGGCAAGCCGGAGGCGACGATCGTCCCGCTCACCACGGGTTTCCGCGTCCCGCCCGCCGTCCTCGCCCTCGCGGGCCGCGTTCTCGACCTCCTGGACGCCGACGTCCCCCGCGCCGACTCCCTGCGCCGGGACGGCGTACTGCGCGTGCGGCGGGCGGCCGACGGCGGCCTGCGCGCCGCGGTCGCCGCCGCAGTGCGCGAGGCACTTCCCCTGGAGGGCTCGGTCGGTGTCATCGCCGCGGACCACCAGCTCGACGGGATCCGCGCCGCCCTGGCCGCCGCCGGCATCGAGGCCCGTGGCCCGGACGACCCCGCCGCCCGGGTCACGGTGGTCCCGGCGACCCTCGCCAAGGGGCTCGAGTACGACCACGTCGTCGCCGTGGAACCGGCGGCCGTCGCCCGGTCCGAGCCCCGCGGCCTCAACCGCCTGTACGTGGTCCTGACCCGCGCGGTCTCCCGCCTGGACGTCGTCCACGAACAAGCACTCCCCTGGGAGACATGAGCCCCGGAAGCCCCGCGCGTCGTGGAATCCGATGGACACGGGTCCGTGCGTCGCCGAGGATCTCCTGCATGATCCGTGCCGCCCACGAGGACGACGTCGCCGAGATCCGCTCGATGATTGGCGAACTCGCCGCTTACGAACGGTCCGCCGACCAGGCCCGGGTGAGCGCGGCCCAGCTTCACGAGGCGCTGTTCGGCGAGCATCCCGCCGCGTACGCGCTCCTCGCCGAGGACGACAGGACGGGTGCCGTCTCGGGCTTCGCCCTGTGGTTCCCCCGCTTCTCCACCTGGACCGGAACCCGCGGCATGCACCTGGAGGACCTCTACGTGCGGCCCGCGGCCCGGGGCGCGGGACACGGCAAGGCGCTGCTGGCCGCCCTGGCGGCGATCTGCGAACGGCACGGCTACGAGCGCTTCGAATGGTGGGTCCTGGCCTGGAACGAGCCGACGATCGGCTTCTACAGGTCCCTCGGCGTGGAATTCCTGGAGGAGTGGACGGTCTGCCGGCTGAGCGGCGACCCCCTCAGGAGACTCGCCGCGGCCTCACCGGCAGCGGCGGAGACCCTCCCGGCCCCGTGACGCGACACACTATTGCAAGCACCTGCTTGCAATAGTTAGCGCGGTGGGTGCACAGTGGAGGCATGGCATCGCTCAACGTCGGCAATCTCGGTGAGTACCTGCGCGAGCAGCGGCGCAACGCGCAGCTGTCGTTGCGGCAGCTCGCCGATGCCGCCGGGGTGTCCAACCCGTACCTGAGCCAGATCGAGCGCGGGCTGCGCAAGCCGAGCGCGGAGGTGCTCCAGCAGGTCGCCAAGGCCCTGCGGATCTCCGCGGAGACGCTGTACGTGCGCGCCGGCATCCTCGACGCGGAACGGGACGGGCAGGAGCACCGGAAGGACGGCGCGACCCGTGCGGCCGTCCTCGCCGATCCCACCCTGACCGAGCAGCAGAAGCAGGTGCTGCTCCAGATCTACGAGTCCTTCCGCAAGGAGAACGGATTCGTCGACGGCGGTGACGACGACGGTGCGGCGGGCCCGCAGGACCAGGAGAACGAACCCGGTCCGCAGCAGACGGCCGGTTGACCGGACCAGGGGACCGGCCGCCCCGCTGCGAACCTCCATGACCCTCAGCCGAACAACGACGTAAGTGATGTACACGCCGTACGCGGTACCTGTGGCGCATACGGCACACGCGACCCACACGACGAACGTGAATCCGGGAGGACCTTCACCATGGCCATCACCGACGACCTGCGCAAGACCTTCAGCGACCCGACTCCGTTCTACTTCGCCGCGGGCACCGCCGATCTGGCCCTCCAGCAGGCGAAGAAGGTGCCGGGTCTGGTGGAGCAGCTGCGCACCGAGGCCCCGGCCCGCTTCGAGGCCGTCCGCAACACCGACCCCAAGTCCGTGCAGGAGAAGGCCGGCGCCCGCGCCAAGGAGGCGACCGCCCGGGCCAAGGAGGCGCAGGAGACCCTCCAGGCCAGGGTCACCGGCTTCATCAGCAACCTCGACGGCGACCTCAAGAAGATCGGCAGCACCCTCGACGCCGACCTGAAGAAGTTCGGCGAGTCCGCCCAGGACCTCGCGCTGCGCGGTGTCGGCGTCGCCGCCGAGTACGCCGTCAAGGCCCGTGAGACGTACGAGAAGGTCGCCGAGCACGGCGAGCAGGCCGTGCGGACCTGGCGCGGCGAGGCCGCCGAGGAGATCGAGGAGCTCGCCATCGCGGTCGAGCCCGACGCGGCGCCCAAGCCCCGGCCCGCGGCCCCGGTCGTGGTCAAGGAGGAGCCGAAGCCCGCTCCGGCCGCCGCCCAGGCCGAGCCCGCCGCGGTGAAGAAGCCCGTCGCGAAGAAGGCTCCGGTCCGCAAGCCCACCGCGGTGAAGAAGACCACGCCTCCGGCGAAGTGAGACCGCCGGCCGGAACGGACACGGCGGACGGGGACATACGGTCACGGGCCGGGCACTCGGGGAGTGCCCGGCCCGTTGTACGGGTAGCGGGAGTGCGGTTGCGGGTACGGTGACCGCGTAAGGACGAGCGAGTCGAATCGCGTCGAGTCGGGTGGTGGACGTTGTGCTGATCCAAGGCTTCGCCGGGCTGCTGTGGCTGCTCTACCTCGCCATGCTGGTCCTCGCCGTGGTGGCGCTGGTGATGGCCGCTCTGTTCCGCGACGACGCCTACCGGGCCGCCGACAAGCAGAACAAGGGCTTCTGGCTGATCATCCTGGGCATCGCGGTGGCGGTGAACCTCCTGGTGCCGATGCTCTTCCTCCAGCTCGCGGGACTGGTCGCCACGATCGTCTTCTTCGTGGACGTACGGCCCGCCCTGCGCGCGGTGGGCGGAGGCGGCGGCTGGGGCCGCAGGCGCGGCGGCAGCAGCAGCGACGGCCCGTACGGCCCGTACAACGGCGGCCGGTAGCCCGCCGCCCGGGTCGTAGCCCCGACACTTCCGCCCCGCCGCCCCCGTCCAGGGGCGCGGGGCGGCTCTGTTGCCGGGCCCTGCCGCGGTGGTTACCGGGTCGCGACCCGGTCCAGCAGGACCACCGCCACGTCGTCCGTGAGCTCGCCCCCGTTGAGTTCGCGCACCTCGTTGACCGCGGCCCGCAGCAACGCCTCGCCGCTCAGCCCCTCGGAGAGCTGGCGCCGGATCATCTCCACCATGCCGTCCTGGCCCAGCCGCTCCCGGCCCTCGCCGATCCGTCCCTCGATCAGGCCGTCGGTGTAGAGCATCAGGCTCCACTCGGCGCCCAGCTCGACCTGCATCCGCGGCCAGCGGGCGCCCGGCAGCAGACCCAGCGCGGGGCCGTTGTTCTCGTACGGCAGCAGGCGCGCGGGCCGGTCGGGGCGGGCGATCAGCGGTGCCGGGTGCCCGGCCAGGCAGAGGCCCGCCCGGCGGCCGTCGGGTGCGATGTCCACCGTGCACAGCGTCGCGAAGATCTCGTCGTCGTCGCGCTCGTGTTCCAGCACCTGCTGGAGCGTGTTCAGCAGTTCGTCCCCGCACAGACCGGCCAGCGTCAGCGCCCGCCAGGCGATGCGCAGTTCCACGCCGAGCGCCGCCTCGTCCGGGCCGTGCCCGCAGACGTCGCCGATCATCGCGTGCACGGTGCCGTCGGGCGTCCGGACGATGTCGTAGAAGTCGCCGCCGAGCAGCGCGCGCGAACGGCCGGGGCGGTAACGGGCGGCGAAGCGCAGCGGGGAACCCTCCAGGAGAGGGGTGGGCAGCAGGCCGCGCTCCAGGCGGGCGTTCTCCTGCGCGCGCAGCTTGCCCTCCGCGAGCCGCCGCTCGGCCGTGTCGGAACGTTTCCTCTCCACCGCGTACCGGATCGCGCGGCTGAGCAGCCGGCCGTCCAGTTCGTCCTTGTAGAGGTAGTCCTGGGCGCCCACGCGCACCGCCTCGGCGCCCCGCCCGGCGTCGCCGGACGCGGTGAGCGCGAGCACGGCGTGCCGGGGGGCGAGCCGGAGCACGTGCCGCAGGACCGCGAGCTCGTCGTCGGACTCGCCCGCCCTGCCGGGGGCGGGCAGTGCGAGGTCCAGCAGGATGCAGTGGACGTCATGGGTCAGCAGCCGCTCGGCCTCGGTGAGGTTGCGGGCGGTGCGCACCCGGATCGGCCTGCCGTCCGCGTCGAGCAGGTCGTGCACGATCGGCGCGGCCGTGGGGTCGTCCTCGATCAGCAGCAGGGTGAGTGTCGTGTGGGCGGCGGTGGCCACGCCGGTGGTGCTGACGCCGGTGGTGTTCACCACGGCCGTGCTGACGCCGGTGGTGCTCGCACCGGTCGTGTTCACGCCAGTGGTGCTCACACCGGTGGTGGCGACCTCGGGGTGGACGCCGTCGGCGGGCGTGGCGTCGAGCGCGGTGCCGCGCGGGTTGTCGTCGTCGTGCGTGGTGCGGTTCTCGGCCTTCGTCGCCTCGTTGCGAACGGTTTCCTCTTCGGAGGGGCCGCCTGCTGTGGGCGCGGCCTGCGCCTGACCACTTTCCACGGCCGGGATCGCTCTCTGCCGCGGTACGGGTACGGGCATCGTCCTGGTTCCTTCCCTCCCCCCGAGGGCATGGCGGGGACGAGGGACCTCGACCCACCGACGGGGACCATAGCGGCAGAAGGCGCCGCAGCGGAATGGTGTGAGACAGGGGTCTTGATCTCTGGCCACTGTCATATGCCGCGTTCTGTACCGCATTTGGGCACCGTGGGTGTGGCGCGGGGATGACGAACGTCACGTCGGCACGGCGTTTGCCGGCGGGGCCGGGTGCCCTGGGTCACGTGGTGGCGGTCACCCGCGGTGTCCGTGGGAGGCGTCCCGGCGTCCTGGCGTCCCGGTATCCGGCGGCAGCCGGACCTCACGCGTCCGGCCGGACCACCCCGAGTATCGGCATCGAACCCGCCCCCGCGAGCGTGACCGTGCGGCCGGGACGCGGGGCGTGGATGATCGAGCCGTCGCCCACGTACAGCGCGACATGGCTCGCGTCGTCGAAGTAGATGATCAGGTCGCCGGGACGCATGTCCTCGATGGCGATGTGCGGCAGTTGCTTCCACTGCTCCTGCGACGTGCGCGGGATCGGCCGGCCCGCGCTCCGCCAGGCCTCCGAGGTCAGTCCGGAGCAGTCGAAGGCCTTCGGGCCCTCCGCGCCCCACACGTACGGCTTGCCGATCTGCGCGGTGGCGAACTGCACGGCCTGCTTGCCCTGTACGGACGCGGCGCTGTTGATCTCGTCGAGGACGCCGGTCCCCAGCCAGGCGGTCTGCGCCTCCTGTGCGACCTTCGCCTCGAGCTGCTCAAGGCGCTCCTTCTCCTTCTTCTCCAGCTGGGAGCGGAGTTTCTCGGCCGCCGAGATCTGCTTCTCGATCCGCTTCTGGGCGGCCGCCTTGGTCTTGCGGCCCGCCTCCAGCTTCTTCCACTGGGCGGAGGCGTCCTTGGAGTACTGCACCAAGTCCTGCTGGGTGCGGCTGAGTTCGCCGATCAGGCCCTTGGTGGCGCGCTCGCCCTGGCGCACCCGTCCCGCTCCGTCCAGGAACTCCGACGGGTCGTCGCTCAGCATCAACTGCGCCTCGTCCGGCAGGCCGCCGGTGCGGTACTGGGCGCGGGCCGCGGCGCCCGCGCGGTTCTTGAGGTCGTCCAGTTTCGCCTGGCCCGCGACGATCTTCCTGGCCAGCTCGACGATCTCCGCGGACTGCTTCTTCGCCGCTTCCTCGGCCGCGTTGTAGGCGTCGGTGGCCACCGCGGCGTCGTGGTACAGCGCTTCGAGCTTGGTGCGGACCGCCTCGAGGTCCTTGTCGGACGCGGTGGAGGGCAGCGGCGGGGTCGTCGCCCCGGCCGTCGGTGACGGTGTGGGGCCCGGAGCGGCGAACGCGGCGCCGGGTGCGCCGAGCACGGTGACCGCGCAGACCACCGCCACAGCAGCCGCGAGCAGGCCGTGCTTGCCCGTACCCATACCCCGTCCCCCAACCCCTGATTAACCGTCAGTAACTTACGGTGCCCGGGGGATCGTGCCACGTCACGGCCGAAAACTACAGAGGCGGCGAAGGAACGGCGGAGCGCTCCTCGGCCGAGACGGTCCTTCCCCTCTTCCCCACCCGCCCATGACGATCTCCCCGCCAGTGTGACGAACGACTCACGCAGATCGTTCCCGGCGTCCGCCGGGGCGTCCCGGGGCGGGAGTTCGGCGTCCGGGTCAGGCGCGGGGCGCCAACGCCTCCCACCGCACCGTGACTTCTCCCTGCCGCCACCGCACCGGGCCGTCCGTCACGGGCCAGTCGGCCGTCAGGTCGCGCACCGCGCGCATCCAGCGCTGACGCGCGCCGTACGACGCGTAGGGCGCGGCGGCCGCCCAGGCCCGGTCGAAGTCGCGCAGGAAGGCGTGCACCGGCTCACCCGGCACGTTGCGGTGGATCAGCGCCTTGGGCAGCCGCTCCGCCAGGTCCGAGGGCCGTTCCAGCGAGCCCAGCCGCGTCGCGAAGGTGACCGTGCGCGGGCCGCCGGGGCCGAGCGCGACCCACACGTGACGGCGTCCGATCTCGTCGCAGGTCCCCTCGACGAGCAGTCCGCCGCGGGACCCGGTCGCCGGATCGGCCGGCGCGAGCCGCGCGCACAGGCGCTCCCACACGGCCGCTACCTGGTCCTCGTCGTACTGCCGCAGCACGTTGGCGGCGCGCACCAGGTGCGGCCTGCCGGGCACCGGGATCTCGAAGCCGCCGTGCCGGAAGACGAGTCCGTCGCGCTCGTAGGGCCGGGCGGCCGCCACCCGGGCCGGTTCGATCTCGACGCCGACGACACGCGCGCGTGGCGCGACGCAACGCAGCCTGCGCAGCAGCTCGACGGCCGTCCAGGGCGCGGCGCCGTACCCGAGGTCGACGGCGAGCGGATCGTCGGCGCGCCGCAGTTCGGGGCCGTGGGTCGCGGCGATCCAGCGGTCCATGCGGCGCAGCCGGTTGGGGTTCGTGGTCCCGCGCGTGACCGTGCCCACGGGGCGGGCGGGAGCGCGGGATGTCATGGGTACGAGGGTAATGCGGCCCCTTCGTCGCCCCTCCCGGAGCGGCCCGGACCGAGGGCGGAGGGGAGGCGGGGGCCGGGACCGGAGGGGGGCGGGGCTTGGGACCGGGGCAGGCGGGGCCGGGGGCCGGAAGAGGCGTCCCGGCGCCGGACGAGGCGGGCTCACGCGCCCGCACGCAACGCACACCCGGCTCGAACGGTTGAGCGATGCGCGGTAATGACTGAGCAAAAACCGTTTCTTTCCGAAAGCCGCCAGGAATGGGAACGACTTCCTCCGGTGTTGCACCCCCTTGGAGGGCCCCACACCCTCTTTCCGGCATGCCCGCAGCAAGGAGGAACGCCCCGTGAGCCAGTACGCCAACAGGCTCGGGCGTCGCTCTTCGGCGGCACCCTCGCGGCTCAGGCTCCACCGCCGCCCCCGCCGCGTCGCGATGCTCTCCGTGCACACCTCTCCGCTCCACCAGCCCGGCACCGGCGACGCGGGCGGCATGAACGTCTACATCGTCGAACTCGCGCAGCGGCTCGCCGCGATCAACATCGAGGTCGAGATCTTCACGCGCGCCACGACCGGCGGCCTCCCGCCGACCGTCGAGCTCGCGCCCGGGGTCCTGGTCCGGCATGTCGACGCCGGCCCCTACGAGGGCCTCGCCAAGGAGGACCTGCCCGCCCAGCTGTGCGCGTTCACGCACGGCGTGATGCAGGCATGGGCCGGCCACCGCCCCGGTTACTACGACCTCGTGCACAGCCACTACTGGCTCTCCGGCCACGTCGGCTGGCTGGCCGCCCAGCGCTGGGGCGCCCCCCTGGTGCACGCCATGCACACCATGGCGAAGGTCAAGAACGCCAACCTGGCCGACGGCGACACCCCCGAGCCCGCCGCCCGGGTGATCGGCGAGACGCAGATCGTCTCCGCCGCCGACCGACTCATCGCCAACACGGCGGAGGAGGCGGACGAACTCGTTCGGCACTACGACGCCGGCCGCGGCAAGGTCGCCGTGGTGCACCCGGGCGTCAACCTCGACCGCTTCACCCCGGCGGACGGCCGGGCCGCCGCCCGCGCCCGCCTCGACCTGCCCCAGGACGCCCTGGTCCCGCTCTTCGCGGGCCGCATCCAGCCCCTGAAGGCCCCCGACGTCCTCCTGCGCGCGGTCGCCGTCCTGCTCGACGAGCGCCCCGAGCTGCGCTCCCGCATCGTCGTCCCGGTCGTCGGCGGCCCCAGCGGCAGCGGCCTCGCCAAGCCGGAAGGCTTGCAGAAGCTGGCCGCGCGGCTGGGCATCGCGGACGTCGTGCGCTTCAGGCCGCCGGTCGGCCAGGACCAGCTCGCGGACTGGTTCCGCGCGGCGTCGCTGCTGGTCGTGCCCTCCTACAGCGAGTCCTTCGGGCTCGTCGCGATAGAGGCGCAGGCGGCCGGCACCCCGGTCCTCGCGGCCTCCGTCGGCGGCCTGCCGGTGGCCGTGCGGGACGGCGAGACGGGCTTCCTCGTGCGGGGGCACGACCCGGCCGCGTACGCGCGCGTGCTGGAGCGTTTCGCCGACGGCCCCGACCTCCCCGCCCGGATGGGCGCCGCCGCCACCGCGCACGCCCAGAGCTTCGGCTGGGACACGGCGGCCGCCGCCACCGCGGACGTCTACGCGGCCGCGACCCAGGCCCACCGCCGTCGCGTACGCTCCGAGCATGGGTGACGTGGAGAAGACGGCCGCACAGGTCATCGAGGGGTTCCTGGACGACGCCGAGCTGGAGTGGGAGAGCCCGGCCCCCGGCACCTACGTGGTCCAGCTCCCCGGCACCCGCAAACTCAAGACGACCGTCTCCCTCATCGCGGGCCGCCACTCCCTCTCCCTGAACGCCTTCGTCATCCGTCACCCCGACGAGAACGAGCCCGGCGTCCACCGCTGGCTCCTGGAGCGCAACCTCAAGCTGTACGGCGTCGGTTATGCCGTCGACCAGCTCGGCGACGTCTACGTCACCGCCCGCCTTCCCCTCGCCACGGTCACCGCCGACGAGCTCGACCGCCTCATGGGCCAGGTCCTGGAAGCCTCCGACGGCGCCTTCAACACCCTGCTGGAACTGGGCTTCGCGAGCGCCATCCGCCGGGAGTACGAGTGGCGGGTCTCCCGGGGCGAACCGACCCGCAACCTGGACGCGTTCGCGCACCTGACGCAGCGCTCCACGCCCCCGGCGGACCGGACCGCCCCGGCCGATCCGGCGAGCCCGGCGGACTGATCAGCGGGCGGAGGGGTTCCGGCCGTCCCCGTACCGCCCCGGGGTTACCCCCACCAACTTGCGGAAATGCCGCGTCAGATGGGCCTGGTCGTAGAAGCCGGCCGCTGCCGCGACCTCACCCGGTGGCCGCCCGTCGAGCAGCAGACGGCGGGCCAGGTCGACGCGGCGCGCGGTGAGGTACTGGTGCGGGGCGATGCCGTACGCCGCGCTGAACGCCCGTACCAGATGCGCCGGATGGGCCTGGACGACCCCGGCGGCCTCGTCCAGCGTCAGGCCCTCGACCACGCGTGCGTCGAGCAGCTCCCGCAGGCGGCCCGCGAGGACGGGGTCACGGCGCGCGGGAGCGGTGTCCCGTCCCGTGCGCAGATGCTCCCGCAGCCGTTCGCCGATCAGCGTCAGCCGGCTGTCGGCCTCCAGCTCGTCGCCGGGTCGCGCGAGCGCGCGGTGCAGCCGGCCCACTCTTCGGCGCAGCACGGGATCGCGCAGGTCGGGCGCGTCGACGGCGGCCCCGATCAGGTCCTCGCCGAGCACGCCGGCGTCGAGGTACAGGACCCGCTTGCGGAAGCCGCCCGAGGTGGCGGGCGAGCCGTTGTGCGGTACGTGCGGCGGCAGCAGGGACACCGTGTCGTGCGGGGTGCCGTGCTCGTGCCGGTCGAGGTCGTACCGTACGGCGCCGTCGTCCACGATCAGCAGCGTCCACGCCTCGTGGACGTGCATCGGGTACGCGTACTCGGTGAAGTGGGCGTGGAAGACCTCGACGACGCCCGGGACGGCCGGGCGCCAGGCGGAGACTTCCTGCCGGGCTGCCATGCAAAGAACGTACAAGACCAGGTCGGACCGCGATCGGCAGTCTCACCGTATGACCACGAGCACGAACACCGGCACGACGACCATCGGCACGACGAGCACCGGCACGACGAGCACCGGCACGCCGGCCCCCGCCACGACGACCGCCGCTCCCACGACGACCGCCGCTCCCACGGCGACCGCGACCGCGGCCACGGCGATCGCGGCCACGGCGACCGCCCCGGCCCCGGGCGCCGGACCCGTCCGCTTCGACACGAAGATCGCCGTACTGCTGCGCGAGGACCTGGCCACCTGGCAGCGGCTGAACGTCACCGCGTTCCTGGTCAGCGGCCTCGGGTCGGCGTTCCCCGAGGTGATCGGGGAGCCGTACGAGGACGGCGACGGCGTGCGTTGTCTGTCGATGTTCCGCCAGCCGGTCCTGGTCTTCGAGGGCACGAAGGAGACGCTCACAGCCGCCCACGCGCGCGTGCTCTCCCGGTCCCTCCCGCGCGCGGTGTTCACCGGCGACCTGTTCGCCACCGGCAACGACCGGGACAACCGCGCGGCGGTGCGCGCCGTGCGCACGGCCGACCTGGACCTCGTCGGCCTGGCGGTCTACGGACCGAAGAACGCGGTGGACAAGGTACTGAAGGGCGCCCGCATGCACCCGTAACCGGCGGGGTGCGGACGGGCGCCGGAAAGCGGACGGCGTCGCGGTGGGCGCCCGCCGGACGTCAGGCGGCGCTGCCCTCCGCCGCCGGTTCGGGCGCGGCGAGCGTACGACCCTGGGAGGAGGACTCCCCGGGCGTGGGCGTGGGCGCGGGCGTGGGCGCGGGCTCGCCGGGCGAGGGCAGCCGACGCATCAGCACGGCGTACCAGATCCCGGCGGCCGTGCCGACCGCCGCGCACATCCCCCACAGCCACTCCGCCCCGAACCGGTCGATGACGGAACCGGACATCACCGGGGCGATCAGGGAGGCCAGGGCCCAGGAGAGCGTGTACATGCCCTGGTAGCGCCCGCGTCCATGGGTGGGGGAGAGGCGGACGACGAGCCCGGTCTGGGTCGGCGCGTTGACGATCTCCGCCAGGGTCCACACGCAGACGGTGAGCGCGAAGACGCCGACCGACCCGGCGAACGCGGTGAGCCCGAACCCGTACCCGGCGAGCACCGAGGAGACGACCAGCAGCCGCCGGGGGTCCCGGTGCTCGATGAACCGCGTGACCGGGATCTGGAGCGCGACGATCAGCACGCCGTTGACGGCGATCGCCATGCCGTAGTCGGCGGGCGTGAACCCGGCGGCGCCCATCGCCACGGGCAGTCCGACCGACCCCTGCTGGAAGACGAGCGCGACGAGGAACGACAGTCCGACGACGCCCATGAACCGCCCGTCGCGCAGCACGGTCCCCAGCCCGACGCTGTCCTCTCGTACAGACTTCTCCTCCCGTACCGGCCGCGACTCGGGCAGCTTGAGGAAGACGACGACCGCGCACACGAGGGTCATCCCCGACTCGAGGAGGAACCCGGCCCGGTAGCTGACCTCGGCGATGAACCCGGCGGCCATGGAGGAGACGGCGAAGCCGAGGTTGATGGCCCAGTAGTTCAGCGAGAAGGCACGGACCCGGTCCTCGGGCCGCACGATGTCGGCCATCATCGCCTGCACGGCCGGCCGGGAGGCGTTGGAGGCCAGCCCGACGAGGAAGGCGACGCCGGCGATCGCGACGGGATGCTCGACGAAGCCCAGCAGCGCCACCGAGGCGGCGGTCGCGGTCTGCGCGACCAGCAGCGTGGGCCGCCGTCCCAGCCGGTCCGCCATGACCCCGCCGCCGAGCGACGAGACGACCCCGCCCAGCCCGAGCAGGGAGGCGACGAGTCCGGCGTAGGAGGCGGAGTAGCCGCGGTCGAGGGTCAGGTACAGCGCCATGAAGGTGGCGACGAAGGCGCCGAGCCGGTTCACGAGGGTGCTGGTCCACAGCCACCAGAACTCGCGGGGCAGCCCGGAGAGGGTCTCGCGGACGGCACGTCTCAGGACGGCGACGGACATGGCGGATCCCCCGGGATGTAAGTGGCTCAGGCGGCTCTCAGAACTTACGAGAGAAGGCGCGCGGGAGGCCACTCGATTAACAGATCCCGTCAACCGTCAGCGGGGCTGTCCGCTGTACGAGCGGGCGCACAACGGATCGGAGCGGTGGATTACGCTCATACGCATGGCCGACGCACCGTACAAGCTGATCCTCCTCCGTCACGGCGAGAGCGAGTGGAACGCGAAGAACCTGTTCACCGGCTGGGTGGACGTCAACCTCAACGAGAAGGGCGAGAAGGAGGCGGTCCGCGGTGGCGAACTCCTGAAGGATGCCGACCTCCTCCCCGACGTGGTCCACACGTCCCTCCAGAAGCGCGCGATCCGCACGGCCCAGTTGGCCCTCGAATCCGCCGACCGCCACTGGATCCCGGTCCACCGCTCCTGGCGCCTGAACGAGCGGCACTACGGTGCCCTCCAGGGCAAGGACAAGGCCCAGACCCTCGCGGAGTTCGGCGAGGAGCAGTTCATGCTCTGGCGCCGCTCCTACGACACCCCGCCCCCGCCGCTGTCGGACGACTCCGAGTTCTCCCAGGCCGCCGACCCGCGCTACGCCTCCATCCCCCCGGAGCTGCGCCCGCGCACGGAGTGCCTCAAGGACGTCGTCGTCCGCATGCTCCCGTACTGGTACGACGGCATCGTCCCGGACCTCCTGTCCGGCCGCACGGTCCTGGTCGCCGCCCACGGCAACTCGCTCCGCGCCCTGGTCAAGCACCTGGACGGCATCTCCGACGCCGACATCGCGGGCCTGAACATCCCGACGGGCATCCCGCTCGCCTACGAACTCGACGCGGACTTCAAGCCCCTGACCCCGGGCGGCACCTACCTCGACCCGGAAGCAGCCGCAGCAGCGATCGAAGCGGTGAAGAACCAGGGCAAGAAGAAGTAACGCGACACCGGTAAGCCCCCGACCTGCGCCTTCTTGGCAGGTCGGGGGCTTTTTGGTGGGGCTGGGCCGCCCCTGGGCCGTCGAAGCTAGATGAGACGGACGGTCACCCGGACGGACACCAGGAAGGCCATCGACAGTGAGAGGGCGGGGTGAAACCCGGCCCACAGCCCTGATGCAGCCTCACTCACGCCGATGAGTCCGAAAGGCAGTGCTCTGGGGGTGAGCTCGATGCGCAGGCTGCGGCGTGGCACGATGGACCTCTCCACGTGGTTCATGAGTCTCCTTTGGTAGGGGTATCGAATGTGCCCATGGAGAGGAGAGGTCGCCCATGCCCGGGCGGCCTCTCCGTTATTCGGGTAGCCGGACACTACCCCGGCGTCTCCTTTAATTCCAAAGGCTCAGCTCAGCCGCTATATCTACCCTATTAGACGGGGGGTCTCGGGTGTTGATCTTTCCCTGCCCTGGGGGGCGCATCTTGGCTATGGCTTCAGGGATCTGTTACGGATCCGGGCCATGAGGCAGCAGGTAGTCAGCTTTGACGAGGTGAGGCGCCGTGCCGTCAAACTTGACTACCGTTTTGCGCAGAGGATTCAGTATTGGTGATTCTGAAAGCGAGCGGATTTGGTACGTGCATTTGGTGATGCGGGATTGCGGCGCATGTTTTGGTGTCGCGCAAATGAATCGCTTAATGTGGATGACGTAATGTGAATCGCGTAATGCGAATCTGCTTTCATGGTTTGCGTGGCTAGCTTTGTGAAAGCTACGCTCGCAAATCACCAAAGACGGCAGCCACAGCCTTGCGGGTCCGCTCTTGGCTCGACGGCATGAGGTGCGCATACACGCGGAGCGTCAGGCCCGGGTCCGCGTGGCCGAGGTACTCGGCGAGAGCCTTGATGTTCTCCCCGGCGTCCAAGAGCACTGAGGCGTAGAAGTGTCGGAGCGCGTGCATGCCGTTCTCGCGGGACTCGGTGTACGACTCGCCAGGCTTCCGCTCGGGGATCACCCCAGCCGAAGCCAGCGCCCGCTTCCACGCCTCCTCGTTGAGCGACGTCCGCCAGACGTGACCACCGCGCGGCCCGGTGAAGATCAGCCGCTTGGTGATCAGAGGCCCGCCCGCCACCTTCCACGGCAAGGTGATGTCGACCGGCGGGAACCGCTTCATATGGGCGCGCAGGGCATCAGCGACCGGCCCAGGAAGCGGCACATCCCGGAGCTTGCCACCCTTGGGCGGGGCGAAGACGGCCTTGCTTCGGCTCAGCTTGAGTTGCTGGACCACGTGGAGCGTGTCCGACTCGAAGTCGATCGCGTCGACGGCCACACCGAGGATCTCGCCCTGCCGCAGGCCGCAGCCGCCACCCAGGTCGACCATGGCCCGGAACCGCTCGGGCATGCCGGCCCGGACGACGAAGACCCGTTCCGGTGTCCAGGGAGCGACGCGCCTGTCATCGACGGTCGGCGGCCGGACCGATCGAGCCGCACACGGATTCCGGGGAAGGTGCCCGTCATCCACGGCCGCACTGAGGGCGGCACGCACGTTGGAGTAGATGGTGCGGGCGTATGAGCCCCGGATGCCGTTCTCGCTAAGCTGCCGCACCCAGTCCCGGATGTGCGCAGGCTGGAAGGAGCCGAGCGGTCGCGATCCCAGGTACGGGAAGGCATGCAGCCGAAGCTGTGACTCCATCGAGGCCTGGGTGTTCGGATCGGCCCCCTGAGTGGATACCCACGCCTCGGTGTACTGCTGGAAGGTGATCCGAGCGGCACGCGGGTCGATGTACTGTCCGCGTGCCATGTCGGCCTCGGTGTGGGCGAGCCACTGGTCAGCAAGCCGCTTCTGTCTGTCGGGGAAGCTCTTGGACTTCTCCGTACCGTCCGGGCCGACGTACCGAGCGCGGTAGCGCGCGCCCGAGCCATTGCGCTCGCTCTTCACTCTGCGGGCCTTACCGTCAGGCCCAACCTCGTTCTTGTACCAGCGGTCTTGGATGTGTCCGGCCATCAGGCAGCCGCTCCCTCACGCCGGGAGTCCACCCAGGCGCGCACGTCGGCCGGGTCGAAGCGGAGGTGCCGGCCGACACGGAACCCACGGGGCCCGGTGCGCTTACGTCGCCACTGGTAGACCGTCTCGACACTGGGCAACTCGAACATCTCCACCAGGTCGTCAGGCGTCAGGTACCGCGAGGGCAGGGTGCGCGGTTCGGTGGGCACGTCGGCCAGGGCGAGGCGTCGGCTAGCCAGGGGTGGGTTCTCCTTCGGTTCCGGGGGCGGGTTCGATGGACGCGGCCAGCCAGGCTTCAGCGTCGGAGAGGCCGGTTCCGGCGAAGACCCAGTGCGCGAGCACGTACGTCGTCTCGGGGGCGGGTGCGTTCGCTGCGGCTTGGGCGCGTCGCCATTCGGCGCGAGCGTCGCGGAGGGCACCGAGGGTGGTGGAGTAGCGGCGGGACTTGGTGGAGAAGTGGCCGCGGAAGCCGAGCATGTGGGCCCAGGCACGCAGGCGGAGGTGTTCGAGGTCCTTGCGTGCGCTGAGAGCCCAGGCGGTTCGGATCAGGCGGCAGGCGTGGTCGCTGATGTCGAGCTGAGCGAGTTCGGCGACGAACTTCAGCGGCCGGTCGAGAGCTCCGGTGGCCGTCTCTGCGCCCTTGGTGGCGTACTTGGCGATGTAGGCGGCGACAGCGCGTTCGGTGAGCTCTTGGCCGTCGTCGAAGTCGGCGGATCGAATGGTGCGGACGTCGAGTTGGCGGCCGAAGACGAAAGTGTGGGCGCGGCCGTCGATGGTCGAGCCGTCGATCTGGACCTTGGACGCGGCAGCGCCGATGGCGTCGGTCAGCAGCTCGGCGGTTGCCCAGGCCGGGGGCGGGGTGTCCCCGCCGGTTGGGCCGTCGATGCGGATGACGGCGTGAAAGTGGACCGCACCGCGCTTCTGGTATTCGGCGACCTTGGCGAACGAGACGCGTGCATGGTCGCGGAGCTCCCGCTGTGACAGGCCCGCACGCTTGCTGACCTCTCGGCGCAGGTAGATGGAGAAGCGTCGCCAGAGGGGCCCGGCATGCGCGTTCCAGAGGACGGCGGCCTCGTAGTCGTAGGTGTCCGGGTTGAGCGGGGTGCCGAGCGCTTCGTCCTCTTGGTCGTGGGGGGTGCCGCAGCGGACGAGGAGTTGGCCGGCCGGGAGGTCGGTCGAGTCGAGGCGGTGGAGGATGCGGCCGCACACGCATCACGTGGACGGTTCGACCAGCGCGTTTCCTGCCGATGGCGCATCGACAGAACCCGGAACTCCCATGCTGTGGGCACGACTTCAAGCCCGGCACCATAAGGCGAGGCCCGGGGTGAGGCTAGTGCTTGATGATCAAGCATCAGGTAATGCTTCGCGCCGGGTGTCTCCACCGTGGCTTACTGGCCTCCATGGTGGACCGTTTCCCTGAAATCAGCTCCGTTGAGGAGTTCATTCGGCTGCGGGCGAGCGAGGATCCGACGGAGTACAACCGCTCGGCGTGGGCGCCACTGCCGCTGGCAGTCTGGTGGGACCTGGTACGTAACCATCCCAACATGCGCATCTGGGCTGCCCACAACAGAACGGTGCCGCCTCAGATCCTGGCCGAGCTGATCAAAGATCCCGACTGGCGAGTCCGAGACCGGGTGGCCAGCAAGCGCAACTGCCCACCGGAGCTACTGGAACAACTGGTCACCGATCCGCATGACTCGGTGCGCAGGCTCGTCGCAGGGCACCCGCGCTCGTCGCGGTCGACGGTGGCTCAGTTGGTCGATGACCCATGGCCGGCCATTGCGCAGGAGGCCCGCGCACGCCTGGCTAACTGGTTATCCGCAGAGCCACCCGAGCCTTCCTGAGTCGACCACCAGTCGGGCACAGCAAAGCCCAGGCAAGCGGTGCCACGCCTCAGGGACGCTGCAGCGTCAAGCATCTCCCGGGACCGGACAACGCCGCACGACCGACTGAGTTACAACTTTCTCTACTGGTTGGACAACGCCGCACGACCGACTGAGTTACAACTTTCTCTACTGGTTCAAGGCCCGCGCACGGCGCGGGAGCGCGCCGCCTCTGCGGCGCGGCCTGCCTCCTGTCTCCGCCTCGGCTGGCCGCGCCAGGCGGCGCGCTAGCGGCAGCGGGCATGAAGTGGGAGACACCCTCTGCGGCTGGGGCGGTCGGGCTATTGCTCGACGAGGTAGCTTTTTTGCGTTGCTGAATTTAGGATCTGGTTCGAGATGTCGTCCATCATCTTAATGATTTCTACTCGTACGTCATCCCAATCGGTAAGCCTGATGTAATCTTCCTCGCCATGAGCGATCCTGTTACGTGCCGCTAGTAGCTGTTCGTCGATCAGGTCTTCATAAGGTGAGTAGCGAGAAAAGTCACAGCCGACGGAACAAAGAATGTCGCACAGTCGATCATAGTTGAGGTTTGAGAAAGTTCTCACTGCGTCGCGATTGGTAGGAATTCTGGCCCGGGATGAAGCGTCCTCGCGAACATCTCGAATGAGGGCTGCGTGTATTTCGGCTTTGTTTGTTGTCTCGAATTCTTCAAGCCGCGCCCTCATGGCGAGCGCTGCCAGCTCAGGTCGGAGCTGAAGGTAGTTCAACTTAAGTGAGGCAAGGTAGCAGAGGTAGGCGTGGGCGGAATTCTTGACGAATCCTTCCCAGTGTGCGTAGAGGAGTGCGATGGATGCCCGCAAGAGTGCTGGTTGAACTCTGAACTCTGCTCTCTCGACTTGTCCTTTGAATACGCTAAGCTCCTTTTTTCGCCAGCCGAGGTCGGCTGAAATGTAGTCGTAAAGGCGCTCCGTCGTGCGGATCTTCATCTGGTCTGCCTTAGGGGCGGAAGAAATCCTTAGCGGCGGGAATGGTTGCGGGGATGCGTGTGGTTCCGCGTACGCCACCCCGAGCCTGCGATCGGAAGAAGTCTTCTGACCACATCGCCTCCACGCGCTCGCGGACTGATGCCGCCCGAGGATCATCCTCTAGCCGCTGCCATGCTTGCAGGTTGGTTGCGACACCGACCGTGACGGCTTCAAACGCCGATACGGAGAATCCGCCGAGGAATTTTTCCTTCGTGCTGTCGTAACGCCGGAATGACTCTGATTCCAATGACGTGGCGAGGAGGGAAAATGTATCGCGGAAGACCTTGCCCCAGCTGGCTTGGTCGAAACTTGCTTCGCCCGCCAGGCTAAGCATTTTCTCCGTCAGGAATAGATCGACGCTCTCCATGTCTTTGAGCTCTTGAAGGGTGCTTGAGATGAGACTCAGGAAGCGGCAGACAAGTTCCAGATCGTATTGCTCATCGGCCGCGCGGCTGGAGATTAGTGCGCATGCATTGAAGTTTGAGTCCTTCCGCAGCTCGTCTAGCCAGAGGAAGAAGCTGCGGTTCTTCATGATGAGCTGGCAATTCCTGACCTCTTGAGCTGAGGGCGCCTCGCCGCCAGAGTTCAGGCGATCAAAGAGTTCATACTTCGCTTTTTCATCACTCTCTGGCAGGAGAATTTTGAAGTCGAGCTTGCTCCTCTTGAAAGACACTCGCTGGCCAGGAGTCAGGCTGGAGTCTTCATCCGTACCTTCGAAGGTCAAGCCATTCAAGGAAGGGAGGTAGCGCGTACCGTGAAGCTCACTTGCGGGCATAATGTCCCCCTTCTCTTCATCTCGCAGTTCTCCCATAAATTCAAGAATGGTTGACAACCTCTGAAGGCCATCGATTACTTCCCACACCCCATCGTGCCTCTGCATCACAAAAATCGAGGGAAGAGGGATTCCTAGGAGAATGCTCTCGATCAGTCGTGATTTCTTCGAAATGCTCCACCGGAAGAGGCGTTGAAATTCCGGACGGATTACCAATTCACGGTCTCGGTAAAGGTTCACGATTTCACCGATAGACATGGCGTAGGCGTCTGCCTTAACTGTGGAGCGGCCAGCCTCAATCTCGCCTTGCAGGGTCATGTCGCGCTCTCTCTAATTCGGTAGACCATGGCGCAGGTCATCATTCCATCCCGGAGAGCCGGAGGGCATGGTCCGGACGGGTTTCTCCAGAGTAGCTTCGGGCGGAGCCGTCCTCGTGCCACAGCCGCGCCACATCGTGCGGTCAACCACGGTCAACGACGGCTCGCAGCAGTCGAGATGCGCCGTTCGCCTGGGCTGCCGCTAGGGCCGTAGTCACCTGGGCGGACATGTCGCCGACCACATCCGCCCTTACGAGTTGGTGCGTGATAGCGGGTGAGGCGTGTTTGGCCTGGTCGTGGACTGTGTTCAGGTGATGCTGGTGCGGTCGGAGACGAGGCCGGCGATGGCGCGGTAGGTGTCGGGCAGACGGTCACGGCGGTGGGTCCAGCGAGTCAGTTGCCTCCAGCGTTTGTGGTCGGCGAGGGCGTGTTCGACGGTGATGCGGTCGGAGGAGTGCCCGTGGCGGTCGCGTTCCCACTGTTCGACTCGGTCGGGCAGTGCTCCGGGCCGGGGTTTTCTGGGTGGTGTGATGGCCTGCCCGCGGTGGTCGCGGCTCAGGCCGAGGTAACCGTCGTCCAGGAGGACCTCGACGTCGGGGAAGTGCTGGAAGCAGACGGCGATGCCCTCGTTGCGGGCGGCCGTAGCGTCGTGCATACGTCCAGGTCGCAGGGCATCGGTCCATAACGTGCGGCCACGCCAGTCCGCGATCACGGTGGCCTTCATCGTGTTCTGCTTCTTCTTGCCGGAGACGAACGCGCGCCGGCCACCACGTCCGGCCGGTGGCCGGCGGACCTGGATCTCGGTGGCGTCCAGGCGCAACTCGAACCCCTCGGCCTGAGCGTAGGCGAACACATCCAGCAGCGTCCGCAGACGCAGGCCAGGGCGGTCGGGGACCGCGCATCCCCGCTCAGCCAGGAGTCGACGTATCTCTCCGATCGCGCGGGTGATGGTGGAGCGGTCGACGCCGAACAGGAGGCCCAGCACCGAGTGCGGCAGGTCGTGCCGCAGATGGATCAGTGTGGCCATCAACCGGTCGACGAACACCAGCCGATGGCGGGCGCCGGCACCCGTGGCCCGCTTCCGGACTCCACCGCGTGCAGCATGACGGCGGTCCTCGAGGCCGGCCTGCCACGGAGTCGCCAACTCCTCAACCAGGCGGCTATATGACGCCGAGAGACTCCCGTGAACAGCCGATGCGCCAGCACCGCCCGATTGACCATGATCGCCACAGTCGGATCATGCCACCAGCCAGGCGCGACACCTCACCCGCTATCACGCACCAACTCGTAACAAGGCGGTGCTCACCAAGCTTCCTGAGCACGTCGACAGCAGAGAGGCCCTGGCCGTCTTTGTTCGCTCGTTGAACGCAGCCACGCCGAGGACGGAAGCTCATGGGAGAACGCGGACCTCCCGAGCTTCTTGGAGGCTTTGGCGGCAGGGGTCGATGACGCCGATGGCTGGTACGGCAATGCCAGCCGCGAGCTGCCGGTCAGTGGCGTCTGGACCTTCTTCGCACGAGCTCTGCAGGCTGCGACCATCTACGAGTAGTCCGCGCTGTGGCGAACGAACCAGGGCGATGGCAAGCTCTCTTGCTAGGCTGGCGGCCCCTCGGCATCCCTGCGGCTGGACACGACGTGCCGTGCGATCGTGGACAAGGCCAGCTCGCGATCCTCGTCAACCACAAGCCAACCCTTGCCCAGGAGCGCTTGCAGCACTGGGCGAACCTCATCACCCAGTTCCTTCGCCAAGTCGTCATCCGTGGGGGAAAGGCCATCCTGGACGAGGCTCGCCACGCGGAACACGACGACTTCCTCCCCCGCTGTGATGTTGAAGTCCATGCCGTGAAGGTATGCGAGCCCCTTGGCCGCGACAGGCCGAGGGCCGTGTCGTCACGGGCCGGCCGTCACGGCTTGCTTTGGCCGACGGCAGCGACAGCGTGGCTGAGGCTCGTGGGGGTACAGCGAGGCACACGCGTGCGTGATCTGTCGGCGCACCCGCCGTCGTGGCTGACCGTCGTCGGCTGAGGTTCAGACGGGGTGTATCGAGTGTGCCGGCCGTCATTCGAGTGGGGCGAAGCTGGGCCGTCCCTGGGCCGTCCAAGGATGCTCGACAGTGGCCAACAACGACCAACGACGACTACTAGGCGCACGAGCCCACCATCCCTGAGCAGCGGAAACGCAGGTCACCAAGATCCCCGGCAAGACCCAGGGCAAGAAGAAGTAACACGACGCCCGTAAGCCCCCGACCTGCGAGTCTTTCGCTGGCCGGGGGCTTTTTGGTGGGGCCGAGGGACTCCGTCACGATGACGATCTCGCATTCGAGGAAGTCGTGACCGGACTCGGACGGCAGGTAGAACGGTTGCAGAACGCATCACACCCCTGAGGATCTACGGCCCGGAGCTTCGCACTCAGAGCTTCGGAAAGTCCGGTTGGGGCTGCTCCTTCGCCTCTGCCGCGGCCCCCGCTTCGCGGAGGGCCGCGACGGCCGCCGCCGCATCCCGCTCGGACACGCAGGTGAGAACGACGGCGGGGACCTGCGTGGCCAGAAGCTTGCTGCGCCACAGGCTCAGTCCCGTCAGCCGGCGGACGACCTGGACGACGGCCATCACGCGGACGCCAGGATCGGTGAGGACAACGTCATGAGGCACGTCGTCGCACACCAGCAAGAAGTACGCGTCTGCCATGGCCCCCCCCGGCTCTCCTCCGGTTCGGAGCGTACGAGCCCTCGGCGGTGATGTCGCGGCGTTTGGGCCGTCAGGGGCGTGCCGGTGAGGTCGACAGGGTCGTCAGCCAGGTGTGGAGGGCGGGGGGTGTGGTGGGTTCTGTCAGGGGGAAGCGGGTGGCCAGGTGGCCGTCCGGGCGGAGGATGAAGGCCGTCGGGCCGTCGGGGCGGTAGAGGCGGGCGAACTCGCCGGCCGCGTCGCGGTACGCGGCGACGGGCAGGGCGTCGGGGGCGGCGGGCGCCGGTGCGGTCTCGCGGGCGAGTACGGCGATGACCTCGAGTGAGGGCCTGGCCGTCCCGTCCGCTTCCCACAGGCCGCGCACGGTCTCGGCGGCCGCCGTCAGGTGGGCGGGGTCGGCCGCGTACAGCACGATCACGTGGCCGACGCGTCCGCGCAGCACGTCGAGCAGGCGCCAGGCGTACGCGGACGCGGGGGCGGTCAGGCCACCGCAGTCGGGGGCGCGGTCGCCGGGGTGCGGCGCGCCGGGCGGCACGTCCGCGGCAGGGGCGAGCGGGCCGTCCCGGTAGCCGACGAGCAGTTGCGCCTCGCGGAGGAGCACGGTGCGCGGGTCGTCGGGGTCGGCCTCGATGCCCCGGGTGGCGTGGCGGACCGTACGGCCGACGACCTCCTCGCCGACCGGACGGCGTTCGGCGTCGTACGTGGTCAGGAGGGCCGGTCCGGCCTCTCCCCGGATGACGAGGGCCAGCTTCCAGGCCAGGTTGCAGGCGTCCTGGATGCCGGTGTTCATGCCCTGGGCGCCGGTGGGCGGATGGATGTGGGCGGCATCGCCCGCGACGAAGACGCGCCCGTCGGCATAGCGATCCACGATGCGGTGGCTGATCCGGAAGACGGAGGACCAGCGCAGCCGGGAGAGGACCGCGGGGACCGGGGCCAGCCGGTCGACCACGGCCTGGAGGTGGTGCAGATCCGGGGCTCGGCCCTCATCTGTGGTCAAGCCGTGGGCTACGCCGTCGCCGTCGCCACGGGCGGCCGTCGTCGACGGTGTTCCACCGCCGCCCGTCCGCGTCGAGAGTTCCGGCGGGACGAGCATCGACATGCGGTAGCGGCCGGTGCCGGGCAGGGGCACGCAGACCAGTACGTCGTCCGGCGTGCCGTCGGCGCCGTGGTGGACGGAGCGGATGCCGTAGCCGTGCGGCAGCGCCCAGTCGGCTTCGACATCGCCGAGCATGTACTCCTCGTCGAAGGCGGCCCCCTCGAACGTGAGGCCCAGCCCCTTGCGCACGGTGCTGTGCGCGCCGTCGCAGCCGATGAGGTACCCCGCCCGCACCTCCTCGTCCGTGCCCGACGCGGTGCGCAGGCGCGCGGTGACCCCGCCGTCGTCCTGGGTGAACGACAGCAGTTCGGTACCGCGTTCGACCCGTGTGCCGAGGCCGGCGACGTACTCCTCCAGAAGGCGCTCGGTGTCGTACTGCGGCAGCGCGGCGAATCCGTACGGCACCTCGGGCGGCAGCGTGAGGTCGAGCCGCGCCCGCTCCCGGCCGTTGACGTAGACCAGCTGACCGCGCAGCACCGCGGCGGCCTCCAGCATCGTGCGGGCCAGGCCCATCCGGTCCCAGATCTCCAGGGTGCGCGGCTGGATGCCGACCGCCTTCGCGTACGGGAGCCGGGCCGGCAGCCGGTCGACGAGCCGGCATTTCACCCCGTGCCGGCGCAGCTCGGCGGCGGCGCTCAGTCCGACCGGGCCGGCGCCCGCGATCAGCACGTCGGTCGTTGTGGTGTGCGCCACGGATGCCTCCAGGTGCTGCGGTGCCTGGCCCTGCCGTCCCGTGATCCATGGTCACCGCACGGCGTCCGGTCGGCGAGCCGGGCAGACCACAGCCACAGCCACAGCCACGGCACGGGTCACGCTCCGCCGCTCGGCCGAATGACGGGGCCTGGGCGGTATGGCCCGTTATCGTCACCGATGGGTAACAGGTCGGCGCTCGGGAGAACCTGTACGTCGGTCCGTTCTGTCTGGGTTGTCATCCGGGCTGTCGTCCGGGTTGTCGGAAGTCGGTGCCGTGGGGTCACGCCCCCGGCGGTTCGGTTCGGGGGCAGCATGCGGCACGCGAAGAGCGACATGAGCGGGAACGGAGACAGGGACGTGCGGGTGAACGGGAGCGGGAAGCGGTTCGGTGTCCGGGGTTCCGTGGCGGCGGTCGTCATGGCCTCCGCGGCCGCCCTTGCCTTGACGGGGTGCCAGTCGGGCGGTTCCTCCAGCGCCTCCGTGAGTCCCGGGCACGTCGACCCGCCCTCCGCGAGCGCGCCCTCCGCGAGCGCCCCCTCCGCGAGCGGCGTGACCACCTCGCCCTCCGCCGAGCCCGCGGGCTCCGCCTCGTCGCCGGCCGGTGACGTCGGCGCGGACGTCACCGAGGCCGCCGCGGCCACGCCTACCTGCAAGGCGGGCGGTCTCGAGGTCACCGCCCACCAGGCCGCCCACCGGCCGAGCGGAACGGGGACCGGGGCCGCGGTCGTCGAGTTCACCAATACCTCGGCCAAGTCCTGCCGGCTCAAGGGTCACCCGTCCGTCGCGGGAGCCGGCAACGGGTCTCCCGGGCACAATTCCCCGCTGGCCGTCACGCCCAAGGGATCCGCGTCGGCCGTGACGCTCGCCCCCAAGGGCAGGGCCTGGGTGAAGCTGACCTTCGTGCAGGTGCAGGGGGAGGGCGACGGGTACTGCGCCTCCGGTGCGGACCCCGTGGTGTATCCCACCCTGGTCGTGGGTCTGCCCGGGTCGGGCAAGCACCAGGTCGCCCTGGACGACGGGCAGTTCGCCGAGTGCGACAACAAGGTGACCGCCACCGCCGTGTCGGCCGTCGAGCCCTCCTGACACGCACCGCCGTCAGATCGTCAGCCGTCAGACCGTCAACGGCACCGGGTGGATCTCGTCCGCCATGTGACCGGTGCGCTCGTGGACGCGCTGTACGGCATCCGCCGACGGCGCCTCGGAGAGGCAGTAGACGGTCCCCGACTCCGGGTCCGCCCAGGCCCG
This sequence comes from Streptomyces asoensis, assembly GCF_016860545.1. Lineage (NCBI taxonomy): Bacteria > Bacillati > Actinomycetota > Actinomycetes > Kitasatosporales > Streptomycetaceae > Streptomyces > Streptomyces asoensis. The sequence goes on along the minus strand of NZ_BNEB01000003.1, from coordinate 997,860 downwards.
TTCGAAGTGCACGCCCTCCTCGCCCTCGATCGACAGGTCCGCCTGGTGGGCCTCGAGGAGTTGGTCGGCGGTGATGCCCTGCATGTTGTGGTGGACGTCCATGAAGCGGGCCATGACGGTCCACCCCCTTCCGGTCTCGTGCCGTGCCGCCCCTTCACCTCCATGCTGCGCTCGCACCCCCTCCGCGGCGACCGGTGGGACGTGACGAGGGGCTCCGGAGCCGACGCCGGCTCCGGAGCCCCTCGTCACGTCCGTTCGCCGGGCGTCCTCAGCCGCACTGGCACGGGTTGCCGGACTGGCAGCCGCAGCCGCACCCCGAACCGCAGCCGCACGCGCCGATGAGCATCAGGTTCCGGATCTCGGCGGGCTGTTCGGTCGGGCGTTCCTGCGCGGGGTCGGGCGTGGGAGTGGTGGGGGACTCGGCCATGGGTTCCTCCCGGAGACATAGGGCCTGTCGTAGGCCCTGTGTCCATTGCATGCCCGTTCCGCTGGGCGCATCAACGGCTCAACGGCGCACGGCGGTCTGCGCGCGCCGCCGAGCGCGGACGGGCGCGCCCCGTCAGGAACGGCCGCACTCCGGCGGACCGGCCGCACTCCCGAGAGAGCCCGCACGCGCACCCGGCCGCCGAGGCCCTCGTCCGGGATCCGGTCGTTCGTCCGCCACGGCCCTCGTCCGGGATCCGGCCGTCCGGGCGTCGGCCGTTCGTCCACCGCGGCCGGCGCCCGGACGCCGGGGTCAGGCCCCCTCGGCTCCCGCGGCCGGCGCCGGCTGGATGTCCGGCTGGATGTCGGGCTGGATCTCGTCGGCGTGCTCGCCCGTCACCAGGAACACCACGCGCTTGGCGACGGCCACCGCGTGGTCGGCGAACCGCTCGTAGTAGCGGCCCAGCAGCGTCACGTCGACGGCCGTCTCGATGCCGTGCTTCCAGCGGTCGTCCAGCAGGTGCTGGAAGAGGGTGCGGTGCAGGAGGTCCATGGCGTCGTCGTCCGACTCCAGCTGGAGGGCCAGATCGACGTCCTTGGTGACGACGACCTCCGCCGCCTTCGCCATCAGGCGCTGCGCGAGCTGACCCATCTCCAGGATCGTGGCGTGCAGGTCCTGCGGCACCGCGCGGTTCGGGAAGCGCAGCCGGGCCAGCTTCGCCACGTGCTGGGCGAGGTCGCCGGAGCGCTCCAGGTCGGCGGACATCCGCAGGGAGGTGACGACGATCCGCAGGTCGGTGGCGACCGGCTGCTGCCGGGCCAGCAGCGCTATCGCCCGTGCCTCCAGGTCGTGCTGGAGCTCGTCGACCCTCTTGTCGGCCTCGATGACGCTCTCGGCGAGCTTCAGGTCGGCGTCGAGAATGGCGGTCGTGGCGCGTCCGATCGCCGACCCGACCAGCCGGGCCATCTCCACCAGGCTGTCGCCGATCGAGTCCAGTTCCTCGTGGTACGCGTCCCGCATCAGGGTTCCCTCTCGTACGTCGTGCTTGGGGTTCGGGTTCGGTTCCGGGGGCCAGAACCGGCCGCGAACCGGGCCGGAACCGGCTGTGGCACCGGCGCCGACCGGCCGTGGAACCGGTGCTGCGAACCCCACGGTGCCACGGTCCGCCCCGTACGCGTCGGTTTCCGTCACCTCAAATGAACCACCACTGGCTCCAAGGTGAACTCTGGGCGACGAGTGTTCGAGGTCGCACCTCGACAGCTGTGGCCAGGACCGATCGCGTGCCTAACCTGGTGGCATGGACGTGAACGCGGCGGTCGCCGCAGCAGCAGCGATCGCCGGGGTCCTCACCGGTGTCATCGCCGTGCTGGCGTTCCGCTGGAGCGAGCGCGAACAGAAGCGCCCCACGCGCACCTCGCTGCACACGGACCCGGTGCTTCCGCCGGGTGTGGACACCGTGCTGTCCGTGCTCCGCTCCTCCGCCGTCGTGCTCGACGAGGCCGACGCCGTCGTCAAGGCCAGCTCCGCCGCCTATGCCCTCGGGCTGGTGCGGGGCGGCCGGCTCAGCGTCGAGCCCATGCTGAAGATGGCCCGGGACACCAGGCGCGACGGGGAGATACGCCAGGTCGAGCTGGACCTTCCCCGGCGCGGGACCGGGCGCGGCGAGGCTCTCGCCGTGTCCGCCAGAGTGGCCCCGCTGGGCTCCCGGCTGGTCCTCCTGCTCGTCGAGGACCTCACCGAGGCCCGTCGGATCGAAGCGGTCAGGCGGGACTTCGTGGCGAACGTCAGCCATGAGCTGAAGACGCCGGTCGGGGCGCTCTCCCTGCTCTCCGAGGCCGTCATGGACGCCTCGGAGGACCCGGAGGCGGTGGAGCGGTTCGCCGGCCGTATGCAGATCGAGGCCACCCGGCTGACCAGCCTGGTCCAGGAGCTCATCGACCTGTCGAGGGTCCAGAACGACGATCCCCTCGAGGACGCCGAGCCGGTCGGCATCGACGAACTGGTCGCCGAGGCCGTCGACCGGTGCCGTCACCAGGCCGGGACCAAGCAGATCACCATGGCCGCCGGAGGCACCGCTGACCTGCGGGTCTGGGGCAACCGGGGGCAGCTGGCCGCCGCCCTGGGCAACCTCGTCGAGAACGCCGTGAACTACTCGCCCGCCCGGACCCGCGTCGGCATAGCCGCCCGCCGGGTGAACGCACCGGGCGGGGACCTGATCGAGATCGCCGTGACCGACCAGGGCATCGGCATCTCCGACAAGGACAAGGAGCGCATCTTCGAGCGCTTCTACCGGGTCGACCCGGCCCGCTCGCGCCAGACGGGCGGTACGGGTCTGGGGCTGGCGATCGTGAAGCACGTGGCCGCCTCGCACGGCGGCGAGGTCACGGTGTGGAGCGCCGAGAACCAGGGCTCCACGTTCACCCTGCGGCTGCCGGAGGCGGGCGCGGCCCGTGACCGCGCGCAGCGGCTCCCCGGTCCGGACGAGGCCGACGACATCGACGACGACATCGACGACGACGTCGACGACCTGGACGACCTCGACGGGGCCGGCCACTCCTCCTCCGGCCACTCGTCCTCTCCCCACTCCTCCTCCGGCTCCGGCCACTCCTCCCCTCACCGCTCCACCCAGACATCCCCCCGCGCCTCATCCCCCGATTCGTCCGCGTACCGGACGCTTTCCGCCCCGGAGGTCCTTCCGTGACCCGAGTGCTCGTCGTCGAGGACGAGGAGTCCTTCTCCGACGCCCTGTCGTACATGCTCCGCAAGGAGGGCTTCGAGGTCGCCGTCGCGACCACAGGGCCCGACGGACTCGACGAGTTCGAGCGCAACGGCGCCGACCTCGTGCTCCTCGACCTGATGCTGCCGGGGCTGCCCGGTACGGAGGTGTGCCGTCAGCTGCGCGGCCGCTCCAACGTCCCCGTGATCATGGTGACCGCGAAGGACAGCGAGATCGACAAGGTCGTCGGCCTGGAGATAGGAGCCGACGACTACGTCACCAAGCCGTTCTCCTCGCGCGAGCTGGTCGCCCGTATCCGGGCCGTCCTGCGCCGCCGGGGCGAGCCGGAGGAGGTGACCCCGGCGGCCCTGGAGGCCGGTCCGGTCCGGATGGACGTCGACCGGCACGTCGTGACGGTGTCCGGCTCCAAGGTCGACCTCCCGCTCAAGGAGTTCGACCTTCTGGAGATGCTGCTGCGCAACGCCGGGCGGGTCCTGACCCGTATGCAGCTCATCGACCGGGTCTGGGGCGCCGACTACGTGGGCGACACCAAGACGCTCGACGTGCACGTCAAGCGGCTGCGCGCCAAGATCGAGCCGGACCCGGGAGCCCCCAGGTACCTGGTCACGGTCCGCGGCCTCGGCTACAAGTTCGAGCCGTAGGCCGTCGGGCCGTCGGGCCGTCGGGCAACACGAAGGGCGGCACCCCGTGCGGGGTGCCGCCCTTCGTCAGTGCCGGTGGCCGGTCCGTGCCCGCCGGGCCGGATCCGCCCGTGGCGGGGTCACTGGCCGGCGGCCGACTCCGACGCGGAGGCCGAGCCGGACGGGGACGCGGAGCCGGACGCGGGGGTCCCGCTCTGCGAGCCCGACGGCGAAGCGGAACCCGACGGCGACGCGCTCCCGGAGGGTGACTGCGCGGCGCTCGGGATCGCGCTCGGCCCCCACGAGGAGAAGTAGCTGCCGGCCGGCACGACGAAGGCGCGCAGGCTGACCGCGCCGGTCTCGCTGAAGGTGAAGGTGACCTTCTGGGCGTCGCCGTCCTCGAGGGACTCGTGGCTGTCCTTGAAGACGGCGGAGGCGTTGTCCTTGCCGCCGATGACCAGCGAGCCGTGGGCGGGCACGGTCACGTCGCCCTTGCCCTTGGCGGGCTTGAGCTCGGCGGACCCGCCGCCGTCGAGGGCGATGGACTGGAGCGTCTGCGCCTTGTCGCCGCCGTTGAAGACCGTCGCCGCGATGACGGCGGGGCCGGTCGAGTCGGGCTCGGGCTGGGTGATGACGACGACGTTCTGGAGCCTGATGTCGCCGACGTGGACGGCGGCGTTGTCCGGCTTGATCTCCAGGGTCTGGGCGTCGTTTCCGGCGCCGCAGGCGGCGAGCGAGGCGATCGAGAACGCGATGGCGGAAGCGGCGAGGACGCCGCGTCGAAGGCTGCTGCTCACGGCGGCGGCAACTCCTTGTACACGCGGGCGGCTTTTCCTTTGAACAAAGCCGTCCTAAGGGTCTGTCAGCAGGCCTCAGGTTACCGAGCCGCTCCCGGGCCGCCGCACCCGACCCGCCTCTGAGGCGATCCCGTGCCCCTACGGACGCTCCGGGCGGTCCGCGGCACCCGCTCTCCCGACCGTCCCCGGTGGCCCGCTCCGGACGCGTGAGCCACCATGGGCCACATTGACATCGGGCGTCTTCTTCCTGCTCGCCCGCCATTCACATAACCGCGGCAGTCGTCCGACCGGGGATTTTCGGTGAAGGAATGCGAGGCGGTCCCCGGAATTGATCACGGGCCGGACCGAAGGCGCGATGATCAATTCCGGAAACGGCCCGTATCCGGCCACGTGAACCGAACGGAGTAGCGGAAGTCGCACTCCAGGAAGCGGACATTTGTGGACGTTCGGCCGTCCGGGCGGCGCTCCGGATGCGTGTAACGTGCGCGTTTCTCCCCCCTCGGAGAGCCGCTCCGACCTGCGAATACCTGCTTCCGCAGACCCTCCGCAGCACGTTCCTGTCGCTGTTGTCAAGCCCCGAGATATGCCCTGACCTGCGAAAACGCCATTCAGAACCCGCAGTTTCCGTGTTACCCTGGATAGCCACGGAAGGGGTACCTGTCACATGACGTTCAAGGTTGGCGACACCGTGGTCTATCCCCATCACGGGGCCGCGCTGATCGAGGCCATCGAAACTCGCCAGATCAAAGGCGTGGACAAGACCTACTTGGTGCTGAAGGTCGCCCAGGGCGACCTGACGGTACGTGTGCCAGCGGACAATGCGGAGTTCGTCGGCGTACGTGATGTGGTCGGTCAGGACGGGCTGGACCGGGTCTTCGAGGTGCTGCGCGCGCCGTACGCCGAGGAGCCCACGAACTGGTCGCGTCGCTACAAGGCAAATCTGGAGAAGCTCGCCTCCGGCGATGTCATCAAGGTCGCGGAAGTAGTGCGTGACCTGTGGCGTCGTGAGCGCGAGCGCGGACTCTCCGCCGGTGAGAAGCGCATGCTCGCCAAGGCCCGCCAGATCCTGGTGAGCGAGCTCGCTCTCGCGGAGAACACCAACGAGGACAAGGCCGAAGCCCTGCTCGACGAGGTCCTCGCGTCCTGAGCCCGCTCGGGTTCGACAACGTTCTCGAGTTCCCGATGCCCGTCTGCGGACCGGCCTCGGCACGCTGAAGAACACTGATATGCCGCGGTGCCCGATGACGTATGACCCGTCGCCGGGCGCTGCGGCATGTTCGCGCTCGGACACCGCCGTACGCCCTGCCCCCACCCGGGGGGCGGTCGGTCGTTTTCCGCCCCTGGAAACGCCGACCGATGCTTCGATACCTGGTGCGCCGGGCCCGGGCTGTCACCCCGACCTGATCGTCACGGAAGGGTCAGGTCAAGGCGTCGCGCCCGGCACTTCCCAGGCCATACCCACGCCAGGCCGGAACACAAACCTGACAGGAACCGATGTCTGACGATTCCCGCCCCACCCCCGCGCCCGCACGCACGGCCGCGGTGATTCCGGCCGCCGGCCGGGGTGTCCGCCTCGGTCCGGGCGCCCCCAAGGCGCTCCGCACGCTGGGCGGCACACCGATGCTGATCCACGCGGTGCGCGCCATGGCCGCCTCCCGCGCCGTCTCGCTGGTCGTCGTCGTGGCCCCGCCGGACGGCACCGCCGAGGTGAAGTCGCTGCTCGACGCGCACGCGCTGCCCGACCGCACCGACTTCCTGGTCGTCCCCGGCGGCGACACCCGGCAGGAGTCCGTGCGGCTCGGGCTGGAGGCGCTGCCGCCCGGCCACGACATCGTCCTCGTGCACGACGCCGCCCGGCCCCTCGTCCCCGTCGACACGGTGGACGCCGTGATCGAGGCGGTACGGGACGGAGCCCCGGCCGTCGTCCCCGCGCTTCCGCTGGCGGACACCGTCAAGGAGGTCGAGCCGGCCCGTACCGCCGGGGACCCCGAGCCGGTCGTCGCCACCCCCGAGCGTGCCCGCCTGCGTGCCGTGCAGACCCCGCAGGGCTTCGACCGCGAGACGCTGGTCCGCGCCCACGGGTCGGTCACGGACGACGTCACCGACGACGCGAGCATGGTCGAGCAGCTGGGGCTGACGGTCGTCGTCGTCCCCGGTCACGAGGAGGCGTTCAAGGTGACCCGCCCCCTGGACCTGGTCCTCGCGGAGGCGGTCCTGGCCCGCAGGAGGCTCAACGATGGCTTCTGAGACGCCCCCCGCCGCGCCGGTGCTCCCGCAGGTCGGCATCGGCACCGACATCCACGCCTTCGAGGAGGGCCGCGCACTGTGGTGCGCGGGCCTGAAGTGGGAGGGCGAGGGCCCCGGACTGGCCGGGCACTCCGACGCGGACGTCGTCGCGCACGCCGCCTGCAACGCCCTCTTCTCCGCCGCCGGCCTCGGCGACCTGGGGCAGCACTTCGGCACCGGGCGCCCCGAGTGGTCCGGCGCCTCGGGCGTCACCCTGCTCACCGAGGCGGCCCGCGTGGTCCGGGAGGCCGGCTTCGTGATCGGCAACATCGCCGTCCAGGTCGTCGGCCCCCGCCCCAAGATCGGCAAGCGGCGCGACGAGGCCCAGAAGATCCTCTCCGCGGCGGCGGGCGCCCCGGTGTCGGTGTCGGGCGCGACGACCGACGGGCTCGGCTTCCCGGGCCGGGACGAGGGGCTGATGGCGATCGCGACGGCGCTCGTGGCGCGCACCGGCGCACCCGCCGGCTGACCTCGCGCCTGCCGGGTGAGCCGACATATGCCATGGCATGTCACGAATATGTGGCCCTTGCGGGGAAGGGGCTCGGGGCATCGCCTCGCGCCCACTACCCTGGAGAGGTGACCATTCGCCTGTACGACACCAGTGCCCGGCAGATCCGTGACTTCGCCCCGCTCCAGCCGGGTTGTGTCTCGATCTACCTGTGTGGTGCCACCGTGCAGTCGGCCCCGCACATCGGCCACATCCGCTCGGGCCTGAACTTCGACATCATGCGGCGCTGGTTCGCCCACCGCGGCTACGACGTCACGTTCATCCGCAACGTCACCGACATCGACGACAAGATCATCGCCAAGTCGCACGACCAGGGCCGTCCCTGGTGGTCGATCGGGTACGAGAACGAGCGCGCGTTCAACGACGGCTACCAGGCGCTGGGTTGCCTGCCGCCGACCTACGAACCGCGCGCCACCGGGCACGTGCCCGAGATGATCGAGATGATGCGCGGGCTGATCGAGCGCGGTCACGCCTACGAGTCCGAGGGCAACGTCTACTTCGACGTGCGCTCGTTCCCGGGCTACCTGGAGCTGTCCAACCAGGACCTGGACGACCTGCGCCAGCCCTCGGGCGACGGCGAGACCGGCAAGCGCGACCAGCGCGACTTCGCGCTGTGGAAGTCCGTCAAGCCGGGCGAGCCGAGCTGGGAGACCCCCTGGGGCCGCGGGCGTCCCGGCTGGCACCTGGAGTGCTCGGCGATGGCGCACAAGTACCTGGGCCCCGTCTTCGACATCCACGGCGGCGGCCTCGACCTGATCTTCCCGCACCACGAGAACGAGATCGCCCAGGCCAAGGCCTACGGCGACGAGTTCGCGCGGTACTGGGTGCACAACGCCTGGGTCACCATGGCCGGCGAGAAGATGTCGAAGTCGCTGGGCAACAGCGTCCTCGTCTCCGAGATGGTGAAGCAGTGGCGCCCGATCGTGCTGCGCTACTACCTCGGCACGCCCCACTACCGCTCGATGATCGAGTACAGCGAGGAGTCGCTGCGCGAGGCCGAGTCGGCGTTCGCGCGGATCGAGGGCTTCGTGCAGCGCGTCGTCGAGAAGGCCGGGGGAGTCGTCGAGCCGGCGGCCGAGGTGCCGCCCGCCTTCGCCGAGGCGATGGACGACGACCTGGGTGTCCCGCAGGCCCTGGCGATCGTGCACACGACGGTCCGGCAGGGGAACTCGGCCCTCGCCGCCGACGACAAGGAAGCCGCCGTGGCCCGCCTCGCCGAGGTCCGCGCCATGCTCGGCGTCCTCGGTCTCGACCCGCTCGACGCCCACTGGGCCGGTGAGGAGAGTCGGGGCGAGGACCTGCACGGCGTGGTCGACAGCCTCGTACGACTCGTCCTCGACCAGCGGGAGTCGGCCCGCGGGCGCAAGGACTGGGCGACCGCGGACGCCATCCGTGACCAGCTCACCCAGTCCGGTCTGGCCATCGAGGACGGCCCGCAGGGGCCGCGCTGGAGCCTCGGCCCGCGGTAGGGCGGCCCCGGGGCCCGTCCTTGATCGACTGTGCCGCCCGGCCTTCCGGGCGGCACACTGCATAAGACGTACGTACGAAAAGCTCACGGAGACGAGAGACTCATGGCAGCCAACAACCGCCGCATGTCCGGCAAGAAGGGCGCGCAGGTCGGCAGTGGCGGCCAGCGGCGCAAGGGTCTGGAAGGCAGGGGGCCGACGCCGCCCGCCGAGATGCGCAAGAAGCACAAGGCGAACCGCATCGCGACCGCCAAGGCCAAGCAGGCCGCCCGCCGGCCCGCACCGCGCGGCCGCGGCGGCAAGGGCACGTCCGAGATGGTCGTCGGCCGCAACCCCGTCGTCGAGGCGCTGCGCGAGGGCGTGCCCGCGACGACGCTCTACGTGCAGCAGTTCATCGACAACGACGAGCGGGTGCGCGAGGCGCTCCAGCTCGCCGGCGAGCGCGGCGGCATCCACCTCATGGAGGCCCCGCGTCCCGAGCTGGACCGCATGACCAACGGCCTCAACCACCAGGGGCTGGTCCTCCAGGTCCCGCCGTACGAGTACGCGCACCCCGAGGACCTGGCGTCGGCCGCCTACGACAACGGCGAGGACCCGCTGATCGTCGCCCTCGACGGGGTGACCGACCCGCGTAACCTGGGCGCCGTCGTCCGCTCCGTCTCCGCCTTCGGCGGCCACGGCGTCGTCGTCCCCGAGCGGCGTGCGGCCGGTATGACGGCCGGTGCCTGGAAGACGTCCGCGGGCACCGCCGCCCGCACCCCGGTCGCCCGCGCCACCAACCTCACCCGCGCGCTGGAGGCGTACAAGAAGGCCGGCATCGCGGTCGTCGGCCTGGCCGCGGACGGCGAGCACGAGGTCGGTTCGCTGGCCGCCCTGGACGGCCCGGTCGTCATCGTCGTCGGCAGCGAGGGCAAGGGCCTGTCCCGGCTGGTCGGCGAGACCTGCGACTTCCGCGTCCGGATCCCGATGCCGGGCGGCGCGGAGTCCCTCAACGCCGGTGTCGCGGCGGGGATCGTGCTGTACGAGGCGGCCCGGCGCAGGAGCTGACGGGGCGAAGGCCGCCCGGTGGGTGCGCGCGGGTTCACCCGAACGGGTTAATCCCGGGGAGTAGTGCAACCTTGACGGAGTCCGGACAGATCCGGCGGGTCAAAGCAGTGTCCTAAACACACGTCACTCGGTTAGATGAGTGTGGACACCAGAACACCCCGCACACCCACGGGGGACCGCTCGTCGGGATTCGACGACGCTCCCGCGCTGAGCATGGTGAAGGTGCCGAGCGATCCGGCGCAGATCATCGTCAGCCACGCGAGCTTCCGCGTGCAGCTGGGCGCGTCGGCGCGGCGTAACCAATCCCCGCGGATCGCCCGGCACGTGAGCGCCATCGATGACACCGCGCGCATGGCCGCCGTCGGGGCGGTGGGCCGAGCGGGCGCCGCGTCCGGTGGCCGTCGGCGGGCCGTCGTCTGGAGCGGCAGGTCCGCGCCCGACGACACCGGCGCCCACCGACTGCTCCAGGCCGTGCGGGCAGGCAGCGTCGGCCACGGGGAACCGCCCGCGGCCGACGCCGGAGCCACCCAGGTCATCCCCCGCGTCGGCGCGGGCGCCCGGGGTTACGACGGCGGCCTCGCCGCGCAGACCCTGGAGACGCCGGTCGTCGGCGCCCAGCGGGCCCCGGTCGGCGGCGAGCAGCGGATCCTGCCGAACATGCGCGGCGTCGGCAGCGCCTACGACGAACCCGCCTACGACGACGCCCGGTTCGAGGACTTCGGGGACGGCGGCGCCGATCCCGAACCGAGGCCGCGCGGCCGGCGGCAGGCCGAGGACCCCGCCCGGCACGCCTACTTCCCGGGCCGCCGGATGAACCTCGGCGTGGTCCTGCTCCCGCTGCGCATCTTCCTCGGCTTCATCTCCATCTACGCCGGCATGGGCAAGCTGTGCGACCCCGTCTACTTCGACGGCGGCAAGCGCGGCTCCATGGTGAAGTGGCTCGACACCCTGCACCCGTGGGAAGTGGCCGAGCCGCTGCGCCAGTTCGCCCTGCACCACCCCGTCGGCTCCGGCCTGGTCATCGCCTTCCTCCAGGTCGTCGTGGGCGTCCTCACCGTCCTCGGCTGCTGGCAGCGGGTCGCCGCGGTGGTCGGCGCCGGGCTCTCGGCCGCGCTCATCGTCACCGTCAGCTGGAAGACCGTCCCGGTCTACGACACCCCCGACATCATCTACCTCGCCGCCTGGTCGCCGCTGATCATCGCGGGCGCCCCCGTCTACTCGGTCGACGGCCGGCTCGCCGCGGGCGCGTGGCGTCGTCTGGGCCCGCGCTCCGATCTGTGGGAGCTGCGCCGCTACGTGCTGCGCCGGGGCGCCCTGGTCACGGCGATCGCCGTCGGGCTGACCCTGCTCGTCGGCTCGCTGCTCGGCGGTGCCGTCCGCGACGCCGACCGGGTGATCGTGCCCGGCCCGGGCGAGCCCCCGCGCAACGAACTGCCGGGCTCCCCGCTGCCGCAGAAGTCCGGCTCGCACAAGGCCTCCCGCGAGCCGTCCGCGTCCACGTCCCCCACGCGGGGCGCCGCCTCGGCCGCTCCGACGGCGGGCACGGACAGCGAGCCCGAGGAGTCCCGCGACTCCGGCACCAGGGGCGGCTCCGGCGCAGGCGCGCCCAGCCAGACCCAGGGCACCGCGGGGCAGGCGCCGCGCGAGCGCTCCACCACCCCGCAGGAGCGCGCCCCGGCCACCAGCTCGGGTCCCTCCTCCGGCGGTTCGGCCACCTCCGGCGGTTCGACCGGGGGCGGTGGCGGGAGCGGTTCGGACGGCGGCTCGTCGTCCTCGGGCCAGCCGGGCCTGGTGGGCGGGCTGCTCGGGTAGGGCGGTTCGTCCCAGAGACGACCGAGGGTGCCGTGCGCGGGACAGCGCACGGCACCCTCGGTCGTCCGGCGGCGCGGACGTCGGCATGGGCCCGCCGTCGGGCGGGCGCCGGCGGCCTCGCGGACCGCGGGGCCGGTGAGCGGCCGTCAGCGGTGCGAGGCGGCCAGCTCCTTCGCCGCCTCGGTGAGGTCCTTGGCGGTGTCGATGGCCCGCCAGTACGCCCCCTGCGGGATCGGGTAGCCGGCCAGCCGCCGTTCCCGGGCGAGGTGCGGGAACGTCGTCCGCTCGTGGTCCCCGCGCTCGGGGAGCAGCCCGGCGAACGCGGGTGAGAAGACGTAGAGGCCCGCGTTGATCTCGTACGTCGTGGGCGGCGCCTCGATGAAGTCCGTGATGTGGCCGAAGCCGTCGGTCTGCACGGCGCCCCACGGGATGCGGGGGCGGGCCAGCGCGAGGGTCGCTATGGCGTCGCGCTCGGTGTGGAAGTCGGCCATCTCGCGCAGCGAGAAGCGGGTCCAGATGTCACCGTTGGTGGCGTACCAGGGCCGATCGGGGTGGGGCAGGTGGGCGGCCGCGTACTTCAGGCCGCCGCCGCGGCCCAGGGGCTCGCTCTCGACGACGGTGGTCACCTTGACGGGTAGGTCGGCCGAGTCCAGCCAGTCCTGGAGGACCTCGGCGAGATGGCCGCAGGAGACGACGACGTCGGTGACGCCCTCCTCGGCGAGCCAGTCGAGCTGATGGCCGATGATCGGCGTCCCCGTGCCGGGGATCTCGACCATCGGCTTGGGCCGGTCGTCGGTGTACGGACGCAGCCGGGACCCCTGGCCACCGGCCAGGATGACGGCTTGCGTGGGGCGGGACGCGGCGTGCGGATCGGTCATGCCCGCACTGTACGTGCCGCTTGTCCCGGGGCGTGCGGCTCCCCCGGCGGGAGGGAACCGCACGCCCCGGTCCGGTCCGGGGCCTGGCCCCGGCGGGTCAGCCGCGTGCCGCCAGGACGCCCGAGGCGAAGGCCGTGTCGCACACCGGGCGGGCGTACGACTGGGCGCGCGACGGGCCGTAGATGCGGACGGCCGCGCGGCCGAGGGCGCGGGCGATGGAGGAGCAGTGCCTGGCCAGCGACGGCTTGCCGTTCACGGCGGCCTGGAGGTGGGTCAGGGCGACGCCGGGGTCCTTCTGCCGGAGCTCGGTCAGCAGCCGGTCGCGCAGCACGTCCTGCGGGGCCAGGGCGGCCTTGCGCGAGGGCTGGTGCGCGGTGGAGACGTCGGAGGCGGTGAGCACCGAATCCGAGGGGTTCCCCGACCAGTTGACCCGGGTGACCGCGAGGGTCCCGGAGAGAACCATGACGACGGGCAGGACGAGGGCGAGCGAGCGGCCGATCCGGCGGGCTGGGCCGCCCCGGCCGCGGCTCGTGCGCTGCGTGGTGGAGTGGTTCGCGGAGTGCTTCACGCGTGAGAGGGTAGCGCGGAGTGATGATTTGGCGACATTTAGTCACCCGGACGGGGGATGAAGACGTGCTTCCTTTTGGGTAGGGGGTTGACGAGTGTCCGCGAAATGTCTGCTGTCGGCCGGTTCGGCAGAGGTGCGGCGGGCATGCGGAAGGGGCCCCGCAGCAGCTGCGGGGCCCCTTCCGCGTCGACCGGACGGCCGTCGGCCGTCGGTGGTCGGGCGATGGATCGGGTGGATCAGTCGGAGAGGCGCGCGCCCGTCGACGTCGAGAACACGTGGGTCTCGCCCGCGCGCGGGACGACGTGCAGCGTGCTGCCCTTCTCCGGGACGTCACGGCCGCCGACGCGGACGACGATGTCCTTCGACTCGGCGCCGACCTTCGCGGTGCCGTAGACGAAGGCGTCGGAGCCGAGCTCCTCGACCACGTTCACGACGACCGCGACACCCTGGTCGGAGTCGGCGCCGGCCACGTCGAAGTGCTCGGGGCGGACACCGACGGTGACCGTCTTGTCGGTGGCGGCGGAGAGCGCGTCACGCTGGACCGGGACCACCGAGTTGCCGAACTTCACGCCGCCGTCGGCGATCGGCACCTCGACGAGGTTCATCGCCGGGGAGCCGATGAAGCCGGCGACGAAGAGGTTCGCGGGACGGTCGTACATGTTGCGCGGGGTGTCGACCTGCTGGAGCAGACCGTCCTTGAGGACCGCCACCCGGTCGCCCATGGTCAGGGCCTCGACCTGGTCGTGGGTGACGTAGACGGTGGTGATGCCGAGGCGGCGCTGGAGCGAGGCGATCTGCGTACGCGTCGAGACGCGGAGCTTGGCGTCCAGGTTGGACAGCGGCTCGTCCATGAGGAAGACCTGCGGCTCACGCACGATGGCGCGGCCCATCGCGACACGCTGGCGCTGACCACCCGAGAGGGCCTTGGGCTTGCGGTCCAGGTACTCGGTGAGGTCGAGGATCTTCGCGGCCTCCTCGACCTTCTGCCGGATCTCCGCCTTGTTGACGCCGGCGATCTTGAGCGCGAAGCCCATGTTGTCGGCGACGGACATGTGCGGGTAGAGCGCGTAGTTCTGGAACACCATGGCGATGTCCCGGTCCTTCGGCGGCAGGTGGGTGACGTCGCGGTCGCCGATGCGGATCGCGCCGCCGTTGACGTCCTCGAGCCCCGCGAGCATCCGGAGCGAGGTGGACTTGCCGCAGCCGGACGGGCCGACCAGGACGAGGAACTCGCCGTCCGCGATGTCGATCTCGAGCGCGTCGACGGCGGGCTTCGTGGAGCCCGGGTAGATCCGGGTCGCCTTGTCGAACGTAACAGTGGCCATGGTTCTGAGGCCCCCTTCTACCGGCAGGAACGTGCCGGACGATCCGTTGTAGGAAGGTGGTTGGTGTAGTCCACATGAGCGAACTGGGTCAGGACGGTACCTGGCGTTTCCCGGCCTGTCAGTACCCGCGGGCATGTGAACTTCACGAAAATTCTCGGGCGGCGCACCCGCGCGCTCCCGGGGGGCCGCTCCCGCCGCACAAGTGCGTGGCCCGGGGAAACCGGGGCTGTGTACAGTGGACCCGCCCTCACGCGCGACGTCGTCGCGCGCGGTGCCTCCTTAGCTCAGCTGGCCAGAGCAGCTCACTTGTAATGAGCAGGTCGTCGGTTCGAATCCGACAGGGGGCTCTTTCGAAAGCCCAGGTCACAGCTCTTCCGGCCTGGGCTTTGCGCTGCCCGTCGCGGGTCGTTCGCCGATACTGGGCACCGTGAGACTGCGCAGGGGCGTGTCCGAGGCGGGACGGGGGATCTGGGCGTACGTGCGCAGCGCGCCCGGCACCTATGTGTGGCTGACCGTCCTGTTCGTCACGACGGTCGCCCTGCACCACATGTCGCCGGAGTTCGAGCAGGAGTTCCTGCGCCGGCGGTCCACCAACCTGCACGAGCTGTCCCGGCATCCGGTGCGGGTGCTGGTGGCGAGCGCGATGTGGATCGACGGCGGGTCCTGGCTGCCGTACGTGGTGCTGTACTCCGTCTTCCACGCCCGGGCCGAGCGCTGGCTGGGGACGGCGCGGTGGCTCGCGGTCTGCGCGGCCGCGCACGTGCTGGCGACGCTGCTCAGCGAGGGGGCGCTCGCCAAGGCGATCCGGGACGGGCTCGCGCCGCGGTCCGCGGCCGACACCCTCGACGTCGGTGTGAGCTACGCGCTGTCGGGGGTGGTGGCGGTGCTGGTCTACCGGATCCGGCCGCCCTGGCGGTACGGGTACCTCGCGGGCGTCGCCGTGTTCTACACGGTGCCGCTGGTGGCCGCGCCGACCTTCACGGACTTCGGCCACTTCGTCTCCTTCCTCGTCGGGCTGGGGTGTTATCCGCTGGTCGGAGGGCGCGAAAGAGTACGGGATCCGAAGGAGACAGCGCCCGCGCCGCCGGGTTAACGTCCGGCCATGAGCAGCTCGGCGAGCGGTGTCGTGAACGGCGGGATCTCCTTCTGGTACGCGGACGACGGTCTGCCGGCGGTGCGGGAGCCGCTCGCCGGTGACGTCTCCCGCGACGTCGTGATCGTCGGCGGCGGATACACCGGACTGTGGACGGCGTACTACCTGAAGAAGGCGGTGCCCGGCCTGCGGATCACCGTCCTGGAGCAGCGGTTCTGCGGCTACGGCGCCTCGGGGCGCAACGGCGGCTGGCTGTACAACGGCGTGGCCGGCCGGGACCGGTACGCGAAGCTGCACGGTCACGAGGCCGCCGTACGGCTCCAGCGGGCGATGAACGACACTGTCGACGAGGTCGTCCGGGCGGTGGCGGAGGAGGGTTTCGACGCCGGTGTCCACCGGGGCGGGGTGCTGGAGGTGGCCCGGACGCCGGCCCAGCTGGCCCGGCTGAAGGAGTTCCACGCGCACGAGCTGTCGTACGGCGAGCACGACCGTGAGCTGTACGGGGCCCGGGAGACGGCCGAGCGGGTGCGGGTGGCGGGCGCCGTGGGGTCGGCCTGGACCCCGCACGGTGCGCGGGTGCACCCGGTGCGGCTGGTCAAGGGGCTCGCGGCGGCGGTGGAGGCGCTGGGGGTGGACGTCCGTGAGTCCACGCCGGTGACGGAGATCCTTCCGGGCCGGGCGGTGACGCCGTACGGGACCGTGCGGGCGCCGTACGTGCTGCGCTGCACGGAGGGGTTCACGGCCGCGCTGAAGGGGGAGCGGCGGACCTGGTTGCCGATGAACTCCTCGATGATCGCCACCGAGCCGCTCACCGAGGAGCAGTGGGCCGCGGTCGGCTGGGAGGGGCGGGAGGCGCTCGGCGACATGGCGCACGCCTACATGTACGCCCAGCGCACCCCCGACGGCCGGATCGCGCTGGGCGGGCGCGGGGTGCCCTACCGCTTCGGCTCGCGGACGGACAACGACGGGCGGACGCAGCCCGGGACCGCGCGGGCGCTGCGCGAGATCCTCGTCGGCTTCTTCCCGGCGCTGGCCGGGGTGCGGGTGGCGCACGCCTGGTCGGGGGTGCTGGGCGTGCCGCGCGACTGGTGCGCGACGGTGACCCTGGACCGGGCGGCGGGTGTCGGCTGGGCGGGCGGCTACGTCGGCTCGGGCGTCGCCACCGCGAACCTGGCCGCGCGGACCCTGCGCGACCTGGTGCTCCTCGACTCCGGGCAGTCCGGCCGCACCGCGCTCACGGACCTCCCCTGGGTCGGCCACAAGGTGCGCCGGTGGGAGCCCGAGCCGCTGCGGTGGCTCGGTGTGCAGGGCATGTACGCGACGTACCGGGCGGCGGACCGCCGGGAGACGGAGTCCCGTGCGGCCGGATCGTCGAGGCTGGCCCGGGTCGCGGACCGGGTGGCGGGGCGTCACTGACGCCGCTCGCCGCCCGGACGGGGGCCGTCAGCCCACCGACTCCGGTACGGCCGCCTGCGCGGGGGCGTGTCTGGGAGGTCCCGTCGTGACCATCAGGCCCGCCACCAGGCCGGCCAGCAGCATGATGCCGGCGGCCCACCAGATGGCGACCGTGTAGCCGTGCACGGTGCCTTCCGCCGCGACCTGCGCCTTGCGGGCGGGGCCGGTCAGGTGGGCCGAGATGTAGGCCGCGCTGCTGGTGGTGGCGATCGTGTTGAGCAGCGCGGTGCCGATGGAGCCGCCCACCTGCTGCGAGGTGTTGACGGTGGCCGAGGTGACCCCGGCGTCCTGCGGGGCGACCCCGGCGGTGGCGGTGGCGAAGACCGGCATGAAGGTCAGGCCCATGCCGAGCCCCATCATCAGCAGCGCGGGCAGGATCTCGCTGGTGTACGAGGAGTGCACGGTCATCCGGGTCAGGATCACCATGCCGCCCGAGGCGAGGAGCATGCCGGGGACCATCAGCACGCGCGGCGCCACGCGGCTCATCAGCCGGGCGGAGATCTGGGTGGAGCCGATGATGATCGCGACGGTCAGGGGGAGGAAGGCGAGACCCGTCCTGACGGGGGAGTAGCCGAGGATGACCTGGAGGTAGTAGGTCATGAACAGGAACAGCCCGAACATGCCGATGACGGCCAGGCCCATGGTCAGGAAGCAGCCCGCGCGGTTGCGTTCCTTGATGATGTGCAGGGGCAGCAGCGGCACCCGTGCCTTGGTCTGCCACCACACGAAGACCGTGAGCAGGAGGATCCCGCCCGCGAAGAGGGCCAGCACCAGGGGATCGGTCCAGCCGCGCGGCTCGGCCTCGCTGAAGCCGTAGACGATCGCCACCAGGCCGCCGCAGCCCAGCAGCGCACCGGGCACGTCCAGACGGGCGCCCGGGTGGCCGGGACGGTCGTGGAGCAGGACGAGGGCGCCCAGCACGGCGATGACGGCGATGGGCACGTTGACGTAGAGGCACCAGCGCCAGTCCAGGTACTCGGTGAGCAGGCCGCCGACGATGAAGCCGATCGCGGCCCCGCTGCCGGCCAGGGCGCCGTAGATGCCGAAGGCCTTGCCGCGCTCCTTCGGGTCGGTGAACGTCGTGGTCAGGAGGCTGAGCGCGGAGGGCGCGAGCAGGGCCGCGAAGACGCCCTGGAGGGCGCGGGCGCCGAACAGCATGCCCGAGCCGGTGGCCGCCCCGCCGAGCGCGGAGGCGACGGCGAAACCGATCAGCCCGATGACGAAGGTGCGTTTGCGGCCCACCAGGTCGGCGATCCGTCCGCCGAGCAGGAGCAGGCCGCCGAAGGCGAGCGTGTAGGCGGTGATCACCCATTGGCGGTCGCCGTCGGAGATGCCGAGGTCCGCCTGGGCCGAGGGCAGCGCGATGTTCACGATCGTCGCGTCCAGGACGACCATGAGCTGGGCGAGAGCGATGATCACCAGGCCCCACCAGCGGCGGGGGTCGGGTGCGGTGTCGGCGGAGGATTCACCTGTCCGGGTGACACTCATCTGGACAGAACACCATGGATCGGGGCGTATCGCATCCGGGGTGGATCGCGTCCTGGGGCGGTTCGTGTCCGGGCCGTGCCGGTCAGGGGACCAGGACGACCTTCCCGACCGTCGCGCGCGACTCCAGCGCCCGGTGCGCGGCGGCGGCCTCGGCGAGCGGGAACCGGTGGACCGCGGGGTCCAGCCGGCCCGCGGCGGCCTCGGCGAGGGCGCGGGTCTCCAGGGCCCGCAGACCCCCCGCCTTCTCGATCATCACGGGCCCCAGGACCGACCGGGAGACCCCCTCCACGAAGTGCCCCTTGCCGCCGCGGACGCCTTCGGCGGACCACCCGAAGACGAGGTGCCGGCCCGTGGGGCCCAGGAGACCGACGGCCGCCCGGGCGACGTCCCCGCCCACCCCGTCGAGCACGACGGTCGCGTCCCGGCCGCCCAGCCGGTCCCGGACCCTCGCCGGCCAGGCGGTGTCGGTGTAGTCGACGGCGACGTCGGCGCCGTTCGCCGCGACCAGCGCCGTCTTTTCCGGGCCGCCCGCCAGCCCGACGACGGTGCCGCCCGCGTTCCTGGCGCACTGCACGAGGAGGGTGCCGATCCCGCCCGCCGCCGCCGGGATCACCGCGACCGTGCCGGGTCCGAGCTCGGCGAACTGAAGGATCCCCAGCGCCGTCCGGCCCGTGCCGATCATGGCGACGGCGCGGGCGGGGTCCAGTCCCGCCGGGATCTCGTGGAGACGGCCGGCGTCGGTGACGGCGCGCTCGGCGTACCCCCCGGGTGCGAAACCGAGGTGGGCGACCACCCGTCTGCCGAGCCAGCCGTCCGCCGTCCCCTCGCCGAGGGCCTCGACGACACCGGCGATCTCCCGGCCGGGAACGGTGGGGAGCACCGTCGGCGTGGGGGCGGGACCCTGGTGGCCCTCGCGCAGGGCGGTGTCCAGCAGGTGGACGCCCGCCGCCTCGACGGACACCAGGACCTGGCCAGGCCCGGGCACCGGGTCGGCGACCTCCTCGTGACGCAGGTTCTCGGCGGGGCCGAAGGTGTGCAGGCGGACGGCGCGCATGGGAGCTCCCCCGGTGGGTGCGGGTGCGGGTGCGGCCCGGGCGTGGTGCCGGGCGCCGTCCTCCAGCCTTCAACCTGAACCTTGCTCGAGGTCAAGGGCGCTGCGGGCCGGGCCCGGGATTGTCAGTGGCGGGGTGCAGCATGGGGGCATGGTGAGGACGGGTACCGGCAGGACCGGCGGCGGTGGCGGCAGGGCCGGTGCGGCGGTGAAGGGCGCGCGGCGTCCCCAGGTGCGGCTGCCGGCACTGGAACCGCACGCGGACGCGGGGCTGGAGCCCGACGGCGACTACGACGGCGTGGAGCTGCGCGACCTGGACCTGGCCGGGCAGGACGGCGGGGGCGCCCGTTTCATGGACTGCGCCCTGACGGGCTGTGCGCTGGACGAGACCCGGCTGCGCCACACCCGTTTCCTCGACTCGGTCCTCACCGGCCTGCGGGGCGTCGGCACGGACCTGGCGGAGGCGACCCTGCGCGATGTCGAGCTGATCGACGCGCGCCTGGGCGGGACCCAGGCGTACGGCGCCGTCCTGGAGCGGGTCGTGATCCGCGGCGGCAAGATCGACTACCTGAATCTGCGTCAGGCGCGGCTGCGGGACGTGGTGTTCGAGGCGTGCGTGCTGGTCGAACCGGACTTCGGCGGCGCCCGGCTGGAGCGGGTGGAGTTCGTCGACTGCGCCCTGAGGTCCGCCGACTTCACCGCGGCGACCCTGGCGGACGTGGATCTGCGCGGAGCGGTGGAACTGGGCATCGCGGGCGGCGTGGACCGTCTCTCGGGAGCGGTGATCAGCGCGGCCCAGCTGCTCGATCTGGCGCCCGTGCTGGCGGCGGAGCTGGGGATCAGGGTGGAGGGCTGAGGAGCCCAGAGGGAGGTGGGGGGAGGGCCGCCGGAGAAGGCCGCCCCGGGGGTCATCGCAGCCGGGGGAAGCGGGACTGGAGCGTCCAGATCGCCGGGTTCTCGCCCAGGTCCTCGTGCAGGTCGGTCAGGTCGGCGAGGAGGTCGTGCAGGAAGTCGCGTGCCTCACGCCGCAGTTCGGCGTGGGAGAAGGTGAGCGGGGGCTCCTCCGCCGGCATCCAGTCGGCCTCGATGTCCACCCAGCCGAAGCGGCGCTCGAAGAGCATGCGGTCGGTGGACTCGGTGAAGTCCAGTTCCGCGTACTGCGGGCGGGAGGCGCGCGAGCCCGCCGGGTCCTGGTCGACCTGCTCCACGATGTCGCACAGCGCCCACGCGAAGTCCAGCACCGGCACCCATCCCCAGGCCGTGGACACCTCGCGGTCCGCCTTGGTGTCGGCGAGGTAGACGTCACCGCAGAACAGGTCGTGGCGCAGGGCGTGGACGTCCGCGCGCCGGTAGTCCGTCTGCGGGGGGTCCGGGAAGCGGTTGGAGAGGGCGTAGCCGATGTCGAGCACGTAGGCGATGGTGTCACGCCCCCGCGCCGGGACCGGCCGCCCCCATAGGATCACGGACATGTCCCGATCCGTGCGTCTTGTCCCGGCGTTGGCCGCCGTGCTGCTCCTGCTCGCCGCGACCGCCTGCGACGACACGGCGGCGCCGGACTCCACGGGCGCGCCGGGCCTGGACGACCCGTACTTCCCCGAGGCGGGCAACGGCGGCTACGACGTCTCGCACTACGGCCTCACCCTCGCCTACACCCCCGAGGGCAACCGGCTCAGCGGCACCGCCGTGGTCACGGCCCGCGCGGGCCGTGACCTCTCCGCGTTCGACCTGGACCTGGCGGGCATGACGGTCGAGGAGGTGACCGTCGGGGGCGTCCGGGCGGACTTCCACCGCGACGGCCAGGAACTGACCGTCCGCCCGGCCGGCACCCTGTCCGGGGGCGAGACCTTCGAGGTGCGGGTCCGCTACTCGGGCAGCCCGCGGACGATCACCGACCCGGACGGCTCCAAGGAGGGCTGGCTGCGCACCGCGGACGGCGCGCTCGCCCTCGGCGAACCCACCGGCTCCATGACCTGGTTCCCGGGCAACCACCACCCCTCCGACAAGGCCGCGTACGACATCGCCGTCACCGTCCCGAAGGGGCTGACGGCCGTCTCCAACGGCGAGTTGAGGAGCGAGCGGGCGACGGACGACGGACGCACGACGTTCGTCTGGCACACCGGCGAACCGATGGCGAGCTATGTGGCGACCGTCGCGATCGGCCGCTACACCGTCACCCGGTCCACGGCCACCCGTACGGCGGGCCCGGAGATCTGTCCCGGCGCGGTGTCCCCGGCGCGGACCGGCCTGCCGGTGTACGTCGCCGTCGATCCGTCGCAGGTGGCGGCGAGCCGCGCCGTGCTCGCCCGGCTCCCCGAGGTGATGGAGTGGGCGGAGTGCAACTTCGGCCCCTACCCGTTCTCGTCGGCCGGCGCGATCGTCGAGCGCCCCGGGGACGCCGCGTACGCCCTGGAGACGCAGAACCGTCCCGTCCACCCGGGCGCCCCCGACCTGCCGACCTTCGTCCACGAGATCGCGCACCAGTGGTTCGGGGACTCGGTCACCCCGGAGAACTGGCGGGACATGTGGCTCAACGAGGGCTTCGCGACCTACGCCGAGTGGCTGTGGGCGGAGGACGACGGCGGGCCCAGTGCCCAGGAGAGGTTCACGGAGCTCTACGACCACGGTGAGGACGAGTTCGAGGACCTGTGGGACTTCGCGCCCGGGAAGCCGACGAGCGCGGCGGAGATCTCCGACGACCCCGTCTACCAGCGCGGCGCGATGGTGATCCACCGTATCCGCAGCACCGTCGGCGACGACGCCTTCTACGACCTCGTCCAGGGCTGGGCGGCCGCCCACCGCCACGGCAACGCGAGCACCGCCGACTTCACCTCCTACGTGGAGCGCCGGGCCCCGGACCACGACTTCACGCGGATCTGGGCGGACTGGCTGTACGGCGAGGGCAGGCCGCCCCGCCCCTGAGTGCCCCGCCCCTGAGTGCCCCGCCTCTGAGTGCCCCGCCTCTGAGCGTCCGGCCCGGCGGGTGCGGTCAGCGCAGCGGCTTGCGCGGCACCGCGCAGGGGCGGCCCCGTTCGAGGTCGGGCCGGTGTCCGACGACCCGGTGGCCGAGCGCGGTCCAGAAGGCGAACGCCCCGGGGTCGGCGGGGTCGGGGTGGCGGTCCAGCGTGATCACGACCCCCACCAGCCGCCCTTCGCCGCGGGCGAGCAGCACCCGCGCCCCGTCGTGCGCCAGTTCGCGTGCCAGGGCCGCGGCGACCTGCTCCGGGCGGATGTCGTCCGGGTCGGGGAAGCCGCGGAGCCCCCGGCCGGCGGCCGGGGGCTCCGTCGCCGCGAGCGGCGTGCGCGGGTGCCGGTGACTCAGACGCTGACGCCGAAGTCCTGGGCGATGCCCACGAGGCCGGACGCGTAGCCCTGGCCGACCGCGCGGAACTTCCACTCGGCGCCGTTGCGGTAGAGCTCGCCGAAGACCATGGCCGTCTCGGTGGCCGCGTCCTCCGAGAGGTCGTAGCGGGCGATCTCGGCGCCGCCGGCCTGGTTGACGATGCGGATGTAGGCGTTGCGGACCTGGCCGAAGTTCTGCGAGCGGTTCTCCGCGTCGTAGATCGAGACCGGGAAGACGATCTTGTCGATGTCGGCGGGGAGGCCCGCCAGGTTCACGTTGATCGCCTCGTCGTCGCCCGCGCCCTCGCCGGTGCGGTTGTCGCCGGTGTGGACGATGGTCTGGTCCGGCGTCTGCTTGTTGTTGAAGAAGACGAAGTGACCGTCGGAGTAGACCTTGCCCTGGAGGTTGACCGCGATCGCGGAGGCGTCGAGGTCGAAGTCCGTGCCGGTGGTGGTGCGGACGTCCCAGCCGAGGCCCACGGTGACGGCGGTCAGGCCCGGAGCCTCCTTGGTGAGCGAGACGTTGCCACCCTTGGACAGGCTTACAGCCATGGTTGGGAGTCCTTCCCTCGTTGCGTACGGCTTCGTACGGGGCTTCGTACGGGCACGAAGCTACAGCTATCCCTATGAACGCAGCCAAGGGTGCTCAAGGTTCCCCGCCACTCCGCGTTTCTTTACTTTCTTTACCGAGCCGGCCCTGGCGGCCGTGACGGGGTCGAGGCATCGGGATATTCGCGTGACGTGGGAGCGGCGGGGGCGGGAACATGGTGGGCATGTCCGGTCCCCATGTCGTCCGCGGCTCCGTCTCCCTGCCCGAGGCCGAGCTCATGTGGCGTTTCTCGCGGTCCTCGGGACCGGGCGGGCAGCACGTCAACACCAGTGACTCGCAGGTGGAGCTCCGCTTCGACCTCGCGCGCACCGAGGCGCTGCCCGAGGTGTGGAAGGCGCGGGCGCTGGAGCGGCTGGCCGGCCGGCTCGTCGATGGCGTCGTCACCGTGCGGGCCTCGGAGCACCGTTCCCAGTGGCGCAACCGCGAGACCGCCGCGGTGCGCCTCGCCGCCCTCCTCGCCGAGGCCACGGCCCCGCCGCCCAAGCCGCGCCGCCCGACCAGGATCCCGCGCGGGATCAACGAGCGCAGGCTGCGGGAGAAGAAGCAGCGGGCACAGACGAAGCGGGGCCGCAACGGGCGGGACTGGTCCTGACCGCGCCCCCGCGCGCGTGCCCGCCCTCGCGCGCGGGTCCGCTCCCGTGGGCGCCGGTCCATCTGTCACATCCCGGGCCCGGCATCCGTCAGTCGGCCGACAGCCGAACACGACCAGGGATGTGACCGACGATGGCATCAGGCGACGACGACTTCCTCGCCGGGCGTTTCGAGGCGCACCGCGGCCGCCTGCGGGCCGTCGCGCACCGCATGCTCGGGTCGGCCGCCGAGGCCGACGACGCCGTGCAGGAGACCTGGGTGCGGCTCAGCCGCAGCGGCGGCGCCGCCGCGGGCAGGGAGATCGACAACCTGGCGGGCCGGCTGACGACCGTCGTGGGCCGGGTCTGCCTCGACATGCTGCGTGCGCGCCGCTCGCGTGCCGAGGAGCCGTGGGAGAGCGGGCCGCCGGCCCTGTCGTCCGAGGCGGCCGATCCGGCGCACGACGCGCTGCTCGCCGACTCCGTGGGTGTCGCGCTGCTGGTCGTCCTGGACACCCTCACGCCCGCTGAGCGGCTGGCCTTCGTGCTGCACGACCTGTTCGGCGTGCCCTACGAGGAGGTCGCGGCCGTCGTGGACCGCACCCCCGAGGCCGCGCGGCAGCTCGCCAGCCGGGCCAGGCGCCGGGTGCGGGGCGCGCGGGAGCCGGACGCCGACCTCGCCCGGCAGCGCAAGGCCGTCGACGACTTCCTGGCCGCCGCGCGGTAGGGGGACTTCGAGGGGCTGCTCGCCGTCCTGGACCCGGACGTGCTGGCCCGCTCCGAGGCCGGTGTGGCCACGGGCGCGGCGCGGGTGGCGGCGGGCGCGACGAGTTACGCGTCCCTCGCGGGCGTGGCCCGGCCGGCCCTGATCGACGGCGTGGTCGGAGTGGCGGTATTCGTCGGTGGCCGGCTGGAGCGCACGCTCGGTTTCCTGTTCGTGGGCGGCGGCCGGATCGCCGTGATCGACATCGTGACCGACCCCGCGCGGTTGGCCCGTCTCGACGTGGTCCTGCGTCAGGTGTGAACGGCGTCCGGGCGCCGGCCGCCGGCGGTGAGGGGATCAGCCCAACTGCCGGTAGCGGCCCCGGAAGTACAGCAGCGGGCCGCCGTCCGCGCTCGGCGCCGAGGCGGTCAGCACCCGTCCGACGACGAGCGTGTGGTCGCCGGCCGGGACCCGCTGCTCGGTGCGGCACTCCAGGGTCGCCAGGGCGCCGCCGAGCAGCGGCGCGCCGGTGGCCTCGCCACGCGTGTACGGGAGGTCCTCGAAGAGCAGCCGGTCGCTGATGCGGCCCTTCATGGCGAAGCGGCCGGCGATGTGGCGCTGGTTCTCGGAGAGCACCGACACCGCCCACGAGGGCTGTTCGTCGAGCAGGTCGTCCATCCGGGAGCCCGTGCGCAGGCCGACGACCACCAGGGGCGGGTCGAGGGAGACCGACATGAAGGCCGTCGCGGTCATGCCGACGTCCTCGCCCTCCGGCGCCCCGGGGTCGTCCGGGTCCAGGGACGGTTCCCGGGCGGTTACCAGGACCACGCCGTCGGCGAGCCGGGACATGGCGGCGCGGAACTCGTCGTTGCTCACCCCCTCAGCATGCCTGGGGGGAGTCGTCGACACGGTCGTGAGCGCATGGGGATCGAGTACGTCTGGGGGCACGTCCGAAACGCTAGTGTCCCGCCGACGGCCCCCGCATCGGACCTCCGCCCGAGTAGGGTCGTAGGACCGCGGACCGATCCCCCGACCCCGTTTCGGTGTCTGTGCGTGTTCAGGAAACACACAGGAAAACGCGGAAACTCTACTCAAATGTTCATGTTCAGCTGTGACTTGAGTCACAAGACGCATTAATTGTTGACCCTGTGTACCGAGTGGGCAGCGCGCTGTGATTCAGTGGCGGAGGCGTCACAAGGAGACACACACCGACAACACAGCACCAGAAACGACGTTACGCCGAAGACAACCCTTGATTCGCTGCGAAGTCTCGGGGGGAGGGCGAAACACATGGAGACCGAGTCGGAGCCTTACGTCCGCCTTGCGTCCCTGCGACAGCTGCACCAGGTCATGGCCGAGATGAACACGGCCCGCAGTCTGGCCGACACCTTGCAGACCGTCGCGGACGGAGTCGTCACGGCACTCGGGTACGAACTGGCGTGCGTCAATCTCGTACGCCCGGACAACAATCTGGTGGTCGCCGCCTTCGCGGGCAACCCCGCCGCCGAGGCCCTCATCACCGGCCGGGTGGGTTCGCGGGAGTCCTGGGAGCGGCGCCTGGCCATGGGCGAGACCTGGGGCGACCTGGTCTTCATCCCGCACACCGAGGGCTGGGTCCTCGACGACGACGACGTCCCCCAGTGGTACACCGACGGGCCCGCGCCCCGCTTCGAGGACGAGTGGCATCCCTCGGACCGTCTCTTCGCCCCCATGTACATGCCCGCGGCGCCCGGCAGCGGGGGAGCCTGCGGCGAGCTGATCGGCGTCCTGTCGGTGGACCGGCCGCGCAACGGCCGCCGTCCCGGCGCCTGGGGACGCGAAGCGCTCCAGATGTACGCCTTCCAGGCCGCCATCGCGATCAGCAACGCGCGTCTACGCGCGAATATGCAGCGGGCACTGGTCAGACTCGAACGCGAGCAGCAGGCGCTGCGCGCCAGCGAGGAAAGCTTCCGGCAGGCCTTCGAGTACGCCCCCTCCGGCATGGCGATAGCCGAGATGGGCGGCGACCAGCACGGCCGAATACTCAGGACCAACGACGCCCTGTGCCGGCTGCTCGGCCGCCCCGCCTCCGCGATGCGCCGGTACTCCTTCTCCGACCTCGTGCACCCCGAGGACATAGGCACCCTGCTGCGCACCTCCGCGGAGGGCGGGCGCGCGGAACTGCGCCTCGGCCGCCGCGACGGCACCTACGTCTGGGTCAGCCTGCGCAACTCCGTCGTCGCCGACGCCGCCGACGGGCCCCGCTTCCTCCTCACCCACGTCGAGGACATAGAGGACCGCAAGCGCCGCGAACTCCAGCTCGCGCACCGCGCCTCGCACGACTCACTCACCGGCCTGCCGAACTCCGCCGAACTGCGCTCGCGGCTCGCCGCCCGGCTCTGCCAGCGCCCCCAGTCGACCCACCCCGCCGCCGTCGACGCCATGGACACGGCCTACGGCCACGCCGCCTTCGACGCCAACGGCCACGGTTTCGACTACCGGCCCGGCGGCGCCGAGTCCTTCGACGGCTACGACCACCACGTGCACACCGCGGCGCCCGAGGAGGGCCAGGACGACGGCACCAAGGGGCTCGCGGTCCTCTTCTGCGACCTCGACGGCTTCAAGTCGATCAACGACCGGTTCGGCCACAACGCCGGCGACGCGGTCCTGATCGAGGTGGCCCGCCGGCTCTCCCGCCAGGTCCGCGACGGCGACACGGTCGCCCGGCTCGGCGGCGACGAGTTCGTGATCCTCGCCGACGGTCTCGGCCGCGCCGACGCCGCCGACCTCGCGGTACGCCTGCGCAACGAGATCATCCAGCCGATCCGTGCCGAGGGCAGGGCCGTGCGGGTCGGCGCCAGTTTCGGCATCGGCTGGGCACATTGCGGGATGACCGCGGACGAAGTGCTGAAGTCGGCCGACGAGCGTATGTACGTCGAGAAACGATCTCGTCCCAAACAGCACAGACGGGCCGGATGATCACCAGGTCAGGGGGCTGTTGCGAGCTGACTCACCCGTTTGGGTCATCGGAGGGGGGTAGGCTCGCGAGTCTGACCGCACCATCGCATCCGACCCGCACCTGCTGAGGAGTACCAAGGGATGACGTCCGGCAACAACGGGGCCAGCACGCCCGAGGACGACGACCCGTTCGGCTACCTCTACGCCGACGGCCAGGCCAACGGCGCCCAGCCGCCGTCCGGGGGTGGCTACGGCTACCCCAACTCGGTCAGCAGAGTGCGCGCGGTCGGCGAGCGCCAGTACGGCCAGCAGTCGCAGCAGCAGACCGCGCAGTACGGGCAGTACGGCCAGTCGCAGACGGTCCCTCAGCAGCAGGGCGCGTACGGCCAGCCGAACGCGCACTACGCCGCGCCCGAGAACTTCGGCGCGGGCGGTGGCCCCTCCACCGGCCGCCAGGCCGCGCAGAACGGCGGCGGCCGCGGTCGCGGCCCCAACACCAAGGGCCTGCTGATCGGCGCGGTCGTGGTGGTCGCCGCGGTCGTCATCGGCATCGTGGCGGTCATGGCGAACGGCGACTCCGGCACCGACGACAACAAGGCCGGCACCCAGACCTCCCCGACAGCCTCCGCCCCGCAGAGCGCGTCGCCCAGTGAGAAGGCTTCAGGCGACGCGAACGAGGCCGAGCTGCCCAAGGCCGACGCGAAGGCGCTGAATTTGACGGGCGGCACAACCACAGCATCCGAAGTGAACGGTGCGAAGGCGGATGGTGGGATCTACGTCACGGATTTCAATCACGTCGGTGCGGCCGTAACCTGGAATGTCAGCGGAATTCCCAAAACGGGCAAATATACATTGTATGTGAACTATGGGGTGCCCGGTAAGGATGCGGATGCCACGCTCACGGTCAATGGCGCAGCGCAGACCCGCCCCCTGAATATGAAAAACTTCGCCAAAGCTGCAGAGGGTGACTATGAGAAGGGGTGGACCAACACTTGGGGAAACATCACCCTCAATAAGGGCACCAACAGTATCATGATCTCGTGTGAGCAAGGTAACGCCTGCGACGCAAACGTCGACCAGCTGTGGCTTGAAGCAGGTTGGAAATAGAGGCGGTTCTATGCCTAGCGGAACGAATCTTTTCCGCTTGATATGTCGGCGCGCTTGATATTATCGACAGGATTTACGGTCACTGTCGCGACAAGTAATTCGGGAGTACGTCGACCTCCGAGCCCCGTGGATTCATTCATCTATCCCCTTGACGGGGCGTGAATACGGTTGTGTCAGATCGCGGAAACTAACGCCGGGATGGCTACTAGGCCACTGACGGCCGCGATGGTGCGGTCGCAGTGCTGTTTCCCGCTTCATCAAAGATCATCAAGTTGGTGGATCATGGTGGGGTGATACGCCGCCACGAACTCACTGACTCAGAGTGGGAGTTGCTCGCTCCGCTCATACCGCGAGCCGCGACAGGCCGTCCGCGCGTGGAGGACCGGCGGGTCATCAACGGGATGGTCTACAAGATCCGGACCGGGATCTCCTGAGGTGACCTGCCGGAAGGCTACGGGTCATGGCAGACGGTCTACACCCGCTTCCGCCGTTACGCCCTGGACGGCGTGTTCACCCAGGCACTCCAGCAGGTCCAGGCCCACGCCGACGCGGCTGGCGACATCGACTGGCTCGTTCAGATCGACTCCACGATCGTCCGCGCCCATCTGCACGCCGCCGCCACGGGGCGAAAAGGGGGATCCACCGGCCGGACGAACCATACGATCACGCCCTCCGCCGATCCCGAGGAGGCCTGACCACCAAAGTCCACCTCGTATGCGACGGACGCGGGCGGCCCCTCGCCACCTTGCTGACGCCCGGCCAACGCCACGACAGCATCTGCGCACGCCCCCCTCCTGGAACGGATCCGGGTTCCGCGAGCTGGCCCTGGACGGCCTCGCTGCCAGCCCGACCGGGTCATCGCGGACAAGCCCTACGGCTCACGCGGCTTCCGCGCCTACCTGCGCCAACGCGGCATTACATGCACCATCCCGGAAAAGAACGACCAACGGCAACACCGACACAACCGCGGCCGTCGCGGCGGCCGTCCTCCGGCATTCGACCGGCAGATCTACCGCCGGCGCAACGCAGTTGAGCGGTGCTTCAACCAACTCAAGGGCTTCCGAGGCATCGCCACCAGATACGACAAAACCGCCACCTCTTACGAGGCAGCGGTCAGTCTCGCATCATTCCTGCTCTGGGCAAGATCCGTTTGAAGACGGACCCTAGCGAGCTGGCGCCTTGGGCGGCGAGGAAGCGGTCGAGGTTCGTCGCCGGTCAGGGTGGCCACGCCCTGCCGTTCGTTGATTTGGGTACCCGCAAGGGGTGCCTTATATCGGTCGTCGCCCGATATAAGGCACCCCCCGCCCAAGAATCCCGCAAACGAACTACACGTCTAGCCTTGGGTGAAGAAGGGGTGCGTCGATGGTTGGATCGCTCGTTTCCCCAGGGGTGTCATTCAGTATTAATGCTTCAGTCTCTGGATGATGTATGGTTAGGCCCAGTTCGCGCAGGCGTTGAGAATGGTATCGCCCTCGAATCTGCCTACCTGTACACCCATATCAAAGAAACCGCCGCGGTCCGTAGCGGTGAAGTCCCATGATTGCGTGGATCCTGCCCCATTGTAATTGGCGTGCCACGCCCAGTATTTAATTGTTCCAGTGGAGTCTTTCGTGATCAAGCGGACTCTGACGTGGTGGCCGTCGGCGCTAGTGTCCCACGCTCCCAGGGAGCCACCTATGAAATCTGAGGCCCCGTTGTAGTTGCTTATGGACACGTCTCCGTTGGCGCCAGTTGTCGTGCAGTTTGCGAAGAGATTCACGGCTGATGCGGGAGTGGCTGAGATGACTCCGAGGAGCAACGCCGAACTTGCCACACACGCGCTCAAGGTGGCTCTCTTCTTCGACATGCAGGCTCTCCAATTCAACGGTAAATATCGTGGACCTGACAAGTTATAACTCCCATTGTCGACTGTCAATGGAGTAGATCTAATAAAGAAAACTTAGGCTAATTTATGATGCTAATACTTCATTATTGACTGAAATTAGCCCCATCAACGCCTCATACGTGGGGTGGTCGAACTCGCCGGCCACCGGGGATGCCACGGTCGCCGCGGAGAGGGCGGCCGCGCGGGACAGGCGCTCCGGCCAGGGGAGGCGTTCCAGCAGACCGGAGAGCAGGCCCGCGACCACCGAGTCGCCCGCACCCGTCGGGTTGCCGTGGACACGATGGGGCGGCGTGGCGCGCCAGCGGCCCTCCGGGGTGGCGGCGACCAGGCCCTGCGCGCCCAGGGAGGCGACCACGGACTGCGCCCCGCGCCTGCGGGCGTCGAGGGTGGCCCGCGACGGCTCGTGGGAGCCGGTGAGTTCGGCCAGTTCGCCGGCGTTCGGCTTGACGATGTCCGGGCGGGCGGCGACCCCCCGGCGCAGCGGCTCCCCGCTCGTGTCCAGCAGTACCGGGACGCCCGCGGCCCGTGCCGTGCGCACCAGCGCCGCGTAGGCGCCCACCGGCACACCCGGCGGCAGACTGCCGCACAGGGCGACCGCGTCGGCGCCGGCGAGCAGCCCCTCGTAGGCCTCCTGGAACGCCGACCACTCGGCGGACGCGATGACCGGGCCGGGTTCGTCGAGCCGGGTCGTGTCGCCGGAGCGCATGTCGACGACGGCGACCGTGCGGCGGGTGGTCCCGCCGACCGGCACCAGCGCGTCGACGACGCCGGGCGTGCGGGTGAGCAGGTCCTGGACGACCCGCCCGGTGACGCCGCCGGTGAAACCGGTCACCGTCACCTCGTGGCCGAGGGCCGCCAGCACCCGGGCGACGTTCAGCCCCTTGCCGCCGGGCCGCTCCTGTACGTCGCCGACCCGGTGCGAGCGGTGCGCGCGCAGCTCGGGCACGTGGTAGGTGAGGTCGAGCGCGGTGTTGAGGGTGACGGTGAGGATCACCTGGGCCGACCTCCCCCGAGGGTGTGTGCGTGACGGGTTCCGGAGACTTCGTGGTTCCGGTTGCCTGATCATGCCAAAGACACGGCGACCGGCCCAGTGCGCGGGTCGGCCACCGTGACCCCGAGGGGCGGGCAAATCAGGCCAGTTGGGGATCGATCACCCAGTCGCCCTTGCGCATCACGCCCTTGAGCTCGAAGTTCTCGTCCAGCAGGACCAGATCGGCGTCCTTGCCGGGCTCCAGCGAGCCCACCCGGTCGTCGATGCCCAGCAGCCGTGCCGGGTTGGCGGACAGGGCGGCCACCACGTCCTCGACGGCGAGCCGGTCGATCGTCACCGCCCGCTGGAAGGCACGGTCCTGGGTGAGGGTGGAGCCGGCGATCGAGCCGCCCTCCACCAGCCGGGCCACGCCCTCGCTGACCTCGACCTCCAGCGGACCGAGCAGATAGCGGCCGTCGCCGATGCCGGCCGCGTCCATCGCGTCCGTGATGAACGCCACCCGGCCGGGGCCCGCGTGACGGAACGCCAGCTCCAGCGCGGCCGGGTGCAGGTGGGTGCCGTCGTTGATGAGCTCGACCGTGACCCGCTCGTCCTCCAGGAGCGCTGCGATCGGGCCGGGGGCGCGGTGGCCGAGGGGCGGCATGGCGTTGAAGAGGTGCGTGGCCACGGTGGCTCCGGCCTCGATGGCCTGAACCGTCTGCTCGTACGTCGCGTCCGTGTGGCCGACGGCGGCGATCACACCGTGCTCGGCGAGGAGCCGTACGGAGTCCAGTCCGCCGGGGAGTTCCGTCGCCAGGGTCACCATGCGGGCCTGTCCGCGCGCCGCGTCGATCAGCTTGCGCACGTCCGCCGGGTCCGGGTGGCGCAGCAGTCCCTCGGAGTGCGCGCCCTTGCGGCAGGGCGAGATGAAGGGGCCCTCGAAGTGGATGCCGGCGAGGTCGCCCTGTTCGGCGAGCTCGCTCAGCAGTCCGGCCTGGCGGACCAGGACGTCCATCTCGTCGGTCACGGTCGAGGCGACGAGGGTGGTGGTGCCGTGCAGCCGGTGGGTGTGGATGGCCTTGCGCACCTCCTCGGCGGTGCCGGAGAAGGAGGCTCCGCCGCCGCCGTGGTTGTGCAGGTCCACGAAGCCGGGGACCAGCCAGTGGCCCGTCGCGTCGAGCTCCGTCGCGGCGCCCCGGGGGGTCCCGTGCGGGGCGTTCGGCGCGATGCGGGTGCCGTCGATCGTGACGCGGCCGTCGGGGACCGTGCCGGTGGGGAGCACCACCCTCGCGCCGGTGAGTACCCGACTGCGTGCGCCGGTCGCGGGCTGCGGATGCGTCGTGGCTGTTCGCGCAGTTCCCCGCGCCCCTGGAGGGGTGGCCATCAGGGTGTTACCTCCGTACCGTCGGTTGAGTTGAGGAGATCCCAGGCCAGGAGGCCCGCGCCCAGGCAGCCCGCGCTGTCGCCCAGGGCCGCCGGGACTATCTCCGGCAGCTTCTGGAAGGTCACCCGCCGGCGGACCGCGTCCCTCAGCGGGGTGAAGAGTGTCGCGCCCGCCTCGGCGAGGCCTCCGCCGATGACGAGCGTGCGGGGGTCCAGCAGGGTGAGGGCGGTGACCAGGCCGTCGGCGAGCGCGTCCACGGCCCCCTGCCAGATCCGGACGGCGTTCGGGTCGCCGGACGTGACGGCTTTCGCGCAGTCCGCCGCGTCCGCCTCCGGGTCCCCGCAGGCGGCCGCCCAGGCCTGGCTCACGGCGGACGCCGACGCGAACCGTTCGAGACAGCCCTGCTGCCCGCAGGGGCACGGGCTGCCGCCGGGGCGTACGACGATGTGGCCGATCTCCCCCGCGAACCCGTGGGCGCCCGCCTCGACCCGGCCGTCGACGCCGATGGCGCCGGCGATGCCGGTGCCCAGCGCGACGAAGAGGAACCGGTCCGCGCCCCGGGCCGCCCCGATCCGGCCCTCGGCGAGGCCGCCGGTGCGCACGTCGTGCCCGAGGGCGACGGGAGCGCCGAGGCGGTCGGCGAGCAGGGCGCGCAGGGGTACGTCCCGCCAGCCCAGGTTGGCCGCGTAGGCGGCGACGCCGTTCGCCTCGTCGACGATGCCGGGCACGGCGACACCGGCCGCCGCGGCGGGTTCGCCGTACCTCTGGACGCCGTGTCCGCGCAGGTCGGCGGCGAAGTCGAGGATGCCGGCGACGACCGCGTCGGGTCCCCGCTCGCGGCCGGTCGGCCGGCGGTCCTGGTGCAGCAGTGTGCCGTCCGCGCCGACCAGGGCGGCCTTCATCCCGGTGCCGCCCACGTCGAGGGCGATGACATGTCTCACGGTGACAGTGTGGACCGAGGACCCGCGAGAGGTCTAGTCCACTCGCGGCCAGGGGGAGTACCGTGCCGCCCCGGAGGCCCGAAAGAGGTCTAGTCCACAGGAGTGGTGTAGACCTTGATCCGGATAACGGTCCATTGGTATGAGCAATCAGTTGGGAGCACCACGGTGCAGCGCCGGGCACGGAAGTCAGGAACGATCACGGGAACGGTCGCGGGGGTGTCCGCCCTCGGCATGGCCGCGGTCCTCACCGGCTGCGGGCTGTCCGGCGGCTCCGACGACGTCACGCTGAGACTCGTCGCCGCCGACTACGGCGACAGCGGCGCCAACAGCTCGCAGAAGTACTGGGACGGGCTCGTCGAGGCGTACGAGAAGAAGCACCCCGGTGTCACCGTCGACGTGACCGTCCACTCGTGGAACGACGTGGACGCCAAGGTCAAGGAGATGGTCGACGCGGGCAAGGCGCCCGACATGGCCCAGATCGGCTCCTACGCCGACTACGCGGCCGCCGGCAAGCTCTACAAGGTGAGCGATCTGCTCTCCATCCCCGTCGAGGCCGACTTCGTGCCCCAGCTCGCGAACGCGGGCGAGGTCCGCGGGGTGGGCTACGGCATGCCGTTCGCCTCCTCCACCCGCCTGCTGTTCTACAACAAGACCCTCTTCGCGAAGGCCGGCATCCAGGCGCCGACCACCTGGGCCGAACTGGCCGAGGACGCGAAGGCGCTGAAGCGCGACGGTGTCGCCTACCCGTACGCGCTGCCCCTCGGGCCCGAGGAGGCGCAGGCCGAGACCCTCCAGTGGATGCTCAGCGGAGGGGGCGGCTACACCCAGACCGCGAGCGCCTACAGCCTCGACTCCGCCGAGAACGTCAAGACCTTCGACTGGCTGCGGGACGACCTCGTCGGCAAGGGGCTCACCGGGCCCGTCGCGCCGGGCAAGCTCAACCGGGCCACCGCGTTCGCCGCGTTCGCCGCCGGGGACGTGGGCATGCTCAACGGGCACCCCTCGCTGATGAAGGCCGCCGCCGCCAAGGGCGTGAAGTTCGGCATGGTCCCGATGCCGGGCGCGGAGGGCCCGAGCAAGGTCTCCATGGGCGTCGCCGACTGGATGACCGCCTTCCGGCAGAACGGGCACGCAGAGGAGGTCGGCGACTTCCTCGACTTCGTCTACGACGAGAAGAACGTGCTGGCCTTCTCCCGCGAGTACGACCTGCTCCCGGTGACCGGCTCGGCCTCCCTGACCATGGGCGCGGCCCCGCAGGACGCCGACCTCAAGCCCTTCCTCGACGAACTCCCGCTCTCCGAGACCTATCCGGTCGGACGGACCTCCTGGGCGAAGGTCAGCGCGGACATCAAGCAGCAGATCGGCCGGGCCGTGGCCCCCGGCGGCGACCCGGCTGCGGTGCTGGGCGAGCTCCAGACCGCGGCCACCACGCTGGACGTCGGCGTGGGCGGCTGAGCCGAGGACGCCGCCGGGCACCGCACCCCGCGGGGCCGATGTCGGTGCCCGGCGTTACCGTGCGGGCATGGAGCACGCGGACGAGGAGCGACGGGCACGCGCCGAGGGGCTCGGCGCGGCCGAGCGGGGGATCCTCGCCCTGGAGGGGCGCGGATTCTCCGGCCCGGGCGCCAAGGAACGGGCGATACGCGAGGAGCTGGACCTGTCCCCGGTCCGCTACTACCAGCTGCTCAACGCCCTCCTGGACGACCCCCGGGCCCTCGCCCACGACCCGGTCACGGTGAACCGGCTGCGCCGGGTCAGGGAGACCCGGCGCGGCGAGCGGCAGTAGCCGACCGGCACGCGGCAGCGGTGGGGCGGGGATCGCGGGCGGGGGGAGCGCGGGCCACGGGCGTGCGTTGGCTATCGTCGGCGTATGGGCACCCACGAGACGCACTCCACGGAACCCGGCTCCTCCACCCCTCCCGTTCCGGTGACCGCGGCGGGCCGTGACGCGCTCGACGCGATCACCGGCCGGCCGTCCGACGCCCTCGTCGCGCTCGACTTCGACGGCACCCTCGCGCCGATCGTCGAGGACCCGAAGGACGCCCGGCCGCATCCCGACGCCGTTCCCGTGCTCGCGGAGCTCGCGCCGAAGGTCGCCGCCGTGGCCGTCGTCACGGGGCGGCCCGCCGAGGTCGCCGTGCAGCACGGCGGGTTCGCCGGGGTCGAAGGGCTGGAGCACCTCTGCGTCCTCGGCCACTACGGCGCCGAACGCTGGGACGCCCGGACCGGCGCCCTCACCGCGCCGGCTCCGCACCCCGGAGTGGCCGCGGTCCGTGCCGAACTCCCGCGGGTGCTGGCCGCCGCAGGCGACCGGCCGGGCGTCTCGGTCGAGGAGAAGGGGGGCCGGGCCGTCGCCGTCCACACCCGCCGCGCCGACGACCCCCGGGCCGCCTTCGAGGCCCTGCGGGCGCCCCTCGCCGAACTCGCCGCCCGGCACGGCCTGATCGTCGAACCCGGCCGGATGGTCCTGGAGCTGCGCCCGCCGGGCATGGACAAGGGCGTCGCCCTGCTGGAGCACGTCCGCGAGACCGGCGCGCGCTCGGTCCTCTACGCCGGCGACGACCTCGGCGACCTGCCCGCCTTCGCCGCCGTGGAGAAGCTCCGCGCGGACGGCGTCCCCGGACTGCTGGTGTGCAGCGGCAGCGCCGAGGTCGGCGAACTCGCGGCCCGCGCGGACCTCGTCGTCGACGGTCCCGCCGGGGTCGTCGGGCTGCTGAGGTGGCTGGCCGGTCAGGCCGGCTGAATCTCCCGCAGGGCGGTCAGCTGGTCCAGGAACCACTTGGCCGGGGGCAGCGCGGTCGCCGCGGCCGCCAGCCGCTTCGTGCGCTCGGCCCGCTCCTGCGGCTCCATGCTCAGCCCCTCGTGCAGGGCGCGGGCGGTCTCCAGGATGTCGTACGGGTTCACCGTGATCGCGTCGTCGCGCAGCTCCCAGTAGGCCCCGGCCTCCCGGGACAGGACCAGCGCGCAGCCCTCCTCGGAGACCACCGGGACCTCCTTGGCGACCAGGTTCATGCCGTCGCGGATCGGGTTCACCAGGGCCACGTCCGCCAGCCGGTAGGCGGCCAGGGAGCGGGCGAAGTCGTCCTTGAGGTTCAGCAGGACCGGGGTCCAGCCCGGGGTGCCGTACTGCTCGTTGATCTCCTCGGAGAGGCGCTGCACCTCGGCCATGTAGTCGCGGTAGACGGCGAGGTCCTGGCGCGAGGGGTAGGCGAACGCCACGTGGACGACCCGCTCGCGCCACTGCGGCCGGTCCTCGAGGAGCTGCCGGTAGGCCAGCAGCCCGCGCACGATGTTCTTCGACAGCTCGGTGCGGTCGACCCGCACGATCGCCTTGCGTCCCTCGCCGATCTCCGTGCGGAGCTCCGCCAGCCGTTCGTCGACGTCCGGCCGGTGCGCGCGCTCGCGCAGGAAGTCGGCGTCGGCGCCCAGACCGTGCACCCCGATCCGCGTCTTGCCCGGTCCGCCCGCGAACTCCGTGCAGCACGCGGCGAACGCGTCCGCCCAGCGGCGGGTGAGGAAGCCAAGGCGGTCGGCGCCGAGCATGCCGTGCAGCAGCTGCTCGCGGATGTCCGCGGGCAGCAGCGCGAAGTAGTCCACGGGCGCCCACGGCGTGTGCGAGAAGTGGCCGATCCGCAGGTCGGGGCGGAGCTCGCGGAGCATCCCGGGGACCAGGCACAGGTGGTAGTCCTGGACCAGGACGGCCGCGCCGTCCGCGGCCTCCTCCGCCAGTGCCTGCGCGAACGCCCGGTTGTAGGTCTCGTACGACGCCCATCGACGGCGGAACTCCGCGTCGAAGGCGGGCTCCAGCGGTGTCTGGTAGAGCAGGTGGTGCACGAACCACAGCACGGAGTTCGCGATGCCGTTGTAGGCGTCGGCGTGCACGTCGGCCGGGACGGCCAGCATGCGCACGCCGTCCTCGCCCACCCCGCGCCGGACCGCCTCCCGGTCGCCGTCGGAGAGCGCCGAGCACACCCAGAGGGCGCCCGCGTCGGGCCCGATGGCCGACAGGCCGGAGACCAGCCCGCCGCCACCGCGTTTCGCGTGCAGCGAGCCGTCCTCGCCGACCTCGTAGGAGACGGGGCCGCGGTTGGACGCGACCAGCACCTCGGCGGTACGGGCGGCAGTGTCGTGCGTGGAAGCCATACGCCTCAACCTAGCCCGGTCCGTAAACACTCAAACGTACGGTCGCACTGCGTGGACGGGTCGTTTCCGGCCGTATATCGAGGCGTTCGACCGCTATGACGACTTCCGGACATTTTATGCCGTTTCCGGCCGGACGCGCCGCCCCGACGGGCGCGGCACGTCCCGCGCTCACGCGACCTTGCGGGTCGCGTACTCCGCGATCTCCGCCATCGGCGGGCGTTCCTCGGTGTCCACCGAGTAGGTGCGCGGCTCGAAGCCGTCCCCGCTGCGCTCGAACTGGGTGAGGGACGGGCGGATCAGATGCCCGCGGGCCAGCCGCAGCTGCGCGGTGCGGTAGATGGCGGCCGCCATCCGGCCCAGCGCCTGGCCGTCCTGGTGGCGGTGCTTGCGCACCCCGACGTCCACCTGGGCCAGGGCGTCCAGACCCACCAGGTGCAGGGCGTCGACCAGCATGCCCAGCTCCACGCCGTAGCCGACGGGGAAGGGCAGCTGCTCCAGCAGAGTGCGGCGGGCCGCGTACTCGCCGCCGAGCGGCTGCACGAACCCGGCCAGCTGCGGCCAGTGCATGTTGAGCAGCGGGCGCGCCATCAGTTCGGTGACCCGTCCGCCCTGGCCGGCCCGCCTGCCGCCGCCGGGGAGGGCCGACTCGGTGCCCAGCGGCCGGTCGTACATGGCCTTGACCAGGTCCACCCCGGGATCGGTGAGCAGCGGGCCGACGATCCCCGACACGAAGTCGGAGGAGAACTCCCGCAGGTCGGCGTCGACGAAACAGACGATGTCCCCGGTGGTGACCAGCAGCGAGCGCCACAGGACCTCGCCCTTGCCGGGCACGGCCGGTATGCGCGGCAGGATGTCGTCGCGGTGGACGACCCGCGCGCCGGCCGCCGCGGCCACCTGGGACGTGCGGTCGGTGGAGCCGGAGTCGACGACGACGATCTCGTCGACTAGGGGGACCTGGTGCATGAGGTCGTGCCGGATGACCGCGACGATGTCACCGACCGTCTCCTCCTCGTTCAGCGCGGGCAGGACGACGGACACCGTCTGGTTCGTGGCGCGCTTGGCGGCCAGGATCCGGTGCAGGGGACGGTCGGTCAGGGACCAGGAGCGGGTGGTGAGCCAGCGCTCGGTTTCCGGCAGCACGGTCTGCGGCTCCTCACTGTCGTGATCACACAGGGCGCACGCAGGGTGACCGTGTGATCCATCTCGCGGTTCGGACGACTATCTCAACTGTCCTGGCCTTCGGTTACAGTCTTGAACAACGCGGGTGACCATCGCATGTCCGAGGTCGCCCTCGTCCACAACTTCATACCGCTCATCCAGAGGGGCAGAGGGATACGGCCCGATGAAGCCCCGGCAACCCTCCAGCCGGTCTCGTGACGACCACCGACGACGTCGGTGCTCGCTCCGCGGGGCTCCCGGCTCGGGAAGGTGCCAAATCCGTCTCACGACGAGATGCGTCGTGAGGAAGATGAGGAGAAAGGGCCTCGCCTCACATGGCTGCGCAGACTGTTGCAAGCACCACCGACTCTACGACGATCCCTGCTGCCGACCTCGGTCCGGCCACCGCGCTGAGCTGCCGCGAGTGCGGTCACCGGGTGCCCCTCGGTCCGGTCTTCGCCTGCGAGGAGTGTTTCGGCCCGCTCGAGATCGCGTACGACTTCTCCTCCTACGACCCGGAGGAGCTCCGCAAGCGC
Source organism: Streptomyces asoensis (assembly GCF_016860545.1). NCBI lineage: Bacteria > Bacillati > Actinomycetota > Actinomycetes > Kitasatosporales > Streptomycetaceae > Streptomyces > Streptomyces asoensis. Next base: position 958,023 of record NZ_BNEB01000003.1, on the reverse strand, counting down.
ATCGAGGCGGGACCCGCGAACATCTGGCGCTACGCGCCGCTGCTGCCCGTCCCGGCGGACGTGGCCGACAAGCCCAACATCAACCCCGGCTGGACCAAGCTGGTGCGGGCCGACAACCTCGCCCGCGAACTGGGCGTCGACGCCGGCAAGCTGTTCGTGAAGGACGACTCCGGCAACCCGACGCACTCCTTCAAGGACCGCGTCGTGGCCCAGGCCATCGAGGCCGCCCGCGCCTTCGGCTTCACCACCTTGTCCTGCTCCTCCACGGGCAACCTGGCCGGCGCCGTGGGCGCGGCCGCCGCCCGGGCCGGTTTCCGGTCCTGCGTGTTCATCCCGCACGACCTGGAGCAGGGCAAGGTCGTCATGGCCGCGATCTACGGCGGCGAGCTCGTCGGCATCGAGGGCAACTACGACGACGTCAACCGCTTCTGCTCGGAACTCATCGGCGACCCGGCGGGCGAGGGCTGGGGCTTCGTCAACGTCAACCTGCGGCCGTACTACGCCGAGGGCTCCAAGACCCTGGCCTACGAGATCTGCGAGCAGCTCGGCTGGCGGCTGCCCGACCAGCTGGTGGTGCCGATCGCCTCCGGCTCGCAGCTCACGAAGATCGACAAGGGGCTCCAGGAGCTGATCAAGCTGGGCCTGGTCGAGGACAAGCCGTACAAGATCTTCGGTGCGCAGGCCGAGGGCTGCTCCCCGGTGTCCGCCGCCTACAAGGCCGGCCACGACGTGGTGCGCCCGCAGAAGCCGAACACGATCGCCAAGTCGCTCGCCATCGGCAATCCCGCGGACGGTCCGTACGTCCTGGACATCGCCCGCCGCACGGGCGGCGCCGTGGAGGACGTGAACGACGAGCAGGTGGTCGACGCGATCAGGCTGCTGGCCCGGACCGAGGGCATCTTCGCCGAGACCGCCGGGGGTGTGACGGTGGGGGTGACGCGCAAGCTGATCGAGAACGGACTCCTCGACCCGGCGCTCACCACCGTCGTGCTGAACACCGGCGACGGCCTGAAGACGCTGGACGCGGTGGCCGACAGCGGCCTGACGGCGACCATCCGCCCGACCCTGGAGTCGTTCCGGGACGCGGGTCTCGGCTGAGAGACCCGATCCAGACAGCCCCGCGCCCCTTCGGGGGCGCTCCGCCCGACCGGAGGTCGAAAGCAATGAGCGTCACCGTCCGCATCCCCACCATCCTCCGCACCTACACGGGCGGCGTCGCCGAGGTGAAGGCCGAGGGGGCCACCCTCGGCGAGGTCATCTCGGACCTGGAGAAGAACCACACCGGCATCGGCGCCCGGGTCCTGGACGACCAGGGCAAGCTGCGGCGGTTCGTCAACGTGTACGTGAACGACGACGACGTCCGCTTCGAGCAGGGTCTGGAGACGGCGACGCCCGACGGCGCGGGCGTCTCGATCATCCCGGCGGTCGCCGGAGGCTGATCGGGGCGGGCGGCGACTGACCGTCGTTCAGTACCCATCGGTAGTAACCGTCGGTAACAGTGATTACCGAGTGTTCATCGAATTGCCCTCTCCGCGATAGAAGCGGAGGGGGCAATTCAGTGTGATTGAGCGCGGTACAGTTGGGGAACCCGGTCCCGATCACCGGAGCCGGTGCCTTTTCTTTCTGCCCGCAGCCCGACAAGAAGCAGCCAAAGTGCGCGCCTCTTTCGTGGCTTTTGCGGCCTTTGCGGGGCCCGACTTGCCCTCAATTCAGGCGAATTCTCGCCACATTCCGGATCCCTCGCGTCCGGAATTCTCGTCCGACTGACCTGTTGCAGACGGCAGTTGGACAGATACATTCAGCCGCGGTCGACGCGTTCCGGCGCACGCCCCCAAGCCAACCGGGGGGTGAGGTCTGACCCGGATCCGCGAAGTGCGGGTCTGTGCAAGGGCCAGTAATAGGGGAGTTAGGCATGGCTCAGGGCACCGTCAAGTGGTTCAACGCGGAGAAGGGGTACGGCTTCATCGCGGTCGACGGTGGTGCGGATGTTTTCGTCCACTACAGCGCGATTCAGATGGACGGCTACCGCACCCTGGAAGAGGGTCAGCGGGTCGATTTCGAGATCTCGCAGGGCCAGAAGGGGCCGCAGGCGGACATGGTCCGTCTCGCGACCGGCTGAAGCACGCGCCGACTGACAGCGTCGTTCTTCTGTGCATCTGTCGAAGGGCTCGCACCTCCTGGGGGGTGCGAGCCCTTCGGTCTGTCCGCGGGGGTCCGCGGACGCCCGCGAGGGGGCCCCGGTCCGGCGAAGGCGCTTGCACTCTCCTGGGTCGAGTGCTAATCATTGGCGTTAGCACTCTGAAGGTGAGAGTGACAACGAGGACCGGGTCGGTGAGGCCCGCAGGCCAGGTGGGGCAAGGAACCACGAGGCCGGCGAGCCGTCCGTCGCGGGCGCCAGCGCGGTCCGGAGCAATCCACCCCAGTCCGGGAGGACCACTTCACATGGCCAAGATCATCGCGTTCGACGAGGAGGCACGGCGCGGCCTCGAGCGCGGCATGAACCAGCTCGCGGACGCCGTGAAGGTGACGCTCGGTCCCAAGGGCCGCAACGTCGTCCTCGAGAAGAAGTGGGGCGCCCCCACGATCACCAACGATGGTGTCTCCATCGCCAAGGAGATCGAGCTCGAGGACCCGTACGAGAAGATCGGCGCCGAGCTGGTCAAGGAAGTCGCCAAGAAGACGGACGACGTCGCCGGTGACGGTACGACCACCGCGACCGTCCTCGCCCAGGCCCTGGTCAAGGAAGGCCTGCGCAACGTAGCCGCCGGCGCCAACCCGATGGCCCTCAAGCGCGGTATCGAGAAGGCCGTCGAGGCCGTCTCCGGTGCCCTGCTCGAGCAGGCCAAGGATGTCGAGACCAAGGAGCAGATCGCCTCCACGGCCTCCATCTCCGCCGCCGACACGCAGATCGGCGAGCTCATCGCCGAGGCGATGGACAAGGTCGGCAAGGAAGGCGTCATCACCGTCGAGGAGTCCCAGACCTTCGGTCTGGAGCTGGAACTCACCGAGGGCATGCGCTTCGACAAGGGCTACATCTCGGCGTACTTCGCCACCGACATGGAGCGTATGGAGGCCGTCCTCGACGACCCGTACATCCTGATCGCGAACTCCAAGATCGCCAACGTCAAGGACCTGCTCCCGCTCCTCGAGAAGGTCATGCAGGGCGGCAAGCCGCTGCTGATCATCGCCGAGGACGTCGAGGGCGAGGCCCTGTCCACGCTGGTCGTCAACAAGATCCGCGGCACCTTCAAGTCCGTCGCGGTCAAGGCCCCGGGCTTCGGCGACCGCCGCAAGGCGATGCTGAACGACATCGCCATCCTCACCGGTGGCGAGGTCATCTCCGAGGAGGTCGGTCTCAAGCTCGAGAACACGACCCTCGACCTGCTCGGCAAGGCCCGCAAGGTCGTCATCACCAAGGACGAGACGACCATCGTCGACGGTGCCGGCTCCTCGGACCAGGTCGCCGGCCGGGTCAACCAGATCCGCGCCGAGATCGAGAACAGCGACTCGGACTACGACCGCGAGAAGCTCCAGGAGCGCCTGGCGAAGCTCGCCGGCGGTGTCGCGGTCATCAAGGCCGGTGCCGCCACCGAGGTCGAGCTCAAGGAGCGCAAGCACCGCATCGAGGACGCCGTCCGCAACGCGAAGGCCGCCGTCGAGGAGGGCATCGTCGCCGGTGGTGGCGTCGCACTCATCCAGGCGTCCGCCGTCTTCGAGAAGCTGGAGCTCGAGGGTGACGAGGCGACCGGCGCCAACGCCGTGCGCATCGCGCTCGAGGCCCCGCTGAAGCAGATCGCCGTCAACGGTGGTCTCGAGGGTGGCGTCGTCGTGGAGAAGGTCCGCAACCTCCAGGTCGGCCACGGCCTGAACGCCGCGACCGGCGAGTACGTCGACATGATCGCCGAGGGCATCATCGACCCGGCGAAGGTGACGCGTTCCGCCCTGCAGAACGCCGCGTCCATCGCCGCGCTGTTCCTGACCACCGAGGCCGTCATCGCCGACAAGCCGGAGAAGGCCGCCGCGCCCGCCGGCGGCGGCATGCCGGGCGGTGACATGGACTTCTGATCGATCTCACGATCGATCGCCTGTCCTTCGGACCGAGGGCGGTACCTCCCGGAAACGGGCGGTACCGCCCTCGGGCGTTTCCCGGGCCACGGGCCGGCAACTGCCGCGTGGCCGGGATCACAGGCTCCTGCCGCCGGGGGGCGGAATGGCCAGGTGCGGCGCCGGGTTCCAGTGGGAGAGGCACTCAATGCATGTGCACATACCCACCGGTCCATCGTCCCGAGGAGTCCCCCACGTGAGCATCACCCCGCCCGCCCCGTCGCGCGCCGCCGAGATCCTCTCCCGGCCGGTCTCCCTCAACGGGCTGACCGTCCCGAACCGCATCGCGATGGCGCCGATGACGCGCATGTTCTCCCCGGGCGGCGTCCCCGGCGAGGACGTCGTGTCGTACTACGGCCGCCGGGCCGCCGCAGGTGTCGGTCTCATCGTCACCGAGGGGACGTACGTCGGGCACGAGTCCGCGGGGCAGAGCGACCGGGTGCCGCGATTCCACGGCGAGGAGCAGCTCGCGGGCTGGGCGAAGGTCGCCGAGGCGGTGCACGCGGGCGGCGGGACGATCGTGCCGCAGCTGTGGCACATCGGCATGGTGCGCAACCAGGGTGAGCCGCCGTTCGCGGACGCGCCCGCCGTCGGGCCCTCCGGCATACGGGTCGACGGAACCGAGGGCGCCGGCAAGGCGATGACCCAGCGCGACCTGGACGACGTCATCGGCGCGTTCGCCGAGGCCGCGGCCGCCGCCGAGCGGATCGGCTTCGACGGCGTCGAGCTGCACGGCGCCCACGGCTACCTCCTCGACCAGTTCCTGTGGGCGGGCACCAACCGCCGCACCGATGCCTACGGCGGCGACCCGGTGGCCCGTGCGAAGTTCGCCGCCGAGGTCGTGGCCGCCGTGCGGGAGACCGTCTCGGCCGAGTTCCCGATCATCTTCCGCTACTCGCAGTGGAAGCAGGAGGCCTACGACGCGCGGCTCGCCGAGACGCCCGAGGAGCTGGAGGCCGTCCTCGCCCCGCTCGCCGCCGCCGGCGTCGACGCCTTCCACGCCTCGACCCGCCGCTACTGGCTCCCCGAGTTCGACGGTTCCGACCTGAACCTCGCGGGCTGGACGAAGAAGCTCACCGGCAAGCCCACCATCACGGTCGGTTCCGTCGGCCTCGACGGCGACTTCATCAAGGCCTTCGCGGGCGAGGGCTCCCCGGTCAAGGGCATCGACGACCTCCTCGACCGGCTGGAGCGCGACGAGTTCGACATGGTGGCCGTCGGCCGGGCGCTGCTCCAGGACCCGGAGTGGGCGGCCAAGGTCCTCGGCGGCCGTCTCGACGAGCTGAAGCCCTACGACGCCGCCGCGCTGCGCACCCTCAGCTGAGCGTCAACTCGCGGGTAGTGTCCGGGAGATGAGAATCCTGCATCTCTCGGACACCCACATCGGACGCGTCGACGGCCCCGAGGGCGACCCCGTCGACGCGACCGATTCCCTGCGGCTCCTCCTCGACGCGCTCCGCCACCAGCGGGAGGTGGACGCGGTCGTCGTCACCGGCGATCTCGCCGACGACGGCTCGGTCGAGGCGTACACGACCGTGCGGGAGCTCGTCGGTGCCTTCGCGCGCTCCCTGGACGCGCCCGTCTTCTACACCACGGGCAACCACGACGAGCGGTCCGCCTTCGCGAAGGTGCTGGGCGACGGGCATCCGGACGCGGAGCTGACCCTCGCCGGCGCCGAGCGCGCGGCCGTCAGCACGGTCGGCGGCTGGCGGTTCGTCACCCTCGACTCACTGGTGCCCGGCAAGGTCCACGGCCGGCTCGGCGCCCGCCAACTGGACTGGCTGCGCGAGGTGCTCAGCACCCCCGCCGAGCGGGGCACCGTCGTCGCCTTCCACCACCCCCCGATCGCCCTCGACGTCTCGGCCACCCAGCGGGTCTTCGGACTGCGCGACCCCGGGGAGCTGGCGGAGGCCGTCCGGGGGAGCGACGTGCGCGTCCTGCTCACCGGCCACTTCCACCTCCAGCTCTTCGGGCTGCTGGCCGGCGTGCCGGTGTGGGTGACGCCGGGGGTCGTCAACCGCATCGACCTGACGACCGCGCCCGGCACCGAGCGGGCCGTGCGGGGCGCTTCCGCCTCCCTGGTGGAGCTGGGCGGCGGGACGGGGCCGATGTTCCACACCCTGCACGCCCGCGATCCGCGCGCCCACGAGACGGTCTACGAACTCGACGAGGAGCGGACCCGGGAGATCATCGCGCGCCACGGCTGAGCGCCCCTGGTCGTCCCGATCGCCCCGGCTGCCGCTCACCAGCCCTAGAGGTTGCCGAGGGGCTCGATGTCGACCTTCACCGGGGTGCCCCAGATCCGCAGCACCTCGTAGTCGGTGAACTCGTGGACCAGGCGGTAGGCCATCGCGGGCCGGGAGCCGCGGCGCAGGGCCGAGATGTAGAGCTCGGCCTCGCGGCGGTCCCGGCGCGGGGTCCCGCAGAGCTGCCACTCCTGGCCGTTCCACAACTCCGCGAGCCAGCGCTGCTGGGGCTGCGGTCGGTCGGCGCGGGTGCCGTACCGGGAGGGCGCGGGCGCGGTGTACGGCGCCTGCGGGGCGGGTCCGTTGAACTCGGCGCGCCGGGCCGCCCGGCGGCGGGTCTCGCACAGCAGGCACAGGTCGGGCGCCGCCTCGTCGACCGGACCGTGCGGGTGTTCGGCGCAGCGGGTGGTGGGCGTCGCGCCGACGACACTCTCGTCCAGCAGGTCCAGGGCACGCCGCAGATCGGCCTTGACCTCGTGCAGCCGGGCGTCCGGGGTGTCCGCGGAGAGCGCCTCACCGTGCTCGCCGAGAAGCCGGAGGGCACGGCCGAGCGCGGTGAGCTGGGCGTGGTTCATGCCCCCAAGGGTAGGACGCCCCCGCCCTCCGGGGACCCGGCCGCCCCCGGCCCGTCCTGCGGGCCCCCGCTCTCCCGGCTCCCGTCCTTCCGGCTCCCGCTCTCCGGGTGCCCGCCGTCGCCCGTCCCGTCCGGCGGGCCGGGGCGCGGGGAGCGCAGACCGGCGAAGGCGTACGTCGCCGCGAAGCCGATCGTGTAGGCCGTCAGCAGGCCGCCCGCGTAGATCGCCGCCGTCAGGGCCGGCCCCCGGTTGCCCGCCAGCAGGGGGAACAGGGCCCAGCCGGACGGGCCGATCGCCGTCGCGCCCACCCGGTCGCCGAGCATCGCGAAGAACCCGACGAAGGCGCCGCCGGCCGCCCCGCCCACGCAGGCCGTGAGGAAGGGCCGCCCCAGCGGGAGCGACACCCCGTAGACCAGGGGTTCCCCGATGCCCAGCAGCCCCGCGGGCAGCGCCGACCTGATCGTCTTCCGCAGCGACGTGTCGTGGCGCAGCCGGACGTACACCGCCAGCGCGGCGCCGACCTGGCCCGCCCCCGCCATCGCCAGGACGGGCAGCAGGGCCGTGGAGCCCTGCTGCTCGATGAGGGCGGTGTGGATGGGGATGAGGGCCTGGTGCAGGCCCAGCATCACCAGCGGCAGGAAGAGGCCGCCGAGCACCAGCCCCGCGAAGGCGCCCGTCGTCGCCAGCAGCCAGTTCGCCGCCGTGCCGATCGCCGAGGACACCGCACCGGCCGCGTACATCAGGCCGTACAGCGTGCCGAGGCCGGCCACGAGGACCGTCACGGTCGGGGTCACGAGCACGTCCAGTGCCTCCGGGACCCGGCCGCGGCACCACCGCTCGACGCGGGTGGCCAGCAGGGCCGCGGCCAGCGCGCCGAGGACCCCGCCCTGGCCGGGGGTGAGGGTCACCCCGAACGCCGTCACCTTCGCGACCCCGGGGTGGACGACGATCGCCGCGACCGCCCCGCCCAGGACCGGAGTCCCGCCGAACTCCTTCGCCGTGTTGTGACCGACGAAGACGGCGATCAGCGTCATGAAGGCGGACGCGACGGCGGTGAGGGCGGGGGCCGCCCCGGGCAGCCAACCGGTGTTCAGCAGCAGGCCGTTGACCCCGGCGAGGACCCCGCAGCCGATCAGCGCGGGAAGGAGCGGGACGAACACGGCGGCCAGCCGGCGCAGCCCCGACCTGACCGGGGTCGCGGCTCCCCGGCGCCGTGCCGCCGCCGGACCGGCCCCGCGCGCGTCCGGTCCGCCGTCACGGGCCGGGCGGGCGAGCAGCGACTCGAACGCGGCCGTCACCCCGCTCACCGCCCCCGGGCCGAGCACCACCTGGTACGAGCCGTCGTCCACGACGAGCCCGAGGACCCCGGGCACGGCCCGCAGCGCCTCCTCGTCCGCGAGCGCGGGGTCGGCGAGACCCAGCCGCAGCCGGGTCATGCAGTGGGCGACGGACCTGACGTTCGCGGCGCCGCCCACCAGGGGCAGGATCGCGGCGGCTGTGGAGGAGGAGTCGATGCGCACCCCCCGAGCGTGCGGCTCAGCCGCCTCCCGTGCCGAGCGCGGCGCGCAGATGGCCCCCGGACTCCTCCAGAAGGCGGGCGGCGGCCGGCCCGTCCACCCCGGCGAGCAGGACGAGGACCGCGTTCTTCACCTCGCCGCCGGTGGCCGTGAGGGCCGCCTCGATGTCCTCGTCGTCCGCCCCGGTCGCCAGGGCCACGATCCGGTGCGCGCGGGCACGCAGCTTCTCGTTCGTGGCACGGACGTCGACCATCAGGTTCCCGTAGGTCTTGCCCAGCCGGATCATGGTGATCGTCGAGATCATGTTCAGCACCAGCTTCTGAGCGGTGCCCGCCTTCAGCCGGGTGGAGCCGGTCAGCAGCTCGGGGCCCACGACCACCTCGATGCCGTGCTCGGCGGCGGCGGCCAGCGCACTGCCCGCGTTGCAGGCCAGCCCGACGGTCAGGGCGCCCCGGGCCCGCGCGTACCGCACGGCGCCGACGGCGTAGGGGGTGCGGCCGGACGCGGAGACGCCGACCACGGTGTCGTCGGGGGTGAGCGCGAGGGCGGCAAGGTCCGCCTCGGCGAGGTCCTCGGAGTCCTCGGCGCCCTCGACGGAGGTGACCATGGCCGACGGGCCGCCCGCGATCAGCCCGACGACCTGGCCGGGCGCGGTGGCGAAGGTGGGCGGGCACTCGCAGGCGTCGAGCACGCCGAGCCGTCCGGCGGTGCCGGCACCGGCGTAGACCAGCCGTCCGCCGCGCGCCATGCGGGCCGCGACGGCGTCCACGACGGCGGCGATCTGCGGCAGCCGGGCGCCGACGGCGGCGGGGACGCCGGTGTCCTCCCCGTTCATCAGCCGGGCGATGTCGAGGGTGGGAAGCCGGTCGACATCGGCGAGTTCGGGGCGGAACGCCTCGGTGGTGAGGGACTCGAGCGTGGTGCGCAGTTCTCGGGGGTCGGGCCGGTGGGTCATCGGGGACGGCTCTCTTCCGGTGCGGTTCGGGCAGGTGTCGGCACCGCCGCGGCCTGCCGGTCCCCGCCTCGCTGCGTGGTCCCGCGCGGTCCGCCTTCCTCTCCGGCCCGCCGGTGCCCCTACGGTCTACCGGTGCCGGCGGGCCGGCGTCCCGTACGACGCGGCCCGAGGCCGACGCGTCCGCCGCCGGTCCGGCGCGGGCCGGAAGGCATCTTCTGTTCGGGCTCCGGGCCGGGCATGCGCACAATGGGGGGATGGATCCCATCAGCCCCCTGGAACAGACCCTGCACACGGCCCGCGCCCTCGTCCTGGCCGACCTCGCGTCCGCGGACGTGGCCGCGGCGGACGTGGTGACGCTGGTCGAGGACTCCGTCGTGCAGCGCCGCTGGTGGGCCGAACAGTGGCCGGACGGCCGGGCGTACGTGGCGGGGCTGGTCGCGCAGGACGTGCAGGACGCGCTGCTCGAGCGGTACGGGCGCTGGCCGCTGTGCCCGGTCTGCGGTTCCGGCGACCCGCACGCGCTCGAGGTGGAGCCCGAACTCGGGCCCGACCCGCACTGGGTGTGCCACCAGGCCGGGGTGAAGGTCGCGTCGGTGGGCTCGCTGGGGGCGGCTCTGGGAGGCGGGTCGTCCTCGTGAGGCTCTCGTGACCGTCTACATCGACCCGCCCGACTGGCCGGGGCACGGCCGTATGTGGTCGCACCTCGTCAGCGATGTCTCCTACGACGAACTGCACCGGTTCGCCGAGGGGTTGGGCGTCCCCCGGCGCGCCTTCGAGCGCGATCACTACGACATCCCGTCGCACCGTTACGCCGAGGTGGTGGCCGCCGGCGCGGTCCGGGTCAGCAGCCGCGAGGTGGTCCGCCTCCTGACACAGGCCGGCCTCCGCCGCCGCAAGGGCACCACCGGCTGAGCGGAGCCGGGCAGGCCGGGGCCGGGTGAGGGGGGGCTGGGTGGAGCGGGCCTGGGTGCGGCCGGTGCGGGTACGGCTGGTCGGGTGAGGCGGGACGGGCCACGCAGGCCGGGCACGGATGGCCGGGTGGGGCGGGCTCGGGGGAGTCTGGTCGAGCACCGGGCTCGGGGGAGGCGGGACGGGGGTGGTCAGGGGGTGGGCGGGGGTTTTCGAAGTTCGTATGCGGTTTCCCCGGGGCCTTCGCCGACCTTGACGAACCCGGCGCGTTCCAGCACCGCGCGGGAGGGCGCGTTGGTGTGCTCGACGACCGCGAACAGCCGGCGGACGTCGTCCCGGGCCAGCGCCCAGCCGGCCAGCGCGCGCAGCGCCTCGGTCGCGTAACCGTGGCCCCGGGCGGCCTGCACGAGGTCGTAGCCGATCTCCGTTCGGCCGTCCTCGTCGGGGGCCGCGTGGAAGCACACGCTGCCGACGGCCCGCCCGTCCTCGCGCCGCACGAGGACGTACAGGCCGAACTCCGGCCGGTGCACGCCGGACACGTACGCCCGCACCATCATCCCGGCGGCGTCCCGCGTCCCCTCGAACGGGCCGCCGCCGAGCCAGGCGAAGCCTCCGCCGCCGCCCGCCCGCAGTCCGGCGGCGGCGCTGGGGGTGACGCCTTCGAGCGTGAGGCGTCCGGCGGGGATGCGCGGGGCGGTCACGAGGTGAGCAGGTCCAGTTCGCCCCGCAGGTTGTAGCGGGCCGTGGCCTCCCACCGCTCGCTCCCGTACGGCGTCCTGAACAGGCGCGGCAGCGACAGCAGTTGACGCAGGATGTCCGCGCGGCCGGCCCGGAAGGCGTCGTTCGGGACGAAGTGGTACTCCTCGCGGACGGCGGCCGTGTAGGCGGCGTACGCGGCGGGCGGGGCGGCGAGGACCGCGAGGTCGGCGTCGCACAGGACCTCGCCGTCGGGGTCGTCGTCGGCCGGATCGTGGGTGACGGTCAGCCGCACGAGCCGGGCGACCTCGGCGGTCCGCCGCGCCGGCACCCCGGCCTCGGGCAGGGCGCGCTCGGCGAGACGGGCCGAGCGTTCCTCGTTCTCGGAGCGGTCGGGCAGGTAGACGGCGTCGTGGAACCAGGCGGCCAGCCGGACGACGTCCGGGTCCGCGGCGTGAGCGGCGAGCACGTCGACGCGGTCGAGGACCTCCGTGAGGTGCGTGAGCGTGTGGTAGCGGCGCTGCGGCTCCTGCCAGCGGGCGAGGAGGTCGTCCGCGTACGGCGCCGGGTCGGGGCCGTCGACCGGACCCCGGGTCCTGTCCAGGGCGTGGCTGAAACGGGTGCGCAGGGCGTCGAGATCGGCCATGGGCCCATTGTCGCGCGTACGGAAGGGGTTCTCCCGCGTATTCTTCAATTGGACTAGACCTGTAGTCGCCCGATGCAGCCGACGAACGCAGACGAATGGGGTGCCATGAGCAAGCGTGCAGTTCTGGAGGTGATCGCCCTCGACGCCGAGGACGCGGTCGCCGCCCAGACCGGAGGCGCGGACCGCCTCGAGCTGGTCACCGACATGGCCGCCGACGGCCTCACCCCGCCGGTCACGGTCTTCGCCGGGATCCGGGCCGCCGTGGACCTCTCCCTGCGCGTGATGCTGAGACGCTCCGAGGGCTTCGCGGCGGGAACCGCGCAGGACGTCTACTCCCTGGTGCGGGCCGCCGGCGAACTGCGGGCGGCCGGCGCGGACGAGTTCGTGCTCGGCTTCCTCGACGCCGGGGGCGGGGTGGACCTGGCCGCGGTGGAGCGCGTCGTCGCCGAGCTGGACGGCTGCCGCTGGACCTTCCACCGCGCCCTCGACCACGCCGCCGACCGGGACGCCCTGCGCAAGCAGCTCGACGGCCTGCCCGGTCTGGACACCTACCTCACGGCCGGTTCCGCCGACGGCGTCGACACCGGGCTGCCCGTCCTGCTCGCGGAGGCGGCCCGGCACGGCGAACAGGGCTACGAGCAGCGGCTCCTCGTGGGCGGCGGCCTGGGCCTCGGCCATGTGCCCGTGCTGCGGGCGGGCGGTGTCGACGCCTTCCACATCGGCGGCGCGGCCCGCCCGCGGGGCTGGTCCGGCCCGGTCTCGGCGCAGGCCGTGGCGCAGTGGCGCCGCGCGGTGGACGGCGTCCCGGCCGACTGACCGGCGCGCCGCCCGACCGCGGGGTGAAAGGGGCGCGTCAGGCGAGTTGGGGCGGCAGGGCGGCCACGTGGGTCACGATCAGGCCCGACACCGCCCGGGTCAGCGCCACGTACAGCCGGCGCAGCCCGGTCCGCTCGTCCGGTTCGCCGTCGACCACCGCCCCCGGCTCGTCTAGGACCACGTAGTCGTACTCCAGGCCCTTGGCCAGGGAGGCCGGGACGAGGGTGAGCCGGGTCTCGGCGGTCGTCTCCTCGCCGGGGGAGAGGTGGGCGATACCGGACGCCGCCAGCGCCTCGGCCAGGGCGGGGATCCGGGCGTCGGCCGCGATCAGGCCCGTCGAGCCCTCGTTGCGCAGCAGTTCCTCGCAGGCCGCGACGACCTCGTCGTCACCCGTGACCGGCCTGAGGTCGAAGAAGCCCGGGTTCTCACGGACCGAGGCGACCGGCGTGAGTCCCGGCGCGATGTGCGGGAGCAGCCGTGAGGCGTAGGTGATGACGTCCGTCGGCACACGGAAACCGGCCGTCAGCTCCTCGATCACCGCGTCCGCCTTGCCCAGGTGGGTCAGCGCCTCCTCCCAGCTCCGCGTCGCCCACGGGGTGGTGCCCTGCGCCAGATCGCCCAGCACGGTCGCCGAACCCGTCGTGCAGCGCCGGCCGACCGCCCGGTACTGCATGGGGGACAGGTCCTGCGCCTCGTCCAGGACCACATGCCCGAGCGAGTGCGTGCGCTCGACGATGTCTCTCGCCTCGTCGACGAGGACCGCGTCCGCCGCCGACCACCGGGCCGACCTCACCGACCGCGCCGGCTTCGCCCACAGGATCGTCCTCTGCTCCTCCTCGCTCAGCACGCCCGCCGCGTGCTCGGCGAGGAACTCCGCGTCCGTGAGCAGCCGGAGCACCAGCTTCGCCGGATCGACGGCCGGCCAGAGCGCCTTCACGGCCGCCTTGACCGCGCTGTTACGGGCGACGGCGTCCTGCACCCGGTCGTCGGGCGCCTCGCCCGAGCGCTCCATCTGCACCAGGACCGCGTGCGCGATGCGCTGGGGCAGGGCCTCGCGGGCCGCGCCGTAGCGCATGCCGCGCTCCAGCAGCTCCCGGACCATCTCCTCCAGCTCGTGGGCGGGCACCCGCCACCGCCGCGAGCCGCGCACGACGACGAGCGGTTCGGCCGGCCTGCCGACGTGCGAACGGACGGCCCGCCGCAGCACCTCCGCCATCCTCGCGTCGCCCTTGACGACCGCCGCCGCCGCGTCGTCCGTGCCCCGCACCTCGACATGGGCCACCAGGTCGTCGACCGTGCCCTGGCGGACCGTCAGCTCGCCCAGGGCGGGCAGCACCTGCTCGATGTAGTGGAGGAAGGACTTGTTCGGGCCGATGACCAGGGTGCCGGTGCGGGCGAGCCGCTCACGGTGCGCGTAGAGCAGGTAGGCGACCCGGTGCAGGCCGACGGCCGTCTTCCCGGTGCCCGGCCCGCCCTGCACACAGACGGTGCCGCCCAGCCCGCTGCGGACGATCTCGTCCTGCTCGGGCTGGATGGTGGCGACGATGTCCCGCATCGGGCCGACGCGCGGCCGCTCGATCTCCCGCTGGAGCAGCGCGCTGGTCCGCGCCGTCTCCGCCGGGTCGGAGAGGTGCTCGTCCTCGTACGCGGTGAGCTCGCCGCCGGTGTAACCGAAGCGGCGGCGCAGCCCGACGTCCATCGGGTCCTTCTTCGAGGCCCGGTAGAACGGCTGCGAGACCGGCGCACGCCAGTCGATGACCATCGGGTCCCCGTCGCCGTCGTGCACATGCCGGCGCCCGATGTAGAACTGCTCCCCCTCCGCCCCCTCCGCCTGCTCGGCGCCGGGCGCGTGCAGGTAGTCGAGCCGGCCGAAGAACAGCGGGGTGTGGCTGAGGTCGGCGAGCGCCTTGATGCGCTCGCCGATCTGGCGCTCCAGGATCTGGGCGTTGACCCAGTTCGCGGTGACGTCGCTGATGTCGAGGGCCTCGGCGTCCTCGCGCATGGCCCGCAGGGCGCTCCGGGAGGAGCTGAGATGGGCGCGCTCGCGGGCGAGCGGATCGTCGTCCACAGGTGTGGACGACGGCGTGGACGGCGTGGACGACGTGGACAAGGGGGTGCCTCCGGGCCGGCTGAAGGGGGGCGCGTCGCGGGCGCCGCGGTGAGTCCGTCCGGTTTCCGTCCGGACGGCGGCACTCCGGGAAGGGAGGCGGGCAAGAGCGGAGATTGTAGGTGAACGGGCGAAGCGGGTGCCACCGCATTTGCCGCCGCCACCCCGCCTCGGTCCCGGCGCCGGCCTCGAACCCGTAGGGGACACCCCCTCCCGCAGGGGTACCGCGGGAGTAGGCCGAAAGGGGACCTGGGACCGATGCCCCCTTTACCCCTTGGATCCCATCATGGAGACATGAGTGCAGCGACCATCACCCCGGCCCCCGGTCGCCCGTCCGGCGCGACCTCCCTCTCCGACACGCACCGCCACCGCCTCGGCGACGCCCTGCGCGCCCTGAAGGTCTTCGCGGGCGCCGCCTTCGACGTGATCATCCTCGGCGAGTACGGCGAGGAGGCCGGGGTCCACCGCCATCGGTGACCCCGGCGCGGCTCAGGCGGGACCCGGACCCGGCCCGGGCCCCTCGGCCAGCAGCTCGTCCGCGTCCATGATCCGGTACGCGTAGCCCTGCTCCGCCAGGAACCGCTGGCGGTGCGCCGCGAAGTCCTGGTCGAGCGTGTCCCGCGCGACCACCGAGTAGAAGTGGGCCTGGTGGCCGTCCGCCTTGGGGCGCAGCACCCGGCCGAGGCGCTGTGCCTCCTCCTGACGGGAGCCGAACGTCCCCGAGACCTGGATGGCGACCGTCGCCTCCGGCAGGTCGATCGAGAAGTTCGCCACCTTGGACACCACCAGAACGCTGATCTCGCCCTGCCGGAAGGCGTCGAAGAGCTTCTCGCGCTGCGCGTTGGAGGTCTCGCCCTTGATCACCGGGGCGCCCAGGTGCTCGCCCAGCTCGTCCAGCTGGTCGATGTACTGGCCGATGACGAGGACCTGCTGCCCCGCGAAGCGCCGGACGATCGCCTCCGTCACCTTCCGCTTGGTCGCCGTCGTCGCGCAGAACCGGTACTTCTCCTCCGCCTCGGCGGTGGCGTACGCCAGCCGCTCGGAGTCCGTCAGGTTCACCCGGACCTCGACGCAGTCCGCGGGCGCGATGTAGCCCTGCGCCTCGATCTCCTTCCACGGAGCGTCGAACCGCTTGGGACCGATCAGGGAGAACACGTCCGACTCACGGCCGTCCTCGCGGACCAGGGTCGCGGTCAGGCCCAGGCGGCGGCGGGCCTGGAGATCCGCCGTGAACTTGAAGACCGGCGCCGGCAGCAGGTGCACCTCGTCGTAGAGGATGAGCCCCCAGTCCCGGGAGTCGAACAGCTCCAGGTGCGGGTACACGCCTTTGCGCCGGGTCGTCAGCACCTGGTAGGTGGCGATGGTGACCGGCCGGATCTCCTTGCGCGTCCCGCTGTACTCGCCGATCTCGTCCTCGGTCAGCGAGGTGCGCTTCACCAGCTCGTGCTTCCACTGCCGCGCGGAGACCGTGTTGGTGACGAGGATCAGCGTCGTCGACTTCGCCTGGGCCATCGCGCCGGCGCCGACCAGGGTCTTGCCGGCACCGCACGGCAGCACCACGACCCCGCTGCCGCCGTGCCAGAAGTTCTCCACGGCCTGCTTCTGGTAGGGCCGCAGCGCCCAGCCGTCCTCGGCGAGCTCGATCGGGTGCGCCTCGCCGTCGACGTACCCGGCGAGGTCCTCGGCGGGCCAGCCGAGCTTCAGCAGCGTCTGCTTGATCTGCCCGCGCTCCGAGGGGTGCACGACGACGCTGTCCGGGTCGATCCGGGCGCCGACCAGCGGAGCGACCCGCTTGGAGCGCAGGATCTCCTCCAGCACCGGCCGGTCGGTCGTGGTGAGCACCAGCCCGTGCGCCGGATGCTTGCTCAGGGTCAGCCGGCCGTAGCGGTCCATGGTCTCGGCGATGTCGACGAGCAGCGCGTGCGGCACGGGGTAGCGGCTGTACTCCACGAGCGCGTCCACGACCTGCTCGGCGTCGTGCCCGGCCGCGCGGGCGTTCCACAGCCCCAGCGGCGTCAGCCGGTAGGTGTGGATGTGCTCCGGCGCCCGCTCCAGTTCCGCGAACGGCGCGATGGCACGACGGCAGTCGTCCGCCTGCTCGTGGTCGACCTCCAGGAGCAGAGTCTTGTCCGACTGGACGATCAGCGGTCCGTTCACGTACGCCATCCCTTCCGCACGGGCCAAACCTCCAGTGTGCCGTACCGCGCGCCGTGGCGGCGGGGGGCTTCTTCCCGGCGGCCCCGCGCAACCCTGACCCGCGTTCGAGGGTCTCACCGGGGGAGCAGCGCGATGGGCGCGACGCGGTGGGGAGTCACGGTATGTCGGTCCTGTCGTTGCGCAGGGGCGCGGTGGGCGTGGGAGCCGCGGCGGTGCTGGCCGCCACGGGCACCTGGGTCATGTGGCCCGCGCAGATCGACGGGCGGCTGTGGGGCGAGGTGCGGCCGGTCATCGAGGCCAGGATCGCGGCCGAGTCCCTGGGCGGCGGGCACGGCGAGGGCGTGGCCGCGCCCAGGGCCCGCTGGTTCTGCGAGGCGAAGGCGCTCGAACTGGAGGAACACGGGGGAGAGGTGCGGGCCGGCGTCAACGCGCTGTGCGTCGCGTACGCGGTGCGCGGCGACACCCTGCTGGAGTGCGCCGCCGGGCAGTACCCGCAGGTGGTGCGGCTGGAGCGGGACGGCGCGGCCGCCGGGGGCTACCGGGTCGTGGCCCGCGAGGAGCCGCCGGACGGCGAGGGCTACGGGCGGTGGACGGAGTCCCACTTCGGCGTCCTCACCCGGGCGTCCCTGCGGGACCCGATGTCGTCACGGACGCTGGAGGCCACGGCCCGCGTCCACTTCGGCCTGCCGGCCGACGCCGACGTGGGCGAGTGCTGACCGTCAGTCCTGCGCGAGTTCGGCCACTCCCGTGATCCGGTGCAGCGGATAGGTGCGGACCTCGTCCGCCGTGTGGTCGTACGCCGTCACGAAGCCGCCCTCCACCCGGACCGGGGCGATGACGCGCTGGCTGGCCGTCCCCTCGGCGTTGACGTAGCCGATCCACAGCGCCTCGCCGGTCAGGACGGCGGCCTGCATGGTGGCGAGGGTCTCCGCCGAGCCGGTCCGGGGCAGCTCCCCCGGGGCGAGCGGGGCGGTCGCGTCCGCCGGCTTGCGCGGAGCCGTGGCGGCCAGGTCACCCGCCCGGATCGCGCGGATCGCCGCGGTCAGCAGGGTGCCGTCGGGCACCGGCGGACCGTCCGGCACCGGCTCGGGGGCCGCGCGGGGCGAGGTGCGGTGGGCATGCGCGCGGGTGATCAGGACGTCTCCCTCGGCGGACTCGGCGGCGGGCGCGAAGCCCATCGCCCGCAGACCCTCGAGAAGGCTCGCCGGGTCGACCTGGGCGGCGAGCACCGTGGGCGCCAGCCGCCGCATCCGCAGGGCGGCGGCGCGCTTGTCGGCGAGGATCTCGTTCAGCAGGGCGTCGTCGTCGCAGCGGACGTAGGCCGAGGCCGCGCCCACCCGCAGATGGCCGTGCCGGCGGGCCACGTCGTCGATCAGGTAGGCCAGCGGCTGCGGTACCGGGGTACGGGAGTGCTCCGCCAGGAAGGCATGCAGGTCGGAGGCGCTGCGGCCGGCGTCCAGGGCACGGCGTACCGAACCGGGCGTGAAGCGGTACACGGTCGCGCCGCCCTTGGACTCGACGTCCGCCAGGACATTCAGCACGTCGGCCAGCGGGCGCCGCAGCGGGCCGGGGGCGACCGCCGTCAGGTCGGCCTGGAGCAGGACGTGGTCCAGGGGCTCGGGCAGCAGCGGAGCGAGCAGCCGGGCGGCGGCCGCGGTGGCCGCGGCCTGCTCGGGCTGCGGCAGGGGCGTGGCCACCGGACCGGCGGCCGCCGTGCGGTGGTGCGCGGGCAGCTTGTCGCCGGGGCCGGCCGGGGCCTGCGCCGCGTCGTCGGCCGCGCCGGCCGGTCTGGCCGCGGGCCGCACGCCGAGCAGGGCCCGCCCGTGCGAGGACAGCGCGCCCCGTCCGGTCACGCCCAGCAGTTCGGCCTCCGTCAGCGTCCAGCGGGCCAGCCGTGAGCGCAGGTCCTCCTCGCCCTGAGAGGTGTGCGCGCCGTGGGGACCCTGCGGCCCCTGGCCCTGCGGGGCCTGTCCGGCCTGGGGGCCGCGCAGTGGGCGCTCCCAGCGCAGCCGGGCCAGCACGGCGTCCGCCTGCGGCGCGGCGCCCTCGGGCAGCCCGGCCAGCAGGGCCAGCACCCGGTGGCGCACCTCGGGCGCGGCGGACCGGTCCAGACCCGGCCCCAGCGCCGACAGCGCCCGCTCCTTCAGATCCCGGCCGCCGACCACCCCGGACGTGCGGGTCGCCGCCAGCCACGCCTGCGCGAGCTGCGCCCAGCGGTCGGCGGGCGGCCGCTCCAGCCACTCGTCGTACTCCGGGGTCGCCGCGTACCGCTCGTCGGCCTCCCCGTCGGAGGCGAGCAGCCCGGACGCGTACGCCAGTTCGACCCAGAACGCGGCCATCGGCTCGGACACGTCCAGGGCGACGGCCGTCCGCTTGAGGTCGCGCACGCTCAGCCCGCCGGCCCGCAGCACCGGCGGGCCGCCCTCGTGCCAGTCCTTGAGCAGTTCCTCCACCGTCGTCAGCGCCGTGTACGCCTGCCCGGCCGCCGTGGCGTCCACCACCTGGGGACGGTGGGCCACGAGCGGGTCCACGGCCGGGGGCACCGGCTCGGGCGCGCGGTGCGCCCGGCCCTCGCGCAGATGCAGGGCGACCTCGCGCGGCAGGACGACGGTCCCGGGCGCGGTCGGCAGCAGCAGCCCGCGGTCGAGGAGCCAGCGCAGCCGCGCCGCCGGGTCGGCCGTGATCTGCCCGTACGGCGGCCCCCACATCAGCCGGCCCAGGACGTCGAGGGAGTCGGCGGGCGCCTGGGCCAGCAGGGCGGCCATCTTCTTGCGGTGGGTGAACAGCGCGGTCAGCGCGTCGACGGCGGACACCGAGTCGTGGGTGGACGGCAGCCCGACGGCCGCCACCAGCTCCTGGATCCGGCCGGGCGACATGCCCGCCGTCGCCTCCCGCACGCTCGGCCCGAGGCCGGTGGGCGAGGGGTGCTGCGCGGACGGCGCGAGCAGTTCGCGGGCGGTGCGCACGAGGCGGAGGCTGCCGTCGTCACCCCACACCAGGGCCTGTTCGCGCAGGGCCGCCAGGGCGCCGGGCAGCGCGTCGGCGACCGCCGCGTCCCGTGCGTCGCCGGCCATCAGCCCGAGCAGCTCGTCGTAGGCCGCCGGGTCGCCCGCCACGGCCAGCGCCTCCGCGGTCTGGAGGGCGAAACGGTCGAGCCGCTCCAGCGCGCGGACGACGGAGGCGCGGGTGCCGGCCCGGGTGGCGAGCTGCGTGAGGTCCGTGGGGACCGGGGTGATGAGGTCGGGGCGGGCGCGCAGCAGCGCGGCCAGCGACGCGTCGTCGCGGCCGCGGAGCGCTGCCGCGAGGGATCGGGGGGCCCGCTGGTCCTCGGTGCTCATCTTGCCCACGGTAGCGGTTGGCGCCCCCGGGGGCCGCCGCCCCCGGACCCCCGAGGGCCCCTCTCCCCCGCTCCCCCGCCCACGAGTTGCCCCGACACACCCGATGCCGGGGCCGCTGTCTGGCGGAGGGCGTGGTTTCGGTGGGTCGGGAGGGCGGGGGTGGTTGTCGGGGTGTTGTCCGGGGGGTGCGCGGTAGCGTCTTCCCGTGGGGATCGAGAGCGACCAAGTCGTCTACGAGTATCTGAGCCGGGTCGGGGACGTCGCGCAGCAGCGGCAGTTGTCGTCGGCCGAGCGGATGCGGCTCGTGTCCGAGCTGCGCGACGAGATCGACCGGCGCCGGGCCAAGGCGGCCGTCGATTCTCCCGCCGCCGTCCGACGCATCATCGACCGCCTCGGCAGCCCCGACGACCTCGTGGCCGCCGCGGCCGGTGACGGCGGCGCGCCGCGGACACCGGCGCCGGAGCCCTCGGTTCCCGTACAGCGGGAGCCGGAGCGGCCGAAGGGCATCCGGCGGGTCGTGCCGCGGCCGCGGACCGGCGCACCGCCCCCCGCCCCAGCCCCCGACCCCTCGGACGCCCCGTCCCCACCGCACCGCGCGCCCCTGCACGAGCTGGGCGACAGCCGGGGCACCCCCGACTGGTGGCTGAGCGAACCGACCCCGCTGGGCATCGGCGAGGACGTGCCGGGATTCACCGGTGGCGTCGAGATCCCGGACCTGCTCAAGCCGCCCCCGCCCAGGACGCCAGAGCGGGATGAGCCGGGCGGAAGGAAGGCCGAGGATCCCGTCGGCGAAGAGGCGGCCGAGGAGGAGGCCCGCCCGCGCCGGCGCCGGCTGCGGCTGCGGCGGGCCGCCGCGGAGGGAGCGGGCTGGAACAGTCCCCTGCTGCTGGTCGCCGCCGCCTGTCTCGTCGCCGGCGCGGTGCTCGGGAACTGGTTCGTCCTCCTCCTGGGCTGGCTCATCGCCTACGCCTCACGCCGGCTGACCGAACGGGAGACGAAGTTCGCCGTCATGGGGCTGCCGGGGCTCGCGCTCACCGCCGGGCTCGTGTGGCTGTGGGGGCGCTCCGAGGGACGCTGGGGCGAACCCATCGCCGACGGGCGGATGAACGACGCCGTCGCCCAGACCTGGCCGTGGGTGATCCGGGGCGCGGCCGTGGCGTCGGCCCTGTTCCTGGTCTGGCGGGCGCGCAAGCCCAGGTAGACGGGCGCGCGGGCCGAGGTGGACGGGCCGTACCGGCCGGGCAGAATGGGCCGCATGACGTCACCCCAGCTCACCGTCGGCTTCGACCTCGACATGACCCTCATCGACTCCCGGCCCGGCATCCGGGCCACGTACATCGCGCTCGCCGAGCGGACGGGGACGTACATCGACGCCGACCTGGTGGTCACCCGGCTCGGGCCGCCGCCGGAGACGGAGCTGGCCCACTGGTACCCGGCGGAGCGGGTCGCCGCCGTGGCCGACCTCTACCGCTCGCTGTACCCGGAGCACGGCGTCACCGGCGCGACCGCGCTGCCCGGCGCCCGGGAGTCCATAGCGGCGGTGCGGGCGGCCGGCGGGCGGGCGGTCGTCGTCACCGCCAAGCACCAGCCGAACGCCGAACTCCAGGTGGCGCACCTGCGCCTCGGCCCCGACGCGGTCGTCGGCGACCTGTGGGCCGAGCAGAAGGCGCGGGCGCTGCGCGAGCACGGCGCGAGCGTCTACGTCGGCGACCACGTGGGCGACGTCCGCGGCGCGCACGCCGCGGGGGCGCTGTCGGTGACCGTGCCGACCGGGCCGGTCGGTGCGCAGGAACTGCGGACGGCCGGTGCGGATGTCGTGCTCACCGACCTCACCGAGTTCCCCGCCTGGCTCGCCGGCCACCTCGGGGTCTAGGGGGTGTCGGACCGCGCCTGACGCCGCCCCGCGGCGACGGACCGCAGGACGCCGGCGCCCGCGACGAGGAAACCGACGCCCATGAGCATGCTCAAACCGAACATGTATGCCGGAAAAGGCGTCGTCCCGAGCAGAAGCGGGGCGACCGTGACCAGTGTGGCCACGGCGCCGGCGAAGAACACGATGGCACCGGCACGGATCAGTCGGTCACCGGGAGCGGCGGAATTCGTCTGGGTTTTGTCACGCACCGGACCAGGGTAGTTCCCTGCGCGAAGGAACAACCGGGGGACGTACCAGGATGAACGTGCCTACCGGCAAGTGCAAGCCGGTCATCTAGGCACACAGACTCCGCTAGCCTCCCCTCATGACACCGGGTCTGCGCTACCTCGCCTGCCTCCGCCTCTCTGCCGACTCGGACGGCTCCACGTCCATCGAGTGGCAGCGGGGCGTGATCCGACACCACATCAGCTCTCCCCTGCTGTCCGGCGTCCTGGTGGGGGAGGCAGAGGATACGGACGTCTCAGGCTCCATCTCCCCCTTCAAGCGGCCGAAGGTGGGACGCTGGCTCACGAAGCGAGCCGATGAGTTCGACGTGATCATTGCGGCCAGGATGGACAGGCTTACCCGTCGCTCGATGCACTTCAACGAACTCTTGGAATGGGCGCAGGAGAACGGCAAGTTCATCGTGTGCGTAGAGGAAGGGTTCGACCTCTCGACTCCTCAGGGCAAGATGATGGCGCGCATGACGGCTGTCTTTGCCGAGGCCGAGTGGGACACGATCCAGGCACGCATCCTGAACGGCGTACAGAGCCGTCTGGAGAACCGCTCATGGCTCACAGGCGCTCCGCCCACCGGCTACACCATCAAGACCGTAGAGGGTGGGAAGAGGAAGGTTCTGGAGATTGACCAGGACTATCACCCCATCGTTCAAGAGATCTTCCGGCGTATCGGTGAGGGACAGTCCACACACAGGATTGCCCGAGACTTCAATGGTCGTGGCGTACTCACGTGGGGTGACCACCTGCGGAAACTCAAGGGCCAGGAGACGAAGGGGACGCAATGGCAGTCCACCATCATCAACAAATTCATCCGCTCCTCCTGGATTCCCGGTATCTACACGTACAAGGGTGAGGCTGTTCTGGATGATGAGGGGAATCCCTTCATCCTCCCTGAGAGGCCTTTGGCCACAATGGACGAATGGGCAGACCTGTTCGATAGAATCAAGCCTGCTCCAAAGGTTGAGGGAGTAGAGAAACGGGTCAGCACCAGGAGTCTTCTGGCCGGTATTGCCAGGTGCGGTGCGTGCGGAGCGGCCGTCACCTCTCTCCTTAATTCAGGACACGTTACGAAAGACGGCACCAGGGTTCCGGGTCGCCGGTATTACCGCTGCTCCAACAAGTTCAAGGGGGGCACGTGCGCAGAGGGTTTCTCTGTCCGCTCTGACGTCCTTGACGCATGGGTCGACCAGGAGATCCGGGGAAGCGTAGGCACGTGGGACATGTACGAGCGAGCCGGTACCGGCCCTAGTCGGGCAAGGGAACTCCAGGACGCCAGGGCGCGCCTGGAAAACCTGGAAGCCACATACATTGCAGGGGAGTACGACGGAGAGGGGCAGGGAGAATCGTACATGCGGATACACAAGGTTCTGTCTGCAAAGGTCGCGCTACTCGCAAAGCAGGAAGCGGAAAGGGCTAATTCGAATCTCAAGGCCACGGGTAAGAAGTACGGGGAAGTCTGGGAAGCCAAAGACCAGGAAGACCGAAGGGAATTCCTCCGCGCCCATCAGGTGAAGGTCTGGGGGTGGAACAAGGGGGCGGATGAGAGTGAAAGGGGAATGGTCATGGACCTGGGAGACATTCAGGAAATGGCAAATGAGCTTGCACTCGAGCCCCCTGGAGAGAAGAAGATGAAAAGGCTAGTTGTCAGCCACAATGTAGAGGCTCGATTGTGGAAGGCGCTGGAACTCGCCAGGCCGTAAGAGATGTGCAGGCGTGAAGATAAGGATCCGCCGCTCAGTGGGGCCTTGTTCATTTTCTTCAGCCTGGGAAGCCCCCCGCGACCGAACTGAGCTTGAGCGAGACATGCTCGTCGAGCGCACCCGTACCGGTCTGCATGCGGCCAAGGCGCGGGGGCGCACCGGTGGACGCCCCACCGTCATCACCGAGGACGTGCTGACTGTGGCCAAGGCCCGTAGAGGCAAGGGGGAGAGCGTCACTGCCATTGCCGAGGCTCTCGGAGTCTCCCGCGCCACGCTCTACCGCCACATCAGGTAGCCCCTCACACTTCCTGCACCACTTTGAGCCTCTGCCCTCACTGGTGGGGGCTCAGTCTCGTTTTAAGGCGTGTTCGGCTGGAGAGACCCCCGGTAGGCTGTCTGAACGGCAGTTCAAGGGTGTCCGGCCAGTCCGGCAGCTATCGAGGGAGCGTGTGCTTTGCCGACTGGCAAGGTCAAGTGGTTCAACAGTGAGAAGGGCTTCGGCTTTCTCTCCCGCGACGACGGCGGTGACGTCTTCGTCCATTCCTCCGTCCTGCCTGCCGGAGTCGAGGTCCTCAAGCCGGGCCAGCGAGTCGAGTTCGGCGTGGTCGCCGGACAACGCGGCGACCAGGCACTCTCCGTCGTGATCCTCGACCCGACCCCGTCGGTGGCCGCCGCCCAGCGCAAGAAGCCCGACGAACTGGCTTCCATCGTCCAGGACCTGACCACACTCCTCGAGAACATCACCCCGATGCTCGAGAAGGGCCGTTACCCGGAGAAGACCTCCGGGAAGCAGATCGCCGGTCTTCTGCGCGCGGTCGCCGATCAGTTGGACGTCTGACCGGAACGGGACGGCGGGAAATCGTTATCCGCCACGGGCGTCACGGGAAATCCAGCGCATCCGGGCCGAGGGGCGGCAACAGTCCCTCGGCCGCCGCGCGCGTCAGCAATCCCCGCACCGCCGCATAGCCGTCCTCACCCAGGTCTGCCGTGAACTCGTTGACGTACAGACCGATGTGCTGGTCCGCGACGGCCGGATCCATTTCCTGCGCGTGTTCCATCACGTACGGACGGGAGACTTCCGGAGCGTCCCAGGCGGCGCGTACGGAGGCGCGGATCGAGTCGGCGAGCCGGGTGAGGGCCGGCGCTCCCAGCGCGCGCCTGGCGATGATCGCGCCCAGCGGGATCGGCAGGCCGGTCGTGGACTCCCAGTACTCGCCGAGGTCCGCGAGCTTGTGCAGCCCGTAGTCGCGGTACGTGAAGCGGGCCTCGTGGATGACCAGTCCCGCGTCGACCTTCCCGTCCCGTACGGCGGGCATGATCTCGTGGAACGGCATGACGACGATCTCGCCGACGCCCCCGGGGACCAGTTCCGCCGCCCACAGACGGAACAGCAGGTACGCCGTCGAGCGCTCGCTCGGCACCGCGACCGTGCGGCCGGCCAGGCCCGCCCCGCCGGACGCGGCGCCCCCGGTCCCGGCCTCCTTCGTCAGCACCAGCGGGCCGCAGCCCCGGCCCAGCGCGCCCCCGCAGGGCAGCAGCGCGTACTCGTCGAGGACGTACGGCAGGACCGCGTACGACACCTTCAGCACGTCGTACTCGCCGCGCTCGGCCATGCCGTTGGTCAGGTCGATGTCCGCGAAGGTCACGTCGAGCCCCGGCGCGCCCGCCACGCGGCCGTGCGCGAGGGCGTCGAAGACGAAGGTGTCGTTCGGGCAGGGCGAGTAGGCGATCCGCAGATCTTCACCGGTCATGTGGGTTCCAACTCTCCAGGACGGGGGTGAGCTTCCCGAAGGCCTCGGTCAGGGCGGCGAGCGCGGCGCCGATGCGCCACGCGCCGCGGTCGCGCGGGCCGACGGGATTGGAGACCGCGCGGATCTCCAGCACGGGCACGCCGTGCGCGGCGGCGGCCTCGGCGACGCCGAAGCCCTCCATCGCCTCGGCTAGGGCACGGGGGTGCGCCTGGCGCAGGGCGGCGGCCCGGGCGGCTGTCCCGGTGACCGTCGAGACGGTCAGGACGGTGCCGGCGGGGGCTCCGGTGACGGCCGCGATCTCCCGTACGAGGGATCCGGGCGGACGGTGGGTGACGGTGCCGAAGCCCAGTTCGGTGACGGGCAGGAAGCCGTCGGAGGTCTCGGCGCCCAGGTCGGCGGCGGTGATCTCGTCGGCGAGGACCAGGGAGCCGACGGGGGCGGCGGGCGCGAAACCGCCGGCGATGCCCGCCGAGACGACGAGGCCGTACGGCGTGCCGCGCAGCGCGGCCGCGGTGAGGGCGGCGGAGACGGAGGCGGCGGCCAGGGCGGGGCCCACCCCGGCGGCGAGGAGGTCCAGGGCGCCGTGGCGGTGCAGGGTGACCCCCGGCAGGCGGACCTCCGGGTCCCGCGGGTTCGGTGACGGGGTGCCGCCGGGCTCCGGCAGCGCCCCCGCCACCGCGTCCCGCTCGGCGGGGACCGCGGTGGCGACGAGGATGCGGACGGGGGACGTGGTCAGTCGTCCTTCTTGAGCTTGAACGACCACAGGCCCGTCACCGACTGGCTGTTCTTCTTGCCGTCGCCGGCCTTGATGGTGACCAGCGTGGAGCTGCCCTGGGCGCCGTACTGGGCGTTGAAGAACACGCTGCCCGGGATCGTGCGGTAGGTCTTGTCGCTGTCCTCGGTGAGCGGCTGACCGTTCATCAGGATCGTCCAGCGCTTGTCGGCCACGTCGGGGTCGACGCCGAAGCGGACGGTCTCGTCGGGGTCGACGGTGATCGACTTGATGTCCTTGTCCGCGAGGCACTTGGTCAGCGCGGCGGCCTGGAGGGTCTTGCCCTCGCCGCCGCAGGTGGCCTCGGAGCTGACCGAGTCGCGGCCGACGGTGATCGTGGACAGGGGCGTCGGCTTGTCGCAGGCCGACAGGACGAGCAGTCCGGCACAAACGGCGCCGGCGGCGGCGACGACGCGGCGGCGTCGCACAACGCCAGGTACATCAGCGGCTCCGCCGCGGGGCATCGTGGTCATGGCGGAAGGCTATCGGGCACCTCGGGCCGTCCCTTTACCTGGGGTGCGGCGTGGCCGTGTGTCAGGGCCCGCGGTTACGCCACGCGGGGCTTCGCGCCGCCTCCGTGCCGTACCGAGGACAGCAGACCGCGGACCGTGGTCAGCCAGCCCAGCGCGATCACCGCGGCCGCCACCGACAGGCCGAGCGCGCCGTTCAGCGGCATCACGATGCCGACCGCGCCGCCGAACACCCAGCACACCTGGAGCAGCGTCTCGGAGCGGGCGAAGGCGGACGTCCGCACCAGTTCGGGCACGTCGCGCTGGATCAGGGCGTCCAGCGACAGCTTGGCGAGGGCCTGCGAGAACCCGGCGACCGCCGCCATGCACGCCACCAGGAACGCCCCGAAGAACACCGCGGCCGTGATCGTGGCGCCCAGCACCACGGCGAGGACCGTCACGATGATCAGCTCAGGCGCCTTCGAGCGCAGCCACGCCCCGACCGCCGTGCCGAGGGCGTTGCCCACGCCCGCCGACACGGCCACCATGCCCAGCGACACGGCGGCGCTCTGCCCGGTCAGCGGGTGTTCGCGCAGCAGGAACGCCAGGAAGAAGGTCAGGAACCCGGACAGCCAGCGCAGGGCCGCGTTGGCGCCGAGGGCGTGGGTGACGGCGATGCCGACGGTCCGCAGGCCCGGGCGTTTCACCGGCTGCCGGTGCGGGCCGTGCAGGTGCTGCTCGTCGGCCGCGAGCAGCGCGACGGCCTCGCCCTTGCCGGAGTCGACCTTGCGCGGCAGGGAGAACGACAGGAACGTGCCCGCCACGAAGATCAGGAAGGCGCCGTAGAGCGGATAGCGCGGCCCGAGCGCCTGGAGCCCCGCCCCGACGGGCGCGGCGATCCCGGTCGCGAGGAGTCCGCCGAGGGTGACCCGCGAGTTGGCCTTGACCAGCGAGAACCGGGGCGGCAGCAGCCGTGGCACGACGGCGCTTCTGACCACCCCGTACGCCTTGGAGGAGACGAGCACGCCCAGCGCGGCCGGGTAGAGCTCCAGGCTGCCGGTGGCGACGGCCCCCGACAGCACCAGCGCGAGGAGCGCCCGGGCCAGCATGGACCCGGCCATGGCGGCGCGCCGGCCGTGCGGCAGGCGGTCGAGGAGGGGGCCGATCACGGGGGCGAGGACGGTGAAGGGCGCCATGGTGATGGCGAGGTAGAGCGCGACGCGCCCGCGGGCCTCGTCCGTGGGCACGGAGAAGAACACGGTCGAGGCGAGGGCGACGGTGATCATGACGTCGCCCGCCCCGTTCACGGCGTGCAGCTCGATCAGCTTGCCGAGACCGGACTCGCCGGCGCCGTGCGCGTGCGTGGCCTTCCTGATCCCGCGGGCCGTTCCGGTGAACGGGAAGTGCAGGGCGCGGCCGACCGCGCGGACGGACCCGCTCATCCGGCCCGAACCACTCACCCTGCTCCTCCCCTTGTTCCCCTTCGCCGCACCGATCCCGGTGGCGCCCTGGGGTGTCCTCGCGGCTGCCACCCCGTCATAGTGCCCCGGAAAAGCGGTACGTAGTGCGGTTACCGCGCGTATGGGCGTGTGATCGTCGGCGCGCCGGGCCGGTCCCGGCGGCTTTCTGCGGGGACCGGGCGGCGGTCGGCGCGCGGATTCCGGGGCGGTCGGCGCGGGGTCCGGGGCCGCCGAGAAGACGGTTCGAAGGGCGATTCCACCAAGATTCCGGGGGCGGTCCGGGGGCGGTCCGGCGGTGGTTCGGCGGTTTATGTGAGCGGGAAACGTCCCGTCGGTGTAGGCCGAGCGTCCGCGAGCAGGTAGCGTGCGTAGCGCGCCGTGGCGATCGTTCTCGGCCGCGCGCCTCCCGGCCATCCCGCAGAATGGATGACAGCAGGTGCGCCCGAGCGCGTTCGGGCGCGGACGTCGACGCGGCCCCTTGGTCCGCTCCGTCCGCACCCGCCGCCTTCAGGCAGGCGCACCGAGAGACGGCGTAGGAGAGAAGCGATACCTGTGAGCGCAGCGACCACGCGAAGCCGCACCCCCGACCGCCTGTGCGCCGAGGCCGTCGACCTCGCACGCGCCGCAGCCGAGGAGGCAGCCGCCCCCGGCGTGGTCGGCGAGCATGTAGGCCTGCTCTCCGAGGGTGACCGGGTGGTCACCCACTACTTCGAGTGCAAGGAGCTCGGCTACCGGGGCTGGCGCTGGGCGGCGACGGTGGCACGGGCCTCCCGCGCCAAGAACGTCACCCTGGACGAGGTCGTCCTGCTGCCCGGCCCGGACGCCGTCCTGGCCCCCGAGTGGCTCCCGTGGAGCGAGCGGCTGCGCCCCGGCGACATGGGCCCCGGCGATCTTTTGCCCACGGACGCGGAGGACGTGCGGCTGGAGCCCGGCTACACCGGCGAGGACGACCCGCGTCTGCAACCGGGTTACTTCGACGCGGACGATCCGACGCCGAACTCCCCCCTGTCCGAGGAGATGGCCGAGCTCGCGGAGGCGGAGGACGCGGACGTCACCGCGGCCCCGCCCGCGGCGCTCCCGGCGGCCCCGCGCCGGGGCACCATCGCCGCGGTCGCGGAGGAACTGGGGCTGCGCCGCGCCCGGGTCCTCTCCCGCTACGGCCTGCACACGGCGGCCGACCGCTGGGAGGACGGCTTCGGTCCCAAGACCCCCATGGCCCAGGCGGCCCCCGCCTCCTGTGTGAGCTGCGGCTTCCTCACGCCCATCGGCGGTTCCCTCGGCCAGGCCTTCGGGGTCTGCGCCAACGAGTTCTCCCCGGCCGACGGCCGGGTGGTCTCCCTGGCGTACGGCTGCGGCGGTCACTCCGAGGCGGCCGTGATGCCGACCCCGCCGAGGCCGGCCCCGCCGGTGATCGACGAGACCCGGGTGGACCCCTTCCCGCTCCGCCCGGCCCCGGACTCCGGCTCCGTCCCGGCGGCGGCGGACGAGGACACCGCGGAGCTCGGCCACTCCTGAGGCGTGAGCGGCGGCGCGGGCGGGTCCGGCGACGGCCCGTGACCAGCGGCGCGGGCCGGCCGGGCCGGCCCCGCCGATCTGGCCGGACACCGCCGGTCTGGCCCCACCTCGCCGGTCTGCGCCGGCCCGGCTCGACCTCGCTGGTCTGTGCCGACCGGGCTCGACCTCGCCGGTCTGCGCCGGCCCGGCCCCACCTCGCCGGTCTGCGCGCCGCGCCCGGCGCCGCGCCCGGCGTCGGCCGCTCCGCCGGCCGCCCCGGCGGTCCGGCGCGGCCCGCCGGGCGGGTGCGGCCGTGGTCGTCGTGCGCGGGTGACGCCGGGGCGGGCCGCTGCCCGGGCCCGGGTCCGCGTCCCGTTCTGACCGCACCGCGCCGCGCGGTACCTTCGTGCCCACGCCGATGATGGAGAGTGAACGTGAGCAAGTTCGTGCGGCCGGCACCCGAGGGCGCGGACCCCTTCGGCACGGCCCGCCTGCGTCGCGGGGTGCTGGACGCCTGGGCCACGAGTCCCGCCCGTTTCCGGGAGGACGCCAACGCCGAGGAGGATCTCGTCCTCGGCGGGTACCGCGACCGGCTCGTCGTCGAGCTCGCTCAGAACGCCGCCGACGCCGCGGCCAGGGCCGGGGTGCCGGGCCGGCTGCGGCTGACCCTGCGCGACGGTGTCCTCGTCGCCGCGAACACCGGCGCGCCCCTGGACGCCGCCGGGGTGGAGTCCCTCGCCACCCTGCGCGCCTCCGCCAAGCGGGAGGAACGGCAGTCGGCCGTGGCCGTCGGACGGTTCGGCGTCGGTTTCGCCGCCGTCATCGCCGTCACGGACGAGCCCGCCGTCGTCGGCCGGCACGGCGGGGTCCGCTGGGATCTGGCCGAAGCGCGCGAGCTCGCCTCGGCGACCGCCCGGCACAGCCCCGGCCTCGGTGACGAGATCCGGCGCCGCGACGGGCACGTGCCCCTGCTCCGGCTGCCCTTCGCCGCCCAGGGGACCGCCCCGGACCCGTACGACACGGCCGTCATCCTGCCGCTGCGCGACGCCGCAGCCGCCGACCTCGCCGAACGTCTCCTCACCGCCGTCGACGACGCCCTCCTGCTCGCCCTGCCCGGGCTGGAGGAGGTGGTGATCGAGATCGGCGGCGACGCGCCCCGCGTCCTGACCCGGGCCGCCGATCCCGGCGACGAGGCCCTCACCGTGGTGGCGGACACCCGGGACGGGACCACCCGCTGGCGGGTCGCCGCCGCGCACGGCCCCCTCGCGCCCGAGCTGCTCGCCGACCGGCCGGTCGAGGAGCGGCTGCGCCCCCACTGGTCGGTCACCTGGGCCGTGCCCGTCGACGACGACGGCGCGCCCGCCCGCCCGCGCACCACGCCCGTCGTGCACGCCCCCACCCCCAGTGACGAGCCGCTCGGCGTACCCGCCCTGCTCATCGCCTCCTTCCCGCTGGACACCACCCGTCGGCACGCCGCCCCCGGACCGCTCACCGACCACCTGGTGCGGTGCGCGGCGGACGCGTACGCCGGACTCCTCGCCGGCTGGCGGCCGGTGGGGCCCGGGATCATCGACCTCGTGCCGGGTCCGCTGGGCAAGGGGGAACTGGACGGGGAGCTGCGCCGGGCGATCCTCGAGCGGCTGCCGCGCACCGCCTTCCTGCCGCCCGCCGTCCGGCCCGCGCCGGAGGGCGAGGGCGACGGGCTCGTCGCGTTCCCGGAGGCCCTGCGGCCCCGGGAGGCCGAGGTCGTGGAGGGCGCGGGCGCCGAGACCGTCCGGGTGCTGGCGGAGGTGCTGCCGACCCTGCTGCCGGCCGGCCTCGAACGGCGGGTCGAGCTGCGCACCCTGGGTGTCGCCCGGGTCCCGCTGGCCGACGCCGTCGACCGGCTGGCCGGTCTGGAGAAGGACCCGCAGTGGTGGTACCGGCTCTACGACAGCCTCGCGGGCGTCGACCCGGACCGGCTCTCCGGACTTCCCGTGCCGCTCGCCGGGGGCGCCTCCCAGGCCTTCGGCACCGGGGGAGGGCGGACCACCATCGGTCCCCGCCAGGTGCTGCTGCCCACCCCGGAAGGGACGGGACCCGATCCGGAGGTCCTCGCCCGGCTCGGTCTCAAGGTCGCGCACCGGGACGCCGTCCACCCCCTGCTGGAGAAGCTGGGCGCGCTGCCCGCCACACCGCGGGCCGTGCTGACCACCCCGCAGGTGCGGGCCGCCGTCGCCGCTTCCCTGGACGACGACGGCGGCGCCTGGGACGAGCAGGACACCCCGGACGCCGAGGAACTCGCCGACACGGTCCTTGCGTTGGTCCGGGACGCCGGTCTCGAACCCGGTGACGAGCCCTGGCTCGGCGCCCTCGCGCTGCCCGACGAGGAGGGCGAGCTCGCGCCCGCCGGTGAACTGGTGCTCCCGGGCAGCGCGTTCGCCTCCGTCATCCGGGAGGACGAACTCGCCTTCGTCGACGCCGAACTGGCGCACAGATGGGGCGAGCAGCCCCTCGCCGCCTGTGGTGTCCTCGCCGACTTCGCGCTCGTGCGCGCCACGGACGTCGTCCTCGACCCGGACGAACTGGAGCCGCGTGAGGGGGACTTCGCCGAGCCGGACGACGCGGGGCTGCTGGACGCCGTCGACGTGTGGTGCGAGGACGTCCTCGACCGCTTCCCCGACAGCCCGGTGCCGCCGGTCGCCACCGAGCTGGTCGCCGTGCGCGACCTCGACCTCGTCGACGACGACCGCTGGCCGCAGGCCCTCGCGCTGCTCGCCCGGCCGCCGCTGCGGGACGCCCTCACCCAGCCGGTGCGGATCCTGCTGCCCGACGGCACCCACGAGACCGTCCGGCCGTACACCGCCTGGTGGCTGCGGGGGAACCCGGTGCTCGACGGCCGCCGCCCGGCCGGTCTGCTCGCGGCGGGCGGCGACCCCCTCCTGCACGGCCTGTACGAGCAGGCCGACGCCACCGGCTTCGACGACGAGCAGGTGCTGCGTGCCCTCGGTGTGCGGACCTCGGTGGCCGCGCTGCTGGACGAGCCCGGCGGCGCCGCCGAGCTCCTCGACCGTCTCGCCGACCCGGACCGTTCGGTCACGGCCGCCCAACTGCACGGTCTGTACGGTGCGTTGGCCGATCTGGATCCGGATCGGGTGACTCTGCCGGACGAGCTGAGGGCCGTCGTCGACGGGCGGGTCGAGGTCGTGGACGCGGCGGGCGCCGTCGTCGTCGACTCGCCCGATCTGCTGCCCTTCACCGAGGGGGTGCCGCTGCTTCCGGTCCGGCCGTCCCGGGCCGCCGAACTGGCCGAACTGTTCCAGGTGAGGCGGCTGAGCGAGTCCGTGACCGGGCGCGTCGACTCCGAGGGCGTCGAGCACGACGTCCCGGAGCCGGTGGGGGTGCTGCTCGGGCCGCGCACTCCCGGCACGTACGTCGAGCACGAGGAACTGGTCGTCGACGGGGTGGAGCTGGACTGGCGGCTGACGGACGACGGCGTCCTGCACGCGGCCACCCTGGAGGGCGTCGCCGCCGGACTCGCCTGGGCGGCGG
The DNA here is from genome assembly GCF_016860545.1 of Streptomyces asoensis. NCBI lineage: Bacteria > Bacillati > Actinomycetota > Actinomycetes > Kitasatosporales > Streptomycetaceae > Streptomyces > Streptomyces asoensis. Next base: position 924,649 of record NZ_BNEB01000003.1, on the reverse strand, counting down.
GGCAGTGGCCGCGCCGCTTCGAGGTGGCCGCCCTGCTGGAGGACCCCTCCAGGACGGCGGAACTGGCCCGGGACCGCTGGTTCGACTGACCCGGAACGGCCGCGGGGGAGCGGGTGGTGACGGCGTGAATATTTCTTTTACGAATTTCTCACGGAACGTACAACCATCCGCTCCCACCAGGCATCTCATCACATGAGCCAAGAGGCTCCACCATCACTTTGGGCGCCGGATGCTACGACGAGCCGTGTGAACGGCCACCGTCCGGTGCCCCTCTCCTCAGGGGGAACGCAATGCGCATACGAGCCACCGTGGCCGCCGTCACCGGCGCCCTGGCCCTGTCCGCCTTCGCCGTGCCGGCCGCCCAGGCCACCGGCAGCGACTCGCACAACCCCGTCGACACCCTGAAGGCCCTGCACGCGGCCGTCTCCGGCAAGAGCGCCTTCACCGGCGCCACGCCCGCCGACACCGGTACGCCGTACGCGCTGAACGCCAAGTTCGGCAGCGTGAAGATCAACAACGGCAAGCCGATCGTCGCCGGCACCACCGGCAAGGTCCGCGTCCCGGTCACCTTCACGGTCACCCACGACGCGGGTGTCGACGTCACCGCCGCCGACACCGAGCTGGACCTGGTCGTCTACCGCGGCCAGTCCGCCGACCCGGCCAACATCCTCGTCGGCGACGACTGGCCGGTCTGCGTCAACAGCTCGGCCACGGTCGCCTCCTGCAAGGGCACCCTGGACATCTACCCGGGCGAGGAGCTGGGCAACGCCGACGCCACCACGTGGAAGGCGCTCGGCTACGTCATCGACTGGAACGACGTCGACCCGTACGCCGACGACATCGACTGGACCAAGGTCGGTTACGCCGAGGGCGACGCCCTGGCCACCACCAAGCTCCAGCGGCTGTCCAAGCTGACGGTCAACGCCGCGCCGGAGCCGGTGAAGAAGGGCAAGACCATCACCGTCACGGGCGCCCTGACCCGCGCCAACTGGGACAGCGGCAAGTACACCGGCTACGCCGGCGTCTACGCCCAGCTCCAGTTCCGCAAGAAGAACTCCACCACCTACAGCACGGTGAAGTCGGTCAAGACCACCTCGACCGGCGGTCTGAAGACCACCGTCAAGGCGGGCGTGGACGGTTACTACCGTTACGTCTTCGTCGGCACCTCCACCTCCCCGGCGGTCAGCGCCGCGGGCGACTTCGTCGACGTGAAGTAGGCGTAGCGGCACAGCGCCCGCAGCACCCGGCCCGAGCGCCGGAACCGGACGCGGCAGGCAGAGCGGTCGGCACCGGGACCCCGGTGCCGACCGCTCGCCGTTCTTCCCCCGTTCTTACCTCCCCGGGCACAACTCGCCCCGCCCGCCGCGAATCTCACCTCATGAGTCAGCAGACTCCGAGATCCCTTCTCCAACCGGGAAACACACATGCGCATACGCGCCCTCGCGGTCGCCTCCTTCGGCGCCCTCGCCCTGTCCGCCCTCGCCGTCCCGGCCGCCCAGGCCGCGCCCTCGGCCGCGCCGAACGTCACCTTCTCCCAGATGAAGGTCAACGCGGGCAAGGCGATCGTGGTCGGCCCCTCGGCCAAGGTCACCGTCACCGCCACGTACACCCTGACGAAGCCCGCGGGCCTTGCCACGAGCTCCTTCGACAACGGCCCGATGCTCTACCGGGGCACCACGCTCGGTGCGAACTCCCAGATCATCGCCGGTGACGAGCCGGGCACCTGCAAGGCCGTCTCCACGACGGTCCTGCACTGCACCGCCAAGATCCAGTTCCGTCCCGCCGCCTCCGGCGACTTCGACGACCTGGCCAACAGCCAGGCCGGCGCCTGGAAGGTGGGAGCGCTCGCCGTCCCGCACAGCGCCACCGGCGAGGCCGACCTCAAGTGGCAGAGCAACCTGGGCACCGTCAAGGTGCAGCGCCAGGCGCAGCTGACGGCCGACGCGACCCCCGAGCCGGTGAAGAAGGGCAAGACCCTCACCGTCACGGGCAAGCTGACCCGCGCCAACTGGGACACCAACAAGACCGGCGGCTACGCGGCCCAGCCGGTCAAGCTCCAGTTCAAGAAGAAGGGCAGCACCACCTACACCACGGTCAAGACGGTCAGGACCAGCTCGACCGGCGCCCTGAAGACCACCGTCACGGCCTCCGCCGACGGCTACTACCGCTACAGCTTCGCCGGTACCACGACGACCCCGGCGGTCAGCGCGGCCGGCGACTTCGTCGACGTCAAGTAAGCGACGGGAACCGGCCTCAGGCCGGGAAGCGGCGGTCGACCCACTTCCAGGTGAACTCCAGGGCGACCGCCGCCACCGCCGCCACCCCCACCGCCGTCCACGGCATCGCCGGCCCCACCAGCTTCAGCGCGAAGAAGTCCTGGAGCCACGGGACCACCAGGACGAGCAGGAACGCCCCGCCCATCGAGGCGACGAGCAGGATCCGCCACCAGGTGTAGGGCCGGGCGATGATGGCGAGCACCCACATGGAGATCAGGAACAGCGTGAGCGTCGCCGCGCTGGTCTCCGCCTCCAAGGAGCCCGTCCCGGTGTAGTGGTGACGGGCGATCAGGTACATCACGAAGGTCGCGGTCCCTGCGACCACCCCGCCCGGTACCGAGTACCGCATCACGCGCCGCACGAAATGCGGCCTGGCCCGTTCCGTGTTGGGGGCGAGGGCGAGGAAGAAGGCCGGGATGCCGATGGTGAGGGTGGACAGCAGCGTCAGGTGCCGGGGCAGGAACGGGTACTCGACCTGCCAGCAGACCACGAGCAGGGCCAGCAGCACCGAGTAGACCGTCTTCACCAGGAAGAGGGTCGCCACGCGGGTGATGTTGCCGATGACGCGCCGGCCCTCCGCCACCACCGAGGGCAGGGTCGCGAAGCTGTTGTTCAGCAGCACGATCTGCGCGACCGCCCGGGTGGCCTCCGAGCCCGACCCCATGGCGACGCCGATGTCCGCGTCCTTCAGCGCGAGGACGTCGTTGACGCCGTCCCCGGTCATCGCGACGGTGTGCCCGCGCGCCTGGAGCGCGCCGACCATGTCCCGCTTCTGCTGGGGGGTGACCCGGCCGAAGACCGTGCCCTCGTCCAGCGCCCGCCCCATGTCCTGCGGTTCGGCGGGCAGCCGGCGCGCGTCGACCGCACGGCCGTCCAGCCCGAGTTTCGCCGCCACCGCGCCCACCGAGACCGCGTTGTCGCCGGAGATCACCTTGGCGTGCACGTCCTGCTCGGCGAAGTAGCGCAGGGTGTCGGCGGCGTCCGGGCGCAGCCGCTGATCGAGGACGACGAGCGCCGCCGGGCGTGCGCCGCGCGCGGGTTCGGGGTCGTCGAGCTCACGGGCGGCCCGGGCGAGCAGCAGGACGCGCAGACCCTGCTCGTTGAGCCGCTCGGTCTCGGCGAGGGCGGGGTGGCCGTCGGCGAGCAGCACGTCGGGCGCCCCGAGCAGCCAGGTGCCGCTCTCCCCGTCGCCCTCGCTGAAGCTGGCGCCGCTGTACTTGCGGGCGGAGGAAAACGGCAGGGACTCGGTGCAGCGCCAGTCCTCGGCGTCCGGGTAGGCCTCGATGATCGCCCGCAGGGAGGCGTTCGGCCGCGGGTCGGACTCCCCGAGCGCCCCGAGCACCCGGCGCACGTACGGCTCGTCGTAGCCGTCGAGCGTGCGCAGCCCGGTGACGTCCATGCCGCCCTCGGTGAGGGTGCCGGTCTTGTCCAGGCAGACGGTGTCGACGCGGGCGAGGCCCTCGATGGCCGGCAGTTCCTGCACCAGGCACTGCCGGCGGCCGAGCCGGATGACGCCGATCGCGAAGGCGACCGAGGTCAGCAGGACGAGCCCCTCCGGCACCATCGGGACGATGCCGCCCACGGTGCGGGCGATGGACCCCTTGAGGTCGTTGTTCTTCACGAACAGCTGGGTGATCACCAGGCCGATCGCGGCGGGGACCATCATCCACGTCACGTACTTGAGGATGGTGGAGATGCCGGAGCGCAGCTCGGAGTGGACGAGGGTGAAGCGGGAGGCCTCCTCGGCGAGCTGGGCGGCGTAGGCCTCCCGGCCGACCTTCGTCGCCCGGAAGGCGCCGCCGCCTGCGACCACGAAGCTGCCCGACATGACCTGGTCGCCGGGCCGTTTGACGACGGCGTCGGCCTCGCCGGTGAGCAGGGACTCGTCGATCTCCAGCCCGTCGGCCTCGACGCACACGCCGTCCACCGCGACCTTGTCCCCGGGGCCGATCTCGATGAGGTCGTCGAGGACGAGTGCGGAGGTGGCGACCTGGACGGCCGTGCCGTCGCGGCGGACGGTGGGCCGGGACTCGCCGACCACCGCGAGGGAGTCGAGGGTCTTCTTCGCCCGCCACTCCTGGATGATGCCGATGCCGGTGTTGGCGAGGATCACGAAGCCGAACAGGCCGTCCTGGATGGGCGCGACGGCGAGCATGACCAGCCACAGGACGCCGATGATCGCGTTGAACCGGGTGAAGACGTTCGCCCGGACGATCTCGCCGATGGAGCGGCTGCTGCGGACGGGCACGTCGTTGACCTGGCCGCGGGCCACGCGTTCGGCCACCTCGGCGGCCGTGAGGCCGGTCGCCGTCGGCGCGGAGGCGGGAGCGTCGGTGTGGGCCATGGCATCGACGGTACGTGCGGTCGCGGGGCTTCACCCCCCGGGGACGCCGAAGATCCGACCTCGGGAGGACGGGGGCGGCGCCGCGTGTAGTGCCTGAGGCGTACCGCCCCGGAACGGGCCGCCCGCGGGGTCTACCCGGCGACCGGGTCCGCGGGCCCGCCCGGTCCGCTCGCCGCGTTCGCGGCCTCGCGCTTGATCGCCGCGTCCCGCTTGCGGACGTACCAGATGCCGATGAGGCCGAGTCCGGCGCCCGCGAGGCAGGTCCACACCCACCAGGTACGGCCGTGGTCGTCGAACCAGCCGTAGAAGGGGAGCTGGACCAGGAAGAGGACGAACCAGAGGATCGTGCCGCCGGTGATGGTGGCGACCACGGGGCCCTCCAGGGGCTCCGGCGCCTCGTGCTCGGGGATCCACTTCTCCATGGGCTCAGCTTACGAGGAGATTCGGTCTACGCGCGGAGATGGCCGATCCGAACGTTATATGTTCATACTGAAACGGTTTACCCCTGACCACTTCTCTTCGTAGGAAACGCCAAAAAGATGCCCTCGTCGGCCCCCGCCAAGGTCCCCGCCCCTGAACAGCCGGGAGCCACGCCTCTCTACGGCGCCCTCGACCGCTACTTCCGGATCTCCGAACGCGGCAGCACCCTGCCCCGCGAGATCCGGGGCGGTTTCGCCACCTTCTTCGCGATGGCGTACATCATCGTGCTGAACCCGATCATCCTCGGCAGCGCCAAGGACATGTACGGGCATCAGCTGGACAACGGCCAGCTGGTCACCGCCACCTGTGTGACGGCCGCCTTCACCACGCTCCTCATGGGCGTGATCGGCAACGTGCCCATCGCGCTCGCCGCCGGCCTCGGCGTGAACTCGGTCGTCGCCCTCCAGCTCGCGCCCCGGATGTCCTGGCCGGACGCCATGGGCATGGTGGTGCTGGCCGGATTCGTGGTCATGCTCCTGGTCGCCACCGGCCTGCGCGAGCGCGTCATGAACGCGGTGCCGTTCGGCCTGCGCAAGGCGATCAGCATCGGTATCGGCCTGTTCATCATGCTGATCGGGCTCGTCGACTCCGGCTTCGTCAGCCGTATCCCGGACGCCGCCCACACCACCGTCCCGCTCCAGCTCGGCGCCGACGGTCACCTGAACGGCTGGCCGGTCCTCGTCTTCATCCTGGGCGCCCTGCTCACGCTGGCCCTGATCACCCGCAAGGTGCCCGGCGCGATCCTCATCTCGATCGTCGCGATGACCGTCCTCGCGCTGATCATCAACGCCGTCGCGACGGTCCCCTCCTGGGGCCTCACCACCCCCGAGTGGCCGGGCAACCCCGTCGCCACGCCCGACTTCGGGCTCATCGGCGAGGTCAGCCTGTTCGGCGGCTTCGGCAAGGTCGGCGTCCTGACCGGCATCCTCTTCGTCTTCACGGTCCTGCTGTCGTGCTTCTTCGACGCGATGGGCACGATCATGGGCGTCAGCGACGAGGCCAAGCTGACCAACGCCCAGGGCGAGATGCCCGGCATCAACAAGGTCCTCTTCGTCGACGGCCTCGCCGTCGCCGCGGGCGGAGCCAGCTCGTCCTCCGCCACCACCGCCTTCGTGGAGTCCACGGCCGGCGTCGGCGAGGGCGCCCGCACCGGCTTCGCGAACCTCGTCACCGGCGGTCTCTTCACGCTCGCGCTGTTCCTGACGCCCGTCGCCACGATGGTCCCGTCCCAGGCCGCCACCCCGGCGCTGCTCGCCGTCGGCTTCCTGATCCTGGCCGGTTCGGTCAAGGAGATCGACTGGGCCGACCTCACCATCGCCATCCCGGCGTTCATCACCATGGTGATGATGCCGTTCACCTACTCGATCACCAACGGCATCGGCATGGGCTTCATCACGTTCGTGCTGCTGCGCCTCGCGGTCGGACGCGGCCGGGAGGTCCCGGTCCCGATGTACGTCGTCTCCGCCGTCTTCGCCTTCTACTACCTGATGCCGGCCCTCGGCCTCACCTGACGCCGGCCCCCGGGGCCGCCCGAGCCCCCGCACGCGCGGGGGCTCAGGTGCGCCCGTAGAACTTCTCCGTCTCCTCGACGGCGGTCTGGAACCGCTCGTCGAAGTCATCACGAATGAGCGTCTGGACGACATAGTCCTGGACGCTCATTCCCCTTTTCGCCGCATGGTGGCGGAGCCGCTCGAGCAGCTCTCCGTCTATCCGCAGGCTGAGCACACTGGTCCCCATGGGACGAGGGTCGCGGGCGCCGTACCGCAGTCCGGCCCCTTTCGCCGCCTACTCACTCGTTCGAGTGACGGTGGGGTTTCCGTGTCCGGGGTCACGGGGAATCCAGGGGACCCCCAGCTTGTTTAGCGAGAGTAATGAGTTACGCTAAAGAGATGCCTGACCTCACCCATGGCGACGACGCTGCCGCCGTGAACTCCCTGCGTTCAGCCGTCATGCGGCTGTCCCGTCGGCTCAAGCACCAGCGGGTCGACGAGTCGCTGAGCCCCACCGAGATGTCGGTGCTCGGCACCCTCTCCCTGTGCGGCAGTGCCACCCCGGGCGAACTCGCCCGCAAGGAGCACGTGCAGCCGCCCTCGATGACCCGCATCGTGGCGCTGCTGGAGGCCAAGGGTCTGGTCCGGCTGGAGCCGCACCCCGAGGACCGGCGCCAGAAGGTCGTCACCAAGACCGAGCAGGCCGAGGCCATGCTCGAGGAGAGCCGCGCCAAGCGCAACGCCTTCCTGGCCACCCTGGTCGACGGCCTCGACGAGGACGAGTGGGCCGCACTGCGCGCCGCCGCCCCCGTGCTGGAGAAACTCGCACACCTGTAGACAGCCGTCGCCTGTGACGGACGCCCCCGACCGGCGCCCGTGGACAGCCATGAGGAGGCGAACCTTTTGAGTTCGGGACCCGGAGCAGACTCCGCCCCCGCACCGACCACCCACGACACCCTTGCCGGCAAGCCCGCCCCGGGCGTCGGCAAGCCCGCCGGATCGTCCATGTTCAGCTCCCTGAAGGTCAGGAACTACCGCCTGTTCTTCATGGGCCAGGTCGTCTCGAACATCGGCACCTGGATGCAGCGCATCGCCCAGGACTGGCTGGTCCTGAGCCTCACCGGCTCCGCCACCGCCGTCGGCGTGACGACCGCGCTCCAGTTCCTGCCGATGCTGCTCTTCGGCCTCTACGGCGGCGTCCTCGTCGACCGGCTCCCCAAGCGGCGCACCCTGCTCTTCACCCAGTCCGCGATGGCCCTCACCGGCATCGCGCTCGCCGCCCTCAGCCTCTCCGGACACGTCCAGGTCTGGCACGTCTATGTGGCCGCCTTCGCCGTGGGCCTCGCCACCGTGCTCGACAACCCGGCCCGCCAGACCTTCGTCTCCGAGATGGTCGGACCCGACCAGCTCCAGAACGCGGTCAGCCTCAACTCCGCGAACTTCCAGTCGGCCCGCCTGGTCGGCCCCGCCGTGGCGGGCGTGATGATCACCGGCGTCGGCACCGGCTGGGCGTTCCTCTTCAACGGCCTGTCCTTCGTCGCACCCCTCGCCGGCCTGCTGCTGATGCGCTCGCGCGAGCTGCACGCCGTCCAGCGCGCCCCGCGCGGCAAGGGGCAGCTGCGCGAGGGCCTCCAGTACGTCGCCGGGCGCCCCGAACTGATCTGGACGATCGTCCTGGTCGGGTTCGTCAGCACCTTCGGCTTCAACTTCCCCGTCTACCTCTCGGCCTTCGCCGACGACGTCTTCCACGCGGGCGCCGGCTCCTACAGCCTCTTCAACACGCTGATGGCGGTGGGCTCCCTGGCGGGCGCCCTGCTCGCGGCCCGGCGCGGCACGGCCCGGATGCGGGTGCTGGTCGCCGCGGCCGTGGCGTTCGGCGCGATGGAGATCGTCGCCTCCGCGGCCCCGTCGCTGTGGCTGTTCGCCCTGCTCATGGCCCCGATCGGGATGTTCGGCATGACGGTCAACGTCACCGCCAACAGCAGCGTCCAGCTGAGCACCGACCCCGCGATGCGAGGCCGTGTGATGGCCCTCTACATGATGGTGTTCATGGGCGGCGCCCCCATCGGCGCCCCGATCGCCGGCTGGGTCACCGACGCGTACGGCGTCCGGGCGGGCCTGGCGTCGGGCGGCGCGGTCTCGGCCGCCGCGGCCGCCACCGTCGGCCTGGTCCTCGCCCGCATGGGCAACCTGCGCCTGTCGGTCGGCTGGCACCACGGCCACCCGATCGTGCGCTTCGTCCCACGGGAGAACCGGGAACTCGCCACGGTCGCCTGACCGACGACCGGGGCGACCGGGGCGACCGGACGACCGACGACCGGACGACCGGGCGGCACGACGGCCCCCCGCCGCGGGCGGGTGCGGCCGTCGGGCCCGTTCCGGGCGACGGGTGCGCGCCGTCCGGGCCGCCGGGAAGATCGGGGCATGAGACTCTTCGCCGCCGTGCTGCCCCCGGACGACATCGCCGACGAACTCGCCGCCGAGGTCGCCCGGTTGCGCACCCTGCCCGGCGCGGACGCGCTGCGCTGGACGGACCGCCCCGGCTGGCACTTCACCCTCGCCTTCTACGGCGAGACCGACGACGCCCTCGTCCCGGAGCTGTCGGAACGGCTGGCGCGCGCCGCGCACCGCGGCGCGCCCTTCCCGCTGGCCCTGCGCGGCGGGGGCCACTTCGGGCACGGGCGGGCGCTGTGGGCCGGGGCGGCCGGGGACGTGCCCGCGCTGCGGCTGCTGGCGGACCGGGCGGAGGCGGCGGCCCGCAAGGCGGGCGTCGCCCTGGGCGAGCACCGCCGCTACAAGCCGCACCTCACCCTTGCCCGCAGCCGCGACGCCGTGGACGTCCGGCAGTACGTCGAGGCGCTGGACGCCTTCCAGGGCCGTGCCTGGACCGTGCGGGAACTGGTGCTGGTGCGCAGCGTCCTGCCGACGTCCGGCGTGGCGGGGGAGCGCCCCCGCTACGAACCGGTCGGTCGCCTGCCGCTCGGCGGGGCCGGTTAGGCTCGGTACGTGGACCCGAAGACCCGGAACCGGATCATGGCCGGTGCGCTCGTACTGATGTTCGTCGTGGTGGCGGTGGCCGCGGCGGTCGGCCGATGACAAAGCCCACCCGAACCGCCCCCACCGCCCTCCTGTAGGCCGGCGGGCCCCTCGGAGACCCCCGCCCCGCTCCCGCCTCCGCCCCCACCGGCCCCGGCGAGGCCGGTCGCCGGCCTCGCCGGGCACTGCCCGCCCCGCGGGTGTTCCGCGGGGAACCGCTACCAGGCGAAGGCCTCCGGGGACGGGCCCGGACCGGGGAAGACCTCGTCCAGGCCGGTCAGCAGTTCCTCGCTCAGTTCCAGATCGACCGCCCGCAGGGCCGACTCCAGCTGCTCCGCCGTGCGCGGGCCGACGATCGGGCCGGTCACCCCGGGCCGGGTGAGCAGCCAGGCCAGAGCCGCCTCGCCGGGTTCGGTGCCGTGCTTCTCCAGGAGGTCCTCGTAGGCCTGGATCTGCGCGCGGGTCCTGGTGTCGGCGAGGGAGTCGGCGGCCCGCCCGGAGGCGCGGCGGCCGCCCTCGGCCTGCTTCTTGATGACCCCGCCCAGCAGCCCTCCGTGCAGCGGCGACCAGGGGATGACCCCGAGGCCGTACTCCTGCGCGGCCGGGATCACCTCCATCTCGGCGCGCCGCTCGGCCAGGTTGTACAGGCACTGCTCACTGACGAGCCCGATGGTGCCGCCCCGGCGGGCGGCGGTCTCGTTGGCCTGGGCGATCTTGTAGCCGGGGAAGTTGGACGAACCGGCGTAGAGGATCTTGCCCTGCTGGACGAGCACGTCGACGGCCTGCCAGATCTCCTCGAAGCCGGTGCTGCGGTCGACGTGGTGGAACTGGTAGAGGTCGATGTGGTCGGTGCCGAGCCGCTTGAGGCTCGCGTCGACGGCCCGCCGGATGTTCAGCGCGGAGAGCTTGTCGTGGTTGGGCCAGGCCTCGCCGTCGGCGGCCATGTTGCCGTACACCTTGGTGGCGAGGACCACCTTGTCCCGGCGGCCGCCGCCCTTCGCGAACCAGCTGCCGATGATCTCCTCGGTACGGCCCTTGTTCTCGCCCCAGCCGTAGACATTCGCGGTGTCGAAGACATTGATGCCCGCGCCGAGCGCCGCGTCCATGATCGCGTGGCTGTCGGTCTCGTCGGTCTGCGGGCCGAAGTTCATGGTGCCGAGGACGAGGCGGCTGACCTTGAGTCCGGTACGTCCGAGCTGCGTGTACTTCATGGCACTCAAGCCAACGTCCTGGAGTGCGCTCGATGCAAGGGGGGCGAGGGGTGAGAGGGGCCGGGCGGGTCAGTCGCGGGGGAACTCGTCCGTCTGGACGACGAGGCCGACCACGGTGCCCGTCAGATCGACGTCGTCGCCGAAGTCGACCTTCGTCCGAGTGACGTAGTCGCCCTCCTTGGGGCTGGTGTAGAGGTAGCACCGGCCCTTGTAGGGGTCGGCGATGAGATACACCGGAACCTCGGCCGTGGCGTAGGCGAGCTTCTTCGGCCCTAGTCGTTCGCCGCCGTGTCCTTGGAGATGACCTCGGCCACGAACTCGACGTCCTGGTAGCGCCAGCGACTCTTGCCGTCCTTCACGGAACGGTCGGCCATGGCAGCCAGGTCGCATGCGAAGCCGTTCAGGTGACCGGGGAAGTCGATGCGTACATCGGAGGCGATCCGCTTGCGCGGATACGTGTCCCGCAGCTGTTCGAAAATGGCCGAGATGATCTCCCAGTGGTGCTGCCGCTGCGGTGACATGAAGATGTTTCCCCCGACGATCTCGACCTTCGTTCCCTCGGGGACGGGCATCTTCTCGAGCCACTCGAACATGACGTCCAGAGACAGCTCGTCGCTCTCCTCGGCCATCGTGATCCTGTCCTCAGTGACGGTCATCGTGGCGCTCCTCCCCGGCTGCATTCGGTCGAGTGCCGCCGCGCGGTACAAGGATACGCACGGTGACGGGGTCGCGGCGCGGAGCGCATATGCCGGAGGGCGAGGGGGGCCGTCCCCTCAGGGTGTGTACTCCCCGCCCAGTTCCCATCCCTGGTACATCGCCTCCGCGAAGGCCGACGCCAGCTGGTGCTCGCCGTTGGCGTTCGGGTGGGTGCCGTCGTAGGTGTCGGTGTCGATGTCCCAGGTCGGCGGTACGGAGGCCAGGAGGATCGGCGAGGCCGGTTCGTCCAGGTCGGCGGCGGTCTTGGCCAGCAGTTCGTTGAAGCGGGCGACCTGGGCGGCGAAGGGCGGGTCGTTCGCCGCGCGCACGTTGTGGATGACCGGCAGCCACACCATGGCGATCCGGGGGTTCGCCGCGCGGGCGCCGGCGACGAAGGCGCGGGCGTTCTGCGCCGTCTGCTCGGCGTTCGTGTAGAAGCCCAGGTCGATCAGGCCGAGCGAGACCAGCAGGACGTCCGCCCGCGTCGTGCGGACCGCCTCGCCGATCAGCGGGGCCATGTGCAGCCAGCCCTCGCCCCAGCCGGCCAGATGGCCGCGGGGGAAGTCGGGGTCGGCGTAGGCGTACGACGCGGGGCTGTCCGCCGCCTTGTCGTAGAGCGTCTCGCGCGGGCCGACCAGCGTGAACGGGCCGCCGTACGTGCTGCACAGGTGGCGCCACATGCGGTGGCGCCAGGTGTGGTCGCCCGTGCTGCCGATCGTCATCGAGTCGCCTACGGGCATGAACCTGAGCATCCGCTCATGATGGGGGATCGGGAATGGATCACCGCCCCCGGGGGCGTGTGAGACCGGCCACGAATCCGAACGGGCGGGCGGGATGGCAGGCTTGTGGGCATGCGCCGATCTTTCGCCGTCCGGGCCGGAGCCCTGTTCACCACGGCCCTCCTCACGGGAGCCCTCACCGCGCTCGCGGCGTCCGCCGCCCCCGCAGCCCGGGCGGCCGACGGCGGCAAGGGCTTCACCATCGAGGATCCGCGCATCACCGAGTCCAGCGGTCTCGCCGCCTCGCGGCAGCACCCGGGCGTCTACTGGACGCACAACGACAGCGACGACGGCCCCTACCTCTACGCCGTCGACAGCGCGACCGGCAAGACCGTCGCCCGGATCACCCTGGCCGGCGTCGGCACGCCCCGCGACGTCGAGGCCGTCTCCATCGGCCCGGGCAACGAGATCTGGGTCGGCGACATCGGCGACAACCTCGGCGGCACCTGGAAGTACGTGTGGATCTACCGGCTGCCGGAGCCGGCCGAGCTCGTCGACCAGACCGTCAAGGCCACGCAGTACGTCGTGAAGTACTCCGACGGCGCCCGTGACGCCGAGTCGCTCCTCGTGCATCCCAGGACCGGGCGGGTCTACATCATCGACAAGAAGGAGGACGGCGGACACCTGTACGAAGGGCCGGCCGACCTCTCCGCCTCCGGGGCGAACATCTTCAAGCCGGTCGCACCCGTCGACCTATGGGCCACCGACGCGGCCTTCTCGCCGGACGGCACGCAGCTGGCCGTGCGCGGCTACTTCGGCGGTATCTCATACGCCTGGAACGGCGGGAAGATCAAGCGGGAGGGGCGGCTCGACGTGCCGCTGCAACGGCAGGGCGAGTCCGTCACCTACTCCGCCGACGGCACCAAGCTGATGTACGGCAGTGAGGGCGCCGGGAGTGCCGTGGTGGCCGAGGACGCCCCCGGCGGGTCCGGCTCCGGGTCCAAGTCCCCGTCCGGCGGCGGCGGTTCGAGCGCCTCGGAGAAGGGCGGCGGGTCCTCGGACACCGGTGGTGTCACGGCCGGCGCCCTGGCCGTCGTCGCGGTCTGCGCGGTCCTCCTCGGTTTCCGCCGGTTCAGGCGCCGCGGCTGAGCGCCTTCGCGCGGTGAGCCGCTGCCGTATGCCTTGACGTGGTCATGGTGAGTCAGTTACCTGGGTGGAGCGCGGTGTATGGGAGCGCTCCCATGTGTTTCGGGCCCCGCGCCGCCCGAGAGGAGGCAACGAGATGTTCCGCAGCTTGCGAAGAGTGCTGTGCGGTGTCGCCGCCGCGCTGCTGATCCCGCTGGGAGCCGTGGCACAGACGGCCCACGCGGATCCGGCCGGTGCGGCGCGCGGGGCGGGGACGGCCCCCGCGGTCACCGCCGCGGCCGAGGCGGGGGCCGGGTACTGGCACACCAGCGGCCGGCAGATCCTGGACGCGGCGGGACAGCCCGTCCGGGTCGCCGGGATCAACTGGTTCGGCTTCGAGACCGCCAACTACGTCGTGCACGGCCTCTGGTCCCGTGACTACAAGAGCATGATCGACCAGATGAAGTCGCTGGGCTACAACACGATCCGCATCCCGTACAGCGACGACATCTTCAAGAGCGGGACCGTCCCCAACAGCATCGACTTCAGCAGCGGCAAGAACGCCGACCTCCAGGGACTGAACTCCCTCCAGATCCTGGACCGGATCGTCGCGTACGCCGGCCAGGACGGTCTGAAGGTCATCCTCGACCGGCACCGGCCCGACTCGGGCGGACAGTCGGCGCTCTGGTACACGGCGGCGGTCCCCGAGTCGACCTGGATCACCAACCTGAAGGCCATGGCCACCCGTTACAAGGGCCAGGACGCGGTCGTCGGCATCGACCTGCACAACGAGCCCCACGATCCCGCCTGCTGGGGCTGCGGGGACACCGCCACCGACTGGCGGCTGGCCGCGCAGCGGGCCGGCAACGCGGTGCTGTCCGTCAACCCCGACCTCCTGATCTTCGTCGAGGGCGTGCAGTCCTTCAACGGCGTCTCCGGATGGTGGGGCGGCAACCTGATGGGCGTCGGCCAGTACCCGGTGCAGCTGAGCGTGGCGAACCGGGTCGTGTACTCGGCCCACGACTACGCCACCAGCGTCGCCCAGCAGAGCTGGTTCAGCGATCCGGCCTTCCCGGCGAACATGCCGGGGATCTGGGACAAGTACTGGGGCTACATCTTCAAGCAGAACATCGCGCCCGTGTGGGTGGGCGAGTTCGGCACCACGCTCCAGTCGACCGTGGACCAGAAGTGGCTTGCGGCGCTGGTGAGTTACCTCCGGCCGACGTCGACGTACGGCGCCGACTCGTTCCACTGGACCTTCTGGTCGTGGAACCCCAACTCCGGTGACACCGGCGGCATCCTGAAGGACGACTGGCAGACCGTCGACACCGTCAAGGACGGGTACCTGGCGAGCGTCAAGGCCCCCGGTTTCCCGGGGGGAACAGGCGGCGGTGGCGGGGGCGGCGGTGGCGGCGGTACGGCCGCCTGCACCGCCGTGTACAGCGTCAGCAGCGACTGGGGCGGCGGCTTCAACGCCGAGGTCAAGGTCACCAACACCGGCGGCACGGCGATCGGTTCCTGGAAGGTGACCTGGACCTGGAGCGGCGCGCAGCGGATCAGCAGCATGTGGAACGCCTCGTACACCCAGAGCGGGGCCACCGTGACCGCGGTGAACGCCTCGCACAACGGGACGGTCCCGGCGGGCGGTTCGGCGAGCTTCGGCTTCGGGGGGACGCCCGGCGGCGGCTCCGTGCCGAGCGTGAGCTGCACGGCGGCGTGACACCCGGGGCGGCCTGAGCACGGTCCGCGCGGCGGTGCGAGGGACGGCGTCCGGCGGTGCGAGGGACGGCGTCCGGCCGTACGGGGAAGGGCGCCCGGTGGGTACCGGGCGCCCTTCCTCCGCGTACCGTCGTCGTCCCCGCGGCGGGGGAGCAGCTACAGCTTGTCGATCACGTAGTCGATGCTCTTCGTGAGCGCCTCGACGTCGGCCGGGTCGACCGCCGGGAACATCGCGACGCGCAGCTGGTTGCGGCCGAGCTTGCGGTAGGGCTCGGTGTCGACGATGCCGTTGGCGCGCAGCACCTTGGCGATCGCGGCGGCGTCGATCTCGTCCGCGAAGTCGATCGTGCCGATGACCTGCGAGCGCTTGGCCGGGTCGGTGACGAACGGGGTGGCGTGCTTCGACTCCTCCGCCCAGCCGTAGAGGCGGCTCGACGAGTCCTTGGTGCGGGCCGTGGACCACGCGAGACCGCCCTGGCCGTTGATCCACTCCAGCTGCTGGTTCAGCAGGAAGAGGGTGGTCAGGGCCGGGGTGTTGTACGTCTGGTTCTTGCGGGAGTTGTCGATCGCCGTCGGCAGGCTGAAGAACTCCGGGATGTGGCGTCCGGACGCGTGGATCCGCTCGGCGCGCTCGATCGCGGCCGGGGAGAACACGCCGATCCACAGTCCGCCGTCGGAGGCGAAGGACTTCTGCGGGGCGAAGTAGTAGACGTCCGTCTGGGCGATGTCGACCGGGAGGCCGCCCGCGCCGGAGGTGGCGTCCACCAGGACGAGGGACCCCTCGTCGGCGCCCTGGACCCGCGCGATCGGGGCGGCGACACCGGTGGAGGTCTCGTTGTGCGTGAAGGCGTACACGTCGGCGCCCGCCTCGGCGGACGGCTCCGGGTGCGTGCCGGGGTCGGAGGAGATCACGGTGGGCTCGGCCAGCCAGGGGGCGAGCTTGGCCGCCTTGGCGAACTTGGAGCTGAACTCACCGAACGTGAGGTGCTGCGACCTGTTCTCGATCAGGCCGTGGGTCGCGATGTCCCAGAACGCGGTGGAGCCGCCGTTGCCGAGGACGACCTCGTAGCCGTCGGGAAGCCCGAACAGCTCGGCGATGCCCTCGCGCACCTGGCCGACCAGGTTCTTGACCGGGGCCTGACGGTGGGAGGTGCCGAGGAGGGACGTGCCGGTGGCGGCCAGGGCGTCCAGCGCCTCCACCCGCACCTTGGAGGGGCCCGCGCCGAATCGACCGTCGGCGGGCTTGATGTCAGCAGGAATCTGGATCTCAGCCACGAAGGCGAGGTTAGCCGCTGGGGAAACCCGGGTGAAACGTGGTCCGTCGGGTGAGACGGCGTTTCGGGCCCGCGTTGCGCCGGGCGGACCCCGGCCCGCGCCCTGCTCGGAGGACCGGTTCCGGACGGCCCGCGCGCGATCCGGCCGCGCTCGAGGCCTCGGCCGCGCGGACCCGCCCGCCGGGCTGATTTGCTGGACGCATGCCGGATCTCGAAGGTGAGCTGCGCAGGGCGGTCCGCGGTGACGTCGGCTTCGACGTCACCTCCCGGGCCCTGGTGACCATGGACGCGTCCAACTACCGGCGGGTCCCGCTCGGGGTCGTCGCGCCCCGGGACGCCGAGGACGTCGCCGCGGTGCTGGAGGTGTGCCGGGCGCGCGGGGTGCCGGTCGTCGCGCGCGGCGGGGGCACGTCGATCGCGGGGCAGGCCACCGGCACCGGGGTGGTGCTGGACTTCACCCGCCACATGAACCGGCTGGTCGCCTTGGACCCGGGGTCGCGGACCGCCGTCGTACAGCCCGGTCTCGTCCTCGACCGGCTCCAGGAGGCCGCCGCCCCGCACGGGCTGCGCTTCGGCCCCGACCCCTCCACCCACAGCCGCTGCACGCTCGGCGGGATGATCGGCAACAACTCGTGCGGCTCCCACTCGGTGGCGTGGGGGACCACGGCGGACAGCGTGCGCGAGCTGGAGGTCGTCACGGCGCGCGGCCGGGCGCTGCGGCTCGGACGGGGCTGGGCGGGCGCGCCGGACGGGCTGCGCGCACTGGTGGACGGGGAGCTCGCCCGGCTGCGGACCGGTTTCCCCGACCTGCCCCGCCGGATCTCGGGGTACGCGCTGGACGCGCTGCTGCCCGAGAACGGGGCCGACGTCGCGCGGTCCTTCTGCGGCAGCGAGGGCACCCTCGGGGTGCTCACGGAGGCCGTCGTCGGGCTCGTCGAGGCTCCACGCGCGCGTGCGCTCGCGGTGCTCGGCTACGCCGACGAGGGCGCGGCCGCCGAGGCCGCGCCCGGACTGCTGCCGTACGGGCCGCTGACGGTGGAGGGGATGGCTGCCGACCTGGTGCCGTCGGGCGCGGTGGCCGGGCTGCCGCGCGGCAGCGCCTGGCTGTTCGTGGAGACGGGCGGCGACTCGCCGGCCGAGGCACACGCGCGTGCGGAGACGATCGTGCGCGCGGCGGACGTCGTGGACGCGTGGATCGTGCGGGACCCGGCCGGGCAGCGGGCGCTGTGGCGCATCCGTGAGGACGCCAGCGGTACGGCGACCCGCACGCCGGACAACAAGGAGGCCTGGCCCGGCTGGGAGGACTGCGCGGTGCCGCCGGCCCGGCTCGGCGCGTACCTGCGGGACTTCCGCGGGCTGCTCGCCGAGCACGGGCTGCGCGGGACGCCGTACGGGCACTTCGGGGACGGCTGCATCCATGTGCGCATCGACTTCGACCTGCTGACGGCGGCGGGGGTCGCCCGCTTCCGCCGGTTCTCCGGCGAGCTGGCCGAGCTGGTCGTGGCCCACGGCGGCTCCCTCTCCGGCGAGCACGGTGACGGACAGGCCCGGGCCGAGCTGCTGCCGGTGATGTACGGGCGGGAGATCGTCGCGCTGTTCGAGCGGGCCAAGGCGGTCTGGGACCCGGACGACCTCCTGAACCCGGGGATGCTGGTGCGGCCCGCGCCCCTCGACGGCAACCTGCGCTTCGCCGTGCTCCCGCGCGAGCCGGTCGACGTGGCCTTCGGCTACCCCTCCGACGGCGGTGACTTCTCCGCGGCGGTGCGACGGTGCGTGGGCGTCGCGAAGTGCCGTACGGCGCCCGTCCCCGGGGCACCGGCGGGGCCGGGGGTGATGTGCCCGTCGTTCCGCGTCACGGGCCGGGAGGAGCACTCCACGCGCGGGCGTGCCCGCCTCCTGCACGAGATGCTGGCCGGTGAGCTGGTGACCGACGGCTGGCGCTCCCCGCAGGTGCGGGACGCGCTGGACCTGTGCCTGTCGTGCAAGGGCTGCCGTTCCGACTGCCCGGTGGACGTCGACATGGCCACCTACAAGGCGGAGTTCCTGCACCACCACTACGCGGGGCGCCGTCGCCCGGCCGCGCACTACAGCATGGGCCGGCTGCCGGTGTGGCTGCGCTGGGCGAGCCGGCTGCGGGCGGCGGCCCTGATCGGCGTGCTGGCCTCGGCCGGCCCGTCGGCGCGTCTGCTCAAGCGGCTGGGCGGCATCGCGGCGGAGCGGGACATCCCGCGGCCGGCGCGGCGCACGTTCAGCCGTTGGTGGCGCGGCAGGGGGGCCTCCCAGGGAGCGGCCGCCCGTTCCGGGCCGGCCGGTGACCTGGTGGTGCTGTGGCCCGACACGTTCACCGAGCACTTCTCGCCGTCCGTGGGCCGGGCCGCCGTGCGGGTCCTGGAGGCGGCCGGGCTGCGGGTGGCGCTGCCGCCGACCCTGAGGATGCGGGGACGGCCGGTGGGCGACGGCCGGTCGAGGAGCGCCGCCGCGCTGCTGACCGCCCGCCGGGGCCGGGTCTGCTGCGGGCTGACGTACGTCTCCACCGGCCAGCTCGACCACGCGCGCGTGGTGCTGCGCCGCACGCTCGACCTGATGGAACCGGTACTGGAGACGGCCGCGCCGGTCGTCGTCCTGGAGCCGAGCTGCGCGGCCGCCCTGCGCACCGACCTGCCCGAGCTGCTGCACGACGACCCGCGCGCGGCGCGCCTCGCCGCCCGCGTCCTCACCTTCGCGGAGGCCCTGGAGCAACACGCGCCGGACTGGTCCCCGCCCCGCCTCGACCGTCCCGCGGTCGGCCAGACCCACTGCCACCAGCACGCGGTCCTCGGCGACGGAGCCGAGCGGCGGCTGCGCGAGGCAGCGGGCCTCACCGGCGAGCTGAGCGGGGGGTGCTGCGGACTCGCGGGCAACTTCGGCTTCGAGAAGGGGCACTTCGAGGTGTCGCGGGCCTGCGCGCACGAACAGCTCCTGCCGGCCGTGCGGGACGCCCCCGCGGACGCCGTGGTCCTGGCGGACGGCTTCTCCTGCCGGACCCAGCTGGAGCAACTGGCGGGGACCGGCGCAAGGCACCTGGCGGAGGTCCTGGCGGAAGCACTGGCAGAGGGACCGGCGGGCGATCCGGCGGAGGGGTCGGCGGGTGGTTCGGCGGGTGGTCCGGCGGCCGGGCCCCCGGAGAGGCCACGGGAGGGGAGACGGGAAGGGGTAACGGGAGGGGGAGGCGAAGGCGAAGGGGGCGGAGAACGGTAGGCAGCCGGTCGATCGGGCGTGCTGGTGGCGGGCATGCGGGTGGTGGGCGTGGCTGATCACCGGATCGCGGTGGTCGGCCTCCTACGCTGGCCGCGGCGGTCGTCGGCGATCCGGACGGGCGGCCGGACCGGTCTCTCGAAGGAGCCCCGCGCATGAGCCTGCGTGTCCAGTCCCTCACCCGTGACGAGCACCTGGCGTTCGTCACGGCCCGCTCCTCCGCCAGCCATATGCAGGTCCCGTCCTGGGGCGACGTGAAGCCGGACTGGCGGGCGGAGAGCCTGGGCTGGTTCGACGACCGCACGGGCGCGCTCGTGGGCGCGGGGCTGGTGCTGCTGCGGCCGCTGCCGAAGCTGAGGAAGTACCTGGCGTACCTGCCCGAGGGGCCGCTGATCGACTGGTACGCGCCGGACCTGGCCGATCGCTGGCTGGCGCCGATGCTCGCCGCGCTGAAGGCACGGGGGGCGTTCTCGGTGAAGATGGGCCCGCCCGTCGCCGTACGGCGGTGGAGTGCCGACGCCGTCAAGGCGGCCGTCGCCGACCCGGACGCCCACCGGCTGCGGGACACCGAGCCGACCTCGTACGAGCCGCGCGCCTTCGAGGTCGCCGACCGGCTGCGCCTGGCCGGCTGGCGGCGGACCGAGGCGGGCGGAGCGGACGGCTTCGCCGCCGGCCAGCCCCGCTACGTCTTCCAGGTCCCGTTCGCCGGACGCACGCTGGAGGAGATCCACGCCGGCCTCAACCAGCAGTGGCGGCGCAACATCAGGAAGGCGGAGCAGGCGGGCGTCAAGGTGGTCCTCGGCGGTGCGGAGGACCTGCCGGCGTTCCACGCGCTGTACACCGAGACCGCCGAGCGCGACCGCTTCGTCCCGCGTCCGCTCTCCTACTTCCGGCGTATGTGGAGCGCGCTGAACGCCGAACACCCCGACCGGATGCGGCTCTACCTCGCCCACCACGACGGCGAGGTGCTCGCCGCGGCCACCATGCTGAGCGTCGGCGAGCACGTCTGGTACTCCTACGGGGCCTCCACCGGCCGCAGGCGCGAGGTCCGGGCGAGCAACGCCGTGCAGTGGCGCATGATGACCGACGCCCACGAACGGGGTGCCGCCGTCTACGACCTGCGGGGGATCACCGACACGCTGGACGAGTCCGACCAGCTGCTGGGTCTGCTCCGCTTCAAGGTGGGCACGGGCGGGCAGGCCGTCGAGTATCTGGGCGAGTGGGACTTCCCGCTCAACAAGCTGCTGCACAGGGCCCTGGCCCTCTACATGGCGCACAGATAGCCGCCGGTGCCGACTCCGGTACGCGTACGGAGTCGCCCCCGAGGTCCCGGGGTTCGGGGCGGCGCCGGGCATCCGGCGCCGGGCATCCCGCATCCGACGTCTCACAGCCCGAGACAGCGGCATAACAGGTTCACACACCTGACGAAGTCCATTACCCTGGACTGGACAGTGCAGCGTGATGTACACCTCCCGCGTCGAGCCCCAGGACCGCCCGTGACTGCCCCCGACACCACCACCCCGTCCCAGCTCGCCCCCGGCACCGCCCCCGCCGAGGCCCCCGGCCGGCTGGGCGCCCTCGGACCGGTGGGGCTCGTGTTCGCCGGAGGGATCTCGGTGCAGTTCGGCGGCGCGCTGGCCGTGACCCTGATGCCACGGGCGGGCGCGCTGGGTGTGGTGGCGCTGCGGCTGCTGGTCGCCGCGGTCGTCCTGCTGGTGTTCTGCCGACCGCGGGTGCGCGGGCACTCCCGTACGGACTGGGGGACGGTCGTCGTCTTCGGCGTCACGCTGGCCGCGATGAACGGCCTGTTCTACCAGGCGCTGGACCGCATCCCGCTGGGTGCGGCGGTGACGCTGGAGGTCCTCGGCCCCCTCACGCTGTCGGTCGTCGTCTCGCGCCGCGCGCTGAACCTGGTCTGGGCGGGGCTGGCCCTCGTGGGCGTCTTCCTGCTCGGCGGGGGCGGCTCCGGCGGCGGTGGATTCGGCGCCGACCTCGACCTGGCGGGCGTCGCGTTCGCGCTGGGTGCGGGGGTGATGTGGGCGGCGTACATCGTCTTCAGCGCCCGCACCGGCCGGCGCTTCCCGAAGGCGGACGGTCTGGCGCTGGCGATGGCGGTGGGCGCGCTGCTCTTCCTGCCCCTGGGGATCGTCGAGTCGGGCACGAAGCTGATCGATCCGGTGACGCTGGGTCTGGGCGCGGCGGTGGCGATGCTCTCCTCGGTCCTGCCCTACACGCTCGAACTCCTCGCCCTGCGCCGCATGCCCGCCTCCACCTTCGCGGTGCTGATGAGCCTGGAGCCGGCCATCGCCGCCACGGCGGGCTTCTTCATCCTCGACCAGGCCCTGAGCGCGACGCAGGCGGCCGCGATCGCCCTGGTCGTCGCGGCGAGCATGGGCGCGGTCCGCACCCAGGTGGGCCGCACGAAAAGGGCCGTCCCGGAGGTCTGACCCCTCGGTCCTTCGGCCCCGCCGGGTCGCCGAACCGGCTCCTCCCGGCCGGACGCGGGCCCGCCCCGGCCATCGCCGCGCACTCCCGACCCCCACGGCCACCCGTCCCACCCCCGGGCCGGGCCACCGGCCCCCACTCTCCGGCTGACCGGCCCACCACCCGGCTGCCTGGCCGCCGCCTCGCGGTCGACGGCTCCGGCCTGTCGCTTTCCCGGCCGCCGCCTTCCGGGCGGCGGCCTTTCCGCAGTCCGCCTGCGGGGCCGCTGCCCGTCCGCCGCTCACCTGCCGTGCTGCTGCTCAGCCGTTGCGCGCCGCCGCATGGTGGCCGACGGTCTCCGCCGCTCGCCGTCGCGCCTGGTCCGACCGTCCCGCGGCACCTGCCGCGGCCCGGCCGCTCGGCGCCCCGCTTCTCCGCCCGCCGCCCTGCGGCACCCTCCCGGACCGGCCGTTCGGCTCGCGTCAACTGCCCGGCGCCCTGCGCTACCCGCCAGGACCGGCCGTCCGGCGTCCTCCCCGCCGCCTCGCGGCACCCGCCGCACCCCGCCGCGGCCCCCGCCCGGATTCCCGGGAATTCATGCAAGCATGCTTGATTGTTTCTTGGGGCGCTGCCATGCTCCACCCCATGGCCGACCCGACCCCCGTGCTCGACGACCTCCGTGCCGAGAGCGATGAACTCGACCTGTTGGTAGCGCAGTTGAGTCCTGAGCGGTGGGCGCTCGTGACGCCCGCGCCCGGCTGGACCGTCGCCCATCAGATCGCGCACCTGGCATGGACCGACCACTCCTCCGTGCTGGCCGTGACCGACCAGGACGCGTTCGCCCGTGAGGTCGAGAAGGCGCTCGCCGCGCCCGGCGACTTCGTGGACGAGGGTGCGGAGCTCGGGGCGCGGAAGCCCCCCGAGCGGTTGCTCGCGGATTGGCGGGCCGGCCGCGAGGCCCTCTCGGACGCCCTGCGCAAGGCGCCCGCCGGGGCCCGTTTCCCCTGGTACGGGCCGCCCATGTCGGCGGCCTCGATGGCCACCGCCCGGCTGATGGAGACCTGGGCCCACGGCCGGGACGTGGCGGACGCGCTCGGCGAGGCGCCCGCCCCGACCGACCGGCTCCGGCACATCGTCCGGCTGGGCGTGCGCACCCGGGACTTCGCCTTCGGGGTGCACGGACTGCCCGCGCCGTGGGAGGAGTTCCGGGTGGAACTCGACGCCCCGTCCGGCGCGCTGTGGACCTACGGTCCCGAGGACGCCGCGGACCGCGTCACCGGCCCCGCCCTCGACTTCTGTCTCCTGGTCACCCAGCGGGCGAACCGGGCCGACCTCGCCCTGCGCGCCGAGGGCCCGGGCGCCGACCGCTGGCTGGACATCGCCCAGGCCTTCGCCGGCCCGCCGGGCAGCGGCCGTCCGCCGAAGGGAGCCGCCCGGTGACCGTCCTGCGGGTGGGCAACGCCTCCGGGTTCTACGGCGACCGCTTCGACGCCCTGCGCGAGATGCTCACCGGCGGCGAACTCGACGTCCTCACCGGGGACTACCTCGCCGAGCTGACCATGCTGATCCTCGGCCGCGACCGGCTGAAGGACCCCGCCGCCGGGTACGCCCGTACCTTCCTGCGGCAGTTGGAGGAGTGCCTCGGCCTCGCCCACGACCGCGGCGTGCGCATCGTCACCAACGCCGGCGGTCTCAACCCCGCCGGACTCGCCGCCGCCGTGAGGGACATGGCGGACCGGCTCGGCATCCCGGTGCGGGTCGCGCACGTCGAGGGCGACGACCTCGGCGCCGCCCACCCCGACAGCCTCACCGCGCACGCCTACCTCGGCGGCTTCGGCATCGCCGCGTGTCTGCGCGAGGGCGCCGACATCGTCGTCACCGGACGGGTCACCGACGCGGCGCTGGTCACCGGTCCCGCCGCCGCCCACTTCGGCTGGGGGCCCACGCAGTACGACCGGCTCGCGGGCGCCGTCGTCGCGGGACACGTCCTGGAGTGCGGCACCCAGGCCACCGGCGGCAACTACGCCTTCTTCACCGAGGGCGGCCACGACCTGCGGCACCCCGGCTTCCCGCTCGCCGAGATCCACGAGGACGGCAGCTGCGTGATCACCAAGCACCCCGGCACCGGCGGCTTCGTCGACGTCGGCACGGTGACCGCCCAGCTGCTGTACGAGACGGCGGGCGCCCGGTACGCGGGACCCGACGTGACGGCCCGCCTGGACACCGTGACGCTCACCCAGGACGGCTCCGACCGGGTACGGATCCACGGCGTGCGCGGGGAGGCCCCGCCGCCCACCCTCAAGGTCGGCCGCACCCGCCTCGGCGGCTTCCGCAACGAGGTCGTCTTCGTCCTCACCGGCCTCGACATCGAGGCCAAGGCGGCGCTCGTGAAGAACCAGATGGCGCAGACGTTCGCCAAGTCCTCCCCACGGGAGGTCCGTTGGGAGCTGGTGCGCACCGACCGCGCCGACGCCGACACCGAGGAGACGGCGAGCGCCCTGCTCCGGCTCGTCGTGCGCGACCCCCGTCAGGACGCCGTGGGGCGCTCGTTCAGCGGGGCCGCGATCGAGCTGGCGCTGGCCGGCTACCCCGGCTTCCACGTGCTCGCGCCGCCCGGGAAGGGCTCCCCGTACGGGGTGTTCGAGGCCGCGTACGTGCCGCAGGAGGACGTCGAGCACGTCGCCGTCCTCGACGACGGCCGTCGGCTGCCCGTCGCCGCGCCGCGGGCGGCCGACACCCGCGTGCCCGCGGCGGTCGCGGAACCGGACCTGCCGGAGCCGCCGCCCCCGGGCCCCGTCCGGCGCGCGCCCCTCGGGCTCGTCGCCGGCGCGCGCAGCGGCGACAAGGGCGGCGACGCCAACGTGGGCGTGTGGGCCAGGACCGACGAGGCCTGGCGCTGGCTCGCGCACGAGCTGACGGCCGACCGGTTCCGGCAGCTCGTCCCGGAGAGCCGCGAGCTGACCGTCACCCGGCACCTGCTGCCCCGGCTGCGCGCCCTGAACTTCGTCGTCGAGGGCATCCTCGGTGACGGCGTCGCCGCCCAGCACCGCTTCGACCCGCAGGCCAAGGCGCTCGGCGAGTGGCTGCGGTCCCGACACCTGGACATCCCGGAGGCCCTCCTGTGACGGTGCTCATGTCCGCCCTGGACACCCACGGCCCCGACTACCGCGCGCACCGCGAGGCCATGCTCGCCAAGCTCGCCGATCTCGGGACCGAGCACGCCAAGGCGCTCGCCGGGGGAGGGGAGAAGTACGTCGCCCGGCACCGCGCGCGCGGCAAGCTCCTCGCCCGTGAGCGCATCGAGCTGCTGCTCGACCCCGACACGCCGTTCCTGGAGCTGTCGCCGCTGGCCGCCTGGGGAAGCGACTACACCGTGGGCGCCTCCCTCGTCACCGGCATCGGGGTCGTCGAGGGCGTGGAGTGCCTGATCACCGCCAACGACCCGACCGTGCGCGGCGGCGCCAGCAACCCCTGGTCGCTGAAGAAGGCCCTGCGCGCCAACGACATCGCCCTGGCCAACCGGCTGCCCTGCATCAGCCTGGTGGAGTCGGGGGGCGCCGACCTGCCCTCGCAGAAGGAGATCTTCATCCCGGGCGGGGCCGTCTTCCGCGACCTGACCCGGCTCTCCGCCGCCGGGATCCCGACCGTCGCCGTCGTCTTCGGCAACTCGACGGCCGGCGGCGCGTACGTCCCCGGCATGTCCGACCACGTGATCATGGTCAAGGAGCGGGCGAAGGTGTTCCTCGGCGGGCCGCCGCTGGTGAAGATGGCCACCGGCGAGGAGAGCGACGACGAGTCGCTGGGCGGCGCGGAGATGCACGCACGCGTGTCGGGCCTCGCCGACCACTTCGCCGTCGACGAGCGGGACGCGCTGCGCCAGGCACGCCGCGTGGTGGCCCGCCTCAACCACCGCAAGGCGTACCCGGATCCGGGCCCGGCCGTCCCTCCCGAGTACGACGAGGACGAGCTCCTGGGCATCGTCCCCGGGGACCTGCGCACCCCCTTCGACCCGCGCGAGGTGATCGCCCGGCTCGTCGACGCCTCCGACTTCGACGAGTTCAAGCCCCTCTACGGGACGAGCCTCGTCACCGGGTGGGCGACCCTGCACGGCTACCCGGTCGGGATCCTGGCCAACGCCCAGGGCGTGCTGTTCAGCGCGGAGTCCCAGAAGGCCGCCCAGTTCATCCAGCTCGCCAACCAGCGCGACATCCCGCTGCTCTTCCTGCACAACACCACCGGCTACATGGTCGGCAAGGAGTACGAGCAGGGCGGCATCATCAAGCACGGCGCGATGATGATCAACGCGGTCTCCAACTCGAGGGTGCCGCACCTGTCCGTCCTCATGGGCGCCTCGTACGGCGCCGGCCACTACGGCATGTGCGGACGCGCCTACGACCCCCGCTTCCTCTTCGCCTGGCCGAGCGCCAAGTCGGCCGTGATGGGCCCGCAGCAGCTCGCCGGGGTCCTGTCCATCGTCGCCCGGCAGTCGGCGACCGCGAAGGGGCAGCCCTACGACGACGACGCGGACGCGGCCCTGCGCGCCATGGTGGAGCAGCAGATCGAGTCCGAGTCGCTGCCCGTGTTCCTGTCCGGGCGGTTGTACGACGACGGTGTCATCGACCCGCGCGACACCCGCACCGTTCTCGGCCTGTGCCTGTCGGCCGTCCACACCGCGCCCTACCAGGGAGCGCGGGGCGGTTTCGGCGTCTTCCGGATGTGAGGCTCATGATTACCAGCGTTCTGGTGGCCAACCGCGGCGAGATCGCCTGCCGCGTCTTCCGCACCTGCGGCGAGGCGGGCATCCGCACCGTCGCCGTCCATTCGGACGCCGACGCCGACGCCCTGCACGCGCGCGTGGCCGACACGGCCGTCCGGCTGCCGGGCAGCGCGCCCGCGGACACCTACCTGCGCGCCGACCTCGTGGTGAAGGCGGCCGTCAGCGCCGGCGCGGACGCCGTGCACCCCGGCTACGGGTTCCTCTCCGAGAACGCCGACTTCGCGCGCGCCGTCCTGGACGCGGGTCTCGTCTGGATCGGGCCGCCGCCCGGGGCGATCGAGGCGATGGCGTCCAAGACACGCGCCAAACGGCTCATGGGACTCGCTCCGCTGCCCCCGCAGGAGGTGCGGGAGTCCGACCTGCCGGTGCTGGTCAAGGCGGCGGCGGGCGGCGGCGGACGCGGGATGCGGGTCGTGCGCCGCCTGGCGGACCTGGCCGCCGCCCTGGAGGGCGCCCGGGCCGAGGCCGCCAGTGCGTTCGGCGACGGCGAGGTGTTCGTCGAGCCGTACGTCGAGAACGGCCGCCACGTCGAGGTGCAGATCCTCGCCGACACCCACGGCACGGTGTGGGCGCTCGGCACCCGCGACTGCTCCCTCCAGCGGCGGCACCAGAAGGTCGTCGAGGAGGCGCCCGCCCCCGGCCTGGCGCCGGAACTCGACGCCGAACTGCGCGAACTCGCCGTCCGCGCCGCCCGGGCCGTCGACTACGTCGGCGCGGGCACCGTCGAGTTCCTGGTCGCCGGCGGACGCGCCCACTTCCTGGAGATGAACACCCGCCTCCAGGTCGAGCACCCTGTCACCGAGGCCGTCTTCGGCCTGGACCTGGTCGCCGAGCAGATCCGGATCGCCGAGGGCGCCGCCCTGGACCCCGAGCCCCCACGCGCGCGTGGCCATGCCGTCGAGGCCCGCCTGTACGCCGAGGACCCGGCGGACGACTGGACCCCGCAGACCGGCGTCCTGCACCGGCTGGCCGTCCCGGCGGGCGTCCGGCTGGACACCGGCTTCGGCGACGGCGACCCGATCGGCGTCCACTACGACCCCATGCTCGCCAAGGTCGTCGCCCACGCGCCCACGCGCGCGGAGGCGATCCGCCGGCTGGCGGGGGCACTGGAGCGGGCCACGATCCACGGCCCCACCACCAACCGCGACCTCCTCGTCCGTTCCCTGCGCCACGAGGAGTTCACCTCGGCGCGCATGGACACCGGCTTCTACGACCGCCACCTCGCCACGCTGACCGAACCGGCCCACGACCCGTACGCCCCGCTGGCGGCGGCCCTCGCCGAGGCGTCCGGCCCCGCCCGCTCCCGCTTCGGCGGCTGGCGCAACCTGCCCTCGCAGCCGCAGGTCAGGCGTTACGCGCTGGGCGGCGAGGAACACGAGGTGCACTACCACCACACGCGCACCGGCCTGAGCGCGCAAGGCGTCCAGGTGGTGCACGCCGGCCCGGACCTGGTCGTCCTGGAGATCGACGGCGTCCGGCGGCGCTTCGAGGTCGCCCGGCACGGCGACCGCGTCCACGTCGACGGCGCCGCCCTCACCGCGCTGCCGCGCTTCCCCGCCCCGCAGGTCCGGCACGCCCCCGGCTCCCTGCTCGCCCCGATGCCCGGCACGGTCGTCAAGCTCGCGGACGGACTGATCACCGGATCGGGTGTCCGGGCCGGTGAACCGCTGCTGTGGCTCGAAGCGATGAAGATGCAACACGTCATTTCCGCCCCGGTGGACGGCACGGTGACCGCCCTGCCGGTGACGACGGGCCAACAGGTGCAGGTCGGCACCCTGTTGGCGGTGGTGCAGGAGAGCCAGGAGCCGTAGGACAGGACACCCCCTGGAACAGGCCGTCACGACGAATCCCGCAGACGAAGGAGCCACATTGAGCACGCTGATCGAATCCGACGAGCACAAGGCGCTCCGCGCGGCGGTGTCCTCCTTCGCCAGGAGCCACGCCGACGAGGACAGCGGCCTGTGGCAGAAGGCCGCCAAGCTCGGCTACATCGGTGTCAACCTGCCGGAGGAGTACGGCGGTGGAGGCGGCGGCATCACCGAACTCTCCCTGGTGCTGGAGGAGCTCGGTGCCTCCGGGGCCCCGCTGCTGATGATGATCGTCTCCCCGGCGATCTGCGGCACGGTGATCGCCCGCTTCGGCACCGAGGCACAGAAGCGGGAGTGGCTGCCCGCCCTGGCCGACGGATCCCGCCTCATGGCGTTCGGCATCACCGAACCCGACGCGGGTTCCAACAGCCACCGCATCACCACCACCGCGCGCCGCGACCCCGCGAGCGGCGACTGGCTGCTGACCGGCCGCAAGGTGTTCGTCTCCGGCGTGGACATCGCCGACGCCACCCTGATCGTGGGCCGCACCGAGGACGCCCGCACCGGCAGCCTCAAGCCCTGTCTGTTCATCGTCCCGCGCGACGCGCCCGGCTTCACCCGCCGCGCCATCGACATGGAACTGAGCAGTGCGGAGAAGCAGTTCGAACTCGTCCTGGACGAGGTGCGGCTCCCGGCGCAGGCCCTCGTCGGCGACGAGGACGCGGGTCTGCTCCAGCTCTTCGCCGGCCTCAACCCCGAACGCATCATGACGGCCGCCTTCGCGATCGGCATGGGCCGCCACGCGCTCTCCCGCGCGATCGAGTACGCGCGCGAACGCACCGTCTGGAAGACCCCGATCGGCGCCCACCAGGCCATCGCGCATCCCCTCGCCCAGGCCCACATCGACCTCGAACTGGCCCGTCTGATGATGCAGAAGGCGGCCCACCTGTACGACGCGGGGGACGACGTCGGCGCGGGCGAGGCCGCCAACATGGCCAAGTACGCGGCGGGGGAGGCCTGTGTGAAGGCGGTCGACCAGTCCGTCCACACCCTCGGAGGCAACGGCCTCACCCGCGAGTTCGGCATCGCCCGGCTGATAACCGCCTCGCGGGTGGCTCGCATCGCCCCGGTGAGCCGGGAGATGATTCTCAACTACGTCTCCCACCAGACCCTGGGCCTGCCCAAGTCGTACTGACGGTCTGACGGTCTGAACGGCCCGAAGCGCCTCAACCGGCACACCGTCGTGCCCGGCGCGCGAGGAGGAACCATGTTCCGCAGCGAGTTCGCAGACGTCCCGCCCCTCGACCTCCCCATCCACGACGCCGTGCTGGGCCGGGCCGCCGAGTTCGGCGAGCTGCCGGCGCTCGTCGACGGCACGGACGGCACCACCCTCACCTACGACCAGGTGGACCGGTTCCACCGGCGGGTCGCCGCGGCGCTCGCCGAGGCCGGGGTCCGCAAGGGGGACGTGCTGGCCCTGCACAGCCCCAACACCGTCGCCTTCCCGCTCGCCTTCTACGCGGCCACCCGCGCGGGGGCCACGGTCACCACGGTGCACCCGCTCGCCACCGCCGAGGAGTTCGCCAAACAGCTCGGCGACTGCGGCGCCCGCTGGATCGTCACCGTCTCCCCGCTGCTCCAGGCGGCCCGCCGGGCGGCCGAGATCGCCGGCGGAGTCGAGGAGATCTTCGTCTGCGACACCGCCGCAGGGCACCGCTCGCTGATCGACATGCTCGCCTCGGCGGCCCCCGAGCCGCAGGTGCCCATCGACCCGGTGCAGGACGTGGCGGCCCTGCCCTACTCCTCCGGCACCACCGGTGTCCCCAAGGGCGTGATGCTGACCCACCGGCAGATCGCCACCAACCTCGTCCAGCTCAGGTCGGCGATGTCCGCGGGCCCCGGCGAACGCATCCTCGCCGTGCTGCCCTTCTTCCACATCTACGGCCTGACCGCCTTGATGAACGCGCCCCTGCGCCAGGGCGCCACCGTCGTGGTGCTGCCCCGCTTCGACCTGGAGACGTTCCTCGCGGCGATCCAGGAGCACCGCATCACCGGCCTGTACGTGGCGCCACCGATCGTCCTCGCGCTGGCCAAGCATCCGGCGGTCGCCCGGTACGACCTGTCGTCCCTGCGGTACGTCGTCAGCGCGGCCGCGCCGCTGGACGCCGACCTGGCCGCGGCCTGCGCCGAGCGCCTGGACCTGCCGCCGGTCGGCCAGGCCTACGGTATGACGGAACTGTCGCCGGGCACGCACATCGTGCCCCTCGACGCCATGCGCGACGCCCCCGCGGGCACCGTCGGCAAGCTCGTCGCGGGCACGCAGATGCGGATCGTCTCCCTCGACGACCCGGGCAAGGACCTCGGGGTCGACGAGACGGGCGAGATCCTCATCCGGGGGCCCCAGGTCATGAAGGGCTACCTGGGCCGCCCCGACGCCACCGCCGACATGATCGACCCCGACGGCTGGCTGCACACGGGCGACGTCGGGCGGGTCGACGCGGACGGCTGGCTGTTCGTCGTCGACCGGGTCAAGGAACTGATCAAGTACAAGGGCTTCCAGGTGGCCCCCGCCGAACTGGAGGCGCTGCTGCTCACCCACCCCGGCATAGCGGACGCGGCCGTCATCGGCGTCTACAACGACGAGGGCAACGAGGTGCCGCACGCGTACGTGGTCCGCCAGCCCACGGCGCCCGGCCTCTCCGAGGGAGAGATCGCGATGTACGTCGCCGAGCGGGTCGCCCCCTACAAGCGCGTGCGTCACGTCACGTTCATCGACGCCGTACCGCGCGCCGCCTCCGGCAAGATCCTGCGTCGCCAACTGAGGGAGCGCGCGTGACGACCCCCCTGATCGGAAGAGCCCGGGACCGGGGCGTCGAGACCCTGAGCCTCGACTCGCCCGCCAACCGCAACGCCCTCTCGCACGCCCTCGTGAGGGACCTGACCGAGGCGCTCGCCCAGTGCGGGAAGGACGACGACGTGCGGGCCGTCGTCCTCACCCACAGCGGCAACACCTTCAGCGCGGGCGCCGACCTGAAGGACCCGCCGCCGCCCGAGGCGGTGCCGGCGCTGCTCCGGCGGATCCTCGAGCTGCGCAAGCCCGTGGTGGCCCGGGTCACCGGACACGTGCGGGCGGGCGGCCTCGGCCTGCTCGGCGCCTGCGACATCGCGTTCGCCTCCGGCACCGCGACCTTCGCGTTCACGGAGGTGCGCATCGGGGTCGCGCCCGCCGTGATCTCGCTTCCGCTGCTGCCCCGCGTCGCACCGCGCGCCCTGTCCCGCTACTGCCTCACCGGCGAGACGTTCGGCGCGGCCGAGGCGGCCCGGATCGGCCTCGTCACCCACTGCGCCGGCGACACCGACCCGGACGAGGCCCTCGCCCCCGTCCTCGACGGACTGCGGCGGGCCGCCCCCGGGGCCCTGGCGAGGACCAAGGAGCTGCTCACGGCTAAGGTGCTGGAGGCCTTCGTCGAGGACGCGGGCGAGATGACCAGGCTCTCGGCCTCGTTGTTCGCCGGCCCCGAAGCCCGCGAGGGGATGACGGCCTTCCTCGAACGACGGGATCCTCCATGGGTGGTGTGACCACGGACGACCGCGCCTGCAAGGACCGCGGGCCGGGTGACCGTGTGCCGAAGCAGGACCGCAGCCGGGCCACCCGGCAGCGGCTGCTGGCCGCCGCCGTGGCCTGCCTCGCCGAACGCGGCTGGGCGGGCTCCACGGTGTCCGTCGTCGCCGAGCGCGCGGGCGTCTCCCGGGGCGCCGCCCAGCACCACTTCCCCACCCGCGAGGACCTGTTCACCGCGGCCGTCGAATATGTCGCCGAGGAGCGCTCGGACGCCCTGCGCGCGCTGTTCCCGCAGGGTGCGCAGGGCGACCGGCGTGCCGTCGTCACCGCCCTCGTGGGTCTCTACACCGGCCCCCTGTTCCGGGCCGCCCTGCACCTGTGGGTGGCCGCCTCGAACGAGGAGCAGCTGCGCCCCCGCGTGACGGAGCTGGAGGCGCGCGTGGGCCGGGAGAGCCACCGCATAGCGGTCGAGCTGCTGGGCGCCGACGAGTCCGCGCCCGGGGTCCGCGAGACGGTCCAGGGGCTGCTGGACATGGCCCGCGGTCTCGGGCTCGCCAACCTCCTCACCGACGACGCGGGGCGCCGCGAGCGCGTGGTGGCCCAGTGGGCGGGACTGCTGGACGAGACGCTCGGGCGACCCGCGGCCGACTGACCCCGCACCCGACGGCCGGTCAGGGGCTGAGGCGCTCGACCCGCCAGCTGCCGTCCGGCTCGGCCACGTAGCACAGCCGGTCGTGCAGCCGGTTCAGACGGCCCTGCCAGAACTCCACCGACCGCGGAGCCACCCTGAAGCCGCCCCAGTGCGGCGGCACCGGCACCTGCTCGCCCTCCGGGTAGCGGGCCGCCAGTTCGGCGTAGGTGGTGTCGAGCCCGGCCCGTGAGGTGATCACCGAGGACTGGGCGCTGGCCCAGGCGCCCAGCTGGGAGCCGTGCGGCCGGGTCCGGAAGTACGCGGCGGTCTCGTCGCGCCCGGTGCGCCGCGCGACGCCCCGCACGATGACCTGCCGGGCCATCGGATGCCAGGGGAAGAGCAGCGAGACGTGCGGGTTCTCGGCGAGGTCGCGGGCCTTGCGGGAGTCGTAGTTGGTGTAGAAGACGAAGCCCTGGGCGTCGAAGTGCTTCAGCAGCACCGTGCGCGAGCCGGGCCGGCCCTCGGCGTCCGCCGTGGAGACGACCATGGCGTTCGGCTCGAAGAGATGGGCCTCGACGGCGGCGTCCTTGAACCAGCGCGCGAACTGCTCCACGGGTGTCGCGGCCAGCTCGGTCTCGGAGAGCCCCTCGGCCCGGTACTGCTTGCGCATGGCCGCGGGATCGGGGGCGGGGCCGGGAGAGACGGCGTCTTCGTCGGGCATGTGGTCATCTTGCCGTATGGCCCCGCACCGAAGACCGACCCCACGAAGGTGGCACTCAGTGCCGCAACTACTCCCCAAAGGTGGCACTCGGGGATATGGTGCAGATGCACCCGCCGTCGCCGCCCCGTCCCGGCGAGGTGCCGGTCAGGTTGGGTGACCGACGGCCGCACGGGGCATCACCGGGGTGACCGCCCCGGACCGCGAGTCCCCGCACACACGTGCACCGGACCGCGGATCCGCCGGCGCCATCCGCCGCCCACCCGCGCCCGACCGGGCCCGTCTTCCGGCCCTCGCCGGATCCACCGTCCGCCCCCGCCGACACTTCCCGTCGCACACATCCCGAGGAGCCGCCTGATGTCCGACTTCGTACCCGGACTCGAAGGAGTCGTCGCGTTCGAGACGGAGATCGCCGAACCCGACAAGGAGGGCGGCGCCCTGCGGTACCGGGGCGTCGACATCGAGGACCTCGTCGGTCACGTCTCCTTCGGCAACGTCTGGGGCCTCCTCGTCGACGGCGCCTTCAACCCCGGCCTGCCGCCCGCCGAACCGTTCCCGATCCCCGTCCACTCCGGCGACATCCGCGTCGACGTGCAGTCCGCGCTCGCCATGCTCGCCCCCGTCTGGGGCCTCAAGCCGCTCCTGGACATCGACGCCGAGCAGGCCCGCGCGGACCTGGCCCGGGCCGCCGTCATGGCCCTGTCCTACGTCGCCCAGTCGGCGCGCGGGCAAGGGCGCCCGATGGTGCCGCAGCGGGAGATCGACAAGGCCGGGTCCGTCGTCGAACGGTTCATGATCCGCTGGCGCGGCGAGCCCGACCCCAAGCACGTGGCCGCGGTCGACGCCTACTGGACGTCGGCGGCCGAGCACGGCATGAACGCCTCCACGTTCACGGCCCGGGTCATCGCCTCGACGGGCGCCGACGTCGCCGCCGCCCTGTCCGGCGCCGTGGGAGCCATGTCGGGTCCGCTGCACGGCGGCGCGCCCTCCCGCGTCCTCGGCATGATCGAGGAGATCGAGCGGACGGGGGACGCGGACGCCTACGTCAGGCAGGCCCTCGACAAGGGCGAGCGGCTCATGGGCTTCGGCCACCGCGTGTACCGCGCCGAGGACCCACGCGCGCGCGTGCTGCGCCGTACGGCCCGCGAGCTGGGCGCGCCGCGGTTCGAGATCGCCGAGGCGCTGGAGAAGGCGGCCCTGGCGGAACTCCACGCCCGCCGCCCGGACCGGGTCCTGGCGACGAACGTCGAGTTCTGGGCGGCGATCATCCTGGACTTCGCCGAGGTGCCGGCCCACATGTTCACCTCGATGTTCACCTGCGCCCGGACGGCGGGCTGGTCGGCGCACATCCTGGAGCAGAAGCGCACCGGCCGCCTGGTCCGCCCCTCGGCCCGCTACATCGGGCCGGGCTCGCGCAACCCGCGGGAGATCGAGGGCTACGAGGACATCGCCGACTGAGCGCGGGCCGGCCGGGCGGGCCGGCCGGGCGTCCGTGTCACGCGGGGCTGAGCAGCTCCGCGTGATGCCGTTCGGCCACGAGCGGGTGCGCCCGCAGCTTGCCCTTGAGCTCGTTGAAGCCGTACTCGGCGAACAGCGGGTTGGCGGGGTCGTCGGTCACCCCGGGCGCCGCCGAGGCGTGCGTGAAGGGCAGCGGCTCGACCCGGGCGTCGAGGCGGGGGTTGTAGAAGAACGGCACGGAGAACCGTTCCACGGCGTCGGCCGGCGACACGACCCGGTGGTTGGTGGCCAGGAGGTAGCCGTCGGTCGCCACCTCCAGCAGTTCGCCCAGGTTGACGACGAAGGCGCCGGGCAGCGGCGGCACGTCATGGAACAGACCGTCCGCGCGCTGTACCTGGAGGCCGCCGACCTGGTCCTGGAGCAGCAGGGTCAGGAAGCCGTAGTCCTTGTGCGCGCCGACCCCCTGCCCTGCGCCGTCGCCCGCGCTGCCGGGGTAGCGCACGAGCTTGAGGTGCGGGTGCGCCCGCTCCCCGAAGGCGTGGTCGTAGAAGTCGACGGGTGCCCCGATCGAGGCGAGCAGCTCGTGCAGCAGCTTCTGCGCGACGGCGCTCAGCCGCTCGATCCAGGCGAGCGCGGCGGTC
Source organism: Streptomyces asoensis (assembly GCF_016860545.1). Lineage (NCBI taxonomy): Bacteria > Bacillati > Actinomycetota > Actinomycetes > Kitasatosporales > Streptomycetaceae > Streptomyces > Streptomyces asoensis. The sequence continues at coordinate 889,026 of NZ_BNEB01000003.1, read as the reverse complement.
CGCAGCGCGGGCAGTCCGGCGGGCCACTGGTTGGGCCCTTCCAGCCACCAGTAGGCGGGCTCGCCCGGGCCGGGTGTCCGGGCGGGACGCTCGGCGCCTATGTCGAGCTGGTCCCGCCAGTCCTGCCGGCCGCCTGTCCGCTCGTCGCCGGTGCGGGTGTAGCCGCGGAAGTGAGGCGAGTGCACGTTGTCGATCGCGAGCCGCTCGGCCTCCGGCAGGGCGAAGAAGGCCCGCATGGCGGCCAGCAGCTCGCCGGTCTCCCGCTCCGTCACGCCGTGCCCGACGAGCTGGAAGAACCCGACGTCGTGCGCGGCGCTGTGCAGCTGCGCGTGCAGCAGCGCCCGCGCCTGGGGACCGCGGTCGGCGGCGGAGAGATCGATGATCGGCAGTTGCTGGTACGACGGGTTCGTCATGGTACGTCCGCAGGTGTACGGGGGCCCGGCCGCCGCCGGGGATGGGGCGGCGCACGGGTGCCAAGTGGGCGGGAGGAGGTGAGACGCGGGCGGCTGGGAACCGCGGAAGGGGCCGGAAGGCTCAGAAGGAGCGTCGACAGCCCATGCTCGTGACGCGGACGTAGTCCACGTGGCGGCGTCGAACGAGCGAAAGCATGCGCCCAGGGTACTGCCTGGCGACAGATCCGTACGTGGCGCGGGTCACGAACCGCGGATCCTGCGGCGGGAGCCCGCAGACAGCAGGCGACCCGCGAGTCTGGTCCTCGCGTGGGAGGGCCGGCCGGACGTACCGGCGACTCGCGGGTCGGGTGACTGCGTTGAATTGGCCGGTCGCGCGCTGCTCACTCGCGCTGGTCCGGCACCGCACTCAGTGGGCGACGGGCCACTAGCCCGCAGCCACCTCCGACGTCCGGTGTGCATACATGCTTCGGACCACCTCCTTTCCTTCGGTACGCCCCACCCTAGGAACCCGCCTCGGGTCGCTCAAGTGTTTTTTCGCGAGGGGGCGTGACCGGCATCGCAGCGGTACGACGATTCCTCTGCAATCTTGCGGGAATCATATGTGGGCTGCGTCACGTTCGAGTTGAATGAGGGCAAGTGAGCGAACCTGCAGGGGGTCCAGGTGAGTGCTTCCCGGCGTAGTGGGACCACCGACGAGCTGGGTCCGGACGAGCCCGAGCGGCCCGGCCGGCCGGGCGACGACGGCCCCGTGCCCCCGGACGGCGCCGCCGCGCCCGGTCCGGACGGCCCGGACGGCACCGACCTGCTCGCCGCGCTCCTCGACGGCATGGACGCGGCCCTGTGCGCCTTCGACGGCGACGGCCTGGTCACCCACTGGAACCGCGAGGCCGAACGCATCCTGGGCTGGAGCGCCGCCGAGGCGGTCGGGCGGCACGGCTTCGCCGGCTGGGCGGTGCGCGAGGCCGACGCCGAGGAGATCCAGGGGCGGCTGATGGCCGCCATGCACGCGCCGGGGCGCCAGGTCCACGAGTTCGCGCTGCTCACCAAGGACGGCGGCCGGGTGCTCGTGCGCACCCAGTCGGCCGCCGTGCGCGGTCCGGACGGCAAGCCGGCGGGCCTGTACTGCGCCTTCAGCGAGGTGCACGCCCAGATCGACCTGGAGCGTTCCATCGCGCTCAGCGAGGCCCTCTTCGACGACGCTTCCTGGGGTGTCGTCCTGGTCGACGCCGACCTGCGCCCCGCGGTCGTCAACGCGCACGCGGCCCGCGCGCTCGGCACCGGCCGCACGGCCGTCCTGGGCCGTCCGCTGGGCGACCTGCTCACCCGGGGCGTCGAGGAGCTGGAGAACGCGCTGACGCACGTGCTCGCCGAGGGCGCCCCGCCGGCCCCGGCCGAGCTGTGGGTCGGTGTGCGCGGCCCGGACGGCGAACGGCGGCGCTGCTGGCGCAGCGGCTTCCTGCGCCTCGCCTCGCCGCTCGCCGAGGAACCGGTGCCCCTCGGGGTGGGCTGGCTCTTCCAGGACGTCACCGAGGCCAAGCAGGGGGAGCAGGAGGCCGCGCTGCTGCGCTTCAGGGCCAATCAGCTGCACCGGGCCGCCCGGGCCGCCGCCGAGTGCGAGGACCCCGTCGAGGCGGCCACCGTCCACCTCGACTTCGCGCTCGCCGGGTTCGCCGACCACGCCCTGGTCGACCGGGTGACGGGCGGCGCCGGGGCCGACGCGCAGGAGGCCGCGCCGGTGCGGCTGGTGCGGGTCGCGGCGACGCCGTCGGGCGGGCCGGGGCCCAGCGCGCCGACCGGGCTGGCCGGGCTGCCGGTCCGCTACGGCGAGGGGCACCCGGCGCTCCAGTGCGTGGCGCGGGCCGGTTCCGTGCGGGCCGGCGCGGGCTCCGTACCGGCCGACGAGGCGCGGGAGTGGGCGCGGGCGCGCCGGTGGCCCGAGGACACGGTCCACGCGCTGTGCGCGGTGCTGCGCAGCAGGGGCCGCACGCTCGGTGTCGTCACGTTCCTGCGCGGCGGGAGCCGTACCCCCTTCGAGCGGACCGACGCCGTCTACGCCGAGGACGTCGCCGTCCGGATGGCGGCGGCCCTGGACCTGGCCGACCTGACGGGCGCGGCGGGCGCGCCGGGCCGGGGCGAGGGAGGCTGAGCCGCGCCCGGACCGCGGTTCAGTGGCGGTAGAAGATCCGGTCCCGGTACTCCTCCATGATCCGGCCGTTCCACTCGTGGCCGCCGTCGACGTTGCCGGACCGCAGCAGCGGCGGTTCGATACCGCGCTCGGCGAGGAGGCCGGCCGTGGTGGCCATGACGGCCTGGAGGAGGGCCGAGGTGACGACCGTGGAGGCGGGGGCGAAGGGCGCGGGGACGGTGTCCAGGGTGAGCTCCGCGTCGCCGACGGCGATCTTGGAGTCGAGGACGACGTCGCAGTGGTCCTTGAGGAACGTGCCGGAGGCGTGCCGGGACGTCGTGCCGGAGGCGTAGGCCACCGACGTCAGGCCGACGACCCGCACGCCGCGGGCGCGGGCTTCGCGGGCCATCTCCACGGGCAGGGCGTTGCGGCCGGACAGCGAGACGACGACGAGGGCGTCGCCCGCGCGCAGGGGCGAGGTGTCCAGGACGGCGCTCGCGAGACCGTCGACCCGTTCGAGGGCCGAACCGAGGGTCGCGGGGGTGACGTCCACGCCGACCACGCCGGGGACCGCGAGCAGGTTCATCAGGGCGAGGCCGCCCGCGCGGTAGACGACGTCCTGCGCGGCGAGGGAGGAGTGCCCGGCGCCGAAGGCGAACAGGCGCCCGCCGGCGGTCACGGTGTCGGCGAGGAGCGTGCCGGCGGCCTCGACGGTGTCGGCCTCCTCGTCGCGGGCCCGCTGGAGCAGGGCGATCGCGGCGTCGAAGAACTGGGCGGCGAGCTTGCGGTCGCTCATCCGTGCGGCCCCTTTGCCGTAGCGGGTGTCCGTGTCGCGGATCACCGTGCGGTCTGGACCAGTGCGCTGTCAATACGCCCGGTGACGGTGGGGCGTCGGGGGCGCCGCCCCCTCCCGCGCGCCGGACGCGGAGCCCCGATGTGACCACCGCGTTCGGACGGCGCGGCACGCTTGTCAGTGGTATCCGGCAGAATTGGGTCCAGGGCCAGCGCACGCGCCGGAGAGCCGTCGAGCCTTCCGCAGAGCTAATCGAGGGGCACACATGTCCGGACTGATCGACACCACGGAGATGTATCTCCGCACCATCCTCGAGCTGGAAGAGGAAGGTGTGGTGCCCATGCGTGCCCGCATCGCCGAACGCCTCGACCAGAGCGGGCCGACGGTCAGCCAGACGGTGGCGCGCATGGAGCGCGACGGCCTGGTCTCCGTGGCCAGCGACCGGCACCTGGAGCTCACCGACGAGGGCCGCCGGCTGGCCACGCGCGTGATGCGCAAGCACCGCCTCGCCGAGTGTCTCCTGGTCGACGTGATCGGCCTGGAGTGGGAGCAGGTGCACGCCGAGGCCTGCCGCTGGGAGCACGTGATGAGCGAGGCGGTCGAGCGCCGGGTGCTGGAGCTGCTGCGTCACCCCACCGAGTCGCCGTACGGCAACCCGATCCCGGGCCTGGAGGAGCTGGGCGAGAAGGACGGCGCCGACCCCTTCCTGGACGAGGGCATGGTCTCGCTGGCGGACCTCGACCCGGGTTCGGACGGCAAGACGGTCGTCGTGCGCCGGATCGGCGAGCCGATCCAGACGGACGCGCAGCTGATGTACACGCTGCGCCGCGCGGGTGTGCAGCCCGGTTCGGTGGTGAGCGTGACGGAGTCGGCGGGCGGTGTGCTGGTGGGCAGCGGCGGCGAGGCGGCCGAGCTCCAGTCGGAGGTCGCGTCGCACGTGTTCGTGGCGAAGCGCTGACCCCGGGGCCCGCGGCCCCGCCGCCGGTGAAACGCTGAGGGTTGTTCAACTCCTGGGGAGCGTGGGGCAGTTGGGGTGTGCCGTCGATCTCGTCGAATCGCAGATTCCCTGTGTCGAATCGCAGCGCCGGAGGGCTTCCCGTGCCAGGCTGTCGCGTGAGGCATATGACCGGAGGGGGCGGGATGCCGTGTCGCGGAGCAGTGGAGAGCCCCGGTGCCGTACGGCACCGGGGCCTGTCCTCCCCTGTACTGACCCGGAGCCCCGAGCTCTCAGGGTCATTCCCTCGGACCGGTTTCCCCGAGCGGTCCGCCCCCCGATGAAGGTCTCCCCTCGGCAGCGGGGATCATTCCTTGAGTGTGGTCACTCGAACGAGGGGTGTTGTGCGCGGAGAGTGCATTTCTCGAAAGGCCTTTCGATAGCCTGCGGGTGATTGAAGGCAGTACGAAGGCATCGGCAGCGCGGCGGCATAACGGCTAGGGGGTGCCAGTACCTATGGCGCGACGCATCGACGTGACCGGGGCGGGGGGCGTACGCCTGGCGGCCTGGGAGTTCGGTGACCCGCCCAAGGGTGACCCGGCGAAGGCCGTGACGGAACCCGTCATTCCGTCCCAGACGGCGGGAGACTGTGACCGGGAGCGGCCCGGCGGGCACGAGGACGTGAACAGGCCGGGCGTCCTGTTACTGCACGGTCTGATGGGCCGGGCCTCGCACTGGGCGTCCACCGCCCGCTGGCTCTCCGAGCGGCACCGCGCCGTCGCCCTCGACCAGCGCGGCCACGGCCAGAGCGAGAAACCGCCCGAGGCCGCCTTCACCCGCGAGGCCTACGTCGAGGACGCGGAGGCCGCCCTCGAACAGCTCGGGCTCGCCCCGGCCCTCCTGATCGGCCACGCCATGGGCGCGCTGACCGCGTGGCAGCTCGCCGCGAAACGCCCCGACCTGGTGAGCGGCCTGATCGTCTGCGACATGCGGGCCTCCGCGCTGGGAGCGGCCTCGCAGCGCGAGTGGGGCGACTGGTTCAAGTCCTGGCCGGTCCCCTTCGCCACGCTCGCCGACGTCCGCAAGTGGTTCGGCGAGGACGATCCCTGGGTGGAGCGCCCGAACCCCTCCCGGGGCGAGTTCTACGCCGAGGTGATGCAGGAGTCGCCGGACGGCTGGCGTCCCGTCTTCGAGCCCGAGCAGATGCTCAAGTCCCGCGAGACCTGGGTCTACGACGCCCACTGGGAGGAACTGGCCCAGGTGCGCTGCCCGGTGCTGGTCGTGCGCGGCCTGGACGGCGAACTCGGGCGGGCCGAGGCCCAGGAGATGGTGCGCGTCCTGCCCCGCGGCGAGTACGCGGAGGTCTCCGACGCCGGACACCTCGTGCACTACGACCAGCCCGAGGGCTGGCGCACCGCGATCGAACCGTTCCTGGACGCCGTCCTGACCCCCGGAGCGCCCTGACCCCGACCGGGCTCCGGGGGGCCGGTCAGCCCCTGCTCACGGCCGTCAGGATCTCCGGGAGGCGGGCCGCCGTCCGCGGAGCGGCCAGCCGCAGCCCCAGGAGCGTGATCGCCGCGCCGTAGGCCGCGCCGCCCGGCAGCAGCAGCCAGGTCCAGTCCTCCCCGCCCTCGGTGACGTGCAGCCAGATCGTCACCGCGATCACGGGGGCGCACAGCAGGGCGGCCGCGACCATCCCGCCGAAGATCGCGATCCAGGCGAGACCGGCCTGCCCCGGGGCCACGTTCTTGTAGCCCTCCTGCGGAATCGAGTAGGGGAAGCGGGCCGAGGTCCAGGCGCCCGTCGCGAGCATCGCCCCCAGCAGCGCGAGGGACAGCCCCAGCGCCTCGGGCAGCTTCGACCAGTCGCCGAGCATCGCCGTCGTCAGCACCGTCACCAGCGTCGCGTACGGCAGGGTGATCAGCAGCAGGGCCAGGGCCCGCGCCCGCAGCTCGGCGTACGCGTCCCGGGGCGTGGAGATCGTCATCGCGACCATCCAGAACGCGGACGTGTCCTGCCCGAACTGGTTGTACATCTGGATGCCGAGCATCCCGGCGGCGAAACAGGCGAAGTAGATCGAGCCGGTGCCCTGCACCGCGTTCAGGACGGGCACGATCAGCCCGATGGCCAGCGAGGTCACCCAGGCCGCCTTCGTCTTCGGATCGCGCCAGACATAGCGCAGGCTGCGCTCCATGACGGGGCCGGTGCGCCCGCCCGGCAGCAGCCGCCCGAGCCCCGCCGCGCCCCGCCGCTCCCGCGCGGCCGGCTCGGCGGCCTGGAGGGTGGAGCCGTCGGGCGAGGTCATCAGCCGCGTCAGGCTCCGCGTCCACGCCGTGACCAGCAGCGCCAGCGCGCCCGCGCTGACGGCGAGCTGCGCGGCGGCGACCCCGTGCGCGCCCTCGCTCACCGAGTCCACCGCGCCGATCGCCGACGCCGGCGGCAGCCACCGCAGGACGTCCGCCACCGGATCCAGCTGCCCGAGACCGGAGGAGCCGAGCCGCTGCGCCCCGAAGTTGACGGCCTGCGCGCCGATCGCGACGACCAGCCCGCTCAGCACCGCCAGATCGCGTCCCTTGCGGCTGGTCAGCAGCCGGATGTTGGCGGCGGCCACGGCGCGGGCGAGCGCCACGCACACCAGCAGCCCGAGGACGACGGCGAGCACGCCCACCGCCCACGCCGCCGCCCCGTGGGCCACGGACACCACCGAACCCACCAGCATCAGCAGGGTGAACAGCGGCCCGATACCCACCAGTGAGGCCGCCAGCAGCGCCCGCACCAGCGGCCGGGGCCGCAACGGCAGCATCACCAGCCGGGTCGGGTCCAGCGTCTCGTCACCGCTCGGGAAGAACAGCGGCATCACCGCCCAGCCCAGCCCCAGCACCGCCATCAGGAGCACCACCAGCGACACCGCGTGGTCGTGTCCGCGCAGCGCGATCAGACCGAGCAGCTGGAGCGCGGCGAACAGCAGCGTGACGACCGCCGAGGCGACGTACGCGGCCCGCCGCCCGCCCGACTGCCGCAGCCCGTTGCGCAGCAGCGACAGCTTCAGCCGTACGACGGTGGGGACGAGCGCCGGCGACGAGGTCCGCCCGCTCACCGGGCCGCCCCGCCGCCCAGCCAGTCGAGGTCGGAACCGGCGTCCCGCCCCTGCGCGCCGACGAGTTCCAGGAACGCCTGTTGCAGCGAGGGGGCCGGGCCCCGTACCTCCGCCAGCGTCCCGTGCGCCCGGATCCGGCCCGCCGCCAGCACCGCCACCCAGTCGCACAGCGACTCGACGAGCTCCATGACATGGGAGGAGAAGACGACGGTCGCCCCCGACGCCGTGTACCGCTCCAGGACGCCGCGGATGATCTGCGCGGACACCGGGTCGACCCCTTCGAACGGCTCGTCGAGGAAGAGCACTTCGGGGTTGTGCAGCAGCGCGGCCGCGAGGCCGATCTTCTTGCGCATGCCCGTCGAGTAGTCGACGACCAGCTTGTGCTGGGCTCCGGCCAGATCGAGGACGTCGAGCAGCTGTGCGGCCCGCTTGTCGACCTCGGCGCCGGGCAGGCCCCGCAACCGGCCGCTGTAGGCGAGCAGTTCACGGCCCGACAGGCGCTCGAAGAGCCGCAGCCCCTCCGGCAGCACCCCGATCCGCGCCTTCACCTCGACGGGGTCCCGCCACACGTCGTGCCCGACGACCTCCACCGAGCCCTGGTCGGGCCGCAGCAGCCCGGTCACCATGGACAGGGTCGTGGTCTTCCCGGCGCCGTTCGGACCGACGAGCCCGATGAACTTCCCCGAGGGCAGATCGAGATCGATCCCGGCAACGGCGACCTGCTGCCCGAACCGCTTCCAGAGGTTGCGCACGCGTACCGACGTCATGCCGGAAACCCTACGGTGACGCGGCTCCTGACGGGGCGTCGCTAGCGATCCCGTCCGCAGGCGTAGGCGAGCGGCGGGATCAGCTCCTCCGCGTCCGGCAGCCACCGGTTCGCGGCGGTCGGCCGGCACGCCCACTGCACGGCGCCCCGCGAACCGAACCGGGTGGGCGGCGCGGCCACGTACGTGCCCTCGCCGAGCGTCACCAGGTCGAGCGCCGACAGCGACCAGCCCAACTTGCGTACCAGGTCCGGCACTTTCGCCGACGCGCCCGGCAGCACGAAGAACTGCATCCGGCGGTCCGGCGTCAGCATGACCGGACCGAGCGTCGACTCCATCCGCTCCATCCGCGCCAGGGCCAGGAACCCGGCCGTCTCCGGGACGGAGATCGCGTCGAACGAGCGGCCGGTCGGCAGCAGGATCGAGGCGGTCGGCTGCTTCTGCCACATCCGGCGCGCGACCGTCGCACTGCCGGTGGCCTGGGTCGCCCAGTCGGGGCGCGCGGGGTGCGCGCCCGGCGCCGCGCACGCGCCGTCTCCGCAGGAGCAGTGCTGCACTCCGCCGACGGGTTCCAGCCAGGTGCCGGGAAAGACGTCCCAGTGTCGTTCCTCGGCGTAGCGAACAGCTGTCTCGAGCAGCGATTCCCCGCGCTGCTTCGGGATATGAGTGGCTTCGGCGCCCGCGATGGTCTCTTCCACGATGAACACAACTCTAGCCGTCACCAGGGGTTACGCCCGCCACTTTGCGCGGGGGAGGAGCACCGGTTCCGCGTCCGGGGCGCATGGGTGCATGTTCGGGGGCGCGCGGCAGGAAGGGGCGCGGGAGCGGGTATCCAGGAAGAGGGGGCGGGCTTCCGCCGGTAACCCGGCAATCTCTGTGTTCCTCGGTAATTCTCGGCAATCCTCACATGCCTCGCATTTTCGATGAGGGCGTGGGGCATTGATCTTCTCGGCCGGAACTTTTCGGTGGAAGACACGTCAACTCGGTGTGTGGGCGGGTACCCGCCGCCCCGGTCACCGCAGCCACAGGGGGTAGTGCCCATGGCCGCAAGGCCGCTAGTCGCGCGGCAGCCGAACGAGAGGCTGCAGGCGCTCATCCAGGAGGCGGGGTGCTCGAACGCCGGGCTCGCCCGCCGCGTCAACATGTGTGGCGCCGAGCACGGCCTCGACCTGCGCTACGACAAGACGTCCGTGGCCCGTTGGCTGCGCGGGCAGCAGCCGCGGGGACGCGCTCCGGCGATCATCGCGGAGGCGCTGGGCCGCAAACTCGGCCGTACGGTCACGATCGACGAGATCGGCATGGCCAACGGCAAGAACCTCGCCTCGGGCGTGGGGCTCCAGTTCTCGCCGACCGTCCTGGGGGCCATCGAGCAGGTCTGCGAGCTGTGGCGCAGCGACGTGGGCCGGCGCGACTTCCTCTCGGGTTCCTCCGTGGCCGCCTCGGCGCTGGTCGAGCCGAGCCGCGACTGGCTGATCTCCTCGCCGGACGCGCAGGTGGCACGGTCGGCCGGTCCCCGGGTGGGCCTGTCCGACGTCGCGGCCGTCAAGGCGATGACCCAGGCCCTGGTCGACCTGGACCACCAGTACGGCAGCGGCCATGTGCGCCCGGTCGTGGTGCACTACCTCAACAGCGTGGTGTCGGGCCTGCTGGCCGGCTCCTACCGGGAGGCGGTGGGCCGCGAACTGTTCGCGGCCGTGGCCCGGTTGACGGAACTCGCCGGATACATGGCCGTCGACACCGGTCAGCCCGGTCTCGCCCAGCGCTACTACATCCAGGCCCTGCGGCTGGCCCAGGCGGCCGGTGACCGCGGGTACGGCGGATACGTCCTCGCCGCCTCCATGAGCCACCTCGCCGCGCAGCTCGGGAACCCGCGGGAGATCGCGCAGTTGGCGCGCGCGGCGCAGGAGGGGGCGCGGGGGCGGGTGACCCCGCGCGCGCAGGCGATGTTCCTCGCGGCGGAGGCCCGCGGCCACGCCCTGATGGGCGACGCGCGCGGGGCGCAGACGGCGTCCGGGCGGGCGGTCGCGGCACTGGAGGCCGCGGAGCCGTCCGCCGGGGACGATCCCGCGTGGATCGCGCACTTCGACGAGGCCTATCTGGCCGACGAGTTGGCGCACTGCCACCGTGACCTCGGCCAGGCCGAGGCGGCGGCCCGCTGCGCCGAACAGTCCCTGGCCGGGCACCCGGAGAGCCGTGCGCGCCGGCGCGCGATCGGCTATGTCCTGCTGGCCACCGCGCAGGTGCAGCAGCGCGACATCGAGCAGGCCTGCAACACGGGCCTGAAGGCTGTCGAGTTGCTGGAGACGCTGCGTTCCAACCGGGGCGCGGAGTACCTCGAGGACCTCCAGCAGCGGCTGGAGCCGTTCCGGGACGAGTCGGTGGTGCGGGAGTTCGGGGCGCGGCTGGAGTTGCAGACCGCGGCGTGAACGGACGGGGCGCCGCTGCCTGAACGCGCGGGAAACGACGGGATCCCGCACGGGGAGAGGCGGATACAGCGCACGGCGCTCCGGATCTGTTACCGATGCCCCGGCCGGCCCGGCCGGAAGGGAGATCACGACTGAGCTGCGTGGCACGGGGTTCCGGGGACCCGGTAGCGTGAACCGACGATTCCGAAGGTCCCCCATCAGTAGGAGTCCCGGTGACGCAGAGTGGACAGGGCGAGGAGCCCTCGGCGCAGCCCGCGCGCGAAGGCATCGTGCTGCCCTCCGACGGCGGGGAGCCCCTGCTGCCGGGAATGACGGCGAGCGTGCCGCGGCCGGCGCCCCGCCAGGGGCCGCCGACGCCACCGCCGTCCGACCGCTACTCCGGCGGGTACGGCGCTCAGCAGCCCGGACAGCAGCAGCCCGGACAGCAGCAGCCCGGGCAACAGCCGTACGGCGAGGACCGCTACGGGCAGCAGCAGTACGGGCAGGACCAGTACGGCCGGGATCAGTACGGCCAGGACCGGTACGGGCAGCAGCCGCCCGCCGGCGGACAGACCTGGGGCGACCCCTGGGGCCCCGGCGGACAGGCCCCCGCCGGGCAGCAGGCGCAGAGCTGGCCGCTCCCCGCGGACCAGCAGCAGCACCAGCAGCCCTCGCAGGACGGGTGGAACACCGGGCGCTCCGACCAGTGGCACGGGGGCGACCCCGCGGGTGCGGGCCCCCTCCCGCCGGAGAGTGCCCCGGCGCCGGGCGCACCCCTGCCCCCGGCCGCCCCCCTGTCCTCCGACGACGGCGCGACGCAGTACATACCGCCGGTCCCGGCCGACGGCGGCCGGGGCCCCTACCCGTCGTCCTTCGCCGCTCCCGCCCCGGCGGACGAGGGCGTCACCCAGTACCTTCCCCCCGTTCCGCCCGCGGCTCCGGCCGACGAGGGCGCCACCCAGTACCTGCCGCCCGTTCCCGCCGCGCCCGCCGACGAGGGGGCCACCCAGTACCTGCCGCCCGTCGCCCCGGGCGCGCTGCCGCCCGAGGTCCCGGCCGAGTCGGGCCCCTACCCGGGTCCCGGCCGCCAGAACCCGGGCACGGGGGCCTTCCCGGCGGGCGCGCAGGCCTCCGCGCCGGGAGCGCGGCCCGGCGCCTACTCCGACTCGGAGCCCACGCAGTACATACCGCCCGTCGCCGCACAGGCCGACGGGGAGCGGCAGCCGCCCGCGGAGTTCGAGAACCTCTTCCGCAGCGGACCGGGCGGCGACGGGCCGGCCGGGTCCACGCAGCAGCTCCCGCGCTACTCCGAGCCGGACGCCCCCGGGTACGGCGGTCCCGGCGGTGCGCCGGGCTACGGTGCCGGACCCGCCGCCCGGACCCCGCAGACCGGCCACACCCCGCCGGGCGGTCCCGCGGCGGGCGGGAGACGCGCGGTGCGCGACGACGGCGCCGGCCGGGGCGGTCGTACCGGCTCTCGGGTGCCGCTGTTCGCGGCGATCGGCGTGGCCCTCGCGGTCGTCGGCATCGGCGCGGGCGCCATGATGGGGGGCGGCGGCGGTGACGAGGGCGACGACGGCAAGACCGTCGCGGCTTCGGCCCCCGCGAGCGGCGCGTCCTCGGCGTCCACCGGCGCGGCCGCCCAGCAGGCCGCCGAGCTCGACAAGCTGCTGGCGGACAGCGGCAGCAGCCGGGCCAGTGTGATCAGCGCCGTGGCCGACGTGAAGAGCTGCGGCAACCTCGGGCAGGCCGCGACAGACCTGCGCGACGCGGCGAAGCAGCGCACCGAGCTGGTGACCCGGCTCTCCGCGCTGAAGGTCGACCAGCTGCCCGACCACGCCGCGCTGACCACCGCCCTCACCAAGGCGTGGCAGGCGTCCGCCGCCGCCGACGAGCACTACGCGGCCTGGGCCGACCAGGTCGCCGCCAACAAGAAGAAGAGCTGCAAGAAGGGCGGGGCCCGCACCACCTCCGAGACCCTGGAGGGCAACCGCGCGAGCGGCACCGCCAGCGCCCAGAAGAAGCGGGCCGCCGAGCTGTGGAACGGGATCGCGAAGACCTACGACCTGACCGAGCGCCAGCCCACGCAGCTGTAGGCGAGGGCCGGCGCCGCCGGACGGGTCAGTTCACGTCGGCTTTCTCCAGGGTCTTCGTGACGTCGACGAAGCCCTTCCTGGCGGACACGAGCCGGCCCTTGCGCACGGCCTGGAGGGTGACGTCGGCGTTGACCAGGCGCGGGAAGCCGATGGAGGCGAGCTCGTCGGTGAACTCCCAGCGCAGGGTCGGGGTGAGGCCGCCCGTGGTGACCTCCAGCCCGTCGTCCAGGGCGCCCCGTACGGCGCCGGCGGTCACCTCACCGCCGTCCAGCGACTCCACGGCCTGCCGGAACACGGTGTAGGCGATCCAGGTCGTCTGGACCCCGGTGTCCGTCGGATCGATCCGGGTGTCGGAGAACGCCTGCTCGCTGATCACCTTCTTCATCGGCGCCCAGGCGGGGTCGCTCGCCACCGGGTACCAGCCGGTGACGTAGGCGCCCTCGAAGGGACCGGAGGCCGCGCCCGCGGCGTTGATCACGGTCTGGTCGACGCTGCCGAGGACGGTGCCGGTGCGGACCTCGGGATAGCCCTGGCGGGTGCGGCGGAAGGAGTCCATGAAGGTGCTGGTGCGGTCCCCGAGCGCGGTCACGACGCACCCCTTGCCGCCGCCGCCCGCGTCGCCGGTCGCCTTCTTCAGCGCCGCCTCGGCCTGGGTGGCGTACTCGGTGGCGTCCTCCGGGGCCAGCTGGTCCACGGCCTCGGCGTGCCCGCCCGCCGTCAGTCCGGCGTCCAGCATCACGGGCAGGGCGTCACCGGCGATCGTGTCGGGCCGCACGAGGGAGACGGGCCCGCAGGTCGCGCCGAGTTCCTTGCCCAGACCGGCCAGCAGCGAGGGCTGGCCGCCGTTGACGGGGTAGGACAGCGGGCTGGTGAACTCGGCGTTCGTGACGCCGTAACCGCCTATGTAGGGGATGCCGGCGCCCTCGAGGTGCGGGAGGAAGGCGTCGGAGTGCTGGCTGTAGGAGCCGACGACGGCGACCGCCTTCTCCTTGACGGCGCGCCGGGCGCACGCCGCGGCGGACACCGTGTCGTTGTGGTCGTTGCAGGTCAGGACCTTGAGCTTGCGGCCGTTCAGACCGCCGTTCGCGTTGATCCAGCGGGCGTACGCGCTCGCGAAGGCCGGCATGCCCGGCTTGTTGGTGGCGGAGGTCCCCTCGGGCGCCCAGGTCATCACGACGATCGGGTCGTCCCCGGAACCCCCCGGCACACCGGGGACGACCCCACAGCCGACGGCGAGCGACGTACAGGCGGTCAGGACGCCCGCCGCGAGGGCGGCCGATCTGACGCGCCTGGGGAGGCGGAAGGACCTGGGGAGGAAGGTGCTTCGCGTGGGCGTGCGCCGCTTGCCGGTCATGCACACGCACGATTCCGTCACCTCACCAACCCGGGAGTGACTCACGGTCAACGGACGGTGACGCCAAGGTGAATTGCCGGGGTACGTGCGGCGGGCGGAACGGGGAAACGTACGATCGACCACCGTGCAAGGTTCGGAGAACTCTTCCCGTCGCGGCCGTCGCTCCTCCACCATGGGCGGCATGCCACTCAACGACATGCCGTGGTGGCGCTGGCGCAGCAATGTGCGCTCCGCGCTGCACATGCTCTCCGACCCCGCGTTCCAGCAGAACGTCTGGCTGGCCGGCGTCGAGGGGTACGGGGACGTCACCGACGCCGTGTACCGCCTCGTCGAGGACACCTGGCTCGACAACTGGTCCGCCGAGAAGTACGTCGGCACGATCTTCCGCGACTCGCAGGAGGCGGCGCTCGTCGACACCGCCGTGCTGCGCGTGCTGCGGATCATGCACCAGGTCGGTCCCGACGCCCCGGTCTCCGCCTACGTCGACCACCAGGGGTGGCCGGACGCCGTGCGGGCGGCACGGGACGCGCACGTGCGGATGGCCGCGAGCGACGGCGACGACGCGGACGCCCCGCCGCGCACCCTCGAGGTGCTGCGCATCATGACGCGGGCCGCGTAGCGGCCCTGTCCCCCGGCCGCGCCGGGAGCGCCGGGGGCGCGGTGTTCCGCCCTGCGGGACGGTTGTCCACGGCCGTGGCCGGTGTGGGACCCTGTCGGGCATGAACGCGCAGCCCACCCGAGCCGCGGCGGCCGCCGCCGACCAGTACGTCCTCACCCTTTCCTGCCCCGACAAGCAGGGCATCGTGCACGCCGTGTCGAGCTACCTCTTCATGACCGGCTGCAACATCGAGGACAGTCAGCAGTTCGGCGACCACGACACGGGCCTGTTCTTCCTGCGTGTGCACTTCTCGGCCGAGTCCCCGGTGACCGTGGACAAGCTCCGGGCGAGCTTCGCGGCGATCGGCGACTCCTTCCACATGGACTGGCAGATCAACCGCGCCGACGAGAAGATGCGCATCGTCCTCATGGTCAGCAAGTTCGGGCACTGCCTGAACGACCTGCTGTTCCGCGCCAGCATCGGCGCGCTGCCGGTGGAGATCGCGGCCGTGGTGTCCAACCACACCGACTTCGCCGAGCTCGTGGGCTCGTACAACATTCCCTTCCACCACATTCCGGTGACGCGGGAGAACAAGGCGCAGGCCGAGGCGCAGCTGCTCCAGCTGGTCCGGGAGCAGGACGTCGAGCTCGTCGTCCTGGCCCGCTACATGCAGGTCCTCTCCGACGACCTGTGCAAGCAGCTCAGCGGGCGGATCATCAACATCCACCACTCCTTCCTGCCGAGCTTCAAGGGCGCCAAGCCGTACCACCAGGCGCATGCCCGGGGTGTGAAGCTGATCGGGGCGACCGCGCACTACGTGACGGCCGATCTCGACGAGGGGCCGATCATCGAGCAGGAGGTCGAGCGCGTCGGGCACGGGGTCACGCCCGACCAGCTCGTCGCCGTCGGCCGGGACGTGGAGTGCCAGGCGCTGGCGCGGGCCGTGAAGTGGCACGCGGAGCGGCGGATCCTGCTCAACGGCCGCCGCACGGTCGTCTTCCCGTAGCCGCTACATGCGGCTCAGGGAAGCCGCCGCGAACAGCACGTCCCTGATCGCCTCGCGGTCGCCCAGCTGACCCGCGGCGGCCTCCTCCGGGGAGACGTGGCCGGCGGCCAGACGGCAGAACTCGACGTCGTCCAGGGCGACATGGGCCACCTCGTGGTCGGCGGAGCCCACCGCGCCCGGTGAGTCCAGCGGGATCAGCCACTCGCCGCCGCCCGAGCCCTCGATCTCCAGGCGCAGGCTGCGGCCGGGCCGGCCGGCGGTCACCAGGTGCCGGGCGCGCGAGGGCGAGGCGAGACCGGCCCGGCGGCGGGCCGCGAGCGTCCCGGGCAGCATCCTGGCGGCCAGGTCGATCATGCCGTGCAGATGGCGCGGGGCGGGCGGCGCGTAGGGGTAGTCGACCGCTTCCGCGATGTCCTCGGCGTGCACCCAGCACTCGAAGGCGCGGTCCAGCATCGCGTCGCGCAGGGGCAGTTCGAAGCCGCCGTACGACACCGGCATGGCGCCGGGGCCGGTTCCGGTGAAGGAGACCGTCCGCACCAGGGCGTGGGTCTGCTCGCGCCAGGGGCCGCGGACCGAGCGGGTGGGCGGGAAGCGCGAGCCCGCCCAGAACGCCTCGGTGCGCCGCGCCGGCGTCTCCACCGGCCCGCCCGGGCCTGCCTGACCCGTGGTCCCCCCGGTCCCACCCGCTCCGTCGACCCCACCGGCGGCGGGAGTCCCGGCGGTTCCGGCGGATCCGTGCGGCCCGTGGACCCCGAACGCCTCATGGGCCCCGGCGGCACCTTGCGGCCCGGTGGTCCCACCCGTCCCGGCCGGCCGGTCGCCCGTGGCGAGCGGGTCGTCCAGGCCCAGGGCGACGGCCACCAGGCCGTCCACGGCGAGCAGGTGGGCGATCACCCCGGCGACGGTGGTCCTGCGGCTCGTGGCCCCCTCGCCCCGGAACCAGCGCAGCCGCACGGGCGCGTGCCACTCGGCGTCCCCGAAGTCCTG
This sequence comes from Streptomyces asoensis, assembly GCF_016860545.1. NCBI lineage: Bacteria > Bacillati > Actinomycetota > Actinomycetes > Kitasatosporales > Streptomycetaceae > Streptomyces > Streptomyces asoensis. The sequence goes on along the minus strand of NZ_BNEB01000003.1, from coordinate 872,454 downwards.
GAGCAGGGCGTCGAGCCGCGCGGTCTCGGCGTCGTAGGACGCGGCCCACAGGGGCACCGGGATACGGGGCGGACGGCGGTCCAGGCAGCTTTCGAGGACACGGGTGCGCAGTCCCGGGTCGAGGTCGAGGCTCTCCGGGCGCTGGAGCAGGCCGACCGCCTCGCGCAGCCGCCGTGCCTCGTCCGCGCACGTCCCGCAGTCGCCGAGGTGCTCCTCCACGGCCGCGGTCTCCTCGGCCGAGCAGGCCGCCAGCGCCCAGGCGCCGAGCAGGGCCTTGAGCACCGGGTGTTCGAGCCCGAGCGGCCCGGGGCCGGCCGGCGGCGCCGGGGGCAGCGGCAGCCCGCCGTCCTCCACGGAGGCGCGGGGCAGCGGGATGCGCGGCGGCCGGTCGGGCTCGCGGGGCAGGTGGGCGCCGTTCCCGGCGCCGTCGTCACCGAAGCTCACGCCGCACCTCCGTAGCCGGGCGGTGCTCCGGGAGCGGCGGAGTCGTACGCCGTGGACAGCAGCTGGAGGCCGAGCCGCAGCCGCCGGCGGGCCTCGTCCTCGGTGACTCCCAGGTCGACCGCGGTCTGCCGGTAGTCGCGGCGCTGGAAGTAGGCCAGCTCCAGGGCGGCGCGCAGCGGGGCGGGCATCGCCTGCACTATGTAGTCGGCGCGGGCGGCGACGGAGGCGTGCCGCACCCGGCGCTCCAGCTCCTCGCTCGCCTCGGCGCAGCCGTGGTCCGCCTCGGTCAGCGCGGCGGTCTCGGTGGCCCGCAGCCGCTGCACGGCGAGGTGGTGGGTCAGTCCGGCGACCCAGGTGCGCAGCGGGCCCTGCTTCGGGTCGTAGGCGTCCGGGTGCTCCCAGACGTGGGCGAAGACCTCGCGGGTGATGCCGTCGGCCGCCCGTTCGTCCCCGAGCACGCGGTGGGCGAGTCCGTGCACGAGTGAAGCGAACCGGTCGTAGAGCTCGCCGAGGGCGGCCGCCTCACCGCGTGCGAGTCGCTGCTGCATCCTGCGGTCCCAGCGGGGCGGTGCGTCCTTCTTCGTCATGCGGCCCCCTCACCCGTGCCCGTCCTGTGGCCGTGCCTGTGGCGTCCACCGTCACCTCGAATGTAGTCGGCGCGTCCGACAACGCACGCCCCTTTGTTTCAATGTGCGCCCCCTGCCCGGGAAGAGGTGGTATGGGCCGCACCTACCCGACAGGAAAGGATCGAACCGGACCGGATGTGACTGGAACAAGCCCCTTTACCACTGTTTCTGTTTTCCTTGCGGCGTTTCGGGGCACGGCCGCTGGGCAGCCGCGCTGCAAGGAAGCGAAGGGACAGCTTCCGATTACCGCGAGCAACAGCGAGCGAAGGGCGTGGTGGTGGCCTTCAAAGTGACCGGCGGGGAGCAGGGCGGATGGGCCGTGCTCCATGTGTCGGGCGAACTGGACCTGGTGACGTCGCCCGTGCTGCGGCAGAAGGTGCACGACGAGGTGGCCGAGGGCCGGCACAGTCTCGTCCTGGACCTCTCCGACGTGTACTTCTGCGACTCCAGCGGTGTCGGCGTGCTCATCGCCTCGCGCCGCCTCATCCGCTCGTGCCGGGGACGGCTGCGGCTGATCCTGCCCGCCCGCGGCGCGGCCGAGGGCTCCCACGTCAACCGGGTGCTGGGCGCGCTGGGCGTCCGCCGCCTCTTCGACGTGTACGCCGATCTGGCGGCCGCCGTGGACGAGGGGACCGAACCGCTCTCGGCCTAGGGGGTGTCCACCCCGTGTTCCGCCCCGGGGCCGTGACGTCCCGTTTCGTCCCGGGACCGGTGAGGTCCCGCTCCGCCACACCCTTGTCCCGAAATTCACCCGGTCCTGGCACAGAGGTCGCTTTCCCGCCGCCCGGGCCTGGCCGGCGACGTACGCTCCCTGCCGGAAGCACTCCCGGCAGCATCTCCACGCGAAGACGTAAGGCGGTCCGAGAAGACATGGTCAGCAGCGAGTACGAACGCAGGATCGCCGCCCGGTTCGCCACCTTCGACCAGGACGGCAACGGCTACATCGACCGGACGGACTTCGGCGCGGCGGCCAAGGCGCTGCTCGCCGAGTTCGGCACCGCGGCCCGGTCCGACAAGGGGCAGGCGCTCTACGCGGGCGCCGAGGCCTTCTGGCAGGGCATGGCCGGCATCGCCGACCGGGACGGCGACCAGCGCATCACCCGGGACGAGTTCGTGAACGGCGCGGTCAAGCGGCTGCGGGACAACCCGGACCGGTTCGCCGAGATCGCCCGGCCCTTCCTGCACGCGGCCCTGGACATCGCCGACGGCGACGGCGACGGGCGGGCCACGGTCGAGGACACCGTGCGGGTGCTCCGGGCCCTCGGAGCGCCCGACGAGGTCGCCCGGGGGGCCGCCGCGGTCCTCGACGCCGACGCGGACGGCAAGGTCGGCGAGGCGGAGATCGTCCCCGCCTTCGCCCGCTACTTCACGATCGCCGAGTAGGGCGCACGGGCGGGCGGTACCCGTCCGGTGGCCGCCGCGACGCCCGCCCGCGCCCGCCTCACCGCGAGAACCGCTCGCGCAGCCGGTACTTGAGCACCTTCCGCAGGGTCTCGTTGCGCGGCAGGGCGTCCACCACCTCCAGCCGCTCCGGCAGCTTGTGGACCGACAGGCCGCCCTCGCGCAGGTACGAGGTCACCGTCTCCAGCGTCAAGGGCTCCCGGGCCTGCGGCCGCCGTTCCACCACCGCGCACACCAGTTCGCCGCGGTCCGGGTCCGGCAGGCCGATCACCGCGACGTCCCCGACCGCCGGGTGCGCGGCGAGCAGGTCCTCGATCTCCTTGGCCGACACGTTCTCGCCCTTGCGGATGATCACGTCCTTCAGCCGCCCGGTGAGGACCAGGTGTCCGCTCCCGGTCAGGTGCCCGAGATCGCCGGTGCGCAGGAATCCCTCGTCGTCGAAGGCCTCGGCCGTCTGCGCGGGATCCAGGTACCCCTGGCACACGGCCTCCCCGCGCAGCCGCACCTCCCCGTCCACCACGCGGATCCGCATGCCGCGCGGCGGCCGGCCCTCGGTCGTCGCGAGGTTCTCCGCGGTGTCGTCCGGCGCGCCCATGGTGATCATCGGCACCTCGGTCATCCCGTACCCGTGCGTGAGCTGCACGCCCATCTCGCGCACGACCGCGTGGTACACCTCGGGCGGCTTGGGTGCCCCGCCGCCCGCGAGCAGCCGCAGCGAGGGGATCAGCGGGGTGTCCGGCTGCTTGCGCTGCTCGGCAAGGAACATCGAGTAGAACGCCGTCGACCCGCCCGCGACCGTGACCCCGTGCCGCCGGTAGCCCTCCAGCGCGTCCGGCAGCGCGAAGTGCTCGAACATCACCGCGGGGAAGCCGTAGAGCAGCAGCATGACGGTGTAGTCGGGGCCCGCGATATGGGCGTACGGGAAGGCCATCGAGCCGACGTCGTCCGCGGTGAGGTGCAGCGCGTGGGCGAGGCAGGAGCCGCCCGCGATCAGGGAACGGTCGGTGTGCAGCACGCCCTTGGGGTCCGAGGTGGTTCCCGAGGTCCAGTAGATCCAGCGCACCGAGGTGCCCTCGGCCGGCGGTGGCGGGAGCACGGCCGGGTCGCCGTCCGGCAGGTCGTCGTACGCCTCGAAGACGCCCTTCGCGCCCAGCCGCCGCGCCATCGCGGTGTGGTCGAAGCCCCGCCACGGGCCCGGCACCGCGAAGAACTCCGCCTTCGACTCGCGCAGCGCGAAGCCCACCTCGCGATCGCGGTAGAAGGGGATCACGGGTGACTGCACGGCCCCCAGGCGGGCCAGCGCGAAGGACAGGACGGCCGTCTCCGGCCGGGTGGGCAGCTGCCAGGCGACGACCGTGCCGGGGCGTACGCCCATGTCGTGGAGGCCGGCCGCGGTCCGCTCGGCGCGGTCGCGCAGTTCGCCGAAGGTCAGCGCCCGGTCGTCCTGGAGGAGGACCCGGCGCCCCGGAGTGAGGTCGGCGCGGCGCACGAGCAGGTCCCAGAGTGTGCGGGACGCGCTCAGCTCGTGGGCGGTGGCGGTGTCGTTCACGTCGGCCCCCTGACGTAACTGACGGGCTGTCAGATTTGGGCAGAGCGTAGGGCCGGTCGCCTTGTCGGTCCAGGGGGCGGGGGCTAGCCTGCTGGGGAGAGCTGATCTGACGACCCATCAGATGACGGCCGGTGGGACGACCGGTCGTCCGGAGGCCCGGCCAGGAGGTCCGCCGGGCCGGCGCACCGGACACATCCATCGGACGACTGGCGTTCCGCCAGGTGGAGGGGAAGCCATGAGCACCGAACTGCCGCGCATCGTCAGCGTCGACGACCATGTGATCGAACCCGCGCACCTCTTCGCCACCTGGCTGCCGAAGAAGTACCGGGACCGGGGGCCGCAGCCGCTCACCGCCGGGATCGGCGAGCTCGCCTACGTCGCCGGGAAGTACCAGATCACGATGGACCCCGACGGCCAGCCCACCGACTGGTGGATCTACGAGGACCTGAAGTTCCCGTACAAGCGCAACATCGCGGCCGTCGGCTTCGACCGCGACGAGATGACCCTGGAGGGCATCACGCGCGAGGAGATGCGGCGCGGCTGCTGGGACCCCAAGGCGCGCCTGGCGGACATGGACCTCAACCATGTGGAGGCCTCCCTCTGCTTCCCGTCCTTCCCGCGCTTTTGCGGGCAGACCTTCGCCGAGGCGCACGACAAGGAGGTCGCGCTGGCCTGTGTGCGCGCCTACAACGACTGGATGGTCGAGGAGTGGTGCGGCGACAGCGGCGGCCGGCTGATCCCGCTCTGCCTGATCCCGCTGTGGGACGTCGGCCTCGCCGTTGCGGAGATCCGGCGCAACGCGGCCCGCGGGGTGCGCGCGGTGACCTTCTCCGAGATCCCCAGCCATCTGGGACTGCCGTCGATCCACTCGGGCTACTGGGACCCGTTCTTCGCCGTGTGCGAGGAGACGGGCACGGTCGTCAACATGCACATCGGGTCGTCCTCGCAGATGCCGGCCGCCTCCCCCGACGCGCCCCCGGCCGTCCAGGCGTCCCTGTCCTTCAACAACGCGATGGCCTCGATGATGGACTTCCTCTTCAGCGGGGTGCTGGTGAAGTTCCCGCGCCTGAAACTCGCCTACTCCGAGGGCCAGATGGGCTGGATCCCGTACGCCCTGGAGCGTGCCGACGACGTCTGGGAGGAGCACCGCGCGTGGGGCGGTGTCCGTGACGTCGTCCCCGAGCCGCCGTCCACCTACTACTACCGGCAGATCTTCTGCTGCTTCTTCCGCGACCGGCACGGGGTCGCGTCCCTGGACGTGGTGGGGCGCGACAACGCCACCTTCGAGACCGACTACCCGCACGTCGACTCGACCTTCCCGCACACCAAGGAGGTCGCCCTCGACCACGTCAAGGGCCTCGACGACGAGACCGTCTACAAGCTGATGCGGGGCAACGCGATCCGCATGCTCGGCCTGGACCTCGACCGGTAGACCGGCGCCGGGACCAGGACACCGGGACCAGGACAGGGGAGCGGGACCATGGATCTCTCGGACAGCCCCGAGGACGCGGAGTTCCGGGCCCGGTTGCGCGAGTGGCTCGGCAAGGTGCTGCCGACGCTCCCGCCGAAACCGTCCCCGGACGACTGGCCCGGCCGCCGCGCCCACGATCTCGGCTGGCAGCGCACCCTGTACGACGCCGGGTACGCCGACGTGCACTGGCAGGCCTCACCGGCCGTACGGCTGATCTTCCTGGAGGAGACGGAGCGGGCGGGCGCGCCCTACGTGGGGGCCAACTTCGTCGGACTGCTGCACGCCGGGCCGACGATCGCCGCCGAGGGGACACCCGCCCAGCGCGCCCGCTGGCTGCCGCCGGTCCTGCGCGGCGAGGAGGTCTGGTGCCAGGGCTTCAGCGAGCCGGACGCCGGGTCCGACCTCGCGGCGCTGCGCACGCGCGCGTGGCGCGACGGCGACGACTACGTGGTGAGCGGATCCAAGATCTGGACCTCGCACGCGGAGGTCGCCGACTGGTGCGAACTGCTGGTCCGCACCGATCCGGGGGCCCCCAAGCACCGGGGCATCACCTGGCTGGCCATGCCCATGGACGCCCCCGGGATCACCGTGCGGCCGCTGCGCACCCTCGCCGGGTCCGCCGAGTTCGCCGAGGTCTTCCTCGACGAGGTGCGGGTGCCGGTCGCCCACCGCGTGGGCGAGGAGAACGACGGCTGGCGGGTGACGATGGTGACGCTGTCGTTCGAGCGCGGCACCGCCTTCGTGGGCGAGGTCGTCGCCTGCCGCCGCGTGCTCGGTGAACTCGCCCTGGAGGCCCGGCGCAACGGGCGCTGGGACGACCCCGCCCTGCGCCGGCGGCTGGGCGCCCTCGACGCCGGGTTCCGGGCGCTGTGGCGGCTGACGCAGTGGAACGTGAGCGAGGCGGAGGCCGCGGGGGGCCCGCCGGGCATCGGGGGCTCCGTCTTCAAACTGAGGTACTCGCAGGCGCGCCAGGAGCTGTACGACGTGGCCGCCGACGTCCTGGGCGACGACGCCCTCGACCTCGACCGCCCCTGGGTCGCCGACCGGCTCTCCTCCCTGTCGTACACCATCGCGGCCGGCACCTCGCAGATCCAGCGCAACATCGTGGCCGAGCGGATCCTCGGCCTGCCGAAGGGACGGTGACCCCACGCCATGCGCTTCCGTCTGACGGACGACCAGCGGGCCCTGCGGGACGGGGTACGGGGACTGCTCGCCCGCCGCTTCGACCGTACGGCGCTGCGGTCCGCCGTGGACCGGCCCGGACGGCTGGACCGGACGCTGTGGCGGGAGCTGGGGGCGGCCGGGTTCTTCGCGCTGCGCCTTCCGGAGGCGGACGGTGGGGTCGGACTCGGTCTGCCCGAGGCGGTGTTGATGTTCGAGGAGGCGGGCCGGGCGCTGCTGCCGGGCCCGCTGGTGGCCACCCACCTCGCCGCCGGGCGCGTACCCGGCGCGGCCGACGGGGAGACGGTCGTCGCCGCCGTCGACGGTGGCGGCCTGGTGGAATGGCTGGCCGAGGCGGACGTGGTGTGCGGTGACGCCGAGGGGGCGCGACCGCTGCGGTCGGTGGACCCGCTCACCCCCCTGCACCGGGTGCCGGATGCCGCGGCGGCCGTCGACCCGGTCGCCGTGCTGCTCACCGCCGCGGAGCAACTGGGCACAGCCACGCGCGCGTGCGAGCTGGCCGTGCAACACGCCCGGGCACGTGAGCAGTTCGGCCGGCCCATCGGCGCCTTCCAGGCGGTCAAGCACCTGTGCGCGGAGCTGCTGGTCCGGGCCGAGGTGGCCCGCGCGGCGGTCTACGCGGCCGCCGTCACCGCCGCGCCCGCCGACATCGCGGCGGCCCGGCTGCTCGCCGACGAGGCCGCCGTGCGCGGCGCCCGCGACTGTCTCCAGGTGCACGGCGGCATGGGCTTCACCTGGGAGGCGGACGTGCATCTGCTGCTCAAACGGGCCTGGGTGCGCGGCCGGCGCGCGGGCGGCGGGGCGGCCGGCGAGGAGCTGCTCGCGGCCGAACTGCTGTCCGGGGCGGCCCGCTGACGCCCGCGGCCGTGGCGGACGCGCCGGTCCGGGTGCGGGCCCGCCGCGCGCGTGTCGCGGATCGTGGCATACCGGAATCACGGAGCGTTGATATCGGGTTGTGTCCGATGCGTGACCCGTCACGGCCCGGAGTCGGCGGGCCTCTCCGGTACCTTCTGTGGGATGCGAGTGGTTCCGAGCATGAGCCATGCCGGCGGTGCCCCCGGGGCGGTGCCGCATCCGGCGGTGCGCGCCGCCGCTCGCAGGGCGGACGGGCCTGTGGGGCCCGCCTGTTCGACTTCCCGCAACGAGCGTCGCACAGTATGCCGCACGGGTACTCCTTCACGCTGGAATATGCCCGAAGCGCTTGTTGGGGTGACTGTATGTCAACCAAGCTGTCCCGTAAGGGATTCACGTTCCGTCACCCTGCCTCTGGCTGTTGTTCTGGCCATGCAGAAAATGGCTACGATCGTGGCCCCCGTCGTCATGGTGCACACGCGGCTCGCGTGGCTCGCGTGGCGCACGGCCATGTGTCCGCCGGTTCGGATGGTGTGAGCGGTGCAGGTGCTTCAAGTGCAGCTGGAGATCCGGCCCGACCCCGCTGAGGTGGGGCGCGCCCGCAGGTGGGCCCGTTCGCGGCTCGCCGGGTCCGGGATAGGGGACGAGGAGGCGCTCGCCGAGACGCTGATCCTGCTCGTCTCCGAACTGGTCACCAACGCCGTGGTGCACACCGGCTGCCCGGCCGTGCTGCGGCTCTCCCTGCCGGGCGGGACGGCCGAGCCGTCCACGGTGCGCCTGGAGGTGGCCGACAGCAGCGGACGGGCGCCCGTGCCCCGGTGCGCGGGGGACGAGGCGACCGGCGGGCGGGGCCTGGCGCTCGTCGACGGTCTGGCGGACCGCTGGGGCTGGAGCGTCGAGGGGGCGGGCAAGCGCATCTGGTGCGAACTGGACCGCTGCGCGCTGCCGGCCGAGGCCGAGACGGACCGCGGCGGCACGAAGGAGCGCCTGGGCGCGCACGACCGCCCCGGCGTGATGCCGGCGCCCGTCCCGCTCCCGGTCGCGACGCCCATCCCGGTCTCCGCCCCGGCTCCCGGCCCGGCGGCCCCGCTCCCGGTCCCGGTGGAGACCCGGTCCGCCGAGCCGGCTTTCGGAGGGTTCGCGTACGAGGCCGTGTGAGGCCGTGCGGGGCCGCGCGAAGCTCCTGAGGGCGCGTCAGGCCGTCCGTGGCGCCGTCGGCGTCGGGTGAGGCCGCCGAGCGCTCCGCGGGCCGCGTACGGGCGTGCGGGGCCCGCGGGACGGCGTCGGCGGCCCGCCCGGGGCCGGCCGGGCGGTGGGGCGGCCCCGGGGGCGGGTCCCTGGGGCGGCGGCTGAGGGCGCACGGGTGCGGAACGCCCCGCGGACCGCGGTGCACGGGCGCAGAAAGCGCTGCCGCCCTCACCCCGGACCGGTACCGGTGCGCCCGCCCGTGCTCCCGTGCGCGCCCACCGCGAAAGGGACGTAAGTAACAAATCTCCCTCGGGGTGTTGACGCGACGTGTCCGTTTGATCACGCTTGTGGTCAGCGATTCGCCGCGAGGGGACGACGAGGGCTTCGGTGACGGAGGCCCTCGCCGAGTGCGGGTCGCGTTTCGGCGCCGGTTCCCTCAGGGCCGAGGGGAGTCGGTGGGGGTCCTCCCGCTCGAGCGGAACGCGGGAGGGGGGAGGTGCGCCGGAGTCGGATGGCGGTGCGCGGTGCCGTGCTCGGGGCGGGCAGCCGCGCGCCGCCGGCCGGCGTGCCGCGGCGTCCGACCGCCGGACGGCCCCTACAGCACCGCCACGGGCGCCACCGGGGTCCCCGTCGCGCCGACGAACGGCTCGGGCATCGCCGACAGCAGGAACGCGTAGCGCCCTTCTTGTCCACAGGCTGTGGACAACTCTTCGAGATTCCAGTTCTGACCCTGGAGCATCCCCATCTCCACGAGGTGGAGCGCGTGCACGGGCAGCCACAGGTCGTCCGTCTCGGGTGGGAAGATCTCGAACGTGAGGGTGTCGTTGGCGACGGCCGCCACATCGCGCGCGTGGAACCACTCCGGCGTGCGCAGGGACAGCCCCGGCGACGGGTAGCCGTACCCCTGCCTGTCGCCCGCCAGGTACACCTGCATCTGACCGGTCCGCACGAGCACGATGTCGCCCGCGCGCACCCGGACGCCCGCCAGTTCCTCCGCCGCCTCCAGGTCCTGCGGGGTGACCGCGTGCCCGCCGGCCAGCCGGTCGACGCCACGCGCGCGTGCCACGTCGAGCAGCACCCCGCGCGAGACGACGTGACGGGCCTTGTCGATACCGCTGAACTCGGCGCCGCCGTGCGGGGTGACGGTACCGGCGGGCCGGCCGTTGTAGAGCTTCCCGGAGTGCGAGACGTGGGTCAGCGCGTCCCAGTGGGTGCCGGCCTGGAGTCCCATCGTCACGAGGTCGTCGCTGCACGCCACCGTGCCGGGGCCGAAGATCTCCTGGTTGATCTGCACCATGGAGTGCAGCGGGTTGACCCGCCCCGGGATCAGCCCGGTCTGCACGCCGTCCTCGCGCAGCGGCAGGGCGAGCGGGACGCGGCGTCCGGTGCGGACCTCGGCGGCGGCCGCGCGGACGACGTCGTCGGTGACGAGGTTCAGCGTGCCGATCTCGTCGTCGGCCCCCCACCGCCCCCAGTTGTTGACGCGCTCGGCGATGTCGTGGAACTCGACCGGAAGTGTCATTTCCGTGCCTCCCCGGGGCTTGTCCCCGACCGACGGACGGGTCAATGTAGACCTCGAATTCCAAATCTAACGGTCCGTCAGATACTGCGGGAGGGGGCCGGACGTGGGGAACTTCCTGACCGGCAAGGTCGTCGCCGTCACGGGCGCGGGACGAGGCATCGGACGGGCGGTGGCGCTCGCGGCGGCGGCCGAGGGCGCGCGGGTCGTCGTCAACGACCACGGCGTCTCGGTGGACGGCGCCTCACCCACCAGCGAGGTCGCCGCGGCCGTCGTCAAGGAGATCGAGGCCGCGGGCGGCGAGGCGGTCGCCGTCGCCGACGACATCTCCACGATGGCGGGCGGGCAGCGGGTCGTCGACACCGCGCTCGCCTCGTACGGGCGGCTCGACGGGGTCGTGTGCGTGGCCGGGATCCTGCGCGAGCGGATGCTCTTCAACATGTCCGAGGCGGAGTGGGACCCGGTCGTCGCCACGCACCTCAAGGGCACGTTCACGGTGTTCCGGGCGGCATCGGCGGTGATGCGCGGGCAGCGCTCCGGCACGCTGATCGGGTTCACCAGCGGCAACCACCAGGGCTCCGTCTCGCAGGCCAACTACAGCGCCGCCAAGGGCGGGATCATCTCGCTCGTGCGCAGCGCGGCGCTGGGCCTGCACAAGTACGGCGTGACCGCGAACGCGGTGGCCCCCGTCGCGCGGACGCGGATGTCCGCGGGCGTGCCGACGCAGCTGACGGAGATCGGCGAGCCGGAGGACGTGGCCGCCTTCGTGGTGTACCTGCTCTCGGACGCGGCGCGCGACGCCGGGGTCACCGGGCAGGTGTACACCGTCGCCGGGCCGAAGATCGCGGTGTGGGCGCAGCCCGCGGAACTGCGGTCGGCCTACGCGGAAGCGGGTTCCTGGACTCCCGAGCGGATCGCACAGGTGCTGCCGGGGACGGTGGGGGTGGACCCGATGCCCATGCTGGCGCGCCTGGCGGAGATGGCCCGGGCCGCCCGGGAGGGGGACCGGCCCAACGCCGGATAGTCCGCTCGCGGGCCCGGGCGGGCGGGCGCGGGCCCGTCGTGGCCGGCCGCGCCGTTCCCCGCGCCCCCCGACCGGGGCGGTCGCCCCTTCTGGAGGAGGTCAGCGTGGATTTCGGTGTCACCTCGGCGGACGACTCGTTCCGTGCGGAAGTACGCGGCTGGCTCGACGCGCACGCCGCGCGGGCCACCGACCGGCGATCCTGGGAACGCACCCTCGGGGCGGCCGGCTGGATCGGGCTCGGGTGGCCGCAGGACGGTTACGGCAACCGGCGCGGGAGCCTCGCCCAGCAGGTCGCCTGGGCCGAGGAGTACGCGCGGTCGGGGGCGCCGCCCCGGTCCGGGCACATCGGCGAGAACCTCCTCGCGCCGACCCTCCTCGCGCACGGCACGGCCGAGCAGAAGGCGCGGTTCCTGCCGCCGATCGCCGCCGGGACCGAACTGTGGTGCCAGGGCTACAGCGAACCCGGGGCGGGGTCCGACCTGGCCGGCGTCCGTACGCGGGCCGAGGCCGCCGACGACGGACGGTCGTACCGGATCACCGGCCAGAAGATCTGGACCTCGCTCGCCCACGAGGCCGACTGGTGCTTCGTGCTGGCCCGCACCGACCCGCAGTCCACGCGGCACCACGGGCTGACCTTCCTGCTCGTCCCCATGGACCAGCCGGGCCGGATCGAGGTCCGGCCGATCCGGCAGCTGACCGGCACGAGCGAGTTCAACGAGGTCTTCTTCGACGGGGCGCACGCGCGCGTGGAGCACGTCGTCGGCGCGGTGGGTGACGGCTGGCGGGTCGCCATGAGCCTCCTCGGCTTCGAGCGCGGGGTGTCGACCCTCGCCCAGCAGATCGGCTTCGCCCAGGAGCTGCGCCGGGTCGTCGACACCGCGGTGCGCACGGGGGCGGCCGACGACCCCGTCGTGCGCGAGCGGCTGGTGCGGCTGTGGGCCGAGCTGCGCGTCATGCGCTGGAACGCGCTGCGCACGCTCGGAGGCTCGGGCGGGCCCGGCGCGCCCAGTGTGGCCAAGCTCCTGTGGGCGGGCTGGCACCAGCGGCTGGGGGAGATGGCGGTCCGGGTCGGCGGGGCGGCGGCGAGCGTCGGACCGGTCGACTGGTCGCCCACCGCGCCGTACGAACTCGACGAAGCGCAGCACCTGTTCCTGTTCTCCCGGGCCGACACGATCTACGGCGGCTCGGACCAGATCCAGCGCACGATCATCGCCGAGCGGGTGCTCGGCCTGCCCAGACAGCCCAAGGGATAGCGGACCGGACGGAGGGGACGCGATGCGAGGCGTGGTGTTCGACGGGAAGCGGGCCGAGGTCGTGGACGATCTGGCCGTCCGCGATCCGGGGCCCGGCGAGGTGCTGGTCGCGGTCTCGGCGGCGGGGCTGTGCCACAGCGACCTCTCGGTCGTCGACGGGACGATCCCCTTCCCGGCGCCCGTCGTGCTCGGCCACGAGGGTGCCGGAACCGTCGCGGCGGTCGGCCCGGGGGTCGGCCATGTCGTGCCGGGGGACCATGTGGCGCTGTCCACGCTCGCCAGCTGCGGCACCTGCGCGGAGTGCGACCGGGGCCGGCCGACGATGTGCCGCCAGGCCATCGGGCGCCCCCGCAGGCCGTTCACGCGCGCGGGGAGCCCGGTCCACCAGTTCGCGGCCAACTCGGCCTTCGCCGAGCGCACGGTGGTGAAGGCCGTGCAGGCGGTCCGCATCCCGAAGGACATCCCGCTCACCTCGGCGGCGCTGATCGGCTGCGGGGTGCTGACCGGGGTGGGCGCCGTGCTCAACCGCGCGCGCGTGGGGCACGGGGAGAGCGTCGTCGTCATCGGGACGGGCGGGATCGGGCTGAACGTCCTCCAGGGCGCGCGGATCGCGGGCGCGCTGCGGATCGTCGCGGTCGACGCCAACCCGGCCAAGGAGGAGGCGGCCCGGCGGTTCGGCGCGACCCACTTCCTCACCTCGGCCGACGGGGTGCGGGAGGTGCTCCCGACGGGCGCGGACCACGTCTTCGAGTGCGTGGGGAGGGTCGAGCTGATCCGGACGGCCGTCGACCTGCTCGACCGCCACGGGCAGGCGGTGCTGCTCGGGGTGCCGCCCGCGACCGCCGAGGCGTCCTTCCTCGTCTCCTCCCTCTTCCTGGACAAGTCGATCCTGGGCTGCCGTTACGGCGCCTCGCGCCCCCAGCGGGACATCGCCCTGTACGCCGACCTGTACCGGGAGGGCCGGCTGCTGCTCGACGAACTCGTCACGCGGACCTACCCGGTGGAGGACTTCGAGAAGGCGGCCGCGGACGCGGAGGCGGGACGGGTGGCCCGGGCGGTGCTCACGTTCTGACCCCTGCCGCCACGTCGCGCGCCCGCCCGCCGCCGGTGCGCCCGGCGCCGTCCCCGGTGCTCACGCCGTCCCCAGTGCTCACGCCGTCTCCGGTGCGGAAGGTGCGCCGGTACGCGCTCGGTGTGACCCCGAGGGCCGTCTGAAGGTGCTGGCGCATCGACTGCGCGGTGCCGAAGCCCGCGTCCCGGGCGATCCGGTCGACGGAGCGGTCACTGGACTCCAGCAGGTGCCGGGCCCGCTCGACGCGCTGCTGGGTGAGCCACTGGCCCGGACTGATCCCGACCTCCTCGCGGAAGCGGCGGGTGAAGGTCCGTACCGACATGGCTTCCTGCGCGGCCATGTCGCGCAGCTGGATCGACTCGTGCAGGCGGCCCAGCGCCCACGCGCGCGCGGCGGTCGTCGTCGCCTGCTGGGGGTCCGGCACGGGGCGTTCGATGTACTGCGCCTGGCCGCCGTCCCGGTGCGGCGGCACGACCGTGCGGCGGGCGACCTCGTTGGCGACGGCGGTGCCGTGGTCGCGGCGCACGATGTGCAGGCACAGGTCGATCCCGGCGGCGACGCCCGCGGAGGTGAGCACGTCGCCGTCGTCGATGAACAGGACGTCCGGATCGACGTCGATGTGCGGGAAGAGGCGCTGGAGGCGGTCGGCGTCCGCCCAGTGCGTGGTCGCGGGCCGGCCGTCCAGGAAACCCGCCGCGGCCAGGACGTACACCCCCGTGCAGATCGAGGCGAGCCGGGTGCCGGGCCGGATGCGGGCGAGCGCGGCGGCGAGCTCGTCGGTCAGCACTCCCTCCTCGAAGACCGGGCCGAGCTCGTAGGAGGCCGGGACGATCACGGTGTCGGCGGTGGCCAGGGCCTGCGGGCCGTGGGCGACGATGATGGCGAAGTCGGCGTCGGTCTCGACCGGACCCGGCGGCCGGACCGAGCAGGTGACGACCTCGTACAGGGGCCGGCCCGCGGCGTCCCTGGGGCGGCCGAAGATGCGGTGCGGGATGCCGAGCTCGAACGGGAGCAGACCGTCGAGGGCGAGGACGACGACACGGTGGGGACGGGGATCCGCCGACTGCACGCTCATGGCCCGATCCTAGCGAATGCTGTCCTTCGGGCCACTCGTTGCGCGGGTCGTGATGCCCGAGGCTCGATGACGTGACCCAGACAACCGAAACGCCGGCGACCGCCGGGGACCGGCAGCCCGCTTCCGACCGTGGCCGTGACCGCCGGCGCGTCCGTGTCCACCGCGCCTGGTTCGTCGCCGCCGTCACCTTCGTCACGATCATCGGCGCCGCGGCCTTCCGTTCGCTCCCCGGCCTGCTCATCGACCCGCTGCACCAGGAGTTCGGCTGGTCGCGCGGCACGATCGGCGCGGCGGTCTCGGTCAACCTCGCGCTGTACGGCCTCACCGCCCCGTTCGCGGCGGCGCTGATGGACCGCTTCGGCATCCGCCGGGTGGTCGCGGTGGCCCTGACCGTGATCTCGGCCGGCTCGCTGCTGACGGTGTGGATGACGGCGGCCTGGCAACTGATGCTGTACTGGGGCCTGCTGGTGGGCCTCGGCTCGGGATCGATGGCCCTGGCCTTCGCGGCGACCGTCACCAACCGCTGGTTCACCGAGCGCCGCGGCCTGGTCAGCGGCATCCTGACCGCGGCCTCCGCCTCCGGGCAGCTGATCTTCCTGCCCCTGCTGTCGTGGACGGTCACGCGCTACGACTGGCGCCCGGCGGCCGTGACGGTCGCGCTGGCCGCGCTCGCCGTCGTGCCCTTCGTCTGGCTGCTGCTGCGCGACCACCCCGCCGACGTGGGCCACAAGCCCTACGGCTCGGCGGAGTTCGTCCCCAAGCCGCCCCCGGTGCCGGGCGCCGCGCGCCGCACCCTGCGGGTCCTCCTCTCGGCGGTCCGCACGGGCCCGTTCTGGCTGCTGGCCGGCACCTTCGCGATCTGCGGCGCCTCGACGAACGGCCTGGTGCAGACCCACTTCGTGCCGGCCGCCCACGACCACGGCATGCCCGTCACGGCGGCGGCCTCGCTGCTCGCGGTCATCGGGGTGTTCGACGTCGTCGGCACGATCGCCTCCGGCTGGTTCACCGACCGCTTCGAGCCCCGTCGGCTGCTGGCGGTGTACTACGCGCTGCGGGGGGTGTCGCTGCTCTTCCTGCCGATGCTGCTGGCGCCCTCCGTGCACCCTCCGATGATCTTCTTCATCGTCTTCTACGGGCTCGACTGGGTCGCCACCGTTCCGCCCACCCTGGCCTTGTGCCGTGAGCAGTACGGCGAGGACAGCGCCATCGTCTTCGGGTGGGTGCTGGCCTCCCACCAGGTCGGCGCGGCGGTGGTGGCCTTCGCGGGCGGCCTCGCGCGCGACGCCTTCGGCTCGTACGACCTGGTCTGGTACGCCTCGGGGGCGCTGTGCGCCGCGGCGGCGCTGATGGCGCTGGTCATCCGGCGCACCCCGGCGACCCCGGCGACCCTGGCACCGGCGACGGCGTGACGGCGGTGAGGTGACGGCGGTGAGGTGACGGCGGCCGCGGGCGGCGCAACCCGCCGGTGACTACTCCACGTATCGGGTGACTACCTTACGTAATGTGAGGTCCTCTGTTCGTTGCCCTGCCGTCTGCTGCCTGTGGAGGCGCCTCATGACCGCTCTGTCCCGTCGTGGCGTACTGAAAAGCCTGCCCCTCGCCGCCGGAGCGGTCCTCTCCGCGGGCGCGGCCGGCCCGCCCGCGGTGGCCCGGCAGGCGGCCGACCCGGCCTTCCCGGAGCCGCAGACGCGCAGCTCGTCGCCGGCCACGGGGCGGCTGGAGACCGAGCTGACCGTGCGGTTCACCGAGCTGGACGTCCCCGGGATCGGCACCGTGAAGGCCCGCACCTACGAAGGGACGGTCCCGGGGCCGACGCTGCGGGTGCACCCGGGGGACTCCCTCGACATCACGCAGATCAACGCGCTGCCGCCGGACGGCGGCGCCGAGCACCACGACATGAACGTCCCGCACCTGTTCAACACGTTCAACCTGCACACCCACGGCCTGCACGTGGACCCCACGGGCGAGGCGGACAACGTCTTCCGCGCCTTCGAGCCCGCCGCCACGGCCGGGGCCACGACCACCTACCGCAGCAGGGTGGACGTACCGGCCGGTCATCCCGCCGGCACGTTCTGGTACCACCCGCACCACCACGGGTCCACCGCGACCCAGCTGCTGAGCGGCCTGGCGGGCGTCCTCGTCGTCGAGGGGGACGTCGACGAGGTGCCCGAGATCGCCGCCGCCAGGGAGGTGGTCGTCTGCATCAGCGAACTCAAGCTGTCCGGCGGCCGGGTGCCGGACCTGACCTCGCACGGCGTGTACGACGGCATCACCTCGACCTTCCTGGTCAACGGGGCGAAGAACCCCGTCCTGACCATCGCCCCCGGTGAGATCCAGCGCTGGCGGATCGTCAACGCCGGAGCCCTCACCGCCCAGTTCCTGAGCCTGGCCGGCCAGGAGATGCACCAGATCGCCTGCGACGGCATCACCTTCCCGAAGCCCGTCCCCGTCACCGGCCTGACGCTGCCCATGGGCGGACGCGTGGACCTGCTGGTGCGCGGCGGCAGACCCGGCACGTACCACCTCACCGGCGGGGGCCCCTCGCGGCAGTTGCTGACGCTCGTCGTCACCGGCGCCGCCCGGTCGATGCGGCTGCCCGCCACCCTGCCCGGCAGGCCCGTCTCCCTGCCCGCGCCCACCCGCAGGCGGACGCTGACCTTCCGCAGCTACGACAACGTCTTCCCGGGCTCCTTCCCCAACGCCTACCGCATCCTGGGCGACGGCGAGACCCCGCCCGCCGACACCCGCGCGGGCCGCGGCGACCTCGCCTGGGGCCGCCTGTCGTCGGAGTACGTCAACCAGCGCGTCCGGCTGGGCGAGGTCGAGGAGTGGACGGTCGTCAACGACTCCCACTTCCACGCTCATCACCCCTTCCACCTGCACACCAACCACTTCCTCGTCACCGCCGTCGACAACCGCCCGCTGGCCACGCCGGTCTGGCACGACACGGTCTCCGTCCCGCCCGGCGGCTCGGTCACCTTCCGGCTGCGCGCCGAGGACTTCACCGGCCGCTCGATGCTGCACTGCCACCAGCTCCAGCACGGCGACGAGGGCATGATGCAGATCGTCGAGTACGTGAAGTGAGCCACGGGCGCCGGGCGGCGGTCAGAGGAAGCGGCCCCGGTGGAACAGCAGGGGCGGTTCGTCGGCGCCGTCGCCCGTGCCCAGGGCGTTCACCCGTCCCACCACGATGAGGTGGTCGCCGCCCGTGTGGACCGCGTGGATCGCGCAGTCGATCCACGCGAGGGCGCCGGCCAGGCGGGGCGCGCCCGAGACCGGGCACGGGTCGTGGGCCACCCCGGCGAACTTGTCCGTGCCGGTGGCCGCGAAGGCGCGGCACAGGGGGCCCTGGGCCGCGCTCAGCACGTTGACGCAGAAGGCACCCGCCCGGGCGATGCGCGGCCAGCTGGTGGACGTGCGGCCGACCATGAACGCGACGAGGGGCGGGTCCAGGGAGAGGGAGGAGAAGGACTGGCAGGCGAAACCGGCCGGGCCCGCCTCACCCTCGGCGGCGGCCGCCGTGACGACCGTGACGCCCGACGCGAAGCTCCCGAGCACGCGCCGGAACTCGCCCTGGTCGACCGGCGCCCGTTCGTCCTCCCGTACGCAGCGCAGTTCGGGGCGTGGCAGCGCCTCGACCGGACGGTCCGCCCGGAGCCAGCGGACGGCCGCGGCCGCCATTCCCGCATGTCCCATCATGCGGTCCATTGAAACTGACGGCATGTCAGATAGGAAGGGCCGTGACCCGCTCACCGGCCCGTGAACTTCGGCTCGCGTCGCTCCACGAAACTCGCCACGCCCTCCCGCGCGTCCGCCGTCGTCATGTTGATCTCCTGGGCGGCGGCCTCGGCGGCGAACGCAGTGGCGCGGTCGCTGTCGAGGGAGGCGTTGACCAGCTGCTTGGTGAGGGACAGGGCGCGGGTGGGGCCCGCGGCCAGACGGGCCGCCCACGCGCGGGCCGTCCCCTCCAGCTCGCCGTCCGGGACCACCCGGTTGACCAGGCCGAGGTGCGCGGCGTCCGGCGCGGTCAGCGCGTCACCGAAGAACATCAGCTCCTTGGCGCGCTGCGGGCCGATCAGACGGGGGAGGAGATGGGCGCCGCCGCCGTCCGGGACCAGGCCCCGGCGCACGAACACCTCGATGAACCGGGCCGACTCGGCGGCCAGCACCAGATCGCAGGCGAGGGCGAGGTGCGCGCCCAGGCCGGCCGCGGTGCCGTTCACGGCGGCGATCACCGGCTTCTCACAGTCCATGACGGCCGCGACGAGCCGCTGGGCGCCCAGCCGCAGGGTGCGGGCCACGTCCCCCGCCACCCGCTCGCCGGACGCGGAGCCGCCGCGCAGGTCCGCTCCCGCGCAGAAGCCGCGGCCGGTGCCGGTGAGGACCACCGCCCGTACCTCGGGGTCGGCGGAGGCCCCGCCGAGCAGGGTGATCAGCCGCTCGCGCATCGCCGGCGTGAGGGCGTTGAGCGCTTCCGGGCGGTCCAGCACGAGATGCCCGACCTGCCCGCCGGTCCACCACCGCACCGTCGGGCCGCCCGCTGCGGGAGGCCGCGCGGGGGTGCTCACCGGCACACCGCCAGCGCGTCCAGCGCCACCGCGCCCTGCCCGCAGGGCAGCACGACCAGCGGGTTGATGTCGAGTTCGGCGATGTCCTCGCCCAGCTCCAGGGCCATCCGCTGTACCCGCAGGATCACCTCGACGAGCGCCTCCACATCGGCCGGGGGGCGGCCCCGGACGCCGTCCAGCAGTGCCCGCCCGCGCAGTTCGGCCAGCATGTCGCGGGCCTGGTCCTCCCCGAAGGGGGGCACCCGGACGGCGGCGTCGCGCAGGACCTCGACCAGGACCCCGCCGAGGCCCACCGTCACCGTCGGGCCGAACAGCTCGTCGTGGGTCACGCCGACCACCATCTCCACGCCCCGCTCCACCATCTGGCAGACCAGGACGCCGTCCAGCTCGACGCCCTCGTAGCGGGCGATGTCGGTCAGCTCGCGGTAGGCGTCGCGGACCTGGCTCGCCGAGGTCAGGCCGATCTTGACCAGGCCCAGCTCGGTCTTGTGGGCGATCTGCCCGCCGGACGCCTTCATCACCACCGGGTAGCCGACCAGCCCCGCCGCCCGCACGGCCGCCGCCGCGCTGGTCACCAGCTGCTCGCGCGGGACCCGGATGCCGTACGCCCGCAGCAGCTGCTTCGCCGCGTGCTCGCTCAGCTGCTGTCCGGGCCGCATCAGCAGCCGGGCCTTGCGGAAGGACGGCGACTGGGTGCGCGGGGCCTCGTCGAAGGGGGAGCGGTAGTCGCGGACGAAGCGGTGGTGCCCGAGGTAGGCGCGGACGGCCGAGAGGCAGTTGCCGAGAGTGCGGAAGGTCGCCACCCGGGAGGAGCCGAGGAGCACCTCGCGGTACGCCGGTTCGGTGCCCACCGGTGAGCCCCAGACCACGCACACCAGCTTGTCGGTCCGTTCCGCCGCGTCCACCAGGTCCCGCACCAGGCGGTCGCTCAACGGGGGGAAGGGGCCCGTGATCGGGCAGACGAGCACGCCGACGGCCGGATCGTCGAGGATCGCGTCGATGATCTTCCGGCCGCGCAGGTCGCCCACCGGGTGCCCGCCGTTGTCGACCGGGTTGGCCACGGACAGGTACGCGGGGATCCACCGGTGCAGCTCGGCCTGTTTGGCGGCGGACAGCGTCGGCAGGGTGAGCCCGGCCGCCGTCGCGAGGTCGGCCGCGTGGGCGCCGGTGCCGCCGGAGATGGAGTAGACGACGACCCCGTCGGCCTGCGGCGGCCTGGCCCGGGCCAGCAGGGCGGCGGTGTCCTGGAGTTCGTCGAGCCCGTCCACGCGCAGCACGCCGTACTGGCGCATGGCCGCGTCGACGACCTCGTCGGCGCCGGTCAGTTTGCCGGTGTGGGAGGCGGCGGTGCGGGCGCCGGTCTCGGTGCGGCCCACCTTGACCGCGACCACCGGCACCCCGCGCCGGGCCGCCCGGTCGGCGGCGAGGAGGAAGGACCGGCCGTCCTTCAGGCCTTCGACGTAGCAGGCGATCGCGCCGACCTCGGGGCGCTCGGCGAAGTAGGAGAGGAAGTCGGAGGTCTCCAGGTCGGCCTCGTTGCCGGTCGGCGCCCAGTGGGAGAGGCGGACGCCGTTCTCCTGGAGGGCGAAGACCGGGCGGCCCTGGTGGCCGGACTGGGTGATCAGCGCGATCGACGGGCCGGTGAGATCGTCCCGGAACCGCTCGAAGGCGTTGAGGTTGGTGTTGGGGCCGAGCAGACGCAGACCCGAGCGGGCCACCGCCGCCGCGAGCCTTTCCTGCGCGGCGGCGCCCTCCTCGCCCGTCTCGGCGAATCCGGACGCGAAGGCGACGGCGAACTTGACCTTGGTCTCGGAGAGTTGCTCGATGACCGGCAACGGGTCGGCGACCAGCAGGACGGCCAGGTCGACCTGTTCGGGCAGGTCCGCCACGGACGCCGAGCAGGGCAGGCCGAAGACCGTCCCGCGGGTGGGGTGCACGGGATGCAGCCGTGCCCCCACCCGCCCCGCCCAGTCCACCAGCTGCCGGGTGACACCGGTGTTCGGGCGTCCTTCGGCGTCCGAGGCGCCGATGACCGCGACCGACCCGGGCCGGAAGAACCGGTCCAGGTCGGGGACCTCCGCGTAGAGCGGACGGCCGCTGACGTCGAGGTCGTCCGCGTCGGCGGGCCGGCCGTGGACGGCGGGCCCCGGATGCTCGCCGCACGCGATGACCCGGGCCCGGCGGGAGTCGGTGGTGAGGGTGCCGTGGGTTGATCCAAGCATCGGTCCGCCCGCTCCTGTGTGACTGCCATGGGTGACCGTCAAGTAACTGACGCTCTGTCAGGTTACATACCTGACGGACCGTCAGGAATGGTCGTGCACGCAGAAAGGAGCGGGCGGACGGCCGGGCCGGGTGTGCCCGGGCGGTGCTACAGCGCCGCCAGCACCTCCTTCGCCACCCGCTCGCCCGACCGCACGGCGCCGTCCATGAAGCCCATCCAGTGGACGGAGGTCTCCGTCCCGGCCCAGTGGATCCCGCCGACCGGCTCGCGCAGGGCGGGACCGTACTGCGTCAGGACCCCCGGCGCGGCGATCGAGACCGGGCCGCCCCGGGTGTAGGCCTCGTTGTTCCAGCGTTGCAGGACGAACGACGTGGGGGAGGCGGCTTTCTCGCCGAAGTACGTCACGTAGTCCTTCAGCACCGCCGCCCTGACCTCGGCCTCGCCCGCCGCGTCGAGCTTGCGTGCCTCGTCGGCCTCGATGAACCCCATCAGCGCGCCGTAGGAGGCGTCCGGCGGGGAGTTGTCGAAGGTGGAGCTGATCACCCCGGTGTCGCTGACGACCTGGCCGTTGAGGCCGTCGGCCCGCCAGAAGGGGGTGTCGTAGATCGCGATCGCCTTGCCCACCGAGGCCATCGGCAGGCGCTGGGTGAGCTGGTCGCGGGCGGCGGGCAGCAGCGGGTCGTAGGTGATGCGGGCGGCGAGCGGCGGGGGCACGGCGACCACGACCCGCCGGGCGGTGACCGTGACGCCGTCCGCCGTGACGGCGTACCGGCCGCCGGACCGGGTGATCGTGCGCACCGGGGCGTTCAGCACCACCCGGTCGCCGAGCGTGGCGGCGAGCTTCTGCGGCACCAGCTGGGAGCCTCCGACGAAGCGCAGCTCCTGGGCGCCGCCGGCGGTCTCGGTGAGGCGTTCCAGGGTGCCGGGGGTCGACTCGTTGCCGGCGGCGGCGATGTAGAAGAGGACGAAGAGCAGCGACAGTTCGCGCGGCTCGGCGGAGAAGATCGAGGTGCAGGCCACGTCCAGCAGGAACTTCGCCGACGGGACGACCGCGTTGGCGTTGAGCCAGCTCTCGAAGGTCTGCTTGTCCCACTCCGCGGCCTTGGCGGCGGTCCAGGGCGCGTCGACGGGCACCTGCTTGGCCATGTCGTCCAGCGAGGCCTGCACGATCGCCGCGTTGGCGAGTCCCGCCACGTCGACCGGCGGGACGGAGCCGAGGAGGCCGTCGGTGGCGTACGGGGTCTTCTTCCCGTCCTTGTAGAGCAGGTTCTTGCCCGTGTTGTAGGTGGCGAAGGTGGCCACGCCCAGGGAGTCCGCGAGCGCCTTGATGCGGTCCTGGGTGGGGCCGATGAACTCGCCGCCGCCCTCGGTGACGCCGCCGCCCGCCAGGGGCAGGTTGACGACCCGGCCGCCGACCCGGCCGCGGGCCTCCAGGACGGCGACCGTCCGGCCGGCCGCCACGAGGTCGCGGGCCGCGGTCAGGCCGGCGAGCCCGCCGCCGACGATCGCGACGTCCACGTCCCGGGTCGTGGCCGCGGCGGCGGGGCCGGCGGTGGTCGCGGTCAGGGCGGTGGCGCCCGCGGCCGCGGCGGCGGTGCGGCCGAGCAGGGCGCGGCGGGACATGCCGGGGGAGTGCTGTCTTTCACTTGCCACGTGCGTCCTCCGTCGAGCTTCGGGAGCGGGAGAGCGAGAGGTGCGGAACCAAAAGATGAACAGGGCTCACATTCTGGCTCCGCGACCGGGCACGGGACAACGCCCTCGTCGCTTTCGACACAGGTGTAACGGGCAGCGAAACAGCGGAAGTTGACGGCTCGCGGTGTGTTCCGGAGCCGGGTCGGCGGGGATGGGGGCAGGGGCGGTCCGGCAGGGCCCGCCGGTCAGCGCAGGTGGCGGCGGACGGCCTTGGCGATCTTCTGCGCGTCGATCGCCAGCTCGCGGAGCGTGCCGCTGATGGGGGTCGTGAAGCCGGTGAAGTAGAGGCCGGGGGCGTCCTTCGGGGCACGGGCGCCGTGCGCCACGGGTGCGCCGCGGTCGTCCAGCACCCCGAGGTGACCGACCAGGTCCTCCAGGGCGCGCGCGTACCCGGTGGCCGCGACGACGGCGTCCGGGGCGATCCGGGAGCCGTCGGCGAGGACGACCTTCCCGTCGTCCTCGAAGCCCTCCACGGCGGCCACGATCTCCACCCGGCCCCTGCGCACGGCGTCGATCAGGCCGACGTCCTGCACCGGGATGGCGCCCTGCCGGGCCCGGGTGTAGAGCCCGGTGCCGGGGCGCGGCAGCCCCTGCGCGGACAGGTCGGGGATGCTCGCCTTCGCCAGCACCCGGCAGATCCGGTCGACGAGGCCGACCGGGAGGCGGCGGACCAGGATGCCGCTGTACTGGGCGGGCCAGCCGGCGGTCGAGCGGCGCACCAGGTGCGGGACCGTGCGCACCGCGAGCCGCACCCGCCCGGCGCCGCTCTCCACCAGGTCGACGGCGATCTCCGCGCCGGTGTTGCCCACGCCGACGACGAGGACGTCCCGGCCCGCGTACTCCTTGCCGCTGCGGTAGCCGCAGGCGTGCGCCAGGTCGCCGGTGAACGTGTCCAGGCCGGGCCACCGCGGCAGGTGCGGGGTGTGGTTGTAGCCGGTGGCGACGACCACCGCGGAGCCGACGAGTTCGCGCCCTCCGGTGGCGTGCAGCACCCAGCCGGTGCCGTCCGCGGTGCGCTCGACGCGGGACACCTCGACGCCGGTGACGATCTCCAGCTCATGGACCTCGGCGTACTTCTCGAGGTAGCGCACCATGTCGTCGCGGGAGACCCACCGTCCGAACCTGCGCGGTATCGCGAGCCCGGGCAGCGCCGACCGCCGCCGGGTGGTGTGCAGATGCAGCCGGTCGTAGTGGCGCCGCCAGGACGCGCCCACCCCGTCGGCCTTCTCCACGACGACGGCACGTACGCCCTGGGCACGCAGCGCGTACGCGGTGGCGAGCCCGCCGGGTCCGCCGCCGATGACGTACACGGGGCGGTCGGCCGGGTTCGCGGTGGTGATCGCCTGGGGGGCCGGGCGCGGTGCGGAGTCTTCCATGAGCGCGAGCGTAATCACGCACACCGTTGATGGGTCTCGGTCAAGACCGGAATTGGTTGCGGATCGATCACGCGTGGGGGAAGAGCGGGTGGGACCGGTGACGTAGGCCACTCGGTCGTGGGCGCGCGGGGCGGACCGGTGCGGATCCGGTGGTGGACCGGCGGGAGGAGAGGCGACGCCCGGCCCAGGTGCGCTCGGGCCGGGCGTCGTGTGCGGACGGCGTCGATGTCTATGACGGGAAACCGGCGCCACCGCGTCCGGGGGCCTCCCGGGCGGGCCGGGAGGCGGGGGGCTACTTGCCGCCGGCCTTGCCCCGGCGGCCCGTGACCTCGGCGATCCACGCGATGAAGTCGCCCGGGTCGGTGTTGGCGCCGTGGCCCTGGTCCCAGTAGTAGAGGTGGTCGACCCGGTCGCCGAGGCCGTCCGCGGCGGCGGCGAGGTTGGCGGAGACGGTCAGCGAGGTGTCGGAGTCCTTGGTGCCCAGGCGGATCCACCAGTGCCTGCTGCGGCCCGCGTTGGGCTTGCCGGTGAGGAAGTGCATCGGGTTCATCAGCCGCAGCAGCTCGGGGATGTCGCCGTCGAGGCGCTTGGCGGTGAGCCCGGTGGTGTCGTTGTCGAGGCCGTACTGCGTGAAGTGGCGGGCCGCGGTCGTGCCCGTGCCGAACTCGTTGTTCTCGCCCGTCGACAGGTCGAAGGCGTCGAACGCCGGGGCGGTCTTCTTGCGGGCGCCGACATGGGTGAGGAAGTCGGCCCACGAGAAGGACGCCTTGCCGTTCTCCCAGGTGATGAAGGTGTTGGCGGCGAGGTACGTCGCGCGGGCGGTGTCGGAGAGGGCCGCGAGGTAGGTGGTGGCCGACGGCTCCAGGTACTGCCGGACCAGGTAGGCGTCGTAGTTGCGGGCGTTGAGCGGGCCGAAGCCGTTCAGGCCCTTCAGCTTCAGCCCGGCCTGGTACTGCGCGAACTGCGCCGTGAGCGCCTTCGACACCGCCGCGTCGACCTGCTTGCCGGTGGTGAGGGCGTTGGCCCCCCAGTTCCACTCGTAGGCGCCGTCGGCGTGCTCGAGGTCGGTGATCGGGCACCACGCGCCGGCCGCGAAGACGGCGTCGGAGGCGTCGGCCGCGCCGAGCTCCTCCAGGTACCGGTCGTAGAGGGGGCTGTCGCCGGAGGCGCCGAGCAGGGCGGACACGGCGCCGCCCGCGCTGGTGCCGGCGGACACGATCCGGTCGGTGTCGCCCGGGATGCGGCCCTTGTTGGCCCGGATGTACCGCACGGCGGCCTTGAGGTCGACGATCACGGTGGGCGCGACGCCGTAGTACTCACCGGCGGAGTTCACCAGGGTGCGGCCGCGGGCGCCGGGCTCGACGACGACGTAGCCGGCGCCCAGGGCCAGGTACTGGTTGGTGTTCAGGGCCCCGCCGTTGGCGTTGGTGTTGCCGTTGGCGCCGGGCGCGGAGGCCGAGGCGCTCGGCGCGGGCCCGGTGGAGGCGGTGCCGCCGCCCGCGCCGCCCCCGCCGCCGACGGGGCCGCCGGACGCGCCGACACCGGTGGCCTCCGTGACCGTGGACGGCATGTAGCCGCCGACGGTGTTCGCGAGCAGGATCGGCGCGTCGCTCGCGTCCACCGCCACGCCGTCGATCTCGACCGGCACGCTGACGTTCAGGCTCTGGTACTTCGCGTCGACCGGCTTGGCGACGTAGGTGATCGCCTTCCAGAAGTGGTACGTGACCTGGTGCTCGGTGCCGGCCGTGTCGGTGACGGTCGTCGTCAGCTCCGTGTAGCCGTCCGGGTCGAACACCAGGGAGCCGGAGGCGGACGACGGGGATGCCTGCGTACGGCCGGCCGCCCGGGCGCTCAGGGCGAGGCCGCCCGCCGCCGCGACGCCCGCGGTGGCGCCGAGTCCCAGGACGACCGACCTGCGCTTGACTGCCCTGTGCTTCACGATGCTGCCTCTCCAGGAGCCGGGTGGGGGAGGGTCACCGACGGGACGGTGACCGTGTGCTGTCCGGGCTTGCGAAGGCGAACGTAGGACGCGGCCGACAAAATCGTCAACAATCTGCCGGACATTCAGGGGGGACGCACAGCTTCACGGCCGGGTCACAGGATCTCCGCGCCGGGCGGGCGCGGGGTTCCCGGGAACAGCTGCCTGACGTACCGTCAGATCCATGGAACCGGGCAACCGTCACGACGTCCCCGAGGCCGACTCCTTCACGCGCGCGTACTGGGACGCGGCCGCCGCGGGCAGGCTGCTGATCCGGCGCTGCGGGGCCTGCGCGCGGGCCCACCACTACCCCAGGGAGTTCTGCCCGCACTGCTGGAGCGAGGACGTCACCTGGGAGGAGGCGAGCGGCCTGGCCACCCTGTACACGTGGTCCGTCGTCCACCGCAACGACCTGCCGCCCTTCGGGGAGCGCACCCCCTACGTCGCCGCGGTGGTGGACCTGGCGGAGGGGCCGCGGATGTCCACCGAGTTCGTGGGGGAGGGCGAGCCGGCCAGGGGAATGGAGCTGGCGGTGGCCTTCCGGGACGGGGTGCCGGTGTTCCGCGCGGTCAGGACGTCCCGGCCCGCGCCCTGAAAGAACGGCGGTGTTCAATGGCCGGATGACCGACATGCGCGAGCCCCGCCCGGCCCCCCTCGCCACCGGTCTCCACGGCCACGGACTGACCCTGCGGGCCTGGGACCCCGACTCCGCCGCCGACGTGGACGCCTGGCTGCGCGGGTACCTGGACCCGGAGTTCCGGCGCTGGAACACCCCCCTGCGGGCGATCACTGACACCGCGGGCGCCCGGGTGTCCCTGGAGGGCAGGCGCGAGGACGCGGCCGCGGGGCGCGCCGTGGCGTTCTGTGTCACGGACGCGGCCGACGGCACCGTGCTCGGCCAGGTCGGCGTCAACATGATCGACCGCGTGCTGAGCTTCGCCAGGGTGGGCTACTGGATCCTGCCCGAGGCGCGGGGCCGGCACGTCGCCACCCGCTCGCTGCTGCTCGCCTCCCGGTGGGCGTTCGACGAGGTGGGTCTGCACCGGCTGGAGCTGGGCCACGCGCTCGGCCACGACGCCTCCTGCCGGATCGCCGAGCGCTGCGGGTTCCGCTACGAGGGGACGCTGCGCGGGGCGATGTGGGAGGCGGACCGCCGTGACGCCTTCCGGGACGTCCACCTGCACGCCCGCCTCGCGACGGATCCGGAGCCGGCCCCCGACCCGCGGTGGTCCCGGGCGCGCCCGGACTAGGGGGCGGCGGACCCGGGCCGCATCCCGGGCTGACGGCGGACACCCCGCCGCCCGCCCCGGCCCGCGTCCACCGCCCCGCGTGCGCCGGCCTGCGCGCACCGCCCCGCTGCGCGGGACCTCAGGGCCAGAGCTGTTCCCTGGTCCAGTCGCCGTCCGCGCGGCTGTACCGCAGCCGTACGTGGCGGCGGGCGCCGTCCCCCTGGAAGAACTCCACCTCGTCCGGGCGCAGCCGGTACAGCGTCCAGGTCGCGGACCTGGCCGTCGGGTCGCGGCGGGCCTGCTCCCAGGAGGCCTCGGACACCCGCGCCAGCTCCTCGGCCGAGTCCAGGACCTCGCTCTGCCGCCCGGTCAGCGCGGCCGCCAGGGCGCCCGTCGAGCGGGCGTGCAGATCGGCCTGGGCCTCCTCGGAGGGCGCAGACGTGACCGGGCCGCGCACCCGGACCTGCCGGCCCAGGACCGGCCAGTAGAAGGTCAGGGCCGCGTACGGGCGGGCGGCGAGCTGGCGTCCCTTCCGGCTGGTGGCGTGCGTCGCGAAGGCCCAGCCGTCGGCGTCGGCGCCGTGCAGCATCACGACGCGGGCGTCCGGGAGGCCGTCCTCGCCGGCGGTGGCGAGGGTCATCGTGTGCGGCTCCCGCTCGCCCGCCGCCACCACCTCCGCGAACCAGCCGGTGAACAGGGACAGCGGGTCGGCGGGCGCCGAACCGGCGGTGAACGGCGGCAGCGCGGTCACCGCCGGGTCCCACACCCGCAGCGACCTCAGCAGTTCATGAAGATCCGTGGTCATGCGGCGAGTATGGGTCAGTGCCGGGCGAACTGGACCGTCGTCCCCTGGACCGCGTTCGCCCGGACGGCGATCCCCTCGACCGTGAGCCGCTCCCCGTAGATGTCGGTGAGCCGGATCGGGCCGCCGCAGCCGGCGCCCTGCTCGGAGAGGAAGTAGTTGTATCCGGTGCGGGCCAGCCGGGTCCAGCCCGCGCTCGTGCGGACCTCCAGCAGGGCCAGCGGGTTGCGGTGCCCGATCGCCTGGATCCCGCACCAGTACTGGGTGGAGCCGGTCTTGTAGCGGATCGAGACCGTGTCGGACGTGCTCGGGCTCAGCAGGCTCCAGGTGACCGGGATCCGGCCCGCCGAGAGGGCGGCGAGCCGGGCGAAGGCCTGCCTGCTGAGGTCGAGCTGACCCGCCTCGCAGGGCGCCGGGCACTCGTTGGTGATGCGGACCGTGACCGAGGCGCCGTTCCCGGCCCGCACGAGCACGTAGGCGCCGCACGCCTTGGCCGTCTCGTAGTCGGCGGTGTTCATCGCCGCCGTCATGACGTCCGAGGTCGGGCCGTACGAGCAGGCGCCGTCGCCGTCGCCGATGTCGTAGGAGGTGGCGACCCCCTGATAGGCCGTGCCGGGCCGGATCCGCCCGGCCGCCGGTGCCGGCCCGGACGCGGCCCGCGCGACGGGCGCGGCCCGACGGCCGCCGGGTGAAGCCGCCGCGGCGCCCGCGCCGGCGGCCGTGGTGGCCGTTTCGCGGGCCGTCGCGCCCGGGGACGCAGTGGAGGGCTTCGGCGAGGGCGAGAGCGACGGCGTCGCGGACGGCCCCGTGGTCGCGCTCGCCGCCGGCGAAGCGCTCGCTCCGGCCCCGGCGACGGGTGCGACCGCGGCC
Source organism: Streptomyces asoensis (assembly GCF_016860545.1). Lineage (NCBI taxonomy): Bacteria > Bacillati > Actinomycetota > Actinomycetes > Kitasatosporales > Streptomycetaceae > Streptomyces > Streptomyces asoensis. Next base: position 843,062 of record NZ_BNEB01000003.1, on the reverse strand, counting down.
GCCCCGCCCTCGGCCCCGGTGCGGGCTCCGCCGTCCGGGCGGAAGGCCATGACCAGGGACACGACGAGGGCGACGGCCGCCACGGCGACCACCGTGACGACGGGGACGCGGCGGGAGCCCCGCTCGGGGCGGGACCGGCGGTGCGAAGAGGTTGCCACGGCGGGATCCTTCTGCGGTTCGGTGAGCACGTCCTGCGAAGCTGTCGACCGGTCAGTGGCCGCCGGAGCGGAAAAGGTTGCCGCCGTCGGCAGGGATCCGCCCGCGCCCGCCCACCTGTACGTACGGCGCGCCGCGTCCGTTCGCCGCGAGGCCCGGCGGGAAGCCCGCCCGCCGGGACGGCCCGCCCGGCCCGTAGAGGACGCCGCCGTCGGCGAGGCGGACGGAACCGCCGTCGGCAGGCCTTCCGCCCGAAGGGGCGGGACGGTTCACTCCCGTCCCAGCACCACCGTGCCCGAGGAGCAGAACCAGCCGCCGGTCCCGGAGGCGACGCCCAGGCGGGGCAGGTCCCCGTCCGCTCGGCGCACCTGTCGTGGTCCGGCCTCGCCCCGCAGCTGGCGCACCGCCTCCACCAGCAGGAACAGCCCGCGCATCCCGGGATGCTGGGCCGACAGGCCGCCGCCGTCCGTGTTCACGGGCAGCGCCCCCGACAGCGTCAGCCGCCCCTTCTCCACGAACGCGCCGCCCTCGCCCTTCGCACAGAAACCCAGGTCCTCCAGGGTCACCAGCGTCATGTAGGTGAAGGCGTCGTAGATCTGGGCGAAGTCCATCTCCCGCGGATCCAGCCCCGCCCGCGCGAACGCCAGCCTGCCGCTGACCGCCGCCGGGGAGACCGTGAAGTCGTCCCACCCGGACAGCGCCGCGTGCGAGACGTGCTCCCCCGTCCCGAGGATCCACACCGGCGCCGTACGGCAGTCCCGCGCGTACTCCTCGGCCGCGAGGAGCACCGCCGCGCCGCCGTCGGAGCGCAGACAGCAGTGCAGTCTGGTGAACGGGTCGGCGATCATCGGGCCGGACAGGACGTCGTCCACGGTCACCGGGTCGCGGAACACCGCCTCGGGGTTCAGGGCCGCGTTCGCCCGTGCCTGGACCGCCACCTCGGCGAGCTGCTCGATCGTCGTGCCGTACTGGAGCATGTGCCGGCGGGCGGCCATCGCGTACTTGGCGATCAGGGTGTGGCCGTAGGGGACCTCGAACTGGAGCGGGCCCCCGCCGCCGAAGGCGAAGGTGCCGGAGCGCCGGCCGGCCCGGATGTCCGCCCGGGGCGTGGCGCCGTACGCCAGCAGGACGGCGTTCGCGTGCCCGGCGGCGATCGCGTCGGCCGCGTGCGCCGCCATGACTTCCCAGGTCGCGCCGCCTACGGAGGTGGAGTCGACCCAGTCGGGCCGCAGACCCAGGTGGTCCGCCACCTCGACGGGGGCCAGGGTGCCGAGCCCGGCGGAGGCGAATCCGTCCACCCGCGACCGGTCGAGCCCGGCGTCCGCCAGGGCCCGTCGTGCCGCCTGGGCGTGCAGGGCGTAGGGGGTGACGTCGTCCACCCGCCCGCAGTCGGAGAGGGCGACGCCGACCACGGCCACTTTGCGGCGACCGGACGGGGACGCGGAAGCGGAGACGGACGCGGCTGCCATGGATCTGACGGTACATCAGATTCTGCCCCTCCGGACAGGTGCCGCCGCTCTGGGCATCCCGGCCCCCCCGCCCTAATATGACGGACCGTCAGATCAGGATGAGAGGGGTGGCCATGGACCCCGGCTTCACCGCCGAGCAGGACGGGATCCGCCGCACGTTGCGCGAACTGCTCCACAAACGCTGCGGCCCCGAGGAGCTCCGCGCCGCCCTGGACCTTCCCGGCGGCCACGACCGCACCCTGTGGACCGCCCTCGCCGAGCAGCTCGGGCTGCCCGGCCTCGCGCTCCCCGAGGAGTACGGCGGTGTCGGCTGCTCGCCCACCGACCTCGCCCTCGCCGCCGAGGAGAGCGGCCGGGCGCTCGCCCCCTCCCCGCTCCTCGCGACCTCGGTCCTCGCCGCGCCGCTGGTCCTCGCCCTCGGCACCGGCGCCCAGCGCTCCGCCCTGCTGCCCCGGATCTGCGACGGCGCCCTGACCGCCGCCCTCGCCGTCCCCGGCCCCGCCCTCGCCACCGCCCTCGCCCTCACCGGCCCGCCGGACGGCGACTGGGCCGGCGGAGGACGCGCGGGCGGGGTCCAGGCCCGGCGGGTCCAGGGTGACTGGCGGCTCTACGGGGAGGTGGTCCAGGTGCTCGACGGGCACAGCGCCGGTGTGCTGGTCGTGCCCGCGCACACCGGCGGGTACGTGCGGTCGCGCACCCTGCTGTTCCTCGTGGCGGGGGGTGCCACCGGACTCGTCAGGACCCGGCAGACCTCCCTGGACGCGACCCGTGCGCAGGCCCGGCTCCAGCTGCGGGACGTGCGGGCCGAGCTGCTCGGGGGCGGGGGCGGCAGTGACGGCGAGGAAGCGGACGTCCCGGCGGCACTCGCCCGCGTCGGCGAGTGCGCCGCGGCCTTCCTCGCCTGCGAGGCGGTCGGCGCCGGCGACCGCGCGCTGGAGCGGACCGTCGAGTACCTGGGGCAGCGGCGGCAGTTCGGGCGGCTGATCGGATCCTTCCAGGCGGTCCAGCACCGGCTGGCCGACGTCTACGTACGCCTTCAGGCGGCCCGCTCCGCCGCGTACTACGCCGCCTGGACGGCGGGCGGCCCGGGCGGCGGCGCCGATGCCCCGGACCGTCCCCGCGAGCGGGCCGGCGGGCTCGCGCTCGCCCAGGCGCTCCAGGCGCTGCGGTGCGCCGCCGCCGAGGGCATCCAGCTGCACGGCGGCATCGGCTTCACCTGGGAGCACGAGGCCCACCTGTACTTCAAGCGGGCCGCGGGCGACGAGCTGCTCTTCGGGCCCGTGCACCGGCTGCGGGCCCACGCGGCCGGGGAGGCCCGCCTCTTCGAGCGGACGGAGGTGCCGGCGTGATCGGTGTCCGGCTGGTGCAGAAGGTGTCCTCGACCCGGGCTTTCGCGAAGGTCGCGCCGCATGTGATCCCCGCTCTCGACCGGGCCGTCCACCGCCTCACCCGGGGGAAGGTACTGCTCAGCGCCCAGATGCTGCCGGGCGTGATCCTGACGTCCACCGGCGCCAGGAGCGGGCTGCCGCGCCGTGCGCCGCTGGCCTGCATGCCCGAGGAGGGCGGCGGCAGCTGGATCCTGGTCGGCTCCAACTTCGGCCGTACCGGTCATCCCGCCTGGACCGGCAACCTTCTCGCCCGGCCCGACGCCGAGATCAGCTGGAAGGGCCGGGACGTCCCGGTGACGGCCGTGCTGCTGACCGGGGAGGAGCGGGCGGCCGTCTGGAAGGCGCTGCTGGCGTTCTGGCCGCCGTACGCGACCTATCAGGACCGGGTGGAACGGCAGATCCGGCTGTTCCGGCTCACTCCCCGGAGCTGACGGGCACCGGGTTTGCGGGGTCGGCCGGGGCGCGCGGGAGAGGTCAGAACGCGTGCTGGAGCAGCAGGAAGGCGCCGATGCCCAGCATTGCCGCGCCGGACGTGCGGGAGACCGCGCGGGCCGCCGCCGGGCGGGCGCCCAGCAGCCTGCGGGCCAGGACGCCCACCGCCAGGTAGACGGCGGCGCAGCACGCCATGTGCAGCAGGCCGAGCACGGTCGTCTGCGCCGCCACGGGCAGCCGGTCGGCTCCCCGGTCCAGGAACTGCGGCAGGACCGAGAGGTAGAGCAGCAGCCCCTTGGGGTTCAGGCCGCTGATCGCCGCCCCGCGCAGGAACACCCGCGCGCCGCCCCCGGTGATCTCCTCGCCCGCGCCGGGTGTCCCCGGCCGCCGCAGCACCGCCCAGCCCAGCCACACCAGGTACGCGGCGCCCGCCACCGTCAGCCCGGTCAGCAGCGCCGGTGAGCCCGCGACCAGCACCGCCAGGCCCGCCGCGGCCAGCGCCGTGTGCAGGGCGTACCCGCTCACCAGGCCGCCGACCGCCGCGCCCACCGAACGGCCGCGCAGCCCGGCGGAGATCACGTACGCCCAGTCGGCGCCCGGCACGCAGACCAGCAGCAGGTCCACGGCGAGGAAAGAAATCAGCGTTCCCGAGTCCATACCGGGGACATTAGGCGCGTTGCGGCCGAAAGTGTTCCCGAAGTTTTCGCGATATGCGCCGATCCGGGGGAAGATCCACCCCATGGACGACATGGACCGGAAGATTCTTGCCGAGTTGCAGCAGGACGGGCGGCTGACCGTCACCGAGCTGGCCGCACGGGTGCGGCTGAGCGTCTCGCCCTGCCACCGGCGGCTGCGTGAGCTGGAGCGGTCCGGGGCGATCAGCGGCTACCGGGCGGTCGTCGAGCCGGCCGCCGTCGGGCTGAACTTCGAGGCACTGGTCTTCGTCTCGATGCGGCAGGAGGACCGGGACACGGTCGCCGGGTTCGAGCGGGCGGTGGGCGAGGTGGAGCACGTCCTGGACGCCCAGCGGCTCTTCGGGGAGCCCGACTACCTGCTGCGGGTGGCCACCGCCGACCTCGCGGCCTTCCAGCGGCTGTACGACGAGCGCCTCGCGACCCTGCCGGGGGTGCAGCGGCTGACGTCGACGCTGGTGATGAAGCACGTGGTGAAGGACCGTGCGCTGCCCGCGTGAGGCCGACAGCGCGGCAGGCGGCAGCTCACGGGTGAGCTGCCGCCTGACAGACAGGACTTGGCCGTAAGGGCACGGGGGCCGGGCTACTTCGTCGGCTTCTTGCCGGTGATGCCCAGGTGTACCAACAGTGCCAGGTTCGGCTTGAGTTCAGCCTGCTTGACGCCCCACGTCTGGAATCCCTTCTGGTGCGAGGCGACCGCCGCGAGCATCGCGACGAGCGCGCCGGCGACCGCGGCCGGGTTCACGTCCTTGTCGACCCGCCCCTTGGACTGCAACTCCGCGACCGCGTCCGACAGGGAGTTGTTCACCGAGTTGAGGATCTTCATGCGGAGTTTGTAGAAGCGCTTGTCCCCCTCCGCCGCGCCGAGGTCGACCACCCGCAGGATCGCGTCGTTCTTCCGCCAGAACTCCAGGAAGCCGTCGACGAGTTCCTGCGCCGTCTGCCAGCCCGCCTTGCCGACCCAGGACCGTCCGGCGACCAGACCGGTCAACTCGGCGCCCTCGGCTGCCATTTGCTCGGCGATCTCCAGTACCGCGCCCTCGACGTCCGGGAAGTACTGGTAGAAGGTCGCGGGCGAAGTGCCCGCCTTCCGGGCGACATCGATGACCTTGACGTCCCGGTAAGGAGAGGAGCTGAGCATCTCGCTGAGGCAGTCGAGCAGCTTCTGCCGCGTCGCCTGCCCGCGCCGACCGGCCACGCGGCCGTCGACGGTACGCACTTGTCCTGTCATGCCGTCAGCTTACCGAGGGGTGATCGGAGCGCTATTCGGCCGACTGCAAATGGGGTGCGTGGGGGTGCGGAGGCGGGTGTGCCTGGTCTGCGGCTTGCGTGAACCGCCGTTACGTTGGCTGCATGGCCGAAAACAGGGCATCGGTGTACGCAGAGGGCGTCCCCTGCTGGGTGGACGCCCAGCTTCCTGACGTGGACGCGGGCAAGCGGTTCTACGGTGAGCTCTTCGGGTGGGACTTCGAGGCGGCGTACGGCTCCTCCGTATGGGCCCGGCTGGCGGGGGCGCCGGTGGCGGCGCTGGCCCACAAGACGGACGGCCGGATGCCCACCGTGTGGACGGTGTACTTCGCGACCCCGGACGCGCAGACCACCGCCCGCCGTATCCAGCGGGCGGGCGGACAGGTGGTGATGGCGCCGCTGCCGGTGGACGGGGCGGGCACCGCGGCCCTGGCCGCCGATCCCGAGGGCGCGGTCTTCGGTCTGTGGCAGCCGGCCGGCCATCCCGGTTTCGGCGTACGGCACGAGCCCGGCGCCTTCGCCTGGGCGCAGCTCTACGCCCGCGACACCGAGGCCGCCAACACCTTCTACGGCCATCTCTTCCACGAGGCGCTGTTCGGGCCCGGCGCCGAGCCCGACTTCGGCCGGGCCCCGGTCGGGGACGTCTTCCCGGACGTCATGCCGCCGCACTTCCTCGTCCACTTCGGGGTGGCGGACTGCGAGAGCGCGCTCGGCTCGGTGAGCCGGCTCGGGGGCCGGGTGCAGGCGGGTCCGTTCACCGCGTCGTACGGAACTGTGGCCGTCGTCACGGACAATCAAGGGGCGTCGTTCGCGCTTCTCGAGCGCTGAGCAGGGCTTTATACGCGGATATGAGATGAGACACCCCGATTGCCCCCGGGTTCGCAACCGGCCGCCCGGCCAGGAAGAATCAGGGTGCGTGCCGCCATGGCGGTGCGGTGGGTGAGACGCTGCACGGGGCCGTGTACACAAGTGGGTGACGCGGTTCGTACGGGGAGGTGGCAGGCAAGTGGTGGATCAGCTGACGCAGCACGATCCGCGGCGGATCGGGCCGTTCGAGGTGCTGGGACGGCTGGGTGCCGGCGGCATGGGGCTGGTCTACCTGGCCCGCTCGGCCTCGGGTCGGCGCGTGGCGATCAAGACGGTCCGGACCGAGCTCGCCGAGGACCAGCTCTTCCGGGTGCGTTTCACGCGCGAGGTGGAGGCGGCCCGCGCGGTCTCCGGCTTCTACACGGCCGCCGTCGTCGACGCCGATCCCCGTGCCGCCGTGCCCTGGCTGGCCACCGCCTACGTGCCCGCGCCCTCCCTCGAGGAAATAGTGAACGACTGCGGGCCCATGCCGGCCCAGGCCGTGCGCTGGCTCGCGGCGGGTGTCGCCGAGGCGCTCCAGTCGATCCACGGCGCCGGGCTGGTCCACCGTGACCTGAAGCCGTCCAACGTGCTCGTCGTCGAGGACGGGCCCCGGGTGATCGACTTCGGTATCGCCTCCGGTGTTTCGAACACCCGTCTGACGATGACCAACGTGGCCGTCGGCACTCCCGCCTACATGTCCCCCGAGCAGGCCAAGGACTCACGCAGCGTGACCGGCGCGAGCGACGTCTTCTCGCTCGGCTCGATGCTCGTCTTCGCCGCCACCGGCCATCCCCCCTTCCACGGCGCCAACCCGGTCGAGACGGTCTTCATGCTGCTGCGCGAGGGCCCGGACCTGGAGGGTCTGCCCGACGAGCTGCGCCCGCTCATCGAGTCCTGTATGCAGATGGAGGCCACGGCCCGCCCGAACCCGGCCGACCTCCAGGCCCAGCTCGCCCCCCACCTCTTCGGCTCCGGCTCCGACGACAGCGGAACGGCGTCGGCCTGGCTGCCCGAGAAGGCGGTCACCCTCATCGAGACCCGCCGCGGCGGCCGCCCGGCGAAACCGGCTCCGCCGAGCCCCCGCAGCGGCGGCGGTGGCGTGGGCATGGCCCGTCCCGCCGTACCGGCCGTTCCGCCCCCGCCGTCGCACGCCCCCGTGGTGCTCACCCGGCCGGCCCCGATCGCCGTCGGCGCCCCCGACACCGGTCCGGTCCGGCTGGCGGGCGCGGCCGTGCCGATCGGGCCCGGCCCGCGCGTCGCCGACGTCCGCGCCACGGCCGCCGTGAAGGCGCCGGTGGCCGAGCCCGGCCTGGTCGCCAGCTGGTCCCGCCCGACCCCCGGCGTCAACGGCGCCGACACCGCCCTGCCGGCCACCCAGAGCGGCCCCCCGGACACCCCGGCGGGCTGGCGGCCCTGGCGTTTTCGCATGTCGAACGATGTGTGGGGTACGCCGTCCGTTGCCGGGGACCTCGTCTACGTCACCTCCTTCGAGGTGCACGCCCTGGACGTGGCCACCGGCCGGCGCCGCTTCAAGACGCGGGACGTGGCCTGGTCGATGGCGGTCGCGGACGGCCGGGTGCACGCCTCCGACGGCCCCACCCTGTTCGCCCTGGACGCCCGCGAGGGCGCCGACCTGTGGCGGCTGTCCACGGACGCCTGGGTCTACGCGCTGAAGGCGGACCGGGGCACGGTCGTCACCGCCACGCGCGGCGGCGGCGTCCAGGCCTGGGAGGCCTCGACCGGGCAGAAGCTGTGGGAGATCAGCGGCTGCCAGACCGACTTCGAGTCCCCGGAGGCCGGACCCGCCCTGCACGAGGGCACGGTCTTCGTGTGGCAGGACGCCCGGCTCAGAGCCCTGGACGCCCGCACGGGCGAGGAGCGCTGGTCGTACCCGATCGGCGACACGGCCTCCTGCGGCGGCGTCCCGGTCCGTGTCACCCCCGCCTCCGACGGCTACGTCTACCTCGCCGCCGGCACCCGGGTCCTCGCCGTCGACATCGCGAGCGGCATGGTGCGCTGGCACTTCGAGGCGCCGGCGGTGTTCCTGTCCCCGCCGGCCTTCGTCCCCGGCCCCGCGGTGACCGGCGGTGGCGTCTACCTCGCCGACTACCTCGGCACCGTGTACGCCATCGACGCCACCGACGGGCGCGACCGCTGGCGCATCGCCACGGAGGCCCGCTCCTCCGTCGACCCGGTGCTGGTGGCGGCCGGGCATGTGCACGTGGGCAGCGGCAAGGGGCTCTACACCCTGGACGCGGTCACCGGCACGCCGAAGTGGCGCTTCCAGGCGGGTGGCGACATCGTGGGCGCCCCGGCGGTCGCCGAGGGGCGTATCCACTTCGGTTCGACGGACCACCTGCTGTACACGCTGAAGGCCGACGACGGCAGGCTGCGCTGGAAGCTGGCGACCGGCGGCGAGATCACCGGCTCCCCGCTGGTCCGCGACGGTGTGGTGTACGCGTCCAGCAAGGACCGCTGTGTCTACGCGCTGGACGCGGAGAAGGGCACGGGCACGGCGAGAACGGCCTGATCCGTGCCGCCGATCCGGCGGCCGTGCGGCTGACGGCCCGGGACGGCCGTCGTGCCGGGTGCACGGAAGGGAGCCGGACGGCGGCCGTCACCGCAGACGCTACGCCGGGGACCGGCCGGTCGCCACGCGGTGACATGGTCGTGACAGGTCGTGCCTAGGGTGTCGGTATGGATCGACGGGGGCACACACTCAAATTCACGGCCGTGACCGTGTTCGTCGCGCTGGCGCTGACCGGTTTCTCGACGAGCAGGGGCCACGGCAGCCGTCACAGCGGTGGCGGAGGCGGGTGCAGCAGCTCGGGCCAGGACCACGACAGCTCGTCGTCGTCGGGTTCGACGTCCGGCGGCTCGTCGGGGAGCACCTACCACGACTACGACGACGATGACGACGTGACGGGGGGCACCTCCGGCGGCGGCTCCTCGAGCACGTCCACCACGCGGCGGGACGCCTCGGTGGAGCTGATCACCTGCGCGACGCCGGGCGAGGCGTACGCCACGGTGGAGGTCACCAATCCCGGCCCGGCCGGCGCCTACTTCACCGTCACGGTCGACTTCCTCGACGCCGGTTCCCGCACGGTGGAGCGGCGGAGCACGGACGAATACGTCGGCGGCAACGACACGGCGACCGTACAGGTGGCCCTCTCCGGCCCGGCCGCCGCGGCGAAGGCCGACCACTGCGACCCCGAGCCCTACGCCCCGGCCACCTGAACGGCTCAGCGCACGCGGGGCCGGGCGGCCGATCGGGTGGTGAACAGCCGGGTCTGCTCCTCGCTCGGCAGGTTGCCCAGGGAGATGAGGTGCGGGGCCTGGGCGAAGCCCATCGTGCGGGCCGCCTCCTTCGCCGACCACAGCGCCCGCACGGTGCCCTGGACACCGGCCGGGGGATACCCGGCGATCACGGTGGCGCAGGCGACGGCGGCGGACAGGGCCGCGCCGGTGTCGGTGAGCTCGGAGACGAACCCGACCTCGTGGGCGCGGCGCGCGGAGATCCGTTCCGCCGTGCCCATCAGCATCAGCCGCGCGGCCTCCCCGTACGGCATCCGCTGCGCCAGCAGCACCGACTCGTAGGCGCTGACCATCCCGTAGGCGGTGTGCGGGTCGAAGAACACGGCGTCGGCGCCGGCCACGATGAACTCGCACTCCCCGAGGAGGTAGAAGGCGCCCCCGCACGCCATCCCCTCCACGGCGGCGACGACCGGCTTCCACAGGTCGTTCGCCTTCGGCCCGACGGTGAGCAGCGGATCGTCCTGCATGAAGGGGGACCCGGGCTGCGGCACGACGGCGTCCCGGTCGAGGCCGGTGCTGAACGCCCGCTGTCCGGACCCGGTGAGGACGACGGCCCGCACGTCGTCGTCGAAGCGCAACTGCCGCCAGGTGTCCTTCAGGTCACGCACCGTCTCCAGGTCGATGGCGTTGAGCCGGGCCGGCCGGTCGAGGGTGACGACGGCGACGCCGGTGTCCTTGTCGGTGCCGAGGCCTACGCTCACGGCCGCTCCAGGACCCACTGCACGAGCCCGTCGCCGGTGAACACGGCCCGCACGCGCGCGCCGATCCGGATCCGGTCGGGGGGAAAGGAGTCCAGGGCCGCGCCCGGCGCGCTCACCAGGTTGCCGACCAGCCGGATGCGGGGCGCCTCGGCGAGCTCGACGAGGATCACGTTGTAAGGGGCCAGCGCCGCGTAGTCGGGGAGCAGGGGCGGGTGCGGGACGACCCAGGACCAGATCCGGCCCTGCCCCGACATCAGCCGCCACTCGGAGGCGAAGGACCGGCAGTGCGGGCAGCACGGGCGGGGCGGGAAGCGGGGTTCGCCGCACGCGCCGCAGGCCTGGACGCGGAGTTCGCCCCGGGCGGCGTAGCGCCAGAAGGGCGCGCCGTCGGAGTCGGTGACGGGAGTGAGCATCGCGGATCGGCTCCTCGCTCTCGGGCTGTGGTCTCTTCGCGCGGTCTCTTCGTGCGGTCTCTTCGGGCCCCGGTGCCGGGGCTTTCAGTTCCTGAGCAGCAGGGCGGAGGTGGGGACACCCTCACCGGCGGTGACCAGGCAGGTCGCGGCGCCCGGTACCTGGGCGGTGCTGGTCCCGCGCAGCTGCTTCACGCCCTCGTTGATCAGGTTGAAGCCATGGACGTAGGCCTCGCTGAGGCCGCCGCCGCCGGTGTTCAGGGGCAGCCGTCCGCCGGTCTCCAGGGCGCCGCCCTCGGTGAACGCGCCTCCCTCGCCCCGGGCGCAGAACCCGTACCCCTCCAGGGACAGCGGCACCAGCGGCGTGAAGGCGTCGTAGATCTGCGCGACGTCGACATCGGGCGGTGTGAAGTCGGCGTGCTTCCACAGGTGCCGGGCGGCCGTCCAGGCGGGCCCGGTCAGCGGGTCGTCGTTCCAGTAGTTGACCATGCCGTGGTGCTGGGCCGGCAGACCCTGCGCGGCGGAGTGGACGTAGACGGGCCTGCGGCGGCAGTCCCGGGCCCGCTCGGCGCTCACCACCACGCACGCCAGCGCCCCGTCCGTCTCCAGGCAGTTGTCGTACAGGCACAGGGGTTCGCTGATCCACCGGGACGACATGTACATCTCGCGGGTGAGGGGGCGTTCGTACATCACGGCGGCGGGGTTCTGGTTGGCTCGGTTGCGGCAGGCGAGGGCGACGTTGAACAGGTGGTCGCGGGTCGCGCCGTACTCGTGGAGCCAGCGGCGGGCGAGCATGGCTATCTCGTCGGCGGGCCGCAGCAGTCCGAACGGCCGGGTCCACTGGGCCGGAGTGGGCAGCTGTACGGCCGTGTTGGTCCAGGGGCGCGGCCCCGAGCCCCGCTTGCGCGACCGCCAGGCGACGCCCACAGTGGCCTGCCCGCAGGCGATGGCGGAGGCGAGGTGGGCGACGGTGGCGCAGGAACCGCCGCCACCGAAACCGATCTTGCTGAAGAACGTCAGGTCCCCGAAGCCGACCGCCTTGGCGAGCTCGACCTCGTCCGTCTCCTCCATGGTGTAGGAGGCGAGGGCGTCGACCTCGCCGGGGGCGATCCCGGCGTCGTCGAGGGCGGCGATCACGGCCCGGCAGGCGAGGGTCCGTTCGTCCTCGGGGAGGTGTCTGGCGAAGGGCGTCTGGCCGATGCCGACGATGGCGGTGGCGTCCTTGAGTCCGGTCCCTGCGGGCATGCTGCACGCACCTCCACACGGCGACTGCGCTGCTGACAGTGCGTCAGGTTACCGCTAATCTGACGGGTAGTCAGCTACTGGGATGACTGCCGGTGGGGAGCTGGTCATGCGCGGTGACATGGAGTGGGGGACGATCCCCGGTCTGGTCCGACGGTCGGCCGAGCGGTACGCGGCGACCGAGGCCGTGGTGGAGGGCCGCACCCGGATCTCGTACGCGGAACTGGGCGCCCGGGTCGAACGCGCCACGGCGGCCTGTCTGGGGCACGGGGTCCGGGCCGGCGACCGCGTGGCGATCTGGGCCCCCAACTCGCTGGACTGGATGGTCGCGGCCCTGGGCGCGGTCGGGGCGGGAGCGGTGCTCGTCCCCCTGAACACCCGCTTCAAGGGCGCCGAGGCGGCGGACGTCCTGCGCCGCAGCGGGGCCCGGCTGCTCTTCGTCACCGGCACGTTCCTGGGGACGTCGTACGTGGCGTCGCTGCGGCGGGCGGCGGCCCGGGGCGCCGGGACCGGCCCGCTGCCGGGGCTCCCCGCGCTGGAGCGGGTCGTGGTGCTCTCCGACGACGCCCCGGCGGACTTCCGCACCTGGAAGGAGTTCCTGGCGGGCGGCGACGGCGTCGGGGCCGCGCAGGTTCGGGCACGGGAGGACGAGGTGGCGGGGGAGTGGCCCTCGGACATCGTCTTCACCTCGGGCACGACGGGCCGGCCCAAGGGCGCGGTGATCACCCACGCGCAGACCCTGCGGGCGTACGAGGTGTGGTCCGACCTCGCGGGCCTGCGAAAGGGCGACCGCTATCTGATCGTGAACCCCTTCTTCCACACCTTCGGCTACAAGGCGGGCGTGATCGCCTGTCTGATGCGGGGCGCGACGATGATCCCCCAGCCGGTGTTCAACGTGGACACGGTCCTCGCGAACGTGGCGTCGGAACGGGTGTCGGTGCTGCCCGGGCCGCCGACGCTGCACCAGTCGCTGCTGGACCACGCGGCACGGGACAAGCACGACCTGTCGGCCCTGCGGCTGGTGGTGACCGGCGCGGCGGTCGTGCCGCTGCGGCTCGTCGAGCGGCTGCGGGGCGAACTGGGCGTGGAGACCGTCCTGACGGCGTACGGCCTCTCGGAGGCCAGCGGCGTCGTCACGATGTGCCGGCGCGGGGACGACCCGTCGGTCATCGCCTCGACGTCGGGACGGGCGATCCCCGGCACCGAGGTGCGGGTGGACGCGGAGCCGGGCGAACCCGGGGAGATCCTGGTCCGGGGCTTCAACGTCATGCGCGGCTACTACGAGGACGAGGCGGCCACCGCACGGGCGCTCACCCCGGACGGCTGGCTGCGCACGGGTGACGTGGGTGTCCTGGACGCCGCCGGCAACCTGCGGATCACCGACCGGCTGAAGGACATGTTCATCGTCGGCGGCTTCAACGCCTACCCGGCGGAGATAGAGCAGCGCCTGGGCCTGCACCCGGACGTGGCCGACGTGGCGGTGATCGGCGTCCCCGATCCCCGGCTGGGAGAGGTGGGCAAGGCGTACGTGGTGCGCAGGCCGGGCGCGCTGTCCACGGCCGACGACCTGATCGCCTGGGCCCGCCGCGAGATGGCCAACTACAAGGTGCCCAGGGCCGTGGAGTTCGTGACGGAACTCCCGCGCAACGCGAGCGGCAAGGTGGTGAAGGGCGCACTCCGGTCCCGCTGACCGGGCGGCCCCGGACGCAGCACGGCCGCGGCGGCTCCCCTCGTGCCGCCGCGGCCGGTCCCCGCGGGAGTGGTGCAGGTGCTGTGCCTACTTGCCGCCGCCCAGGCCCAGCGCGGGCGGGGCCGGCGAGTGGTTCTCCAGCGTGGTGATCTCGTCGTCGGCGGGAGCGGCCGGCGTGGTGGACGTGGCCGGCGTCGTGGGCCCCTGCGTCACCGTGTCCTTGAGGACCGGCGGTACGGGCGAGTGGTTCTCCAGCGTGGTGATGTCCGGCGACTGCTTCTCGGTGCTGCTCATGTTCACGCTTCCCCTGTGATGGTGTTCAAGTGAATGAGACGCCTCTGACCGGCGATTCCCCCGAGTATCGCCGGACAGAGGCGTGAACCGGAGCCCACCCCCATGGACTCCACGGCCCGCATGCCCCCCGACGCGACGGACCGTTGGGTCGATTCTGGCGGCCGGTCATAAACGTTTGCTGAACGCCCGTGACGGCGGCCTCACGACGCGTCCGCGGGGGCCAGCAGCAGGCGCACCTCGGCGGCCTCGGGAGCGCCCGTATTCTCCAGCAGCAGCAGGGCCTCGTGCCAGCAGGCGCGCGCCCGGTCGGACTGACCCAGTTCGCGCAGGCTCTTGCCCAGGGTGTTCAGGACGCTGCCCCGGATCAGGTCACCGCCGATGACCCCGATGGCGAGCGACTGCTCCGCGTGCCGGGCGGCCTGCGCGGGCCGGCGGGCCGCCAGGTGCAGCTGGGCGATCCGCAGATGGGTCGTGCCCTCCCAGAGCCGCTGCCGGTTGGCCGCGAAGATCATCATGGCGTCGGTGAGCTGGGCCAGGCCCTCCGCGAGACGGTCGGCGCGGGTGAGCGCCACACCGAGGGAGTACCGGCCGTTGGCGAGACGCAGGCTGAGACCGAGCTGCTGGAAGATCTCGACGCCCTGCTGCGCCAGCGAGACCGCGCTCTCGGCCCGGTTCATGCGCTGGTGCAACTGGGCGAGGTTGCAGAGCGCGCTGGCCTCTCCCGGCCGGTTGCCGTCGGCCCGGTAGCCGTCCCGCGCCGTGGTCAGGAGCCGCTCCGCCTCCTCGTAGCGCCCCTGGTTGAGGGCGATGATCCCCCGGTCCGTCGCCGCCCAGCTGACCGGCGTCGCGTCCTGTGCCGCCGTGGCGAGTTCGATCGCGCGCCGGGCCTCCTCGTCCGCCTCGGCGTAACGCCCCGCCGCCAGATGGACGTTGGACAGCGCCGTGCGGGCCCGGCTCTCCGCCCGGACGTCGGCGGCGGCCTGCGCCGCGTCCCGCAGGGTCGTGGCGGCCTGTTCGTACTGTTTGGCGTTGGCTCCCGACTCCGCCAGATCCTTGGCGGCCCACAGGAGATCGACGGCCCGCCGCAGCCCGCTGCCCGCCTGCTGCTGCCGGGCGCACGCCAGCAGGCACTGGGCCTCCGCGAAGAGCCAGTCGAGGGCCTGCGTCCGCTCGCCGAAGGACAGACCCCGGTACGAGGTGGGCTCCAGGTGGACCACGGTCCGGTCCCCCGGGCGCTCGATCGCGTACACCCCCGCCGCCGTGGCCAGGTAGAAGTCCAGCAGCCGGGACAGCGCCGCCCCGCGCTCGCTGGGCGGCGCCTCGTCCCGGTCGGCGCATGCACGCGCGTAGAGCCGGACCAGGTCGTGGAACCGGTAGCGGCCGGGGGCGGCGGACTCCAGCAGGGAGGTGTCCACGAGGGACTCCAGCAGGTCCTCGGTGTCGTCCGCCGGCAGGTCCAGGACCGCCGCGGCCGCCGCCAGGGAGATGTCCGGGCCGTCCGCCAGGCCCAGCAGCCGGAACGCACGGGCCTGGGCCGGCTCCAGGGCGCCGTAGCCGAGCTCGAACGTGGCCTTCACCGCCAGGTCACCGGCCTGGAGCTCGTCCAGCCTGCGCCGTTCGTCCGCGAGCTTGGCGGCGAGGACGGAGACCGTCCACGTGCGGCGCGCGGCGAGCCGGGAGGCGGCGATACGGATGGCCAGGGGCAGGAACCCGCACGCGGCGACCACGTCCAGCGCCGCCTCGCGCTCCGCCGCCACCCGCTCCTCGCCGACGATCCGGGTGAACAGGGCGAGGGCCTCCTCGGGGGACATCACGTCGAGGTCGACGAGATGCGCGCCCGCCAGGTCCACCATCCGCACCCGCGAGGTGACCAGCGCCGCGCAGCCCTCGGTGCCCGGCAGCAGGGGCCGGATCTGGGCCGCGTCCTTGGCGTTGTCCAGCAGCACGAGGACCCGGCGGCCGTCCAGCACCGAGCGGTACAGCGCCGCCCGCTCCTCCAGGGAGTCGGGGATCGCCGAGTCCGCGGTGCCCAGGGCGCGCAGGAACGAGCCGAGGACCGTCTCCGGCTCCGCCGACCGCGGTCCCGCGCCCTGGAGGTCGACGTACAGCTGACCGTCGGGGAAGGCGGGCCGTGCCTGGTGCGCCACGTGCACGGCGAGGGTCGTCTTGCCCACGCCCCCGATGCCCGCCAGCGCGGACACGGCCATCACCCGGCCGCCCGCGCAGACTCCGTCGCCGGCTCCCGCCAACACCTCGCCCAGCTCCCGCACGAACGCGGACCGGCCGGTGAAGTCGGGCACTGTGGCGGGCAGTTGCGCGGGGCGCACCCGCACCATCGCGGGTTCCGCGGCGGGCGCCGACGGCTCCGCCAGCTCCGGGTCGGCCTGGAGGATGCGGTGCTGGAGGCTGCGCAGTCCGGCCCGCGGGTCGACCCCCAGCTCCTCGGCGAGCAGCCGCCGGGTGTCCGCGTACACGGCGAGCGCCTCCGCCTGCCGGCCGCTGCGGTACAGCGCCAGCATCAGCAGTTCGCGCAGCCGCTCGCGCAGCGGGTAGGCCGCGGTGAGCGCGGTGAGTTCGGAGACCGCCTCCGCGTGGCAGCCCTGCTCCAGGTCCATGTCCAGCCGGGATTCCAGCAGCCCGAGCCGCCACTCCTCCAGCCGGACGCGCTGCGCCTCCGCGTACGGTCCGGGGACGCCGGCCAGGGCCTCCCCGTCCCACAGCGCCAGCGTGCGGTTCAGCACCTCGCGGGCCCGGGACAGGTCCCCGGCGCCGCGTGCCTTCTCCGCCTGCGCCGCCCACTCCTGCGCCACGGCCAGGTCCAGGGCGCCGTCGTCCGGCACCCGCACCGCGTAGCCGCCCGACTCGCTCACCAGGACACCCGGGTCCAGCACCTTGCGCAGCCGGGAGGCGTAGGTCCGCACCGCGGCCAGTGCCTGCGAAGGGGGTTCGTCGCCCCACAGGGCGTCGATCAGCTCGGCGGCGGTCGCCGTACGGCCCTCGCGCAGCAACAGGGCCGCCAGCAGGGCGCGTTGCTGCGGCGAACCGGTGGCCAGCCGTTCGTCGCCGCGACATGCGCGCACCGGCCCGAGCACGTCGAAGCGCAACGTCGCCGGCTCCTCGGGGGAGCCGGGGCGTCTCTGCTCCGGCACGCGGGGCGCGTGGTGTCCTGCCCGGTCGTCCATCAGGGCTCCCTTTAGGCATCCGATTCCGAGCCCAGTTTGCCCTGTCCATGCCGGAACCGTCAGCCTGCCCCGGCGGTGCGGGGGAGTCCACACGTCGCGCCCATGCGATCCGCACAGATCCGCACAGACCAGATCAGGGTCCGTCCCCCGCCCAATAGCTGACGATCTGTCAGATCGGCGCTACCGTGCCCCCATGGACAACGCACTGGAGACCGCCGAGGCCACGGAGAGCCTCCCGCTGATCATCTCCGTCGACGACCACACCGTGGAGCCGGCCACCGTCTGGCAGGACCGCCTCCCGAAGAAGCACCTCGACACCGGCCCCCGGGTCGTCCGCGCCCCGCTGAAGGAGATGTCCTTCCTCGGCGGCCGCTTCAAGCCCGTCATGGGCGAACCCGGCGACGAGGGGCCCGTCGGCGACTGGTGGGTCTACGAGGACCTGCGGCGCCCCCTCACCCGCCTGGACACCGCCGTCGGCTTCAGCCGGGACGAGATCAAGCTGGAGGTCATCACCTACGAGCAGATGCGCCCCGGCTCCTACGACGTCCCGTCCCGCCTCGCGGACATGGACGTCAACCACGTCCAGTCCGCCGTCTGCTTCCCCACCTTCCCGCGCTTTTGCGGCCAGACCTTCACCGAGGCGGCCGACCGTGAACTGGGCCTGCTGTGCGTGCGCGCCTACAACGACTGGACGGTGGAGGAGTGGTGCGGCCCCGAAGCCCGCGGCCGGCTGATCCCCCTCACCCTCATCCCCCTGTGGGACGCCGAGCTGGCGGCGCAGGAGGTCCGGCGCAACGCGGCCCGCGGGGTGCGCGCGGTCGCCTTCTCCGAGATACCCCCGCACCTGGGCCTGCCCTCCGTCCACACCGACTACTGGGACCCCTTCCTCGCCGCCTGCGACGAGACCGGCACGGTGGTCGCCATGCACATCGGCTCCAGCAGCCGGATGCCCTCCACCTCCGCCGACGCCCCGCCCGCGGTCGGATCGACGATCACCTTCGCCAACTGCTGCTTCTCGATGGTCGACTGGCTGATGAGCGGCAAGTTCGAGCGCTTCCCGAACCTGAAGGTGATGTACGCGGAGGGCCAGATCGGCTGGATCCCGTACATCCTGGAGCGCGCCGACGTGGTCTGGGAGGAGAACCGCGGGTGGGGCGGCGTCGCGGACAAGGTCCACCGGCCGCCGTCCGAGCTGTTCGCCGGTCACGTCTACGGCTGCTTCTTCGACGACGCCTTCGGTCTGCGCAACCTGGACTCCGTCGGCGTCGGGAACGTCCTCTACGAGACCGACTACCCCCACTCCGACTCCACCTGGCCGAAGTCGCGGGAGGTCGGCGAGGCGCAGATGGGTCACCTGGCGCCGGACGTGGTGGAGCGGATCGTACGGGGCAACGCCATCGAGCTGCTGGGGCTGACCCCGGACGGCCTGTGGAGCCCGCGGTGAGCCTCGACTACGGCATCCAGCTCCCGGTGCAGTCCCAGTCCACGATCTACGCCGAGCCCTGGGAGGCGGACGCGGGGCCCGCCGACCTGGTGGAGGTGGCGCGCGCCGCCGACCGCGCCGGGTTCGCCTATGTCGCCGCCTGCGACCACGTGGCGATCCCGCGGCGGCTGGCGGACGCCATGAGCACGGTCTGGTACGACCCGGTGGCCACCCTCGCCCACCTCGCCGCGGTGACCGAGCGCGTCCGGCTGCTCGCCCACGTCGCCGTCGTCGGTCTGCGCCACCCCCTGCTCACCGCCAAGCAGTACGCCACCCTCGACCACCTCAGCGGCGGCCGGCTGATCCTCGGGGTCGGCGCCGGGCACGTCCGCGAGGAGTTCGAGACGCTCGGGGTGGACTTCGAGCGGCGCGGGGCGGTCCTGGACGAGACGCTCGACGCGCTGCGGGCCGCGCTGGGCCCCGACGAGTACCCCGCCCACCACGGCAAGTCCTTCGACTTCGAGGGACTCGGACAGCGGCCCAGACCGGCCCAGGAGCGGGTTCCGCTGTGGGTCGGCGGGTCCTCGCCGGCCGCTGTGCGCCGCGCCGCGCTCAAGGGGGACGGCTGGCTGCCCCAGGGAGACCCGAGGGACCGGCTGCCCGGGCAGATCGAGACCCTGCGGCGGCTGCGCGGTGACGGCGCACCCCTCACCGTCGGCGCCATCACCGAGCCGCTGTACGTCGGGGCGCCCGGCTGGGAGGTCGGCCGCCGCACCCTCACGGGGCCGCCGGAGGTCCTCGCCGAGTCGCTGCGCGCCTACGCGGCGATGGGCGTCGACCAGATCCAGGTGCGCTTCCGGTGCCGTGACCGCGGCGAACTCATCGATCAGATCGGCCTGTTCGGAACCGAGGTGGGACCCCTGCTGGACGGCGGTTCCTGACCCCGCACGCATCTGACGATCCGTCAGAAACAGCGCTACGATGCCGGTCCCATGGATCGCCAGGGAGGTCGGTATGGGCAAGCTCGACGGACGGGTCGTCCTCGTCACCGGGGCAGCGCGGGGCCAGGGCGAGCAGGAGGCGCGGCTGTTCCGGGAGGAGGGCGCCGAGGTCGTCGTGGCCGATGTGCTCGACGAGCAGGGGCGGGCCGTCGCCGAGGAGATCGGCGCGCTCTACGTCCACCTGGACGTCGGGGCGGAGGAGGACTGGACCGAGGCCGTCCGCGTCGCCCGGCGGGAGCACGGGCATCTCGACGGCCTCGTCAACAACGCCGGCATCCTGCGCTTCAACGCCCTCGTCGACACCGCCCTCGACGAGTTCATGCAGGTCGTGCGGGTCAACCAGGTCGGCTGTTTCCTGGGGATCCGCACCGTCGCGCCCCAGCTGTCCGACGGCGGCACGATCGTGAACACCGCCTCCTACACCGGGCTCACCGGCATGGCGGCGGTCGGTGCCTACGCGGCGACCAAGCACGCCGTACTCGGTCTCACCCGTGTCGCCGCCCTGGAGCTGGCCCCCCGCCGTATCCGGGTCAACGCGGTGTGCCCCGGCGCCATCGACACCGCGATGTCCAATCCGGCCCGGCTGGACCCGGACACCGACCCCGAGGAGACGACGCGCGCCCTCGACTCCCTGTACCGCAAGCTCGTCCCGCTGGGCCGCATCGGCCGCGCGGACGAGGTGGCCCGGCTCGCCCTCTTCCTCACCTCGCAGGACTCCTCCTACATCACCGGGCAGCCCTTCGTGATCGACGGGGGCTGGCTGGCGGGCGTCTCGGTCATCTGACCCGCATCTGATGGACCGTCAGCTATTGACCATCGTGGGACCCGGTGCCACAGTCGGCGGCATCCGCTCAACCTGACGGTCCGTCAGTTACAAGCGATCCAGGAACCGGGACGGTGAACCTCCGTGGAATTCGGGCTCTTTGTACAGGGATACGTGGGCAAGCGCGGCGAGACCGACCCGCTCGCCGAGCACAAGGCGCTGATGGAGGAGACCGAGTACGTCATCCAGGCGGACAAGTCCGGCTTCAAGTACGCCTGGGCCTCCGAGCACCACTTCCTGGAGGAGTACTCGCACCTCTCCGCCAACGACGTCTTCCTCGGCTACCTCGCCCACGCGACCGACCGCATCCACCTCGGCTCGGGCATCTTCAACCCGCTCGCCCAGGTCAATCATCCGGTCAAGGTCGCCGAGAAGGTCGCCATGCTCGACCACCTCACCGAGAACCGCTTCGAGTTCGGCAGCGGGCGCGGCGCGGGCTCGCACGAGATCCTCGGCTTCCTCCCCGGCATCACCGACATGAACTTCACGAAGGAGATCTGGGAGGAGACCATCGCGGAGTTCCCGAAGATGTGGCTCCAGGACGAGTACGCCGGCTTCCAGGGAAAGCACTGGCAGCTGCCGCCGCGCAAGGTCCTGCCGAAGCCGTACGGGAAGTCCCACCCGGCGATGTGGTACGCGGCCGGGTCGCCGCCCTCGTACGCGATGGCCGCCCGCAAGGGCCTCGGGGTGCTCGGCTTCAGCATCCAGAAGGTGTCCGACATGGAGTGGGTGCTGGAGCAGTACAAGACGGCGGTCGTGAACGCCGAGCCGATCGGCGACTTCGTCAACGACAACGTCATGGTGACCACGACCGCGATCTGCGCGCCGACCCACGACGAGGCCATCCGGATCGCCGTCGAGGGCGGCCTGCACTACCTGCCGTCGCTGGTGTTCCGCTACCACGACACCTTCCCGCGGCCCGAGGGCTTCCCGGTCTGGCCGGAGACGCTGCCCGAGTACAACGCCGAGTTCGTCGAACTCCTCGTCGAGGAGGAGCTGCTGATCTGCGGGGACCCGGACGAGGTGACGCGCCAGTGCAAGCGGTGGGAGCAGGCGGGGGCCGACCAGCTGTCCTTCGGACTGCCCGTCGGGGTGCCGAAGGAGGAGACGCTCCAGACGATCCGGCTGATCGGTGAGCACGTGATCCCGAAGATCGACACGGACCCCGTCCACCGGACGACACGGTTCCGCCAGGGCGCGTAGCCGCTGCCGCGGACCCGCGTACGCGTGATCGCCGCAGAGGTGCGGGCCGCCCGGCGACCGCGGGTCCGCCGTGGCCCGTCGCGCAGTTCCCCGCGCCCCCCCCGGGGGGCGCCACCCCATCGGAGCCGAGGAGGGGCCCTCATGCTCGATCACGTCATCAGAAGGGCGACCGTCGTGGACGGGACCGGCGCGCCCGCCTTCACCGCCGACGTCGGGATCCGGGACGGGCGGATCGCCGTCGTCGGGACCGTCACCGAGGAGCCGCGGACCGCCGAGGACGCGCACGGGCTGGTCCTCGCCCCCGGGTTCGTCGACCCGCACACGCACTACGACGCCCAGCTGTTCTGGGACCCCTACGCCACGCCGTCGCTGAACCACGGCGTGACGACGGTCACGGGCGGCAACTGCGGGTTCACGCTCGCGCCGCTGAACCCGGACCGTCCCGGGGACGCCGACTACACCCGCCGCATGATGTCCAAGGTGGAGGGGATGTCCCTGGTCGCCCTGGAGGAGGGGGCGCCCTGGACCTGGCACGGGTTCGGCGAGTACCTCGACGCGCTGGAGGGCCGGATCGCCGTCAACGCGGGCTTCATGGTGGGCCACTGCGCGCTGCGGCGGTACGTGATGGGACCGGACGCGGTGGGCGGACAGCCCGACGAGGAGCAGCTGGCCGCCATCGTCCGGCTGCTGCACGAGGCCATGGACGCGGGCGCCTGGGGCTTCTCCACCACCCAGTCGTCGACCCACTCCGACGGCGACGGACAGCCGGTCGCCTCCCGGCACGCCCTCCCGCAAGAGCTGCTCGCGCTGTCCCGGGCCGTCGGCGAGCACGAGGGCACCCAGATCGAGGCGATCGTGGCCGGCTGCCTGGACCAGTTCAGCGACGCCGAGATCGACCTGTTCGCGGAGATGAGCGCGGCCGCCGGACGCCCCCTGAACTGGAACGTCCTCACCATCGACGCGGCCGTCCCGGAGCGCGTGCCCCGCCAGCTCCTGGCGAGCGAGCGGGCCCGCAAGGCCGGCGGCCGGGTCGTCGCCCTCACCATGCCGATCCTCACGCCGATGAACATGTCCCTGGGCACGTTCTGCGCCCTGAACCTCATCCCGGGGTGGGGGCCGGTCCTCGGCCTGCCGGTGGGGGAACGGATCGAACGGCTGCGGGACCCGCAGGTGCGGGCGGAGCTGCTCGCGCACGCGCACTCCAAGGAGGCGGGCGTCTTCCGGCGGCTGACGAACTTCGGGCGCTACGTCGTCGGCGACACCTACAGCGCCGCGAACGAGGGCCTCACCGGGCGGGTCGTCCGGGACATCGCCGCCGAACGGGGCCTGGACCCCTTCGCCTGTCTGGTCGAGATCTGCGCGGCGGACGGGCTGCGTACGGTCCTGTGGCCGATGCCGACCGACAACGACCCGGCGTCCTGGGCCCTGCGGGCACAGACCTGGACCCACGAGGACGTCCTGCTCGGCGGCTCCGACGCCGGCGCGCACCTGGACCGGATGTGCGGAGCGCCGTACACCACGCGCTTCCTCGGCGACTGCCTGCGCGGCCGGAAGCTGGCGGGCCTGGAGCAGGCCGTGAAGATGCTGACGGACGACCCGGCGCGGCTGTTCGGCCTGCGCGAACGGGGCCGGATCCAGCAGGGCTGGCACGCGGACCTGGTGCTCTTCGACCCCGAGCGGATCGACGCGGGCAAGGCCACCCTGGTGCACGACCTGCCCGGTGACAGTCCACGGCTGGACTCCCGGGCGATCGGGGTGCGGGCGGTCTGGGTCAACGGGGTGGCGGCCATCCGCGACGACCGGGTCACGGGCGCCGTCCCGGGCCGGGTGCTGCGCTCGGGGCGGGACACCCGGACGGTGAGCACCCGGTGACCGGCCCGACGGCCGGGGGCGCCGCAGGTGCCGTCGGCGCCGGCGCCGAGGGACAGCGGCTGTTCGTCGGCGGCGACTGGGTCGAGCCCGGGGGCGGCCACTACGAGGTCGTCGACCCGGCGACCGAGGGGACCGTCGGCTGGGCTCCGGAGGCCTCCCGGGAGCAGGTGCGCGCGGCCTGCGCGGCGGCCCGGGAGGCCTTCGGTCCCTGGTCGCGCACCGCTCCGGAGGAACGGGCGGCGATCCTGGGCCGGGCGGCCGACGTCATGCGCGCCCGGCTGCTGCCGTACGCCGAACTGGCCCAGGCGGAGACCGGCGCCACGACCGGTACCGCGCGCGGGATGCAGGTCGGGGTGGGCGTGGCCCGCTTCCGCCGCTACGCGCGCGTGGAGCCCGCCGAGTGGCCGATCGCCCCGCAGGTCAACGAGGCAGGGCCGATGGGGCGGGCGGGCGTGATGGGCGCGATCGCCGTCCGCCAGCCGGTCGGTGTCGTCACCTGCGTCACCTCGTACAACAACCCGTGGGCGAACCCGGCCGGAAAGGTCGCCCCCGCCCTCGCCATGGGCAACACCGTGGTGGTGAAGCCGGCCCCGCAGGACCCCCTCTCCGTCTACCGGATGGCGCAGGCGCTGGAGGAGGCGGGCGTGCCGCGCGGGGTGGTGAACGTCGTCTCGGGACGCGCCGTCGGGATCGGCGAGGCCGCGGTGTCGTCGCCGGACGTCGACATGGTGAGCTTCACCGGCTCGACCGCGGTCGGGCAGCGCATCGGCGAGGTGTGCGGCCGGGACATGCGCCGGCAGCTGATGGAGCTGGGCGGCAAGGGCGCGGCGCTCGTGTTCGACGACGCCGACCTCGCCTCGGCGGTGGCCGGTATCGGCACCACGTTCTCCTTCTACAGCGGCCAGATCTGCACGGCCCCGACCCGCGTGCTGGCGCAGCGCGGCATCCACGACCGGCTGGTGGAACAACTGGCCGCCTACGCGTGCCGGTTGAAGGTGGGTGATCCGCGCGCGCCGCAGACCGTGGTCGGGCCGGTGATCTCGGCTGCCCACCGGGACCGGGTGGAGTCGTACGTCGAACTCGGCCGCAAGGAAGGGGCGACCGTGGTCACGGGCGGCGAACGCCCGCCCCTGGAAAGGGGCTTCTACGTCGCCCCCACCCTGCTCGCCGACTGCACGAACGACATGCGCGTGACACGCGAGGAGATCTTCGGCCCCGTCGTGACGGTCGTCCCCTTCGACGACGAGGAGGAGGGGATCGCCCTCGCCGACGACAGCGACTACGGCCTGATCGACTACGTGTGGTCGGCGGACGTGGCGAGGGCGTTCCGGGTGGCACGGCGGCTGCGGGCCGGCGGGGTCGGCGTCAACACCGTCGGCCGCAACATGGAGGCGCCGTTCGGCGGGTTCCGCAAGAGCGGCGTGGGCCGGGACGTCGGCTCGTACGCACTGCACGCGTACAGCGAGACCCAAACGATCGTCTGGCCCGGCTGACGGGCCCGTCAGCCGGGCCCGGAGTACCGGACACCCCCTAGGCCTCCTCCCGGCTCCCCCGGCCTCCCGGCCTCGCGCAGTGGACGTCGTCGTCTGCGGTGTGGGGTGGCCGGGTGTCAGTCGGTCAGTTCCACTCGTACCGTGAGCAGCCCGGTGCCCAGGGCCCGTACCGCCGCGCTGTTGCCGCGGGGCAGGCTGCGCAGGCGGGCCACCGGGTCGTCGTCCGGCATCAGGTGGGCCGTACCGGAGTGCCAGCGTCCGCCGATCCGCACTCGCACCCGCGGGTCCGCCCGGATGTTGCGGACGTACTGCGACCGTTCGCCGAACTCCGAGACCAGCCAGAACGTGTCGCCGACCCGGCGGCCGCCCAGCGGGGTGCGCCGGGGCAGGCCGGAGACGCGGCCGGTGGTCTCCAGGAGGGTGTGGAAGGGCAGGCGGCGCGTCAACGGGTTGGCGAGGTACCGCTGGAAGGCGGTGGTCGCGCGGAAGCGGAGGTCGCGGGAACGGGTCATGATCCGTGGGACTCCTTCGCACACAGGTTTGTTGCTTCAATGGTCCCCGACGCCGTCGGCACGACGAGAGCGGGTGGCTGCACGTGCGCGTGGTGACCTGGAACCTGTGGTGGCGGTTCGGCCCCTGGCGGGAACGTCAGAAGGCCGTCCTGGCGGTGCTGCGCGAGCTCGCCCCCGACGTGGTCGGCCTCCAGGAGGTGTGGGCGGCCGGCGCCGAGAACCTCGCCGAGTGGCTGGCCGGCGAACTGGGCCTGTACTGCGCGTGGGCCCCCTCGCCCGAGCCCGGACGCTGGCGGGAACGGATCGCTGACCCGGCCGGCCCCGGCGCGGACCCGGTCGACATCGGCAACGCGGTGCTCAGCCGCTGGCCGGTGGTGGAACAGGAGACGCTGCTGCTGCCCGCGCCCGCCGACCTGGCCGACGGCCGCGCCGCCCTCTACGCCCGGGTCGCCGCCCCCGCCTTCGACATCCCCTTCTTCACCACCCACCTCACCTCGCGCCCCCACGCCTCGGCGGTGCGCCGCGCGCAGGTCGGCGCCCTGGTGGAACTCGTCGCCCGGCACCGCGACGGCACCGCCTTCCCGCCCGTGGTCACCGGTGACTTCAACGCCGGGCCGGACTCCGCCGAGCTCCGCCTCCTCGGCGGGACGCACGGCACACCCGCCGTCCCCGGCCCGGTCCTGCACGACGCCTGGGCCCACGCGGCTCCGAACGCCCCCGCGGCCACCTGGAGCGCCGAGAACCCCTACGTGACGGGTCCGCCGGGAGTGGCGGCCCGCATCGACCACATCCACGTGGGCCCGCCCGGCCCGGCCGGCGAGGGCCGCGTGCACGGCGTCCGCCGCGCGGGCCACGGCCCCGTCGACGGTGTCTGGCCCTCCGACCACGCCGCGCTCGTGGCGGACCTCCTGGAGGGGGACGCGCCGCCCTTCCGAGCAGGCCGTGACCTCTGAGAACGACCGGTCCGACGTGCCTCTTCCAGCAGTTAATTCCCGTGCAAAGAGCGGCAGTTGAGGTAAAATTGGGGTATCGGCCGACAGCCCGGACAGGCACGGGTGCGGCGACGAGAGCCGACGGAAGACGACCGGCGTCCGGCAGCGGGATCCGTGGCGCACAGCGTCGCGGACCGCTGCAACGACTGTCACACCACGGAGGAAGATCACCCCATGCGACAGCATCGCGCTGCCCTGATCATCGCGGCCGGAGCCCTGGCCCCGGCCCTGCTCCTGACCACCCCGGCGTTCGCCACCGGCGCGGCGGGGGCGACCACGGCGGCGCCCGCGGCGACCGTGACGAACACGACGACGACCACGACCGACATCCCCGTCGACGAGATGTCCGAGGACGACCTCCGCATAGCGGTCCTGCGCATCCTCGCGGACGCCCGCAGCGGCAAGGCGGTGGTGCGCGAAGCGAACAGGGCCCTGGACGCGGGCACCGCGGACGCCCTGCGCGCCTTCCTGAAGACCGGCCTGCGTCTCGCGCAGGCGGAGGACGACCGGGTGGCCGTCGCCCGCATCCTGGCCGACCCGACGATCAGCAGCGCCCTGCGCAAGGCCGCGGAGAAGGCCATCGAGGGCACCCCCGAGGAACTGCGGTACTTCCTGGAGACCGGCCGCTACGAGGTGGACGCCTAGGGCGTGTTTCGAAAGTCCCGTCTGCCAGGCGTCGCCGGGCAGACGGGACTTTCGAAACACGCCCTAGCCGCTCCCGGGGTGTCCGGCGGCCGTCCGCCGGACACCCCGGGCGGGTTGCGGGGACAGTGCCGACCAGTCGGTATGGACACCTGTCCCTTCTCCCGGTACAGATGGGGGCGTCACCCGCGACCACGCCGTCGACGGAGCCGTACGCAGCGAAAGGGCCGCCCATGCGCATCGCCGTCACGATCTTCCTCACCGACGAGACGATCACCCCCACCCGCCTCGCCCGTGAGCTGGAGCAGCGCGGGTTCGCCGGCCTCTACCTGCCCGAGCACACGCACATCCCCGTCGAACGGACCAGCCCCTACCCCGCCGGCGGCGACCTGCCCCGCGAGTACGGGCGCACCCTGGACCCCTTCGTGGCGCTCGGACAGGCGGCGGCGGTGACGCGGACCCTGGGCCTGGGCACCGGCATCACGCTCGTCGCCCAGCACGACCCGATCGACCTCGCCAAGCAGATCGCCACCGTCGACCACCTGTCGGGCGGCCGCCTCACCCTCGGTCTCGGCTACGGCTGGAACGTGGAGGAGGCCGCCGACCACGGCGTCGAGTGGCGCACCCGCCGCGAGCTGGTCCGCGACCGCATGCGGCTGATGCGGGCCCTGTGGGCGGACGAGCCGACCGTCTACGAGGGCGAGTTCGGCAGTGTGCGGGCCAGCACCGCGTACCCCAAGCCCGTGCAGAAGCCGCGCGGCCCGGTGTCCGGCCCCCGCACGCTCGTCGGCGGTGCCGCCGGACCGAAGCTGTTCGCGCACATCTGCGAGTACGCGGACGGCTGGCTGCCGATCGGCGGCCGCGGTCTCACCGAGGCGCTCCCCGTGCTGCGCACCGCGTGGGCGGACGCCGGCCGCGAGCCCGACGCCCTCCAGGTCGTGCCGTACGCCGTCCAGCCGTCCCCCGGCAAGCTCGCGCACTACGCCGACCTGGGCATCGAGGAGGTCGTGGTGCAGCTGCCGCCGGCCGGCGAGGCGGAGGTGCTGGGCCTGCTCGACGGCTACGCCGCGTACCTGACCGGCGCGGGCGACGCCGGGTGACCCTCCCGCGGGAGGGACGGACCGGGCGTCCCGTCGGCCGTGATCAGCCCGAACGTATGCTCAAAGGATGACGACCTCCGGAACCGGCCCCGGCCCGATCCCCGGCCCCACCGAGAACTCCCTGCGGCGCGCTCTCAAACGGGCCCGTGACGGCGTCGCCCTGGACGTCGCGGAGGCCGCGGTGCTGCTCCAGGCGCGCGGCGAGGCGCTCGAGGACCTCGCCGCCTCCGCGGCCCGGGTGCGGGACGCCGGCCTGGAGGCGGCCGGCCGGCCCGGTGTCATCACCTACTCGAAGAGCGTCTTCATCCCGCTCACCCGGCTGTGCCGGGACAAGTGCCACTACTGCACCTTCGTCACGGTCCCCGGCAAGCTGCGCCGGGCCGGGCACGGAATGTTCATGTCGCCCGACGAGGTGCTCGACGTCGCGCGGCGCGGTGCCGCCCTCGGCTGCAAGGAAGCCCTCATCACCCTCGGCGACAAGCCCGAGGAGCGGTGGCCCGAGGCCCGGGAATGGCTCGACGCGCACGGCTACGACGACACCATCGCCTACGTCCGCGCGATCTCGGTCCGCATCCTGGAGGAGACGGGGCTGCTCCCGCACCTCAACCCGGGCGTGATGTCCTGGACGGACTTCCAGCGGCTCAAGCCCGTCGCGCCCTCGATGGGCATGATGCTGGAGACCACCGCGACCCGGCTGTGGTCCGAGCCCGGCGGACCCCACCACGGCTCCCCGGACAAGGAGCCCGCCGTCCGGCTGCGCGTCCTGGAGGACGCCGGCCGTTCCTCCGTGCCCTTCACGTCCGGGATCCTGATCGGCATCGGCGAGACGTACGAGGAGCGTGCGCAGTCGCTGTTCGCGCTGCGCAAGGTCTCCCGCGCCTACCACGGCATCCAGGAACTGATCATCCAGAACTTCCGTGCCAAGCCGGACACCGCGATGCGCGGGATGCCGGACGCGGAACTCGACGAACTCGTCGCGACCGTGGCCGTCGCCCGCCACATCATGGGCCCCTCGGCCTGCCTCCAGGCCCCGCCCAACCTGGTCGACAGCGAGTACGGGCGGCTGATCGGCGCCGGGGTCGACGACTGGGGCGGGGTGTCCCCGCTCACCATCGACCACGTCAACCCCGAGCGCCCCTGGCCGCAGATCGACGAGCTCGCCGAGAAGTCCGCCGCGGCCGGCTTCGAGCTGCGCGAACGGCTCTGCGTGTACCCGGAGTTCGTGGGGCGCGGCGAGCCCTGGCTCGACCCGCGGCTGCTCCCGCACGTGCGCGCGCTCGCCGACCCGCAGACGGGACTGGCCGTGCCGGACGCCGTCGTCGAGGGCCACCCCTGGCAGGAGCCGGAGGAGGTCTTCGTGCCGTCCGGGCGGACCGATCTGCACCGCACCATCGACACCGAGGGCCGCACCTCGGACCGCCGCGACGACTTCGACGAGGTGTACGGCGACTGGGCCGCGCTGCGGGAGGCGGCCGCCCCCGGCATGGTGCCGGAGCGCATCGACACGGACGTCCGCCAGGCCCTCGCGACGGCCGCGGACGACCCGACGAAGCTCACCGACGGCGAGGCCCTCGCCCTGCTGCACGCCGACGGCCCGGCCCTGGACGCCCTGACCCGCATCGCCGACGACGTCCGCCGCTCGGCCGTCGGCGACGACGTCACGTACATCGTCACCCGGAACATCAACTTCACCAACGTCTGCTACACGGGCTGCCGGTTCTGCGCCTTCGCCCAGCGCCGCACCGACGCCGACGCGTACACGCTCTCCCTCGACCAGGTCGCCGACCGCGCCCAGCAGGCGTGGGAGCTCGGCGCGGTGGAGGTCTGCATGCAGGGCGGCATCCACCCGGACCTGCCCGGCACGGCCTACTTCGACATCGCGAAGGCGGTGAAGGAGCGCGTGCCCGGCATGCACGTGCACGCCTTCTCGCCGATGGAGGTGGTCAACGGCGCGACCCGCACCGGCCTGTCGATCCGCGAGTGGCTGACGGCGGCGAAGGAGGCGGGGCTCGACTCCATCCCCGGCACGGCGGCCGAGATCCTGGACGACGAGGTCCGCTGGGTCCTCACCAAGGGCAAGCTGCCGGCGGCGACCTGGATCGAGGTCGTCACGACGGCGCACGAGCTCGGGATCCGGTCGTCCTCGACGATGATGTACGGCCATGTCGACCAGCCCCGCCACTGGCTGGGCCACCTGCGCACCCTGGCCGGCATCCAGCAGCGCACCGGCGGCTTCACGGAGTTCGTCACCCTCCCCTTCATCCACACCAACGCCCCGGTGTACCTGGCGGGGATCTCCCGTCCCGGCCCGACCGTGCGGGACAACCGGGCGGTGACGGCGATGGCCCGGCTGCTGCTGCACCCGTACATCCCCAACATCCAGACCAGCTGGGTGAAGCTGGGCACCGAGGGCGCCGCGGAGATGCTCCGCTCCGGGGCCAACGACCTGGGCGGCACCCTCATGGAGGAGACGATCTCGCGGATGGCGGGCTCGTCGTACGGCTCCTACAAGTCGGTCAAGGACCTCGTCGCGGTCGCGGACGCGGCGGGCCGCCCGGCCAGGCCGCGTACGACGCTGTACGGCGAGGTGCCCGAGGAGCGGCAGCGGGCGGCCGCGGAGTCGGACGGCCACCTGCCGCAGCTGCTGCCGGTGCTGGACTGACGACCGCCGCCGGAGGCCATGGGGGGACCGAGCGGCGGGCGCCTCACAGTACGATGATCGGGCCCCGACCGGAGGGGTCCCGTAGCTGAGGAGATGCGTGCCCGTGCCTGCCCGACGGCTTCCCTCCTGGGTCTGGGTCACAAGCCTGACGGCCGGCGCGATCGCCGCGGTCGTCTTCCTGACCGTGCGGGCCGAGCAGGGCCCGCACCCGACGGCGTCGGCCGCGCACCGGCCGAGCGCCTCGGCGTCCGCGGGGACCCGCCCCTCCGCCTCGCCGAAACCGTCGCAGACCCCCAAGGCGGCGCAGGTGCCGGACAGTTCGGGCACCGGCCGGCGGATCGTGTACTCCCTGGGACAGCACCGGGTCTGGCTGGTCGACGCGGACG
This sequence comes from Streptomyces asoensis, assembly GCF_016860545.1. NCBI lineage: Bacteria > Bacillati > Actinomycetota > Actinomycetes > Kitasatosporales > Streptomycetaceae > Streptomyces > Streptomyces asoensis. Next base: position 811,885 of record NZ_BNEB01000003.1, on the reverse strand, counting down.
ACACCGCCCGCCGCACCTTCACGGTCTGGCCGGGGACGGTGAACCCGGCCGTCGGCAGCTTCACGGTGTCGCTCCGCAAGGACGCCACCACGGGCTCCGACGGCGTGGCGATCGAGCACATCGTCTACTTCTCCGCCACGTCGGGCGTCAACATCGCCTTCTCCAACGCCGTGGACGGCGCCTCGCCGCCCCCGGCCGCCGCCGGCACGCAGACCGGCGGCATCCGGATGGCGAAGGCGGACGGCACCGCGCTGTGGGCCTTCGGCGAGACGGGGACGAAGGTCAGGGTCGTCGAGTAGCCGCGGGCCGGCCGTCCGTCAGGTCCGCGTCCGCGGGCCGCCCGGACGGCAGATGGTTGACGATCAGCACCACCCCGCCGAACAGGAACGCCCGGGTCGCCGCGTCCAGCCCGTTCCAGTTCTCCGACTGCCACATCGAGAACCACTCCCCGCCGATCGCGATGAACCCGGCGCCGAAGAGCAGCATCAGCATCACCAGCCCGTACGTGGACAGCGCCCGGCCGCGTATGTGCTCCCCGCGCGCCCAGCACCAGGTCCCGGCGGCGAGCACCAGCCCCGTGACCGTCTCCCACGCGATGATCGCCACGTAGGCGGTGTCCTGGAGCCCCTTGTTCGTCACCGCCCGCCACATCACGTCGTCGTCCTTGAACGTGGTGTCCATCGCGAGCACATGCCGCACGAACTGCTGGTTGGTGCCGAAGTCGGTGATGTTCCCGAAGGCGACGAGAAGCATGTAGAGCGCGACCGTGCCGGTGAGCAGGGCCGCGGTGAGGGGAAGCACGCGTGAGGCGTGGGGGAACGATGAGTTGGGGGTGGTCATGCCGGTGTCCTTACCCCGCCGACCGCTCGGGTTCCCCTCAGGATCCGGCCGTTGTGACGACGGCCGGGTCCCGGCCGCCCCGCCCCGGGTCTGCACGGGCTCTCCATCACCCCTTCACCGCGGAGCCGGGGCACAGAGCGGGTGCAGCCCGGGCATATGCCCCGCCCGGCCGGCCGCTCCGCGCGCCAGGCCCCTGTCCCGTCGCGTCTGTTCGATTACAGTGACGAACGTCGTGCGTACGGACGGTACGGGAGGACTGGTGGGTGCGACTGCCGGGCCCGTCTGGGGCCGCGCCGAACAACAGGACTTCCGCGGTCGCGTGCGGGGCACGCTGCTGGGCGCGGCCATCGGGGACGCGCTCGGGGCGCCCGTCGACCTCCTCGGGATCGAGGAGATCCGGCAGACGCACGGGCCCGAGGGGGTCGTGGACCTGGTTCCCGCCCACGGACGGCGCGGCGCGGTCACCCACCTCACCCAGCTGACCCTGTTCACCGTGGACGGGCTGATCCGCGCCCAGGTCCGGCGGGACACCGGCGCCTGGCACCCGCCGACCGATCTGCACCGGGCGTATCTGCGCTGGGCCGCCACCCAGCGCGACTGGGGACCCGACCTGCGCCGCAAGGACGACGGCTGGCTGGCCCGGGAGGAGTGGCTGTACGCCCGGCGCGATCCGACGCGGACGCTGCTGCTCGGACTCGGCGACGAGGTGATGGGCACGCTGGACTCGCCCAAGAGCCCCGGCGCGGCCGGACCCGAGGCGGTCGCGCGCTCCGTGCCCATCGGGCTGCTCGTCGGCTGGGAGCCGCACCTGGTCGCCCAGCTCGCCGTCGAGTGCGCCGTCCAGACCCACGGTCATCCCACGGCGTACCTCTCGGCGGGCGCCTGTGCCGTCATCGTGCACGCGCTGGCCTGCGGGGACAGCCTGGACGGCGCGGTGCAGCGGGCGCTGGCCCTGCTGGCCGCGCGGCCGGGGCACGAGCCGGTGTCGGAGGCGTTGCAGCGGGCGCTCGGCGCGGTACGGCAGGGGCTGCCGGGCCCGGCCCGGGTGGAGGAACTCGCGGGGGCGGGCACCGCGGAGGCGGTGCTGTCGGGCGCCGTCTACTGCGCGTTCGTCGCGGAGGACGTCCGGCACGGGCTGCGGCTCGCGGTGAACCACGGCGCGCCCTCGGGGGCGGCCGGCGCCCTCACCGGCGGTCTGCTCGGCGCCCTGCACGGCGAGACGGCCCTCCCGCCGGCCTGGCTGGCCGAGCTGGAGGGCCGTCCCACGATCCTGGAACTGGCCGACGACTTCGCCATGGAGATGACCCAGGGGCCGGCCCTGCACGGGCCTGCCGGGGCCTCACCGGGGTGGATGGCCCGGTATCCCCGGGGGCTGCCGGGATGACGCGGGGCCCCGGGGGCGGCTGCCCCCGGGGCCCTTCGGCTCCGGTCGCTCCGGGTCCGCGTCCGTGTCGTCAGACGCCCCCGGACGAGCCGATGGGTGTCCCCTCGGCCGTGTCCCGCGGCTCCGGGACCGCCGCGGCCGCCGAGCCCGCGTCGCCGTCCCCGTCCGTGTTGATCCGCTCGATGATCGCGAGGCGCTCCGGGGTGTCCTCGGGCTTGAGGAAGCCGATGAGGATGTAGAGGACCAGCGACACCGCCAGCGGGATGGACACCTGGTACTGGAGCGGCACCCCGCCGTCGACGTTCCAGTTGATCGGGTAGTTGACCAGCCAGAAGGCCAGCAGGCCCATCGCCCAGCTGGTGAGCGCGGCCGTCGGGCCGGAGCGGCGGAACGGGCGCAGCAGACCCAGCATCATCGGGATCGCCATCGGCCCCATCAGACCGGCCACCCACTTGATGACGACGGTGATGATGTCCTTGAACGCGGGGGAGTTGACCTGGGTGGCCGCCGCCATGGACAGGCCGAGGAAGACGACGGTCGTCACACGCGCCGCGATCAGCCCCGACCGCTGGTTCCACGCCCGTGCCCGGGACCAGATCACGGGCGCGCAGTCCCGGGTGAAGACGGAGGCGATGGCGTTGGCGTCCGAGGAGCACATGGCCATCGTGTGGGAGAAGAAGCCGACGATGACCAGGCCCAGCAGGCCGTGCGGCAGCAGCTGTTCGGTCATCAGGGCGTAGGAGTCGGAGCCGTCCGGCTTGTTCGACGTCACCAGCAGCGGCGACATCCACATCGGGAAGAACAGCACGACGGGCCAGACCAGCCACAGCACCGCCGACAGCCGCGCCGACCGCTCGGCCTCCTTCGGGGTGGCGGTGGCCATGTACCGCTGGGCCTGGTTGAGCATGCCGCCGTTGTACTCGAAGAGCTTGATGAAGAGGAACGCGAGGAGGAACACCGTGCCGTACTGCGCCACCAGGGGCTTGTCGTGGCCTTCGAGCGCCGGCTGGTCCCAGGCGTCGAGGAACCCGATGCCCTTGTCGTTCAGTTTCAGCACGACGGCGACGAACATCGCGACACCGGCCAGCAACTGGATGACGAACTGGCCGAGTTCGGTCAGCGCGTCGGCCCACAGACCGCCGATGGTGCAGTAGACGGCCGTGATCGCGCCGGTGATCAGGATGCCCTGGTTGAGGGAGAGCCCGGTGAAGACCGACAACAGGGTGGCGATGGCGGCCCACTTGGCGCCGACGTCGACGATCTTCAGCAGCATCCCGGACCAGGCGAGCGCCTGCTGTGTCTTGAGGTCGTAGCGGTTCTTCAGGTACTCCAGCGGCGAGGCGACGTGCAGTCGCGACCGCAGCCGGTTGATGCGCGGCGCGAACAGCTTGGAGCCGATCGCGATCCCCAGCGCGATGGGGAAGGACCACGTGATGAACGAGGTCACGCCGTAGGTGTAGGCGATGCCCGCGTACCCGGTGAACATCACCGCGCTGTAGCCCGACATGTGGTGCGAGATGCCCGACAGCCACCACGGCATCTTGCCGCCGGCGGTGAAGAAGTCGCTCACGTCGTCGACGCGCTTGTGCGACCAGACACCGATGGCGACCATCACGCCGAAATAGCCGATGAGCACGGCCCAGTCGAGACCGTTCATGTGCGCCCTCCCTTGGTTCATCCCGGCGTTCAGCCCGGCGCTCATCGTGGGCGCTGCCGCGTGAACACGACAAGTAACCGTAAGGTCAAGGGAAGGTAAAGGAATTCGGTATGGTGGTCCGCGTTCACCCATGTGAACTCAGTGCATCAGCTCCCCCGCGTTGACCAGCAGCGATTGTCCGGTGATCGCCCGGGCCCGGTCCGACGCAAGGAACACCGCGGCGTCCGCCACGTCCGCGTCCGTCGCCAGCCGGGGCAGCGCCATCCGCCCGGCGAGCCGTCCCAGCACCTCCTCCTGCGACACCCCTTCCGTCTGCGCCGTGAACTGGACGTACGCCTGTACCGGCGGCCCCCACATCCAGCCCGGGAGCACGGTGTTGACCCTGATCCCGTGCGGCCCCCACTCCCTGGCCAGCGAGTACATGGCGCTGGTCAGCGCCCCCTTGGAGGCCGCGTACGCCGCCTGCCGCACCTGCGAGGGCGCCGCCACGGCGGACTGGGTCCCGATGAACACCACCGACCCGGCGCTCGCCTTCAGCCCGGCCAGGCACGCACGCGTCATCCGCAGCGTCCCCAGCAGGTTCACGTCGATCACCGACTGCCAGGTCGTGAAGTCGGCGTCCTCCACCCCGCCGAAGCAGGAGTCCCAGGCCGCCACGTTCACCACCGCGTCGATCCCCCCGAACCGCTCGCGCGCCAGCCCCGCGAGCGCCTCGCAGCTCCGCTCGTCGGTGATGTCGGTGACCCGGTACGCCGTGCGCGTCCCCTCCGGATCGATCCCGGCCGCGCTCTTCGCCAGGTTCGCCTCGGTCCGCGCCCCCAGCACGGCGTTCCCGCCGTCCCGTACGACCGCGGCGGCGACCTGGTGACCCAGACCGGCACCGACTCCCGAGACGACGACGGTCCTGCCCTCGAGCAGTGACATCCGGGGCCCCCTTGCCTCTGGCGCATTATCTGACGGAGCGTCAGAGTATGGGCCAGTCGACCAGGATGGGGAAGAGCATGAGCGAGGAGACGCACAGCCGGACCTACGCCGAACTGGCCGCCGTCGGCCCCTACGGGGTGCACCCCGGCCACGCCCTGATCACCATGGTCGAACCGCACCCCGGCCACGAGTACGCGTACAACCGCTGGTACGAGGACGACCACTACTACGCCGGCGCGATGGCCATGCCCTGGATGTACGCCGGCCGCCGATGGGTGGCGACCCGCGACCTCCAGCTTCTGCGCACCCCGGAGAAGTCCGCGGTCGCCCGGCCCGTCACCGCCGGCTGCTACCTCTCCACCTACTGGATCACCGCCGGGCGCTACGACGACCACATGAAATGGACGGTCGCCATCAACAAGCGCCTCAACCGCGACGCCCGCGTCTACCGCGAGCGCACCCACGTCTTCACGGCGTTCCAGGACCACGAGAGCACCGTGTACCGCGACGGCGCCGCCGGCCCGCGCGACTTCCACGCCCTGGACCACCCGTACGCCGGGCTGGTCACCGAGGTCATCGACACCGACTCCGCGGACCAGCGGGCCGAACTGCTGGCGTGGCTGGGCGCCCGCCACCTCCCCGAGCGGGTGGCCGGCTCGCCGACGGCCATGGTCACCGTCTTCCGCCCCACACCCCTGCCCGGCGACCGCATGACCTACGTCAAGCAGGTCGAGGGCGTGGACACCCGCCTGACCCTGCTCTGGTTCCTGGAGAGCGACCCCGCCGACTGCTGGGAACGGCACTTCGCGGGCCTCGGGGAAGCGGTGGCCGAAGCCGGCCTGGGACGCGTGGAACTGCTCGCGCCGTTCATCCCCACGGTCCCCGGCACGAACCGGTACGTCGACCGGCTCCGCTGACCGCGGCCGCCCCCCGGCCCGGACGAGGCGGCCCCGCGCTCACGGCTGCTGCTTCAGCTCGTCCGGGCACGGCGTACCCCGGGGCAGCTGGTAGGGCGCCGCCAGCCGGTACGTCCCCGCCTTCGGCGCGAGCAGCACCGTCCACTTGTCGCCCTCGGTGTCCTCCTCCGTCTCGAACAGGCACCCGTTGACGTTCTCGTACGTCTTCGGCTCCCCCTCGGACCGGTCCTTGGACGCCTGCGTCTCCTGCGGCGGCTTCAGGCTCTTGCCCTCGGCGTCGACGACGCTCAGCCACGGCGAGTACGGGATCCGGATCAGGATCCGGCCCGCCCTGCGCACGTCGATCGTCATCTCGCCCTGCTCGGCGCGCTGCACCACCGCGTTCGGCTCGGCGAGCGAGGCCGGGTCGGTGACCTTGAACAGCTGCCAGTTGGCGTCGCCCCAGATCTGCTCCAGGTACGGCAGCCCGCGCTGCACCAGCTGCCGCTCCCGCTCGCCCCCGTCGCCGTCCAGCGCCTCCTTCGGCACGACCACGAAGTGCACGGCCCACCGCTGAAGCCACTCGTGGTAGTTGGCCGAGTTGAGGGTGTCGTCGTAGAAGAGCGGGTTGCGCTCCATGTCGGCCTGGCGGTTCCAGCCCCGGGCGAGGTTGACGTACGGCGCGAGCGCGGACGCCTCGCGGTGCGAGCGGGCCGGGACGACCTCCACCCGGCCCTTCTCCGCGCCGACCCCCTGGAGCTCGTTGACCAGCGGCGCCAGCTCGCGCGCCCAGGAGGCCGCCGGAGTCGTACGCACCACGTCGTCGACCGACTTGAAACCGATCCAGCCCACGAACCCGACGAACGCCAGGACGGTCACGTACCACCGGCGGCTGCGCGGCACGGCGAACGGCAGCGCGGCCATCAGCACCACACCCGTGAACAGCATCGCGAGCCGCGTGATGTTCGACCCGATCTGCGAGCTGATCAGCCACACCAGCAGCACGCCGAGCCCGTACACGGCCGACGTGATCCGCACCGTCCTCCAGTCGCGCGGGACGACCGCGAAGACGGCCACCGCGCACAGCAGCGGCAGCGACGCCGAGCCGAAGGACATCGGCTGGGTCCCGGAGAAGGGGAACAGCCAGGCGGACAGGGCGACCACGGCCGTCGGCGCGAGCCCGAGCGCCCAGGCGCCCGGCCGCCGCTTCTGAAGGAACAGCGCGGCGGCCACCAGCCCCACGAAGAGCCCGGCCACCGGTGAGCCCATCGTGGCGAGCGCGGCCAGCGGCGCGGCGCACAGGGCCTTGGCCCACCGCTTGTAGCGCCAGCGGTACGGCCAGCAGAACACGACGGCGACCGCGCCCAGCGCGAACATGTTGCCGAGGCCGAACGTCACCCGCCCCGAGGCCGCGTTGCACAGCAGCGCGAAGACCCCCGCCAGCGCCGGCCACAGCGGGTTCTTCACCGGACGGCAGCGCAGCAGGATCAGGGTGAGCAGGCCCGCCGAGAGCGTCCCGGCGATCATCATCGTCGTCCGGACGCCGAGCAGGGACATCAGGTACGGCGACACCATGCTGTACGACACCGGGTGCATGCCGCCGTACCAGGCGAGGTTGTACGCGGAGTCGGGGTGCCGGCCGACGAACTCGGCCCAGGCGTCCTGCGCCGCGAGATCGCCACCGCTGTTCGCGAACGTGAAGAACCAGACGAGGTGCAGGAGGCCGGACAGCGCCGTCATGGACACCACCGGATGACGGCGGACCCATCCGCCCAGCCCGGTCCACGCGGACCGCACCCCGGAGTCCCCGCGCGCGGGGACGGCGGGATCCGGCCCCGCCGCGGCGCTCTCCGGGGCAGGGGCCTGCGGGGCAGGGGTCTGCGGGGCGGGCGGCTCCGCGGCGGGCCCGCGTTCGAGGTCCGTCACGGCGTCCCGGCCGTCCTGGCCGTCACGCCCGTCGCCGCCGTCACGCGCGTCGCCGTCCGCACGGTGGTCACCGCCGGCACGGTCGTGGTCGCCCGACTGGGGGGGCGGGCACCCTCGGACGCGGGCCGGCGTCCGGGCCCGGACCGGTGTCGTCGGCGCGTGTCGGCTCCGCAGTGGCCACCTGAAGGCACTCCCCGTGTCCCGTCTTCTGCTCTTGGCCGCGTGCCGTTCGCGTCCGCTTCACGGCTGCGTCCCTGCGCCCGGCGACCTGTCCCGTTTCGTGACGCTAGCACGCACCCCGCCGGGCGGCTGCCCGGCGGGGTGACGGAGGCGTACGAGCGGGTGCGCGGGTCAGCCGATGCGTGTCAGCTTGTCCGAGAAGCCCGGCTCGGCCAGATCGGACTGGAGGGCGACCGGCACCTTCACGGCACTGCTGGAGCCGTCCCCGACGGTGAGCGTGCCCACCTGGGTGCCGGCCTTCGCGGTGTGCGGCACCTCACCGGCGGTGAAGGACAGCTTCACCGTCATGCCGGCCCAGCCGACCGCCGAGACGTCCTGGGTGATGACCACGGGCGTGTGGCCGCCCAGCTTGTCGTCCACGTACCCGACGACGTCGCCCTTCTTCAGGATCTTCGCCGAGGTGACCGCGTCCTCGGCGGCGAGCAGCGCCGTCTTGCTGACGGCGTTGACCGTCTCCAGGATCTTCGGCTTGTGCTGGCCGAGGACCGCGCCGACGAGGGTCACCGACTTGCCGTCGACCTTCTTGCGGGAGGCGAAGAGCAGGTTGCCGCCGGCCGCGGTGGTGCTGCCGGTCTTGATGCCGATCGCCCCGATGTCGTACGGCAGCTCGTTGTAGTTGTTCCAGTACTTGCCGGACGGGTCGGTCCAGCTGGCCGCGCCGGAGATGGAGACCAGGGCCGGGACCTTCACGAACGCCCGGCCGAGCTTCACCTGGTCCTCGGCGGTCGAGACGGTCGTCTCCTTCAGGCCCGAGGGGTCGGTGTACGTGGTGTTCGTCATCCCCAGTTCCTTGGCGGTGTCGTTCATCTTCTTCACGAACGCCGCCTCCGAACCCGCGTCCCAGCGCGCGAGCAGCCGCGCGATGTTGTTGGCGGAGGGGATCAGCACGGCCGACAGGGCCTGCTTCTCGGTGAGCCGGTCGCCGGCCTTGACGGTGTTGAGCGTCGACTCGTCGCCGGTGACGTCGTAGCCGCCCTCCTTCTCCGCCGTCGCGTCGACCTCGATCTCCGGGCCTTCCTCGCCCGCCTTCATCGGGTGGTTCTTGAGGATGATGTACGCCGTCATGGTCTTGGCGACGGAGCCGATGGCCACGGGCGTCTGCTTGCCGAAGCTGCCCATCGTGCCGACGCCGTCGGCGTCCATCCAGCCCTGTCCCTCGCCCGGCCAGGGCAGCTGCGTCTTGCCGCCGTCGAAGGTGTACGTGTCCTTCGCGGTCAGGGTGAGAGCGGCCGCCGGCAGCGGACGGACGGCCTGCGCGATCGCAAACGCGACCAGGAGCAGGATGACCAGCGGCGTCCAGATCTTGAGCCGCCGTCCCAGCGTGCGCAGCGGGGTCGGCGGGGGCGGCGGCGTGTTCGTCAGCTCCGCCAGCAGGTCCAGCGGCGGCTTCGGCGGCAGCGGCTGCTGCGTGGTCCGCTCGGGACCGACCTGCGGGACGAGCGCGGTGACCTCGGGCGTCGCCTTCAGCGGACGGGGCTCGTCGAGCGGCTTCAGCGCGACGAACTTGCTGGTCCGCTCGGCGGGCGCGTCGGCCTTCCGCTCGTCGGTCTTCTCGTCGGCCTTCCCGGCGGCCTTCGCCTCGGCCGCGTCCTCGTCCCGCACGGGCTCGGCGGCGCCGCCGAGCTTCAGCATGGTGGTCGGCTGGTCGACGGCGGGCTTCGGGCGGGGTGCCTTGAAGACGGCGGTGGGCTGGTCGACGGGCGAGGCGTCGGGCTTCTCGGTGTCCGCGTCCGCGTCCGTGTCCGCACCGCTGCCCGAGGCCCACTTCGGCGCGGGCTTGGAGGCGTCGTCCCCGGCCCGGTTCCCGGAACGTTCCTCCGCCCCGGCCCCACGGCCCCGCCCCGACTCCGACACACCGGAGGACGCGTCGCCGGAGGCCCGGCCGCCCGAGGGCTCGTCGTCGGCGGAGGGCCTGGCGTCGGCGGGCACCGCGTCCGCGGGCTCGTCGACCGCGGGCTTCCCGGCCGAGGCCGGACCGGCCGGCTTCGCGCCGGAGGGCCGCGCGTCCGAAGGCTCGTCGGCGGCGGACTCGGCGTCCGCGGGCCCGGCGGAGCGCTCGGCGTCCGTGGGCTCCTCGTCGGAGGGCCTGGCGTCGGCCGTCGTGGCGTCGGAGGTCGCTTCGTCCGTGCGCTTCGCGCCGGAGGGCTTCGCCGCCGAGGGCTCGTCGGTCGTGGACCGCTCGGCGTCCCCGGGCTTCCCGGCCGAGGCCGGACCGGCCGGCTTCGCGCCGGAGGGCCGCGCGTGCGAAGGCTCGTCGGCGGCGGACTCGGCGTCCGCGGGCCCGGCGGAGCGCTCGGCGTCCGTGGGCTCCTCGTCGGAAGGCCTCGCGTCGGCGGGCGCCGCGTCCGCGGACCTCGCGTCGGCGGGCACCGCGTCCGATGGTTCCGCGGACGCGGACCTCGCGTCCGCGGGCTCGGTGTCGGAGACGTTCGCGGGGGAGGAGCCCTCGTCGGTCTCCTCGGCCGTCGCGGACGCCTTCGTGGGGCTCTCGGGGTCGGCCGAGGCCACCCACTGGGCCACGGCCTCCCGCAGACGCTCGTCACCGCCCTCGGAGGCCTCTCCGGCGTCCCGGGAGGCGCTGTCGCCCGCCCCGGCGCCCTCGTCGGCGTCCCGTGCGGCCCCGGAGGCGCTGTCGCCCTCGTCGCCGTCGCCGGTGTCCCCGGCGTCCTCGCCGCCGCGGCCGGCGGATCCGGCGCCGGCGTTCCCGTCGCCCGGGGCGGCCCCGGACGCCGACGCCCCGTCACCGGAGCTCTCCGCGGCCGCGGCTCCGTCGGACCCGCCGTCCTCTCCGGAGGACTCCGTGGTCTTCACGTCCCGCACGGAGAACACCCGCGTCGCCGTGTCCACGCCGCCCCGCGCCGCGGACGGCCCCGCGTCGCGGGCCACCGCGATCCGCGGATCGAGCGAGTCGCGGGACTCACGTGCCTCGGGAACCGTGCCCCCGCTCCCCGACGTCGGTTCTGCCGACGACTCGCGCTGCTTCGACCTGTCGGGGGACTCGCCCGCCACCGATGCCTCCTCCATGTGCCGCACGCCCACCGCGCGCTCGTGCCGAACCGTGAACCGCCCGCCCGGGACCCGCCGCACGGCGTGTCCGAACCATGTACCAGTGTCCTGTGTAGAGGGCTTGGCTCCTGCGGTAGACGAGAACGACATACCTACTGGTTCCACTACAAACAGGTCACGCACCCTCGACAGACCAATGTGAGAGGGGTCACCCTGTCATTCATCCACGCGGGGAGGCATGGATGGGCAGGAGCCGCAGAACAATTCCGGAAGAGCTTTTGTTGCTGGCGCTGGACCCGACCACGGGTACCACCGCACAGCCGCAGTCGCTCGACCTCGGTCTGGCCGGAGCACAGCTAGTGGAGCTGGCGCTGGCCGGACGGATAGCCCCTGACGGGGATCGTATCGCCGTGGTGTCCCCACGGCCGACTGGAGACCCAACGCTGGACTGCGCGTTGGAGTTGCTGCGAAGGCGTGGCGCTCCCGTACGGGCTGTCCACTGGATCGGCGGGCCGCGTCTCGGGCTGCGCCAGACCTACCTCTCGCATCTGGAACGGTGCGGCATGGTGCATGCCGTCGCGGGCCAGATGTGCGGAGTGCTGCCGACGACTCGCTACCAGGCGACGGACACCGACATCAGCCGGGAGATCAAGGCCCGGCTGGACTCCGCGATCCGCACCGGCGTACCGCCGGACCCGCGGACCGCGGCGCTCGCCGCACTGGCGCACGCGGTCGGCCTCGGCAAGCACCTGTACCCGGGCAACGAGGGACGCTCGTCCCGCTCCCGGTTGCGGGACCTGATCAGGCACGACCCCATGGGCGGTCTCGTGGCGCACGCCGTGATGGACGTCCAGAACGGCGCGGTGGCACAGCCGCGCCGCAACCAGGCACCACCCGGCCGCCAGGCCGGACCCGGTGCCAGGCCCGCTCCGGAGCCCGCCCGTGGCGTTCCGGCGCAGCCGCACCGAGGTTCCATGGCGCGTGTCGTGGCCCACTGAGCCGCAGTCCCACGACACCGCGCCGACCGGGCCGGGAACCGAAGTACGCAGGACGCGCGGTGCGTGACGCCGGGCGTGAGAGCAGTACCCGTTGCACTGCTGGACGGTTCGACCCGTCGGATCCGTAAGTCCCCCGGGACACACGGCGTTCGGGAGCCGCCGCGGCCGCGCGGGGTGGCAGGGATGCGCACGACCCGCCGCCCCGCGCGGACGTATGTCGGGGTACCGACCCGAACGGGCGGGCGGCCGCCGCATATCCACCGTTTTCCAGCGGTAGAAAGCACCTTGGTGGCAGTCTGCTCAACAGCAGATACGCAAAGTGTCAATCGCAGACACGCAGCCGGAGGTGCACGTCCAGTGGCGTCCAATGTCAATCCGACCGTCAGGCGACGCCGGCTCGGGCAGGAGCTGCGTCGGCTCCGCGAACTCAAGGGCATGACGGCCGAAGAGGTCGCCGAGCGCCTGCTGGTGTCCCAGTCGAAGATCAGCCGGCTGGAGAACGGCCGGCGCAGCATCAGCCAGCGCGACGTCCGCGACCTGTGCGGGGTGTACGAGGTCGAGGACCAGCGGATGGTGGACTCGCTGATGGAGATGGCCAAGGACTCCCGCCAGCAGGGCTGGTGGCACGCCTTCGGCGATGTCCCGTACAGCGTCTACATCGGTCTGGAGACCGACGCGGCGAGCCTGCGCGTGTACGACCCCCAGGTCGTCCCGGGGCTGCTCCAGACCCGCCAGTACGCGGAGGCGCTGATCTCGGGCGCGCTGCCGGAGGCGCCGCCGGCGGACATCGACAAGCGGATCCAGGTGCGTCTGCGCCGCCAGGAGCGCATCTCCACCACCGACAACCCGCTGCGCCTGTGGGCGGTCCTGGACGAGGCGGCGCTGCGCCGCGAGGTCGGCAACCGGCAGGTGATGATCGAGCAGCTGGACTACCTGCTGGAGATGTCCCAGCTGCCGCACGTGACCGTGCAGTTGATCCCGTTCACGATGGGCGCGCACCCGGGGGTGAGCGGCCAGTACGCGATCCTCGAGTTCCCGGACGCCGCCGACTCCAGCGTGGTCTACATCGAGGGCGTCACCAGCGACCTGTACCTCGAGAAGCCGCAGGACGTGCAGAAGTACAGCGTGATGTACGAGCATCTGCGGGCCCAGGCGCTGAACGCCGACCAGACCCGGGAGTTCATCGCGAAGGTGGCGAAGGACTATGCCAGGGAAAGCGCTTGATGAAGGGCCGCAAGGTACACCTTGGGCCTGGCCGGGGGGAAGTCCCCGGGGAATATGCCATCCGGACGGGTGAATAGTCGCTCCGCATGACGATGTTGGCGAGTAGCGTCGATCACGCCATCGAGCAACAAAGGTGGCGCAAACCGTTCCGTGCAGACGGAGACCGGCGCACGCGACGGTGACAGCAACTCGGCAACTGACTACCGGAGTGAACATGGCAATGCAGCAGGGCGCCGCGAACGAGTGGGTCAAGTCCTCCTACTCGCAGGGCAACGGCGCGTGCGTCGAGATCAAGTCCCCCGTCCGCGCGGCCATGGCCGTCCGTGACTCCAAGGTCACCGAGGGCCCGACCCTGGCCTTCCCCGCCGACGCGTGGAACACCTTCGTGGCATCGGTCAAGGCGTAAGGGGCGATCCCCTGAGACAGCCCGACCGGTACCACCAGCACCAACAGCAGGACCCTGAAGCCCCCTCGACCAGATCGCCGTCCTAGCCGAGGGGGCTCGGCACGTCCAGGGCGTCGGCCCCGCGCCCGCCGTCCGGCGCCGCTAGCCCCGCTTCACCGGGAACGCCACGTCGCACACCTCGTCCTCGGCCCCGGCCGCGTCCCAGTCGGCGAAGTAGACCTCCCGGCACGGCCCGTCGTACTCCCAGCCCTCCCGCCTCATCCATGCCTCCACCGCCTCGTACGGGGCGAGGATCTGAGGGTGCGCCACCTGGGCCTTGGTGATCCTCGTGTACGCGAGCCGCCGGGCCGGTTCGGTCCGGACCCGGAAACGGCTCGCCCCGGTCCGCACGGCGGCCGCCCAGGCCCGGGCCGCGGCCTCGTCGGCCACGGGCACGCACGACTCGACCGGCCCGTCGCTCTCCATGGTCACCGCGGAGTGGTACAGGACGTACGGCGCGCCCGCCACGCCCCCGCACGCCCCGGCCGCCTCCTCGAGACGCCCCAGCGAGGCGGGGATCCACGTGGGCAGTTCGTCCGCGAGGGTGTGCCGCGTCTCGGTGACGACCACGTGCCCGGGCACGTCGACCAACTGGACCTCGAACTTCTCGTACATCTCGGAGCTCCTCCCCGACAGCCGTGCACGGAGGTAGGCGGCGAGGGTGCGCTGGGCGGCGAACCGGGTCTCGACATCGCCCCAGTAGGCGGCGAGCAGGTCCCCGGAACCGGGTCCGTCGGCGCTCTCCAGCACCTCGGCCACGCGCGCCAGCGGCATGTCCAGCTGGCGCAGCATGGCCACGAGCCGGGCGCGTTCCACCTGCCCGGCGCGGTAGTAGCGGTATCCGCTGGCCTCGTCGATGTGCGCCGGGGCGAGCAGCCCGAGCCGGTCGTACAGCCGCAGGGCCTTGGCCGTCAGGCGGGCCCGCGCGGCGAACGCGCCGATGGTGAGCAGCTCGCCCTCGTCCCCCATGCCCACCGCGCTCTCGTCGTCCTCCGTCGCCGGGCGGCCTTTCCGCCCGGCGCCGAGGAGGCTCCGCCCTGCCCCAGGGGCAAGGTCAAGCGGACGGACCCGTCCGGCTAGCCCAGCTGGCCCTCGATGGCCGCGACGACCTCCGCGGACTCGGGCTCGGTCTGCGGGGAGAAACGGGCGACGACCGTCCCGTCCCGTCCGATCAGGAACTTCTCGAAGTTCCAGCGGATGTCGCCGTCGTGGCCCTCGCCGTCCGCGAATCCGACGAGCCGCTCGTACAGCGGGTGCCGGCCCGCACCGTTGACCTCGACCTTCTCGGTCAGCGGGAAGGACACGCCGTACGTGGCCGAGCAGAACTCGGCGATCTCCTCGGCGGTGCCGGGCTCCTGCCCGAGGAACTGGTTGCAGGGCACGCCGAGCACCGTGAAGCCCTGGTCGGCGTAGCGCTCCTGGAGCTTCTCCAGGCCCGTGTACTGCGGGGTCAGGCCGCACTTGGACGCCACGTTCACCACGAGCACGGCCTTGCCCGTGTACTGCGAGAGCTCCGCGGAACCGCCCTTGAGGGCGTCGATCTGGACGTTGAGGGGAGAGGCACCGGCATCAGTAGTCATGCTCCGGATGCTAGCCCCGGCCGGTGAACCCACCCCTTCCGGGGCGACCCCCCGTTTCCGCCCCGGCCCCGCCCCTGCCCCCGGCCCCGCCCGCGCCGGTCACGACCTCGCCCGCCGCGGTCCGCGAGTACAGCACCGACCGTCCCGCCCGTCGCCGCTCCACCAGGCCCGCGTCGAGCAGGACGCGCAGATGGCGGCCGACCGTCCCGAGGCCCTGGCCGGTCAGCGCGACCAGCTGGGTGGTGCTCAACGGGCTGGAGAGCAGGATCAGCACGGTCGCCCGGCCGGGTCCCAGCAGGGCGCCCAGCGCGGCCGGCACGGCACGGGCCCGACCGCGGTGGTCCTCGGCGAGCGCGCCGGCGCACGGATAGACGACGGCGTACCGCTCCCGCCCCTCCCAGGCCACCCACCCGGCCTTCGGGGTGACCGGCACGAACACCAGCTCGGCGCCGGAGATCTCCCGGGGCGGGTACTCGTGCAGGTTCACCTGGAACCGGCTCTCACCGAGCCACCGCGTCCCCGGCCGCAGCGAGTCGAGGGCGGCGGCCCAGCCGCCCCGGCTGACCTGCGCCGTCCGGGCGACGACATCGGCCTCCAGGACCCGCCGTCGCCGCTCCCACTGCGGTCGCACACCCGTCTCCCACACGTACTCCAGCAGCGCGGCCGCACGCTGCGGCAGGTCGTCCCGCTCCAGGGCGGCGGGGAGCGGGCCGGCCAGGGACGTCCGCAGATGGGCGCGGGCCTGCGCCGGGTGGGCCGCCCGCACCCGGGCCACGCCCTCCTCGAAGCTCTCGCCGTCCCTCGGCGTCGGCGTGAGGAAGTCGGCGATCCATCCCCCACGCTCGGACGCGCTCGCGAGGGGGGATCCCCCTCGCCCGAGCCCGGCCCGCACCAGCAGCGCGGTCACGGGGTCGGCCGCCAGGAGGGCGCGGTAGTCGGGCAGCCGTTCGTGCAGCCAGCCGCTCTCGCCGGGATGCGCGCCCACGCCCGCGTGCAGCAGCTTCAGACTCGCGAAGGTCTCGGCGAGCGGAGAGAGCACGAACCGGCTGCGGGCAAGGGTGTCCGCGTTCACCTGCCACCAGCCCAAACCCCACACCCCTTTCCCGGACGACCACCCCGCCTCCGCGGAAGCACGTCACACCCCACCTCACGCCGGTACGGCCCGACCGGCGGCGCTACGACAGGCCCGCGGGGCGTGCCCCGTGACCCGGGCTGCGCGCGCCGCCGGACGGCCTGCGCCCGGTGCCGCCGCGGCACGACCGGCTCACCGGCGTCGAGCCGAACCGGACGGCCGAACCGTACGGCCGAGCAGGACGGCCGGCCCCGTGCGCGCCCCGTGACGTTTCGCGCTCGCGCGAAACAATAACCACCCCCGCGCGGCCCGCCGCAGACTCCCGCCCATGACCGGCCACACGTACCGCCAGCTCTTCCGCGTCCCCGAGTTCACCCCTCTCTTCCTCTCCGCCGCCGCCCACACCGCCGCCGGGACGGTCGCGGGCCTCGCCCTCGGCACGCTCGTCTACCGGGCCACCGGCTCCCCGCTGCTGTCGGCGGTCAGCATGTTCGGCCCGTCGCTCGCGCAGGTCCTGGGCGCGACCTTCTTCCTGTCGGGTGCCGACCGGCTGCCCCCGAGGTCGGCGCTGACCGGCCTCTTGCTCGCCTTCGCCGCCGCGACGGCCGTCCTGGCCCTGCCGGGCCTGCCGGTGTGGGGGGTCTTCGCCGTCGTCCTCCTCCAGGGACTGGTCGCCTCGCTCGGCGGCGGTGTCCGCTGGGGCCTGCTGAACGAGATCCTCACCAAGGACGGCTACCTGCCGGGGCGTTCGCTGTTCAACATGGTGAACGGGCTCATGCAGATCGTCGGGTTCGCCACCGGCGGCGCGCTCGTCACCACGCTCTCCCCGCGCCCCGTCCTGCTGCTCGCCACCGCCTTGTACGCCGTCGCCGCCGCGGTGACCCGGCTCGGCCTCACCGCCCGCCCGCCGCGGGCCTCCGGCCGCCCCTCGTTCGCGGCGACCCGGCGCTCGAACGCCGTCCTGTGGTCCTTGCGCCCCCGCCGCCTGACCTATCTTGGCCTGTGGATCCCCAACGGCCTGGTCGTCGGCTGCGAGGCCCTCTACGTGCCCTACGCCCCCGACGCGGCGGGCCTGCTGTTCGCGTGCGGGGCGCTCGGCATGCTGGTCGGGGACGTGACCGTGGGCCGTCTCGTCCCGGCGTCGCTGCGCCCCCGGCTGGCCACGCCCCTCCTGCTGCTCCTGGCCACTCCGTACGCCTTCTTCGTGCTGCGTCCCGCGCCCGCGACGGCCGCGGTGTGCGCCGCCCTCGCCTCCGTCGGGTTCGGCGCGGGCCTGGTCCAGCAGGAACGGCTGATGGCCCTCACCCCGCCCGAACTCAGCGGCCACGCACTGGGGTTGCACTCGGCCGGCATGCTCACGATGCAGGGGGTGAGCGCGGCCCTCGCCGGAGGACTGGCCCAACTCGCCTCGCCCGCGACCGCGATGACGGTCATGGCCGTCACGTCGATCGTCGTGACCCTGGCCCTGTGGGCACAGCGGGAGGATGCCGGACGCCCGGAGCCGGTCGGACCTCCGGTCCGGTGAAGACCCCGGGTGCCTCGTTGTCGAGGACGACACGGGCCAACAGCGCGGCGAGCCGGTCGCGTTCGTCCGTGTCCAGCCCCGAGGGCAGGTCCTCGACACGGCGGCACGTCTCGTCGTGGAAGAGCCGCGCGAGCCGGTCGCCCGCCTCGGTGAGGGCGACGCGGACGGCCCGTCCGTCCCGCGGATCCGGCTCGCGCCGGACCAGTCCGCGCCCGACCGTACGGTCCACGAGTCCCGTCAGGCTCGACCTGCCGAGCCCCAGCATCTCTCCGAGTTCGCTCATGCCGTACGGCTGCGGCATCAGGGCGCACAGCAGCCGGCCCTGCTGGGGAGTGATGCCGTGGACGCGGCCGGCCTCGGTGTAGACGGCGTTGACGAGGAACGCCGACCGCACCAACGCGCTCGCGACGGCCATCTGCCCACCCGCGGTTCTCCCCATGGGGGGACACAGTAGTGCGCGGGTCCGCGCCGGACGGGCCGTGCGCGGGCCCGGGGGAGTGGTCGGGAGACGCCCGGGAAGCGCCCGGGGGGAGCGGCGGCGGGCCGGGTTCAGGCGTGGCCCGCGTGGGCGACGGCGTGCCCCTTGCCGCGGCCGATCATCCACTTGTTCACGGGCGTGGTGACCAGGAAGGCGACCACGAAACCGCCGAGGAGGGTCGCCCAGAAGAGGCCGTCGGAGAGCTGGGCCTCCATCGCGCCCGGGGTGAGCGCGACGACGCCGTTGTCGACCAGTTCCATCACGGCGATCGACACGGTGTCGGCGGCCAGCGCCACCTTGACGGCGGCCCGGAGGTCCAGCCCGGCCCGGCGCAGCCCGAAGAGCGTCAGGGAGTAGCCGAAGAAGAACGCGAGGACGATCGCGGTGACCATGGTGGGCACATTGCCCCAGCCGAGGGCGGTGCCGATGACCATGCCGAGGATCTCGCCGATGGCACAGCCGGTCAGGCAGTGCAGGGTCGCCCTGGCCGCCATCGCCCAGGAGGCGTGCCGGTCCCCGTCGCCGTGCTGCGCGTGCTGCTGGTGGTGCTCGTGCTGCACCTGCTGCTGGTGGTGGTGCTGGTCGTGGTCCATGCCTCCTGTATACCCCCTAGGGGTATCCAAGGCAACGGTGGACGATGACCTGGGTCACCACCGCGCGCCGAAGGGTTTGCGCGAGCGGGAGAAGGCAAGCAGCGCCCCGGAAGAGGTCCGGACGTTTCCGCTCCCCTCGACACCCGCGTGCTCAGGACGGCGCCGCGGGCACTCCCGAGGCCGTGGGGCGGAAGCACGAGCGGGTAAGAGGTGTTCTGGTCTGTCCGCGTCGCGCCAGCAGGTCATCGGGCAGGACACCCTGCCCCCGAGCGGTACCGGGCCGGTACCGGCGGGGACCGCGCGGGAGGACCCGGGCCGAGACCCGTCGGACCGGGGCGCTCCGGAGCGGGGTGATCCGGCGCCGGACCGGGACGCGTTCTTCGACAACGTGAAGTACCTGGCCATCCTGCTGGTCGCGGTGGGCCACGCCTGGGAACCCCTGCGCGAGGGCAGCCGCACCGTCACCGCGCTCTACACGCTGGTGTACGCCTTCCACATGCCGGCGTTCATCGTCGTCTCGGGCTACTTCTCACGGGGCTTCGACGGCAGCCCGCGCCGCGTCAGGCGGCTGATCACCGGCGTGGCCGTGCCGTACGTGGTCTTCGAGGTGGCCTACACCCTCGTCACGCGGTGGACCGACGACGCCCCGGACCGTGCCGTCAGCCTGCTGGACCCGCTCTACCTGACCTGGTTCCTGGCCGCGCTGTTCGTCTGGCGGCTGACGACGCCGCTCTGGCGCGTCGTACGGTGGCCCCTGCCGCTGGCCCTGGCCGTCGCGATGCTGGCGACCCTCTCACCCGCCATCGGCAAGGACCTCGACCTCCAGCGGGTCCTCCAGTTCCTGCCCTTTTTCGTCCTCGGCCTGCTGCTCCGGCCGGAGCACTTCCGCCTGGTGCGCCGCCGTGCGGTCCGCGTGCTGTCCGTGCCGGTCTTCGCGGGCGTCGCGGCCGTGGCGTACTGGGCGGCGCCGCGCGGGATCTACCCCTGGTTCTTCCACGACGACAGCGCCACGCAGCTCGGGGCGCCCGCGTGGTACGGCCCGGTGACGACCCTGGCCACCTTCGGCTGTTCCCTCGTCCTGGTGGCCTGCTTCCTGGCCTGGGTACCGGGCCGCCGGACCTGGTTCACCTCCCTCGGCGCCGCCACGCTCTACGGCTACCTCCTGCACGGCTTCGTCAAGCAGGCCGCCGGTCCCGCCCACTGGTACGACCACCCCTGGATCCACCGGCCGCTCGGCGCCGCCGTCGTCACCGCGGTCGCCGCCGTCACCGTCACCCTGCTGTGCACTGCGCCCGTCCGGCGGGCCCTGCGGTGGGTGGTGGAACCGAAGGCCGCGTGGGCGTTCAAGGACGACGACGCGGCCGGCGCCGCCGCACGCGCGGTGCGGTAGGGCCCGGACGCCGCTCGGATCCAGGTGTTCAGATCCAGGTGTCGAGCCACATCCTGGCGTGCCAGTCGTCGTACGGGATCGTCCGCCCGGTGTAGAGCGGGAAGAAGTACACGAAGTTCCAGGCGATGAGCAGCACCACCACGCCCGCGGCCACCAGCCCGCGCACGCGCCGCCGCGGCCCGGCCCCCGGCGGACCCGCCAGCGCGCCCAGCAGCATCGCCACCGCCAGGCACAGGTACGGCACGAAGGCGACCGCGTAGAAGGAGAAGATCGTCCGGTCCTGGTACAGGAACCAGGGCAGGTAGCCGGCGGCCACCGCGCACAGGACGGCGCCCGCCCGCCAGTCGCGGCGCAGCGCCCACCGGTAGAGCAGGTACACGAGCGCGCAGCACGCCGTCCACCACAGCAGCGGCGTGCCCAGCGCCAGGACGGCCTGGGAGCAGGAGCCCGCCGTGTGACACCCGTCCTCACCCGGCTTCGGCGACTGGTAGTCGAACAGCACCGGGCGCCCCATGACCAGCCAACTCCACGGGTTGGACTCGTACTTGTGCGGGGTGTGCAGCCCCACGTTGAACCGGTACACCCCGTACTCGTAGTGCCACAGGCTGCGCAGCGCGGCCGGGACCCACGACCAGCTGCCGCCTCGGCCGTCCGCCCAGTGCCGCCCGTACCCGTCGTCGGACAGCAGCCACCCCGTCCACGAGGCCAGGTACGTCAGCGCCGCGACCGGGACGACGGTCAGCAGCGACCCGCCCAGTTCCTTGCGCAGCACCGCCCGGTAGGGGTGGCGGGCGCCCGCCACCCGGCGAGCGCCGACGTCCCACAGCAGGGTCAGGACCAGGAAGAAGGCGAGGAAGTACAGGCCGTTCCACTTGGTCGCGGCCGCCAGCCCCAGGAACGCGCCGGCCGCGAGCCGCCAGGGACGTATGCCCGTCCCGGCGTGGTCGCCGGTCGCCCGGTGCGGACGCGCACGGCCGTCGGCGTCCAGCGGGAGGGCCGCGGCGAGCCGGGCCCGCGCCCGGTCACGGTCGAGCAGCAGACACGCGAAGGCGGCCAGCACGAAGAACATCACGACGAGGTCCAGCAGCGCGGAACGGCTCATCACCAGGTGCAGACCGTCGATCGCCATCAGCGCCCCGGCCAGGCAGCCCAGCGACGTCGACCGGAACAGGCGGCGCCCCGTCCGGCAGAGCATCAGGACGGACAGGGTGCCCAGCAGCGCCGTCATGAACCGCCAGCCGAACGGCGTCAGGCCGAACGCCCACTCGCCGAGCGCGATCACCCACTTGCCCATCGGCGGGTGCGCGACGAACGCGCCGGTGTCGGAGAGCGGGATCACCTGCGGGTGCGCCAGGAGCTGCGGGTCGGCGATCTTCCGGTCCGGCCAGGTGCCCTCGTACCCGAGCCGCAGCAGCGCCCAGGCGTCCTTGGCGTAGTACGTCTCGTCGAAGACGAGGTCCCGGGGCTGTCCCAGTCGCCGGAAACGGATCACCCCGGCCAGCACGGCGACCAGGAGCGGCCACAGCCATTCCATCGCCTTCGCCGCGCGAAAGGCCCGCGCCCGGTCCAGCCCCGCCCTTTCCCAGAGCCGGGTGGACGGCGTCGGAAAAGGCGGAACAAGACGCTCGCGGACATCGACGCCGGGCAGCCCGGCATATCCGAACCGGCGCAGTCGGATCTGCCAGGGGCCGGGTTCCGCAGCGGGACGGGCGCTGTCGAGGACCGGGGAGCGCGGCGCGCTGCTACTCGTCACCGGACGACCCTAGACGGTGGCCCCCGACGCCAAGTGCACCGGGCGGCAGAGGAAGTTGGCTGGAAAGCGCTCCCCATGCGGGCGGCTTCCGGCGCGGGATGCACAGCGGATCCACAGCCGCGAACGACCCGCCCACGCTTTGCAGTATTCGACTCGAAAGCGCCAATGACCAGCGGACATGTGAATGAGCAAAGAGAATTTACGAGGTCGGTGCAAAGGCGGCCGGGGAGATGGAAAGCGATCTCGGTCACCTTCTGGAGCCGTTTCCGTTCGCACCGTTGACACCTCCCGCACCCCCTCTTATTGTCGCGCCACTATTCCGACCCCGTGACGAAATTTCGAACGGCTGAAAGGCAAGTGTCCTGCGCGCCACCGAAATCAGCACATACGTGACAGGAGCGCCCCCGTGCGGCCTGACGTGTGGACGGGTGCGCACCCCCGACGGCGCACTCCAGGGCGCCGACGCCATCCGGTCGCGCGGCCGCACCCGCGCACCGGCGGGCGGTGCACGACGCCTGCCGGCGCATGCGCACCGAGGGGCACGCCGTGCCGGACGGCCCGACCGTCAGTCGGTCACGCGGGACCCCCCACCGGCACACCACGCCCGCACCGTGCACCGGTGAGACCCGCGCGGTCGCGGTCCGGACGGCCGGGCGTACCGCCTCACCCCGTCCCCGGTCCGGCGGGACGCACCACCCCAGCGTGACGCCGACGCCCTCCGGGACACCCGGCCGGAACGCGCACGGCACCCCTTGCGCCACCCGAACCCCCCACACCCCGGCACACGGTGACGCTCCGTCGGACCCGCACGTCCGGACGGCCGCCGCCCGTCCCGGTCCGGCGTCCACCCGCGCCGGCCGCTCACCCCGCCCCGCCAACGGTTCCCCACGACCGGCCCCGACATCCGCTACGCCGCAATTCTCTCAACGACGAGAAGAACGAGGAACGATCCCCATGCTCAACCGAAGAGCTGCCCTCGCCGCCACCTCCACGGCCGCCTCCCTCGCCCTCACCCTGTCGGGCTGCGGCGAGAGCACCGGCAGCGGCGAGAGCGGCGCCAAGGGCGACACCATCGGCATCGCCATGCCGACCCAGGCCTCCGAGCGCTGGCTCACGGACGGCAAGAGCGTCGTCGACAACCTGAAGGCCGACGGCTACCAGACCAAGCTGGTCTACGGCCAGGACAGCCCGAAGACCCAGGTCGCCCAGATCGAGGCACTGATCAAGCAGGGTGTCGACGCGCTGATCATCGCCGCCATCGACAACAAGTCCCTGAACAACGTGCTCCAGAAGGCCGCCGACGCGGACATCCCGGTGATCTCCTACGACCGCCTCATCCTCGGCACCCCGAACGTCGACTACTACGTCTCCTTCGACAACGAGCAGGTGGGCCGCTTCCAGGCGCGCTACATCATCGACAAGCTCGGCCTGGAGGACGGCGCCGGCCCGTTCAACGTCGAGCTGTTCGCGGGCTCCCCCGACGACAACAACACCAAGTACTTCTTCGACGGCGCGATGCACCTGCTCCAGCCCTACCTGGACACCAAGCAGCTGGTGGTCCGGTCCGGCCAGACCGGGCTCAAGGACGTCACCACCCTGCGCTGGGACGGCCCCACCGCCAAGAAGCGGATGACCGGCATCCTCTCCGACTCCTACCGCAGCAAGAAGGTCGACGCCGTCCTGTCGCCGTACGACGGCATCTCCATCGGCGTCCTGAACGCGCTGAAGGAGAACGGCTACGGCTCCGGCAACAAGCCCCTGCCGATCATCACCGGGCAGGACGCCGAACTGGCCTCCGTGAAGTCGATCATCGCGGGTGAGCAGTCCCAGACCGTCTACAAGGACCTCCGCGAACTCGCCGCTGTGGCCGCGGACATGGCCGACGACATCCTCAACCACAAGACGCCCAAGGTGAACAACCGGCGGGCCTACAACAACGGCGTCAAGGCCGTGCCGGCGTTCCTGCTCCAGCCGACCACCGTCGACAAGAGCAACTACGAGTACGTCCTCGTGGCGGGCGGCTACTACACGGACGCCGAACTGAAGAAGTGACCACCGGACCCGGCCGGAACGCCCACCGCGCAGCCCGCGGCGGGCGTTCCCCTTTTCCGGCGTCCCCTTGTCCGGCGTCAGTACTTCCAGCACCAGAACTGACCCCAGGGCGTGAACGTCAGTCCCGCCCTCCGGCGCGGTTTCGCGTAATAGGCCTGAGCGGCGCACACCGTGACGGCGCTCTGGCACACGCCCAGTGCAAGCACCTTCCCGCCGATACCGGAATTCCAGCAGATGACGGTCGCCCCCCAAAGACTCCGGCGGGCCTGCTCGGTTTCGTACGAGTCCATCAACAGGTCGATCTGACCGGCCTTCGCACCGGGCCGCACGGTCGTGGCCTGCGCCGACTCGGGCACGGCCAGCGTGAGCGAGAGCGCCAGAGCCGTACCGGCCACGAGGGACGTCCCGGCCCTTTTGAACGCGGACTTAAATGCCATATTCACCTCTACTGCTTTTCGGGCGATCGACGGAACCGTAGTGCGTTCGGCGCAGAATCCACAATCGAGAAAATGAGTTCTAGAATGGATTGTTTGTTCGGCAGGTCCGGGGGCTGGAAATAGCCCGGGGGCGGGAACAGTACGAGTACGAGATACGAGTACGAGAGCGGCGAAAGCGGGGGCCCGGCCGGGGGTGGGGAGGGCCGGCGGGATGGGGGAGCGGAGAGCCGGGGCGCTTGCGTGGGCCGGCGGAGCCGCAGGGTGGCAGAGCCGCGGGGCGGCAGGGCGGTAAGACCGACGGACGGCAGGCTTGTCCGCTAAATCCCACGGTGGTGATTCCATCGACGGGGAAGCTGCATGGGTACGGGGGCACGGCTTCTCCGAAAGGAACCACCCATGGCAACTCCCCTCACGGCAGCCCGAGTTCTCGCCGCTCTCAGAGCCGAGGGCGTCACCGTCGTCGAGGTCGGCAACTGGCGCACCCACAACCGGGCCGGGCACGGCGCGTGGGGCCCGGTCGCGGGCGTGGTCGTCCACCACACCGTGACGTCCGGGACCGCCGCGTCGGTGGCCATATGCCGCGACGGCTACGCCGGACTACCAGGACCCTTGTGTCACGGCGTCATCGACAAACAGGGCGTCGTGCACCTGGTCGGCTGGGGCCGCGCCAACCACGCCGGCAAGGGCGACGGCGACGTACTGGCGGCGGTCGCCGCGGAGAAGGCGCTGCCCACGCCGAACGAGAACGACACGGACGGCAACGTCCACTTCTACGGCTTCGAGTGCATCAACCTCGGCGACGGCAAGGACCCCTGGCCCGACGCCCAGCTCGAAGGCATGGTCCGGGCCTGTGCCGCGCTGTGCCGGGCGCACGGCTGGTCGGCCGGCTCGGTG
The DNA here is from genome assembly GCF_016860545.1 of Streptomyces asoensis. Classification (NCBI taxonomy): domain Bacteria; kingdom Bacillati; phylum Actinomycetota; class Actinomycetes; order Kitasatosporales; family Streptomycetaceae; genus Streptomyces; species Streptomyces asoensis. Next base: position 786,571 of record NZ_BNEB01000003.1, on the reverse strand, counting down.
ATCGGCCACAAGGAATGGACGAACACGAAGACCGACCCGCGCGGCTTCACCATGGCCGGCTTCCGCGCCAGGGTCGCCGCCCGGCTGCGCACGGCCCCCGGAACCACCACCCCCACGACCCCGCCCCAGGAGGACGACGTGCCCAACCCGATGATGCTCAACGAGTCGAACGCGACGGATGTGGAACTGCCCCCCGGCAAGTGGGTCGGCCTGGCCTTCGCGGACCCGGTCCTCCACTCGGGCCCGCGCCTGCACCACACCCTGGTGCACGTCACCCTCGACGCCGCCGCCCCGGACGACGCGCTCGTCGAGGGCCGCTTCTACCTGACGGACACGGCGGGCAAGCATCCGTCGGCCTTCCAGACCGTGACCCGCTACGGCGGCGGCGGCCACCAGTTCGCCCTCTCCGGCACGGTCCCGGCGGGCAAGCACCTGCGCTTCGAACTCCGAGCCAAAACCTCCGACGCCACGTCCCTCACCCTCCTCCACCGCACAGCCACGGGCCCGTACTGGCAAACCCCCTGACCCCAGCCCGGGGAAAGACAGCAGGGTGTCACCTCCGCAACATCCGGAGGTGACACCCCGGGACGGCCTTGAGGACGCCGGTGAAGACGAGCCCGCGGGCGTTCAGTCGAGGAAAGAGGACCAGAAAGGGATCGTGGCGTAGCGATGGTCGTCGGGTGTCGGCCCAGGGTGACCGAACTCGTGGTGGAAGTAGTCGACCAGATCGGCGCCGTAATAAATGATGTCCGTCTGGTACATCGACAGCACAGGGGTACCTGTGCGATCCGGGTCGGCCAGCAGGTACCGGTGTGAGTAGACCGGCACCATGACCGGGACCTTCGCCAAGTACGTGCGGGCCAGTTCCAAGGCATCCTGAGGACCCGCGGGCCGAGGCTCCCAGTCCGGATGCCAGAAAGAGTTGTGCTCCACGTCGAACAGCACCCCGTCCACCGGCCACGCCAACCGCTTCGCCAGGCCCTCCGGCTCACCGTCCCGCCAATCGGGCCAATTACGGCCCCCCGTGGGCAGCCCCGCCCCCAGCAGGGTCCGATGCTCCGGCGCGAAGCGGAACCCCCAGCGCTCCTCGACGTGGTCCAGTTCCCGCTCGCTCATACCTGGCTGCACATCGGCACGGGCGGAGATCATGGCAAGCAACGCCTCGGCGTCCTGGGAAGTCAACGGGCTCTCGGGGCTGATCGAAGTCATGCGTCGAACCGTAGGACACCCCAAGGAGCCCGGCTCCCTTCGGAAGGGTGGCCGGACCGACCCGCGGCGAGCAGGTGAGTGACCCGACGAGCCGACCTTCCGTCCCCCGCGACTCGCCCCGTGGCCACCGCCCGACTGGGCAGCATTGCCGGGGTCACTCGTAGACGACGGCGGCCCCCAACGCGCGTGCGAAGAACGCCCAGTCCCCATGCGGCGGCATCTCCCGCTGGAAGTTCTTGTACAGGTTGGGCGAAGCATCGATCCAGGCGGCCAGTGCTTCCAGAAAGCAGTCCAGGGTGGGGTTCTCCCACTGCTCACCTCGTTCTGCGAAGTCATCGCGGAGATGAGCGATGAAGGCCACCAGATCTTCCCTGCTGGTGACGGCGTCTTCCGGGTTTGGCGGCAACTGCACCATGACGACACCCTAGGCCGGTCCACCACTCGAGGACCCCGCCTCAGGAGTTCGACCCCCTCCCGTTCCAGTGCCGTCAGCCCGAAGAGGAGCAGCGACGGAAGCGGTCACCATTCGCCCCGGTCGAGCCACGGGCACGTACACGCTCCGACTGTGGTGGTGGTCCCGGGGCCCTCGCCGTCCGTCTCAGTTCCCGCCTCGTTCAGCGCCGTGCACAGCCGTTCAGACGGGACCGAAGCCGGTAGTCGCTCAACGACGAAGGGCCAGCCTGGGAGGAAACCCTCCTGAGCTGGCCCTTTTGCTGTGCCCCCGGCAGGATTCGAACCTGCGACACCCGCTTTAGGAGTTCGATCTCCTCTCGCCCTGGATGGGGCCCACTTCGGTCACCGGTGCCACACGTGGGTGCTGAGTGTCGCCGCCGTCCGGGGGCGTTGATGTCAACGTTGGATGTCAGCGGAAGAGCTCCGGCACGGGGCAGGGCTCCAAAGGCTCGTCCGGCCGGTCGGCCCAGTTCCACCAGACATGCCGACCGCTGCACCCCCACAACGTCCGGCAGGTCCGCCGGCCGTCGTCCTCCCGCCCGCAGAGGACGAAGCCGCCGGACTTCATGGGCTGGCTGCACTCGGGACAAGCCGGGGCGTCGTCGGTCATGCCGCGCACCTTAGCGGAGCGACCTCTTCGTCCCGAAGCAACTTGGGCGGGGGCGCTGCCTTGGGCTGGTGTGCCTCGCACCTGCGCTGATGGTCCGCAGACGTCCGTGGTTGTCCGCTGCTGTTCGTCGGCGTTGTCACGCAGTTAGACACTCACCCGGTGTGGTGCTCGTGCAGAGGAACCACCGGTGAGGGTCTCTTGAGTGCTGTCCTGCGAGCCCGCTGCCCCTCTTCGTCCGGCCTGGCGAGTGCCGTAGCGCCCTGAATCGCAGGGGGAGGGCTGGGCAAGCATGCCGCGGGGCAGACTACTTGGCGGCACACGGAAGGGAGCGATTGCGTAGTTCGATCTGAGATTCACCGATCTATTTGGGGGACATGTGAGCTTGGCTGTTCAACTCCCAACTCTGATAGGCGTCGTGATCGGCGGGGTTGTCTCCTTCGCTGGCAGTGCGCTATCTGAGCGATTCCGATGGAAGCGGGAAGTGCAACGCGAGTGGAGCCAGCGCCGATTCGAGGCGTACCGAGAGCTAATCCATGTAGCACATGTTCAGGTTGGTGCTGCGCGTTCGCTTGCTACCACAAGGAATCTCCTCGAAGGGCCCCCTCCTGTTTCCACTGAAGATGGGATGAAAGAGATTGCTGAATCTGACAGGCGCCTGGCACTCGCCTACGAAACGGTACAAATGATCGGAGATGAGCAAGTCGGTAGGGCTGCACATGCGTTTCGCTCGTCCTTGTGGCAATTGAGCGACTATGCACGCGGATTGATTGAGGCGGACGCAGCGGAGTGGGAAAGGGCATATAAGAGATACCGGATATCGCGCGACGGATTCCATTCCGCGATTCGCCACGATCTCGGCATAGCTGGGCGAGGGTATCAGCGCAATACAGCAGGACTTTCCTCTCGGCCCCCCACCGTTGAGTCCCCGTGAGGACGGGCAGAAACTGCTTCCGAGATCGCCCCTGTTAAAGCCCCGCTTTAGGAGAGAGGCTGGGTAGTAAGGCAGGTGACCTGCGGATACCCCGGCCACGCTAGTCGACACGATGCTGCCTGCCACTCACCCCTGGTAACCGCGGCTGACCCCTGCATCTGGCACGACTGTGGCACGTGCCGGGCAGACGGCTCGGAGACCAGCCGGCGTCGCCGTCGTTCGTACAGTGGCGCGCTCCACCTTGACGCCCTGAACCACGCCCGCTCCACGGTGTATGGGTCGACGGCAGACGGGATGGGAGCCAGGGAAAGCGGTGGGCCGAGGAATGGCCATGTCAGCCGGCAAAACTCATCACCTTTGACCTCACGGACCTCGCTACAAAGGGGTTCGCATCGGGAAGTTCGATCAGTCTCAGCTATAGGAGAGCAATTTGTCCTCAATGTTGATAATTGAGTAGTTGAAACCAGAAAGCCATTCTGCGATGACTTCTGGTTTCTCGCTGAGTGTCAGAATGATCTGAGACCTACGTCCTTGCACCGGGAGATCTGCGCACGTCTGAAGGAAAGGCTTCATTGCTGATGCCTCGACGTCATACATTCGTGGTCCATCAAGCAAAAGCAATCCAGGGTGGCATCCCCCCGTTGCACTGCTTGACTGAACGAGGCTCAGCATGTAGGCCCAGCGCATCTTAAGTCCATCGCTGGCGGATCCCTGGAATCCTAGATCGCCCTGCATGTGGGTTGGCCGCATCGTCTGAGGATCAATTGAGATCTCAGAAGGTGAGAATACGCCGAAGTGGAAAGCGGAGAGCATGACGCGCAGCGCGCTTTGCCACAAATCGAACTTCTCTAGATCTGCCGCGCTAAATACCTCATCACCCAGGCCATCGAGTTCCGTCTTCACGGCCACGGCTCGCCGTTGAGCGTCAATGAGGTCATTGCAAGTGACCTGGGCACTATCGCGAAGTCGCACTAGCTCTTGCAACCGCGCCTCTTCGACGATTCTCTTCTGGATCTGCGCAATTGAAGCACGTGGGGCATGCCCCTCAAGGTCGTCCTGGATAGCCCTGATGCGCGCCCGAATTTCCCCAGATTCGCGTTCCAGAGTTCCTCGAATTGCTTCATTGGTACGGGCGCTGCGCTCGGCGTCACCGATGATCGTAGTTATGGTCTGGATCTGCTGGTCTACGAGGGCAGCGCTCTCCAAGGTAGATAGGGCTGGCGCTCCAGACATCAGCTCAGTACCTTCAAGCGACTGCTGGCATGTTGGACAATCGTGATGGGCAATCGCATGTCGGGAAAACTCAGCACCTAGACTTTCTAGCGAACTGATGTCTTTGTATCGACGCTGCTCCTGCTCCAGCAGTCGGTGGCGTTTAGCCAAAGTGCCTCGCTGCATATCGAGCATATTTGCTGAGTCATCAAGCGCTTGCAGTTCGGCTGTGATCGAACGAAGTCTTTCCCTTGCCTCATGGAGCTCGACTCCTAGAGTTGCAGACTCCGGCCCTAGAATGGGATTGCGCTCTTCAGCGGCTAGAGTTTGGATGCTAATTTGCAAGCGCAGCAGGTTGGCATTGAGCGATTCCCAGTGATCGTCTTGATACAGGGTGATGACTGTGCCAACGTCGACGGTATCCGACGTGGCGCCAAATAGGGGTGTTCTATAGAAAGCCGATGTGCCGAATTCATTAGTTGGCATAACTCGCGCATTGGAAAGGTGTGCAGCAGCGTCTAGCGCACCACGTAGGCTGGCGTACTCAGCGCGAATTACAGAAAGTCCTTGCTGTAGTTCAGCTCGCCTACGAGCACGCTCTAACACGTCGAGTCTGAGGTAGAACTCGATAGAGCGCCTTAGGGGCTCCCGAATCTGATATTGCGTTGGAAGCTTTGGGACGATGCCTGACCAACCTTGTTTTTGCTCCACAAAGAAGAGTGCAGCCAGGACTTGGAGATAGAGCGGCACTTCTTTTCCGTTATATGTTGGAACCTGAGGGAGGTTCCAACTCAGAAAGCGGGCGAGGAAGTGATGAAATCCTGCTTCGTTCTGCGCGGTTCCACCGCGGCCTACGTAATAGTGCCGCGGCTGTGGAACAGCTTCTGCTGCCCTCGAAAGTAGTGCCTGATCCCAGACAGTGATTAGTCCGGGCTTAATGCCGTCCGGCGGCAACGCGTATCGCCGAACCGTAATGTGCGAGGTCCCGTTCGAGATTTCGAGATCGATCCAAGATTGCCGTATTGGATGTTCTCTTCCATTTACGGTCACTGTCTTGGTAAGGGCGGTGGTCAGTACGCCTTGCTTACCTGGCTGCAGGGTGCCTTCCAGGCCGAGAGCGTACATCATCGAATTGAGCAGCAGAGTCTTGCCAGAAGTATTCTTGGCACGGATCACGGTAAGCCCATCCGTGAACTGTGTTGAAAAGGAAGCCGTTCCAACTGCTGTAACAGAATTGATGGAAATTGCAGTGATACGCAGCATGGCCGGCGCCCCTTAACGAATGAGCGCCATGGCGCGAGTCAGTTTAGCGGTGGAGATCGGGACAATGCTTTCAAGGAACTGTTTTTCCTCCGTGAGGACGTCGTCCTCACGGGCGATCGCTAGCGCAAACTGCATGCCCGGTTCCAGGAGCTTGATTCTTCCTTTTGGGGAAACGGAAACCAGCCCATCGGCGTGGGCAAGCCTGATCGTGATTTCTAGAGATGGCTCCAGGTTGAACGATCCGATGCCTGCTACGAATGATCCCTCCCACCATGCTACAAATCGAGCGCGTGTCGTAGGAGTGCGCAGCGAATGCATCAGGATGTTCAGGTGGTCCGCACTTGCAGAGGAACCATGAAATTTACTCAGCGTGAGGATCAAGGCAGAAATGCGCCATGCGGTGACGCTGGTTGGGGGAACGGGACGAGGGCGGCTCCTGAAAATGATGGGTTGCTGATTAATTTCCGAGTTGATCGAAGTGTCACCTTCTCGCATCTCTAGCCAGCCTCCTCAAAATCAAGCGGACAGAGTTGCAGCCATTCGACAACTGCCATGTAGGCGATACTTTCAGCATTGCTGCGGGCGATTCCAGGGACTACTTGTTCGACTCGCTCTCGAACCTCATCTACTACCCCTCCTAGTACCTTGTGGGGCAAATCGCCCGGACCGTACGCCAAGAGGAGCCCTCTCTCGACACTTTCGATGCAATCCAAAATCTGTTGATGCACCTCGGGGATGGATTCCAGATAGCGATCAAGAAGGCCTTCACCGGCAAGGTGGCTCCCCAAGAGATTTCCCCGAAAAGTTGCGCGTTTCTCGGCGTTCACCAGTTGGGGAATCTTGGCAAGCTTCTCGTCCATTTTTGAGATGAGAGGGCTATTTACGAGACGAAAGTCAATGCCGTCGGCGCTCTGCCGTGGCACGGTCGCCGGGATTCTGACAGGTGCTGGAAGTACGGGGCCGCGATTTAGGATCTCGGCAGATTCCTTATAGTCGGCAAGTTCATGGACATCTACAATGAAATCTGCTGTCACGTAAGGGAGGTTCGCCGCACGCACTAGAGCTGCCTTATCTGCGCAATGCTGGACCGCTCTATAAGATTCGTGCCGTGGCGTAAAAAGAATCCAGCTTCTGATTTTCACACTGCGCAACAAGCGAATCAGCTCGTCCTTGTTGCCGATGAATTTCTTAATGTCGGCGGTAATCTTGTTTCGGTGATTTTCATAGAGTGCGCGGGGTGCAAGGTCCGGATTCTCCGGACAGTAGCATTGATAGACGATTCCGCTGCGTGTGAAGCATTCGATTCCGAGATCCCCGCCATCCTGGTCTGGGACCTTGAAGACGTTGTCTGCGCCGTATTGTTGGCGAAGAAGTCTGATGGACCACTCTTGCCATGAGTCCGGATCCCAGATCCAGCCAGTTACCCCAGTCACGGAACAGATCATAGAGAGCGCCGCGCCTGTGCGCGATGGGTCTGTCACAGAAAGCTAGGTCTCCTGCCGTGCGCAGTGGTGATGGGCGGGGCCGTGGGGTCGGCCGGCGGAGGGAGCCGTCGACTCTGTATCCCACTGAAGGCCAACGGCGGCCAGTTCGCACGAGCTCTGCGGGCCGCAGCGCCCCGATACCGCGCGGTCTGTGCCCCGAGCACTGGGAAGCCGCCCGTCAGTTGCGGGACAACCACTACGACTTCCGCAACCCCTCCGAGTGGCCCGGCGGAAGTCACATCCTCGACTCCCGGACCACCCACGACGAGCGGGAGGCCGAGTGGGACCGGAAGAACCTGGCGCAGATGGCGTTCGCCGTGTCCCTGCGCCGTCGGCAGTGCGCGGGGGCGCGCACCCCCTGACGTCCGTCGTACGCCCGGAGCCCCCTCCCGGAAGCCCGTCAGACGTCGATCTGCCTGACACAGGTAACAACTCCTGGACCCCGGAGTCCGCCCTCTGGCGATCTGTCTGTGGCACGACGTCCCGAAGGTGTCTACGCGCATCTACCAGGTACTTCCCCGATATTGAGCTGACGCATCGTCAACACCGTTATGACCTGCGGTTATTAGTCATACTGGCGCGGCACTGAGTGTCAGTCGTGAGTAACCCCACAAACGCCCGGTTCCGTTGGGATTTTCGGACATCGGTGAGCCAAGATCTCCCTCACGACAAGCCCCCGCCGCAGACTCGGTGGGGCCATCCGGGCGGAGCGCCGAATCCTGCCGCCGCGTACGGATGCCCAGTCGATGATCAAAGGGAACGGCAGGAGCGGGGGACCCAGGTAGGTGCCGACAGCTCACAGTCGGCTAGGGGTGAAGCCGCATCTCTCCCAGGGGTGCGGCCGGGCAACTCAACCGGCCCGAATCCGACAGCTCACCTCGTAGGCGCGCTAAAGAAGGATCGGTTGCAAATGAATGCGGCGCACAGCAGCCCGCAGGTTCCGGTACCGAGCGTTGGTAACGGTGGCGGTAGCGGTAGCAGCTCCGGCGGTAGCAGCGGCCACAACGGAGACGACGGCGGCAAGAAGCTCCGGAAGTACGAGATCTGGATCATTCTGCTGACTGGGGGTTTCGTCGGCTTCGTGGCCGGGACCCTCAAGCGGATGATGGATCACGTTTCGTACTTCGAGGCCATCGCCACCGGGGTCGTGGTGGGGTTCGCCCTTCCCGGCTTCATCATCATGATCATCAGGTTCATCCGGAACCAGTCCTGACCTAGCAGCACAGGTGCACCCGAAGGTCGTCCTCCACCCTTAAGGGTCGACTAGGGCAACGACACGGAGACCCCGTGCGAGGCACAAGCAGACAGCGGAAGGCCCTGACATACCAGTCAGGGCCTTTCCTGCGTTTTGGGCTCAGCCCTGCTGCTGCCCGTCGGGGGAGAAGGATGGACGGGCAACCTGTCGCGCATTTGTTTCTCCAGAAGAGTCAGGTTGCTACGGACGTATTCATGCCTCTGAAGAACCCTGTGCAAGCGGACCGCCCTGCTGGTCACCTCCCGGCCGTTGGTGAGCGTGACGCGGAGCCTGATCATCCCGAAGGCCTCTGGTGACCACACATCCAGCGAGTCGCGTGAGTCGGGTAGCAGCGAGTCGTTCACGACCCAACGTGCCCCTCCATAGGGCTCGATGCGCATCTTGTCTGCCCCGTCCAGCCAGACCACCCCGGTCCGAAGGGCTCTCGCTCCGCCTGGTCGAGACACGAACTTCCGAAGGAGGATCTTCCCGGGGAAGAGGGCCAGTCTCACCAGACGCGGTGGGATCCAAGGGGTGACTTCAACCTTCTCCACCTCGATCGCTGCTGCCCCTGTGTTAGCCACGTGCACATGCCAGGACACCCGCATCCTGGAGGGATCTGTTGCCCCCTCCTTTGGGAGGAGTCCATACGGAGCGAACTGGACCTTGACCTTCAGCCGCGGTCCGCCCCTCCGGTAGGTAGCCATGGAGGTCAACCAGTTCGCCAACGTGAAACTGGCACTGGCGACAGAGATGCACATGGCGATGACCGGAAGCGACATGGGCCAAGGATGCCCAACCGCACTCTCGCAGCACGCGACTTGAGGAACATCAGCGGTTCCCGTCCACGCCTCCCCTACCAGGATCACCGTGATTTCCCCGAGCGCTTCAAGCCGAGGCGAGATGTTGAAAGGACGTAACGAGGCGCACCACAAGCGCACCAGATCAGGCGGGGAACAGCGGGGAAGCGACACGGCAGAGGGAGGCCCGCACCCCTACCGTCCGCCCGGGTCGGCCCCTATGAGCAACAAATGCTCGCAGCATCCCAGGCTGAGGGCCTTCTGAGGCGCACAGCTCCGATCGGCGCCCCGGTCTGACAGGTGGTTACGCGTACTGCTGCACGGGGTCTGCTGGCCCACCCCAAGTCACGGCAGGGGCACACTGATCGCCTCTGGCTGCCCCTCCCAGACAACCCATACCTCGCCCGGCAAAGGGTTGCCGAACGTAGGAGCCATTAAGAACTGCAGGGACTCGCCGGGGCGCACCGTGGCGTTCTCGGGCATGTTGCGAACGATGGGCGTCGCTCTATTGCGATCAACATGAACGCCTGTTGCCGTGGCCGTACCCACATTCCGCAGCAAGTAGGAGTGCTTCCCCCGCCGCTCCAAGTTCCAACGGACTGCGCCAGGTCCGCCCGACATGGCAGGCGTAGGGGGTGCCTCTGTGAGGCCACGCTCAGCCAACAGGCGCAGAGCCTCAGCGAGGCTGTCCTCAACGGCAACTGCCCTCCGCTGAGCTGCTTCGACCTGCTCTTGGCTCGCAATGTTTGCCTCGTCCGCGATACGCGCCTGCCTGCGTGACTGGACATATGTCGCCACTGAGATACCAAGGGTGATCAGAACGCCCACCCATGTAGCGATGTCTCCAGCTTCCATGCCGGCACACTACTTTCCCCGAGCCTGCTTCGTACCCAGCGCTGAGATTCATCCGAAGCACTGGCTGCGAGTGCCGATCGCCCCGTCCCGACTGAGCCAGCCGTGGCCTATCCATGGACTCGTCCCGCCTCCCTTTCCACGTGGAAGGTTGTGGCCTGCTGCGTTGCTCATGACCCATGCAGCCTCCGGAGCCGTGTGCACGGCGGCTTCTCGTCAAGCTGACATGAAAGAGGTGAACTTGCGTCCGCCTTCGGATCGGTCTGAGATCCTGGAGTCCGATCGAGAGGGGCCGCAGGTATGGAGTGGAAGACCCACGGTGAGCGACAGATCTACACCAACCCTTGGGTGAATCTGTGTCTGGTCGACGTCCAGCAGCCTGACGGGCGCAGGTGGGAGTATCACGTCGTTCGCCTGCGGCACCTGGCCGTGGCCGCCGTCGTCAATGACCGCCAAGAGGTGCTGATGATGTGGCGGCACCGCTTCATCACGGACTCCTGGGCCTGGGAGTTGCCCATGGGCCTGGTCGAGGAGGGCGAGACTCCTGAGGAGGCGGCGGCCCGCGAAGTCCTGGAGGAGACGGGCTGGCGGCCTGGGCCCATCAAGCCCCTGATCTACGCCGAGCCGGCCAACGGCATCACGGACTCGCAGCACCACGTCTTTCGTGCGGACGGGGCAACTTACGAGGGTCCGCCCACGGAGAAGAACGAGTCTGACCGCATCGAGTGGATACCCCTCAGCGAGATACGGGGGATGATCGACCGCCGCGAGATCGTGAGTAGCGGATCCCTCGTCGGCCTCCTGTACCTGCTCATGGATGAAGCGATCCGCTGACTGTTGGCAGGAGCTCCCGTAGCCGTGACTCGAAGGCCAGGGCTACGGGCTCCTGCCTGTGTGGGGCCAACTGGTCGTAGAACTCCCTGAGGTGGCCCGACACCCGCTCCGAAGCCACCGCCGATGCGGGCTCCAGAGCTTGCGTGGCGGTGTGGCACGCCTGATCGAGCTTGCCTTGGTCCAGCTGCGTACGAGCCAGCCAGAACGCGTGAAACGCGCGGCCCCGCTGGTTGGTGTGGGCTTCCCGGCGCAAGGCGTCCGCGATCAACGGTTCAGCGGTCGCTGCTTCGCCCAGTCGGCCGTGGGCAATGCCCGTATCCACGATGAGCTTCGGCTCATCGAAGTAGGCCACCCACGACGGGTCCGGGTCGCTCGCCTGGATCTGCTCGAACTGGCGGTGCGCTTCCGTGATCGCCCGGTGAGTGGACGTCTTGCTGCCGAGCGTGGCATGGGCGAACGCTTCGCGCATGGACAGCATCGACAGAACGCGCGGGGTGGTGTCGCTGGCTGAGCGGGCCTGGTCCTGGGCGGCGGTCACGAGTGCCAGGGAGTCCGCGGGCTTGTCCTGGTAGGTCGCCTGCAAGCTCATGCAGGCGAGGACGTTGGCCATGAACTGGCGGTCGTCGATGGCCTTCGCGAGTTGCAGTGCCTCGGTGAAGTAGGCGCGCGCCTGGTTGTACTGGCGGGCGTCGAAGTAGGTCCAGCCGGTGAGGCGTGCGAGCTCGGCCGCGATTCCGTACAGGCCGTTCTGGATGGCCGGCGGTCGGCTTTCCTTCAGAAGTCCGACCACATACCGGAGCTGTCCGACGACGGCCGGCCTGAGAGCTTCCCCGCCGTGTTGGTCGTCTCGTCGCCAGTAGTCCTCGATAGATGACCGGAAGGCTGCAAGTGTGGCTGCGCTGAGGTTGGTTCGCGTGGTCAGCGCAAGGATGCTGTCCACGTCGGGGCCCGGAAGCGACGCGGGAGGCTGCTGTTCCGGCCCCGCCACCTGGGGTGCCTCGCGCTCGGTGACGACGAGAGCCTGAGGTGTCTCCCACGTGCGCCGGGCGAGCCCGAGCATGTGCCCTGGAATGCGTAGGCCGTCGGCGATGCGCTCGACAACGTCCATGTGGAGCAACTGGCGACGGCCTGCAATGACTTCACCAACACGGCTGGGCGTCAGCTCGCATCGCCTGGCGATCATCGACGGGTAGATGCCCGCTCTGGTCTTCACCAGCCGGAAGACTCTGCCGAAGTCCCGTACCCGGCACGCATTGATCATCTCGGGATCGGTGAGCAGCCGGGCAGGGAGCTCCTGTGGCCGGTCGGCGTCGGGCATTGGGCAAGCTCCCACACTGCGAGGGCTACGCAACGTCGCGGATTCTCTACTTGTCGCGATGTTACCCAAGTTGGGTAATCAGCCTGACCTTTTGGCGGTGGTGCCCGGCTCGCGATGCTCGTGTGCATGGCGAGCAATCAGCAGACCAGACCAGACATCGGTGAACTGGCGAAAGACAGTGTCACCGGGCATATCGGTGTCGTCATGGGTGAGATCGGTGGCCGAGTGCAGATGCGGCCGGTCCGTGGCGGCAAGGAGTGGGATGCCCTGCCCAGCAATGTGGTGGCACCCAGTGCGCGGGAAGAGCTGAGCGCACGTCTGGCCGCGCGGAACGGCAACAGTCAGGTCCCGCTGTGAAGCGCGTCATCGGCTTATGTGCCGGGGCCTTGTTCTTCCTCGGCGCCAGCCAGTAGACCGGCCGCCCCGAACGGGTGCCGATTTCCCGGCTCCCCGACCCGTTCGGGGCCGGCCTTCAAGCCCGCTTCCCGATCGTCCGCGCGCCAAGCTCGGCGATCAGGGCGGGATGTAAGCGCCACGCACCACCTCACCTCAGGAGATGGCACATGACGGCAACGGCGAGCGACCAGAAGACCGGTCGCGCGGTGGCTGGTGAAGAGCTGTTCGAGAGCCTCGCCCGCTTCGTGGTGGTCCACGACGGGCAGTCCCCCGAGCGCGCTGAACGGATCGCGGACCAGGCGGTCGCGTTCCTCGTCGCGGCGGCCACGGCCACCGTGCCCATGGTTCCGTCGGACGACGTGGACCTCGGGCTGCACGCGCTCATCCTGCACACGAAGGAGTACGCCGAGCTGTGCGCACAGCACGCGGGCCGCTTCCTGCACCACAACCCGAAGCCGGGTGGAGGAGCGCGCGACCCGGAGAAGGTCGCCACCTCGGCGCGCGCCATGAAGGCGGCCGGGTTCGTGGTCTTCGATGACCTGTGGACCGTGGACGGAACGAACCTCGCACAGTGCGATTCGGACTGCGGCCGACCGTACGGTCAGGCGTAACCCTCGACACAGTGACGCGGCCGGCCTCGCCTCGAGGTCGGCCGCGCTCGCTCGGAAGGAGAACAGACCTTGTCCGGCCCAACCCCTGAACTGCCGATCGTGGTGCTCGACGCGCTCATGCCCACGACTCAGCGCCTGGTCATCAACCGCCGGGGCTCCACGGTCTGGGAGGTGCAGAGCCACCGGGGCCACTTCGCCGTGAAGCTGGGCTATCCGATCGAGGCAACGGCCGAGTGGCCTGCCCAGCCTTGGACCGCGCTCGCGCCTGCACGCGAGGGTGCCGTCCTGCATCGCCTCGGCCTCGACGAGATCGCGTACGGCGAATGGGAACACGGCACGTGGAACTTCCAGCCGTGGCACGACGGGCCGGATCTCCACAAGCTGTGGGAGCCGTGCCGCAAGCAGGGCTCGTCCATCAAAGCGAGCACCAGCGTGGCGCTGGGATGCGTCGAAGCCCTGGCCGATCTCCACGTGAGGGGCTGGGCACACGGCGACGTGCAACCCGCCCACTTCATCGTCGGCCCGGAACGAACGCACCTCATCGACCTCGCCCTTGCCCGGGGCGGCCAGGTACCCCAGGGGTACGACTTCCCGTTCCGCGGCTGCCTCGTCCACTACGAGGCTCCGGAGATCGCCCGCAGCGTGCTGGACACCGGAGAAGCGGAGCCGACGCAGGAAGCCGACATCTACGCGCTCGGGGCGTCGCTGCTCGTCTCCGCCACGGGCTGGCGGGCGGTCGAGTACCCGGACGACGCTCCGCGCCCCGTGCAGCGAGAGGCGGTGGCCAACGGTCGGCGTCGGCCCGTGAAGGTGCCCGGTGAGCTGGGCGACCTGGTCGAAGCGATGCTCAGCCATGCGCCGGGGGACCGGCCCACCATCTACGAGGTGGGCAAAGCCCTGATCTGACCCGAACCCCAACCGACCCGTCTCGCGCCACCCTCGCGGGGACGACAACAGCAAAAGACCGGACCACCCCTCAGCCTCGACAGCATTCCGGGTGGTCCGGTCGCGGAAGCCCTGATCAGGACCCCGGTGCCGATGGTACCGGGGCGGTCGGCGTGCTCGGATCCGGGTGCGACTACAACCTCCGTCGGCTGTCACTGAGTTACAGAGGAGAGCGGTTGAAGGCCAGTAATGGGAAGCGCAGTTCTGGCCTGCGCCCCCGAAAGTCAGCCACGGCGGCGAGTGCGCCGAACGAGCACCCGTCACGTGTGTCTCCAGCAACCCCGTTCCGGTATCAGCCACGTCTCCCGCTTTCGAAACGGCGGCCATCTGGACGGCGGGGGCGTGCTTGCTCGGGCTCGGCCTGGTCCTGGTGCTCGGGCTGGGCGAGTCGCTTCCTGGCCTGGCTGTCTGGCTTGGCGGTGCTGCGCGCTGAGTGGCCGGGGGCCGGCGCAGCGGTGGCGGAGACAGGGAGCGGCGGCGGCCCGTGGCCGCCAGCGCGCGCGGACCGCCGTAGGCGGGCCGCCTTGATCCAGTAAAGAAACTCTGAACAGCACCGCAGCGCAGTAGTCGATCAACCTGAGAGAGAAGCGGATGCCGTGGGCAAGTCCCGGCGGTTCGAGCAAGTGCGGCACGGAACGGCGGCGCGGCAGCAAGCAGGGAGCGATGACCGAGCACATACCGGACAACGAAATGGGGTCGACCAGCATTCACGTCGGGGACACGGATCAGGTAGTCGCGCTGATCGAGGAGATGCGGGCCATGGTCGTCCGCCTCAGCAGGGAGACCGGGGAGTTGCGAGAGGAAGTGGCCCAGATCAGGACTACGGCTTCGGCTGCTGAGCCGTCTTCAGCTCCTCGACCTCACGTCGCAGTTCCTGATGATCAGCGCTGAGAACACGGATCTCGTCACGTAGTGCGGTGAGTACTTCAGCCAGGGTGGTCCCGGCGTCTTCGGCCGCTTCGGCGGCGTCGGGCCCGCCCTCACCCTGCCCTGCCCTGCCTGGCTTCTCGTCCTGGTTCGCCAGGTACCAAGCTGGAGCGGTGTAGTTCGCCGAGGGCTCCCCGCCGGCGCTGTGGTCCGCGACGAAGCTGCCGCGTCCATGGATCGTGTAGATCAAGCCCTCGTCGCGCAGCACATTGAGTGCGGACCTCGCGGTCATGTTGGCCACGCCGAAGCGTTCTTGCAGCTCGCGAATGGACGGCATCTGCTCGCCCGGCTTGATCCGCCCCTGCAAGATGTCGCGCCGAAGCTCGTCGGCAGCGTGCTGATACGGCGGCCGACGGTCCTGCTTGCTCTCTGGCGCGGGGCTCATGGCCCAAGAGTAGCGATTTCTAGCACCCCTAGCACACCCCACTGACGTAGGTGGCCTATGTCAGCTGATACCTAGCTCACCCGATTCACTTGACACTGCTAGGTCAGCTATGTTCAATGGTGATCACGCCCCACCGCTCTGGTGGAGCGCAACCGAAAGGAATCAACTCCCATGGCACGCATCCGTGTTGGCCTGCTCCCCACCTCGTCGTTCATGGTCGGCACCCTGCCGGTGCCGAAGTACGCGGACCAGGAGAAGACGCAGTTCGCCACCGACCGTGAGACCGGCGCGAAGCTCTACACGATCACCCTCTTCTTCATGGAGGAGGACCGTGCCGAAGCTCTGAAGATCACCGTTCCGGAGACCGGACTGCCCAACGGCCTCCGACCGGGTGTCCCGGTCATGCCGGTGGAACTGTTCGCCACCCCGTGGGCGCGGATCTTCAACGGCTCGCTCTCGGACGGCATCGCCTACCGCGCGGCTCGCCTGGACCTGACGACCCCGGCCGCTGAGGCGGCGTGAGCGTCACCACCTCCCGGTCCGGCGCTGAGCGCAGCTACCCGCTGCCTCACGCCGGGCCGGATGCCCGGTTCACCGAATCACTCGTGAACTCGGTGGCGGCCGTGCTCGTCGGCTACGGCTATCCCGGCCTCGACGCGTCGGCGGATCGGGCAGCCCTCAAATCGGCCCTGGCGGCCTTCCTCTACAACCCGTTGGAGAGCCACACATGAAGGACTCGAACGTCCCGACGGAAGGGATCTTCGGTCAAGTCCCGCTCGTCGTCGCCCTGCCGCTCGCCGTGCTCGTCGGATGGGCGGTCTGGTGGGTCGTCCGCTACGTTCGCGCCGATGCCATGACCCAGCAGTCCATACGGCAGGCCGTACGCGTGCGTTGGGGCTGGAAGCGGCTCGCACCAATGCTCAAGCTGTCGGCCACGGACAAAACCCCGACCGCCCTGGCGTCTCTGGCGAACACGAACGGCAAGCCCATCAAGCCGCGCGTCCTCATCCCCTCCCTGAAGGTGAAGCACGACGCGTACGGAGTGATCGCGCGGGCACAGTGCCTGCCTGGTGTTGGACTCCAGCAGTTCCAGAAAGCGGGCCCGCACCTCGCGGACGCCTGGCGGTGCACACGAGTGGCGGTCACCCAGGACAAGCCTGGGCAGGTCCTCATCCGGGGTGTGCGACTGGATCCGCTGAAGTTCCCCACCGAGCACCACCCCACGGGTGAGCCACCGGAGGAGACAGCCCGGTGGGATCTGGGCCTGGACGAGTACGCGCAGCCCGTCTCGGTGAACCTCACGCAGGTACCCGGCGTCACCGTGGCCGGCCTCCCCGGCTTCGGCAAGACCAGCCTGATCAACCGGCTTCTCTCCGACTGGGCACCATCGCCCGCGGTACAGTTCGCCTGCGCGGACGGCAAGGTGTCGGCTGCGTACGAAGGCGACTACGCCGACTGGGTCCAACGCATGTTCGCCTTCGTGGGCGATGACCTGGAAGAGGCCAACAAGCTGTTCCGGCACCTGGTGGCGCTCCGCCGCGCCCGGTCGGCTTCGGTGCGCCAGATGCTCGGGGTGAAGTCGATGTGGGACGTCGGCCCGTCCGAGCATTGGCCCCTGGTCGTGCTGATCGTCGACGAAGCCCACACCTACTTCCGCGACCACAAGGGCAGCGACCAGCAGACGAAGAAGCTGGCCGCGCTCGCCGCCGAGAACGCCCGGCTCGTGGAAGACCTGGTGAAGAAGGGCCGGTCCGTGGGACTGCTCGTCATCCTCACCACTCAGAAGTCCACCGGTGACGCGATCCCCACCTTCATCCGCGACGTGTGCCCCGTCGGCCTGAGCTTCGCCCAGAAGACTGCCGAAGCCGCCGTGGCCGCACTCGGTGACGAGATCCGGGAATGGCCGGACGCCAACCCGATCAACCTCCAGGACCCCACCTACGTCGGCGTCGCGTCGATGAACCACCAGTCGCAACCCGGCTTCACCCGCATCCGCACGCCCTACGTGCCCGACACGGAAGCGGCTCGCGTCGCCGAACAGACGGCGCACCTCACCGCCGACCCCTCCGTCCTCCTGGAAGCCTTCCTCGGCCTTCGCCTGACGGACGTGGACCTCACCAAGCTCGACGCCTGAGCAGCCTGCCCCCCCGCTCGCGCGTTCCCGACACCCAGGAGAGGAGGTGAACACCCATGACAGAGGACCGGATCACTCAGCGCACCATCACCGCCGTCATGATCGTCATCGCCGCACTGGCGTTCGTCTTCTCCTTCGGCAACGTCTGGTCCCTCGCCCTGCGCCTCGGCGTCCCCGACCCGATCGCCCCGCTCATCGCCCCGATGGTGGACCTGTCCGTGGTCGGCCTACTGGTCGCGCTCCGCTACCTCTCCCTGCGTGGCTTGCCCGCAGACCAGATGACGGCTGCCACCCACCTCATGCACTTCTCCGGACTGCTGACCCTCGCCCTTAACGTCGCAGAACCGATCGTCGCCGGACACTACGGCCGCGCCGCCGTCGACGCGGTGGCCCCGCTGCTCCTCCTCGGCTGGGGCTCCGTCGGCCCGCAGCTCCTGCGTGCCTTCCACACCGTTGCGCGCCCCGCCGTACCGGCTCCCGTGCCGGACGAGATCCACCCGCAGCCCGAGACGGCAACTGAGGCCTCCCGCCCTGCGGCGCCCTTCACCCCTCTGGCCCCGGCCCCGATCGCTCCTCAGATCGCCCCGGCTCCCACTGCGCCCGTGGCCAAGATTCCTGAGCCGCTACTGACCGAAGCACGCTCCATCGCGACGTCCCACCGCACCGAGCACGGCGAACCGATCACAGCGGCCCAGCTCAAGACGCGACTCGGGATCGGCCTGCCCATGGCCACCGCGCTGCACGCCGCTCTGTAGGGCCACCCCTTGCGCCGGCTTCCCCGGCACTCCCCACCCCTGCCCGCCCCTGGGCCCGATCCGCCATGCCTGCGGGCAGCAGCCCGAGCGCACTGATCGCTGCTGCCCGCAGGTCCCCCACCCTCGTGCCAGAAGGGACACCCCGCCACTCATGCGCCGCCCCCTCGACCTGCGCCACGTCATCAGCCCCGGCCTGCGGGACCTGGTCGAACTGGCCAACACCGACGACTTCGACCGCGTCACCGAACAGGTCCGCGACCTTCGCGGCTGCACCAGTCCCGTCAACCTGCACGGCTGGACGGTCACCACCGACCAGACCACCCAGCAAGTCGTCCGCTCCTACCGCTCCGAGGACGAACCCTCCGGACGCCTCCTCACCACTTGCGGCAACCGCCGCGCCTCCCGCTGCCCCGCCTGCTCCCGCCTCTACGCGGCCGACACCTACCACCTGATCAAAGCCGGACTGTCCGGCGGCAAGAACGTCGCCGAAGCCGTTCGCGACCACCCACGTGCCTTCGTCACCCTCACCGCCCCGTCCTTCGGCCCCGTCCACAACCGCCCCACGACCAACGCGGGCAAGTCCCGCCCCTGCGCGTGCGGCGAGAGCCACCCCCAGGACGCTCCCGAACTCGGCACTCCACTCCGCCCGGCAAGCTACGACTACTCCGGAGCCGTGCTGTGGAACGCTCACGCCGGGGCCCTGTGGGCACGCTTCACCACCTACCTGCGCCGCGCCCTCGCCGAGCACCTCGGCATGACACAGAAGGCGCTCAACGCGGCCCTCCGCGTCTCCTTCGCCAAGGTCGCCGAATACCAGCAACGCGGCCTCGTCCACTTCCACGCGGTCGTCCGCTTCGACGGTCCCGACGGCCACACCACCTCGCCCCCAGCCTGGGCCACCTTCGATGCCCTCCGCGTCGCCGTCGGCCTGGCGGTAGAGCGCGCCCGGCTCACGGTCGAGTCGGACGCCGTCGGCGAACGCGTCATCCGGTGGGGCGACCGCTTCAAGGTGGATCAGATCTCCGCCCTCGGGGACGGCGAACTCACGGACGCCAAGGTCGCCGGATACGTGGCCAAGTACGCCACCAAGAACGCCGAAGGCGCGGGCACCGTGGACCGCACCCTCGTATGCCGCCCCTGCGCCGGACGCGGCCACGTACGAGGCCCTGACGGCTTCCGCGACCTCTGCGCCGACTGCGACGGCACCGGCCAAGCCGAATCCCTCGCCAGCCTCCCCGTTCAGCAGCATGCCCGGCAGATGATCCGCACCGCGTGGGCCCTCGGCCACCTCCCGGAGTTCGCCGACCTCAAGCTCTGGAAGTGGGCGCACATGCTCGGCTTCCGCGGCCACTTCTCCAGCAAGTCGCGCGCCTACTCGACCACCCTCGGCGCACTCCGCGACGTACGCCGGGCCTGGCGCACCGCCCAAGCCGAAGCTGCCCGCATTCGCGCCGGCCTCCCCGTGGACGACGAGAACACCACCCTCGTCACCGCCTCCTCGTGGACCTACCTCAGCAGCGGCTACCGCCCCGGCGAGGAACTCCTCGCCGCCCAGGTCCGCCACGACATCGCCCACACCCAACGCGCCAAACAGGAAGGGCTGCTGCCTGCATGACGACGGCCTGGCTCGCCGCATCACTCGAACCCGCCCCCGGGACGGAAGGACAACCCGCCCATGCCTGACGAAGAGCTGCTGACCGTCCCGGACGTCATGGCCCGGCTCAAGCTCGGCCGCTCCACGGTCTATGACCTGATCCGCTCCCGGCGTCTGCCCTCGCTCACCATCGGCCGGTGCCGTCGCATTCCGGCCCGTGCGGTCCGCGACTACATCACCAACGAACTGGAGGCGACGGCCTGATGGCCCAGCAACGCAAGCGGAACCCGAACGGCGCGGGCACCATCACCAAGCGCAAGGACGGCCGCTACCAGTGCGCGGTCTACGTGCTCCAGCCGGACGGTACGCGCGCCCGCAAGTTCGCCTACGGCAAGACGTGGGCCGAGTGCGACACCAAGCGCCGTGAGCTGCTCACCAAGGTCGACCAAGGCGTGCCCGTGCCCACCCGCTCGGCCAAGCTCTCCGACTGGCTGCCCTACTGGTTGGACAACATCGTCAAGCCTCGGCGGAAGCTCAGCACGTACGACAAGTACGAGGCGCACGTCAGGCTTTACCTCGTGCCCATGCTCGGCTCCAAGCGGCTCGAATCCCTCAGCGTCGCTGACGTCCGGCGCTTCCTGACCCAGCTGGAGAGCAAGACGACAGCGGCCACGGCCAAGGAGTCGCACCGGGTGCTGCGTACGGCCCTGTCCGCTGCCTGCCGGGAAGAACTGATAGCGCGGAACGTCGCGGGCCTCGTCGAACCGCCCCGGGCATCGTCGCGTGAGCTGAGTCCGTGGACGCTCGACGAGACGCTGGACTTCCTCGCCGCCTCCCGGAAGGACCCGTTGTACGCGGCGTTCGTGCTCGCCATTGCCATGGGGCTGCGCCGGGGTGAACTCGTCGGTCTGCGCTGGACTGACGTGGACCTGGAAAAGCGCGTCCTGTACGTCCGCCAGCAGACTCAGCGGCGGCGAGGGGTCCTCTATGACGACGACACCAAGAACCGCCGCAACCGCGCCCTTCCGCTCCCGGCCATGTGCATCGCTCCGCTGCGATGGCACCGGATGCGGCAGGCGGCTGCCAAGCAGCGCGCGGGGGAGTCGTGGGATGACGGTGGCTACGTCTTCGCCACCCGGAACGGCCGTCCGATCGAGCCGCGCAACATGTACCGCTCCTTCACCCGCGTCGCCGAGTCCGCCGGCCTCCGCGTGATCCGGCTGCACGACGCCCGGCACGGGTGCGCCACGCTGCTGACCGCTGCCGGGGTTGCTCCCCGCGTCGTGATGGAGATCCTCGGACACAGCCAGATCAGCATCACCATGGACGTGTACACGCACGTCGTCCAGGACACCCAGCGGGAGGCCATCAGCCACATGGATCGGCTGCTCAAGAGGCGGCCGGTCGTGAAAGACCGCCCTCGTTGATGTCAGAAGTGGATGTCACCCACCTAGGAACGTTCCTAGGTGGGTGACGAAGGCCAGCTAGGAGCATGCTCCTAGCTGGCCTTTTCCCTTGTGCCCCCGGCAGGATTCGAACCTGCGACACCCGCTTTAGGAGAGCGGTGCTCTATCCCCTGAGCTACGAAGGCGGGGTTGTGGCCCTGTGGGTCACAGGCGTCAGCGTACCGGATACGGGTTCGGGGGTGGGGAGGTCAGGTCAGGGGGACGTGGGTGAAGCGGGCCGCCGTGTGGAGGTCCGTCTCGATGTGGCCAGCGGTCGACAGCAGGGCCGGGAGGATGTCGTGGACGCACTCCTCGGCCGTGCGGCGGGCGACGTGGGTCGCCGCGCCGAGGGCGGCGATCACCCGGCCGTCCCGGTCGTGGACCGGCACGGCGATCATGCGTACGCCCTGCTCCGGTTCCCCGTCGGCCAGGGTGTAGGCGGGGGAGGAAGGCGGGCTTCCGTGGGGCGCCGGTGCGGCCAGGAGGAGGCGGCCCGTCGACGTCGAGCGGGCCGGCAGACGCGTGCCCACCGCGATGTCCACGCTCATCACGTGGTGCGCCGTCGCCCGGGCCGTGTACTGGATCTCGTCGCGCCGTTCGGTCAGGACCGCCAGGGACGTCGTCTCCTGGATCTCGTCCGCCAGGCCCGTCAGGCGGGGGGCCGCGATCCGGGGGAGGGACGTGCGGGAGAGGGGCGGGAAGCCGAGGGAGAGGACCCGCGGGGTGAGGGCGAACGTGCCGCGGTGGGGTGTGGGTGCCACCAGGCCCAGGTGCTCGTACGTGATCAACGCCCGGCGCGCCGTCGCCCTCGCCAGGCCCGTCGCCTTCGCGACCTCGGTGAGGGTCAGTTCCGCCCGGCCCTCGTCGAACGCCGACAGGACGGTCAGGCCCCGGGCGAGGGACTCGATGAACTCGCGTCCCAGTTCCAGCTTCGACGCGCCCGTCCAGGTCGCCAGCCCGGCGGGCGGCGGGCCCGGTTCGGGACGCGGCGCGCCGCGCAGGTCGTCCTCCATCGCCGCCACGGCCACCCGGAGGCGGGGCAACAGCGTCTCGCGCAGATCCGCCGAGGTGTGCCGGCTCGTGTGGCTGACGACGCTCGCCACGCACGTGATCCGGGCGGTACGGGGATCCCGTACGGGTACGGAGACCGCCACCAGGCCGGGTTCGATCAGCTGGTCGTCCACGGCGCAGTTCTCCACCGCGGCCCGGGCCGTCCTCGCCTCGAAGTCCTCGTCACCGCCCGCGCTCCCCGGGGGCGGCGGGACCGTCGGGAAGGCTCGGTTGCGGGGGTCCTCCGCCCTCCTGGTGCGCCAGGCCTGCCACACCTGCGGCGTCCACTCCGTCGCGAACAGCTGCCCCGGCGCGGTGCGTTCGGCCGGGAGCAGGTCGCCGATGCGGAAGCTCAGGGACATCGCGCGGCGCCTGGTGGCCTGGTGGATGAAGCGGATGCCGTCGCCGTCGGCCACGGCCAGGGAGACCGACTCGTCGAGCTCGTCGGCCAGGCGGTCCGCACGGGCGGACAGCAGCGCGGGCAGCCGCAGTGCGCCCAGGTAGGCGTTGCCCAGTTCCATGACGCGCGGGGTCAGGACCGCGTCCCGGCCGTCGAGACGGACGTATCCCATCCGGGCGAGCGTCGCGGTGATGCGGTCCACGGTGGAACGCGCCAGGCCGGTGGCCCGCTCGAGCCCGCTCGGGCTCATCGTGCCGCCCGCCTCGGTCAGTTGCCGCAGCACGGTGATCCCGCGGATCAGCGGAGTGACCGCCTCCGCCGGGGCCGGCCCCGGCCCCGGCCCCGGCCCCGGCACCGGTGACGGGGCGGATGCGGTCGTCTTCGCGGACATGGGTGCTCGACTCTCCGGTACGGCGGCGGAACTCTGGCAGTAGCCATAGTGGCGGGTGAACCGCGGTGCGGGTGCGGCGGTGCCCCGTGTGGGGCGGGTGGTGACGCCCATGGCCGGGTGCGGCGGGGCGGATCCCGTAGGCGGGCGGTCGTCTCACGGGCGGGCGGTCTCCCGTACGCACGCATCCACGCGCGTGTACGTGCGTGTCTCGCGGGCGGGCGGTCCCCGTACTAGCCCCGGGTCACCCGCACCCGGTAGTCCCCCGCCAGGTCCGCCGAGACCACCGAGATGCGGATGTCCCTCTTGGGGTCCTTGAACGTCTCGCCCGGTGCGAAGGGGGCGTCGGAGAGCTCCGCGTGGACGTTGGGGCTGCGCGTGCAGCCGCCGCTGTCGGTGCGGGAGTCGTAGACCGTCACCGGGCCCATGCCGGTGTCGACGTCGGCGTCCACCTTGTAGATGAGGACGCCCGGGCGGCACACCGTCTCGTCGTTGCCGCCGCGGGCGCGCAGTTCGACGGCGTACCCCGTGCGGTCGCTGATCGGGACGAAGACCAGCTTCGGGCCGGTCGGGCGGAACAGGGGGGTCAGGGGGTACTCCGTGGTCCCCTGCGAGGCCGCGCAGGCGATCTGGGAGGCGTCCAGCCAGCCCAGCTTCCACTTGTGCCAGCCGAGGAGATCGTTGTTGGCTCCCCAGTCCTCGCTCATGATGTCCCAGTGGCCGACCGCGCCCCCGCCCTCCTGCGTGTAGAGGTCGGGCAGGCCGAAGACGTGCCCGTTCTCGTGGGGCAGTACGCGGTAGCCGGTGTGGTCGTAGGAGCCGGAGCCGTCGTCCTGGCGGGAGTAGACGAAGGACGCGTTCGCCACCGTCACCCCGTCGGCGACCGGCGCCTCCGCGTTGCCGGCGAACGTCACCGACAGGACCGTGTCCAGCGCGGAGGGGCCCGCGTTCGGGGTGACCAGCACGTTGAGGAGGTCGTACGAGCGGAAGTCCACCGTGGGGTCCGCCGCGGCCACGATGTCCTGGACGAGTTCGCGGTACCCGGGGTCGAAGGGCGCGCCGCGCTCTATGCCGTACGCGCGGAACGGTTTCGGCATGCGCAGCCAGTGCGGGACCGGGGTCTCGGCGCGGTAGTCGAGCCGGCCGTACGACGCGGTGCGGAACCATTGCCGGGTCTGCGGGAGGAACTCCTGGTAGCGGGCGAGCGCGCTGCCCCGGCCGGGCGCGTCCGGGAAGTCGATCATCAGGGTGAGCGCGCGGACGGTGCCGGTGGAGCGGGCGTAGCCGCGCGCTGTGGGCAGGCCCTCGGACATCTGGACCGTCGTACGGCCGTTGATCATGCAGGGGGCGAGGGCGGAGGAACGGGC
This sequence comes from Streptomyces asoensis, assembly GCF_016860545.1. Classification (NCBI taxonomy): domain Bacteria; kingdom Bacillati; phylum Actinomycetota; class Actinomycetes; order Kitasatosporales; family Streptomycetaceae; genus Streptomyces; species Streptomyces asoensis. The sequence continues at coordinate 761,974 of NZ_BNEB01000003.1, read as the reverse complement.
CAGGGAGGCCGGGCCGGCGCCGGCCGTCGTCGCGCCGGGGGCAGGGGTCAGGTCACCCGTGCCGGCCGATGTGCCCACGGTGAGCATCAGGGCGCTCACGCAGACGAAGGCGGCGACGCGGCGCGGGCGTATCCGACGGCGGGGCGACTCGCCTGCGCGGGCCGGCGCGGGGCGCAGGGGCTGCGGCTGCATGCAGGGCCTTTCGCTCCAGGCAGCCCCTGGTCACCGGCTGCGTCCTCCCGATCACCCTCCGACGAGGCGCACGCGGACGCGCGCTGGAGGAGACCGATCGTGGATTACCGGCCGGTACGTCGCCGTGGCGCCTTGCGCGCCCTTGCCCGGCGCCTTGCCCGGCGCCTTGCCCGGCGCCTTGCGCGCCCTTGCCCGGCGCCTTGCCCGGCGCCTTGCCCGGCGCCATGTGCGACGCGAGGTGTGACGCCATGTGCGGCGTCGTGTGCGGGCGCGTGTGCCGGCCCGCGTGGTGCCCCCGAGCGGCTTAAGTGCCTGGTCACGGGGTCGTGGTCGGCCGCCCGGCATATGTGGTCCAGGTCACATCGAAAAACTTCCGGGATCGGGAAATAACCGGGGACGCCTTCCCCGTTTAGCCATGTGTCCGAGCGAAACGGGGAGTCGATCCCCGGATCGTGAAAGTCCCGCAACACAACGAAGCGTCCAGGACGTCAGAAGGAGTGCGCCGTGCAGACCGCGACCGCCACCCCAGCCGTGCGCAAGGTGACCCGGCCCCGTGCCGACGCCCTGCGCAACCGGGAGCGGATCGTCGTCGCCGCCCGCGAGATGTTCGTCGAGTTCGGCCCGGATGTGCCGCTCGACGAGATCGCCCGCCGGGCCGGCGTCGGCAACGCCACGCTGTACCGCAACTTCCCCGACCGTGACGCGCTGGTCCGTGAGGTCGTCTTCTCCGTGCTCGACCGCACGGTCGAGCACGGACAGGCCGCCCTCGCCGAGACCGGTGACGCGTTCGGGGCGCTGGAGAGGTTCGTGCACGCCTCCGCCGACGAGCGGATCAGCGCACTGTGCCCGATGATCTCCAGCACCTTCGACGAGCACCACCCCGACCTCGAAGCCGCGCGTGAACGGGTCGAGCTGATCATCGAGGAGATCATGGACCGCGCCAAGGCGACCGGGCAGCTGAGGCCCGACGTGGGCGTGGGTGACGTGATGATCGCGGTGGCCCAGCTCAGCCGGCCCCCGGCCGGCACCGCCTGCCTGAACGCCGACCGGTTCGTCCACCGACACCTTCAGCTGTTCCTGGACGGGATGCGGGCTCCGGCCCCCTCCGTGCTGCCGGGTTCGGCTGTGACCATGGAGGATCTGCGCCAGGCCTGAGCGATCAGTTCGCACCACCGAAGCGGTATCACCACCGAAGCGGCATCACCACCGAAGCGGCATCACGACCGAAGCGGCACCACCGCTGAAGCAATGCCTCCCCAGCACCACCTCCCAGCAGCTGCCTCACCGAGGCGGCGACACCGCAGCAGTACGACGTGCGGCAGCGCGGCCCCCAGCGCGCACCGGCACGGCACCGCAGCACGGCATCCCGTCGTGTGAGCGCACAACGCCGCGGCACTTGAAGTGAAGCGACTCGTCGACGCGGACGAGCCGCCCCTTACCTCACCTTTTTTCCGTCACGAAGTCCCGAAGCGGGTATCTCCATGTCTGAAACAGCCCTGAAGGCCCCCGGTGTCCCGGGTGCCCCGGACGCCAACCGCTGGAAAGCGCTGGCCTTCATCGCCCTCGCCCAGCTGATGGTCGTCCTCGACGCGACCATCGTGAACATCGCGATGCCCTCCGCCCAGCTCGACCTGGGCATCTCCGACGGCAACCGGCAGTGGATCGTCACCGCCTACGCCCTCGCCTTCGGTGGTCTGCTGCTCTTCGGCGGCCGGATCGCCGACCTGTGGGGCCGTAAGCGCGCCTTCGTCGTCGGCCTCGGTGGCTTCGCCGCGGCCTCCGCGCTCGGCGGTGCCGCGGCCAACGAGGCGATGATGTTCGGCGCCCGCGCCCTCCAGGGTGCGTTCGGCGCCCTGCTCGCGCCCGCCGCGCTCTCCCTGCTCGCCGTGATGTTCACGGACGCCAAGGAGCGTGCCAAGGCGTTCGGCATCTACGGCGCGATCGCCGGTGGCGGCGGCGCCGTCGGCCTCATCCTCGGCGGCTTCCTCACCGAGTACCTGGACTGGCGCTGGACGTTCTTCGTGAACATCCCGTTCGCGATCATCGCGGCGGCCGGTGCCTACTTCGTCATCCGTGAGCCCGAGGGCGGCCGCAACCGTTCCCCCCTCGACATCCCGGGCGTCATCCTGTCCACCCTCGGTCTGGTCTCCCTGGTCTACGGCTTCACCCGCGCCGAGTCCGAGGGCTGGAGCGACTCCCTGACCGTCGGCATGTTCGTCGCGGCCGCCGTACTGCTGGCCGCCTTCGTCATCGTCGAGTCCAAGGTCAAGGCCCCGCTGCTGCCGCTGCGCGTGATCACCGAGCGCAACCGCGGCGGTGTCTACCTCTCCCTGGGCCTCGCGATCATCGCGATGTTCGGTCTGTTCCTCTTCCTGACCTACTACCTGCAGATCGTGAAGGGTTACACGCCGGTCAAGACCGGTTTCGCCTTCCTTCCGATGATCGCGGGCATGATCACCGGCTCCACCCAGATCGGTACCCGTCTGATGACCCGGGTTCCTCCGCGCCTGCTCATGGGCCCGGGCTTCCTGGTCGCCGCGGTCGGCATGCTGCTGCTGACCCAGCTTCAGATCGACACCTCGTACGCGGCCGTGCTGCTGCCGGGCATGCTGCTCCTCGGCCTCGGCATGGGTACGGCGTTCATGCCGGCCATGTCCATGGCCACGCTGGGTGTCGAGCCGCGGGACGCCGGTGTCGCCTCCGCGATGGTCAACACCTCGCAGCAGGTCGGCGGCGCGATCGGCACCGCCCTGCTGAACACCATCGCCGCCTCCGCGACGACGTCGTACATCAAGGACCACGTCGCCGGCGCCGCCTCCAAGCCCCAGCAGCAGCTGGTGCAGCTGGAGGGCATGGTGCACGGCTACACCAGCGCCATCTGGTTCGCCGTCGGCATCCTGGTCGCGGCCGCCGCGATCGCCCTGACCCTCATCAACGCCGGCAAGCCGGACATGGGCGCGGTCGCGGGCTCCGGGGCCGAGGAGGGCGAGGACGCAGCCGTCCCGGTCATGGTCCACTGACCCGGCCCCTGGCCGGACCCGCCTCGGGGGCAGGCGAATGACAGGGAACTAGCGGAGCCAGGGCAGGTCCGCACCCGCTTCCTCGGGCTGAAGTCCCTCGGCGACGATCTGCATGATCTCGCCGAGGGACTTCTGCTGTTCCGGGGTGAGCCGGTCGAACACCGCGTGGCGCACGACGGCGACATGGCCCGGCGCCGCGCGCTCGAGCACCTCCAGGCCCTGGTCCGTCAGTACGGCGAACTGGCCGCGCTTGTCCGAGTCGCACTCCTCGCGGCGCACCCAGCCGTTCTTCTCCAGCCGCGCGATGGCGTGGGAGAGGCGGGAACGGGTGATCTTCGCGTACTTGGCCAGCTCGGTCATCCGCAGACGCCGGTGGGCGGAGTCGGCGAGCTTGACCAGGAGGCCGTAGTAGACGTGCGGCATGCCGGCTTCCCGCTGGAGCTGGCGGTCCATGTGATCCTCGAGGAGGGTCGTGGCGTGCACGTAGGAGCGCCAGATGCGCTGCTCCTCGTCGGTGAGCCATCGGGGCTCGTCAGCGGAAGTGGATGCCTTCGTCATGTACTCCACTGTAGACGCCTTCTCCTTGAAATTTAAACCAGTTAGGAATATGCTGCCTGATGGTGACGTTTTAGATTTCAAGCAACCAGCGCCAAGCGTCCGGGCGATCAACGGCAATCGACACGAAGCGCCCGTTGCCCGAGTGCCCAGGCGCCCGAGCAGCCGAAGACGTCGAGCGGTCGAAGCGTCCGCAGTCGGTCAGGGGCCGAGGTCCCGGAAGGAGCAGTCGTCATGTCCGTCGCACCCCAGGAACGCGCTCTGCCTAAGGAGCGCATGCCCGCGCTCTACCTCAGCCACGGCGCTCCGCCCCTCGCGGACGACCCGATCTGGCCCGGCGAGCTCGCCGCCTGGTCCGCCGACCTGCCCCGCCCCAAGGCGATCCTGATGGTCTCCGCCCACTGGGAGGAGGCTCCCCTGGCCCTCGGCGCCGTGGACCCGGTACCCCTCGTCTACGACTTCTGGGGGTTCCCCGAGCACTACTACCAGGTGAAGTACGACGCCCCCGGCGCACCGGAGCTCGCCGAGAGCGTGCGCAAGCTGCTGCGCGCCCCCGGTGTCCCCGTACAGGACATCCCCGACCGCGGCCTCGACCACGGCGCCTACGTACCGCTCGTCGAGATGTTCCCGGCCGCCGACATCCCGGTGCTCCAGATCTCCATGCCCACCCTCGACCCGGTGAAGCTGATGGACATCGGCCGCAAGCTGGCGCCGCTGCGCGACGAGGGTGTCCTGATCGTCGGCTCCGGCTTCTTCACCCACAACCTGGCCGCGCTGCGGCACACGGGTGGGGGAGTGCCCACCTGGTCCTCGGAGTTCGACGACTGGGGACGGCGCGCGCTGGAGGCCCGCGACTGGGACGGCCTGCTGGACTTCCTCCACAAGGCCCCGGCCGGACGGTACGCCCACCCGCGCACCGAGCACTTCGCCCCGCTCTTCGTGACCATGGGCGCGGCGGAGATGTCCGGCGAGCTGGACGCGCAGAAGTCGGTGATCGACGGCTTCTGGCTGGGAATGGCCAAGCGGTCGGTCCAGTTCGGCTGACGTGACCTGAGCTCGGTCGACCTCGGCTGACCTTGGCTGACCTCGGCTGACCCGGTCGACGGGTCGGCGCCGCCGGCCTGGCCGCCCCGCCGGATGTGGTGTCAGAGTTCCTTCTCGTACCAGGCCACGTCCCAGTAGCGGCCGAACGTGCGGCCCACCTCGCGGTACGTGCCGACGTGCCGGAAACCGAAGCGTTCGTGCAGTCGCGCGGACGCTTCGTCGGGCTGTGCGATCACCGCGTACGCGCGGTGCAGATCCTCCCCGGACAGCGCCTCGAAGAGCGCCTCGTGCAGAAGCGTGCCGATGCCGCGCCGGCCGGCGTGCGGGGCGACGTACACCGTCACTTCCACGGAGGTGGAGTAGGCCGCCTTCGGCCGGTAAGGGCTGGATGTGGCGTAACCCAGGATTTCCTGTGAGGCCCCTGGAATGTCCTGTGAGTCCGCTTCCGTGGCAACCATCAGGCGGTACGGCCCGTCTTCAGGGTGGGAGAGCAACCAAGGGCGTCGCTCTTCCGCAGTGAAGGCCACGGTGTCGAATGTGATGGGCGTCTCACGTACGTAATGGTTGCAGAGGCTCGTGAGGGCCTCCAGATCACTCCCGACTCCGGGTCTGACCTGCACCTCTGTACGGTCCGACGGCATCACGTCTCCTCGCGTGGTCGCACAGGGTACTGCAAGATCATAAAAATCGGGGTGCGGGTTGGGAATTCTGTCCTGATTCCAGTCGTTGTTTCCAACGGATGCAGGGCACCCGAGGAGAGTGCCGAAAGTGCCGAGCGTCCACAGGGCAACCCGCTGAACCTCCATCGCAAGGGAGCACGCATGGCAACCCGTGCCGTCGCCCGTCGCAAGTCCGCCAACGGCGAGACGACCGACGCGGCCCGCAGTGTTCGCGCCCATGGCGGCGAGATCGCCGACCGCGACCTGGTCGGCATGTACCTCGACGAGATCGCGCGCACACCCCTGCTCGACGCCGCCAAGGAAGTCGAGCTGTCGCAGATCATCGAAGCGGGTGTGTTCGCGCAGCAGGTCCTCGACGGCGACGAGGAGTCCCAGGCGGACGCCTCTCGTGAGGAGCTCGAGGCCCTGGTCGCCGACAGCGAGCGGGCCAAGGACATCTTCATCCGTTCCAACCTCCGCCTGGTCGTCGCGGTGGCCCGCCGCTATCCCCGCAGTGGTCTGCCCCTCCTCGACCTGATCCAGGAGGGCAACGCGGGCCTGGTGCGCGCGGTCGAGAAGTTCGACTACCGCAAGGGCTTCAAGTTCTCCACGTACGCGACCTGGTGGATCCGTCAGGCCATCACCCGCTCCATAGCCGACCAGTCACGCACCATCCGCCTGCCCGTCCACCTGGTGGAGGAGCTCGGCCGGATCCGGCGCGTGCAGCGCGAGTTCAACCGGGAGAACGGCCGCGACCCCGAGCCGGCCGAGATCGCGACCGAGCTCGGCTCCACCCCGGAGCGCGTCACGGACGTCCTGGACTGGGCCCGCGACCCGGTTTCGCTCAACATGGCGGTCGACGACCAGGGCGAGACCCAGTTCGGCGATCTGCTGGAGGACACCTCCGCGGTCTCTCCGGAGCAGTCCGTCCTCACGCTGCTGCGCAGCGAGGAGCTGGACGGCCTGATCGACCGTCTCGACCCGCGCACGGCCTCCATCATCAAGATGCGTTACGGCATCGACGACGGCCGTGAGCGCACCCTCACCGAGGTCGGCAAGGAACACGGCCTGACGAGGGAGCGCATCCGTCAGATCGAGAAGCACGCCCTGTTGGAACTGAAGAAGCTGGCCCGCGACACGGGCTTCGAGGCCGCCGCGTAACCCTGGCGGTCACGACCCGGGGCGGTCAGGCAACTGCCCTGCCGGGCACGGGCCGGGCATCCGTCGGGCGGCCGGGAGGCGAGGCTCCGCGAGGGGCTGCGCCGTCCGGTTCCGCCCGCACCGGCGGAACCGTCCTCGCTCCGGCGGCCGCGAGTCGATTGGCCGACGCGTGCAGGGTCTTGGGCGGGCCCGGGCGGGCGGACGGGGGTGGCCGGGACCGTACGGCACCGGTCTGCGCGGGGCGTGCCCGGTGGCGCGGGGCGGTGCGAGGCCGTGTGGCGCCGCTCCGGAGGACGCCGGGCGGGTGTGCTTCCGCCGCGACGCACCGGACTGAACAGCGGCCGAAGCGGTGTCGGGCCGTTTTTCCGGGGCACGTCGAGTCAGGGCCCCAGGCCGCGGTGAACGGCCCAGGGCGCCCTGTGGCGTTGGGTTGCCGCCAGCGCGCGCCGGGTGGTGGAGGGCCGCGCAAACATGGCGGAGGAACGTCGCTTCAATGGGGAGGAGCGCGGGAAAAAGACTTCTGGGCACGGGAGTCCGAATCGGTACGGCAGTTCGGGCCGACCGGACCTCGAAGCCCCTACGACCCCTTCGCCCCACCACAAGAGCCACGTCCCGACGCACATCCCCCCGGCGCCGGGACTTTCCCCGAGCCGGGCTTCGGCGCCTCTCCCCCCAGGCGCCGGAGCCCGGCTTCTTGCCGCACCGGGGGCGGGACGCCTGACCACTCCTCTTCCCCCAGCGGCGGACGTCCGACCGCGCCGCACGGCGGAATTGCGGGCGCACACGTCCCGTCGGCATATGACAGGCGATGCGGGTGCGCCGGGAAGGCGGGGCACCCCGTACCTGAACCACGGGGTGGCCCGCCCGAATGGCAGATTGTGCCACATGGGCATAGCCTGCCGACGTGATCAGCTCGACCTCCCGTCCCACCCCGGCTTCACTGACCGAGCGGCGCAAAGCGGCGACGCGCATGGACATCGCCCGAGCGGCGGCCGGCCTCTTCGCCGCCCGGGGCCTGAAGGCCACCCGGGCCGAGGACATCGCCCAGGCCGCGGGAATCGCCCCGCGCACCTTCTACCGGTACTTCGCGACCAAGGAGGAGGCCGTCGCCCCGCTCTACGCGGCGGGCGCCGAGCGCTGGACCGAGGCGGTGCGCGCGGCCCCGGCCGGACTGAGCGTGCCCCAGGCCCTGGAACACGCCGTACGGCACACCCTCGTTCCCGGCGGGGGAGTGTCCGCGGCGGCCTGGGAGTGGGCCCGCACGCTGATCCGGCTGGCCGGAGCCAGTCCTGCCCTGGGCAAGGTCTGGGCAGAGGTCTGCCACACCTCGGAGACGGTGCTCATGGACGTGCTGGCCGAGCGGGCGGCGGCCACCGCGCCGCAGACGGGCACCCCGGCGCCGGCCCTCGACGCCTCTCCTTCCGCCTCTCCTTCCGCTTCCGACAACGTTGCCTTCGCGTACCGCCGCTTCACCGCGACGGTCGCCGGTGCCGCCGTCCGGGTCGCGGTCGAGAGCTGGGCGGCGACGGACTCACCGCCCACCGGCCGACAGGGCCCGGCAGAGCTGGCGCTGCGCAATCTGCGAGCCCTGCACGGGTTGAGCTGGGAGGAAGGGCCGGGGGAGGAGGCCTGACGGCGGGGCCGGGGGCGAAAGCCAGACGCGCGCCCCCGGCCCCTGCCTCGCCCCCGGCCCTCACCTCGCCCCCGGCCCCTGCCTCGGCTCATGCCCTCACCTCGGCCCAGGCCCGCCTCCCGGGGTCAGCCTTCTCCGGACTCGGCCTCTCCCGACCCGCTCTCCCCGGGCCCCGCCGCTCCACCCCCGGCGGCACGGCTCAGGCGCCCGCCCAACTCGTCGGCGCACCGGACCAGTTCTGCGGGTCCCTGGATCGAGAACGCGCAGCCCAGCGTGGCCAGGCGCACGGCCACCCACTCCACGGGCGCACTCGTCGTGGCCCGGAGCCGGCACCTCCCGTCTCCGTACGGCGACACCTGCGCCCCGGCCTGCGCCGACGGCTGCACCGCAACGCGCTCCGGAGTTCCGGCCTGCGCCGGTGGATCCGTGGGCGGCGTGCCCAGCCACCTCGGCAGCCGCGCCGACACGAACTCGGCCGGGGCCGCGAAGGTGACGTCGATGTCGTACTCGTAGGCGTCCGGACGGCGTTGGATGGAGCGCCGGAGGTATTCGGCCGCGTCCCCCGTCGGCGGTTCGCGCGGAGTGAAGCGGGCGCCGGTCGCGAACAGGTCCCCGATCCGGTCCACCCGGAACGTCCGCCAGTCCTCGCGACCGAGGTCGTAGGCCACGAGGTACCAGCGCAGGCCGGTGGACACGAGGCGGTGCGGCTCGGTCAGGCGGCGTGACTCCGTGCCGTCCTTCGCGCGGTAGCCGAACCGCAGCCGCTCCTGCCCGGCGACCGTGGAGGCGATGACGGTCAGTGTCTCCGGTGCGATGCTCGCGCCGTCGCCGCTGGTCAGCGGTGTGGTCGCGGCCTGGAGGGTGGAGACGCGGTGGCGCAGCCGGGCGGGCAGCACCTGCTCCAGCTTGGCGAGGGCCCGTACGGACGCCTCGTCGACGCCCTCCAGCGCGTGCCCCGCCCCCGCCCGCAGGCCGACCGCGATCGCCACCGCCTCCTCGTCGTCGAGGACGAGCGGCGGCATCGCCTTCCCGGCGACGAGCCGGTACCCGCCGTCCGAGCCCATGGTGGCCTGGACGGGATAGCCGAGGTCGCGCAGCCGGTCGATGTCCCGCCGGACCGTGCGGCGGGACACCCCGAGACGGCCGGCGAGCTCGCCGCCGGGCCATTCGCGGGGCGTCTGGAGGAGGGAGAGGAGTTGCAGCAGCCGAGCCGGAGTGTCCGTCGTCATGCCTCCGAGGATGCCGCACAACTAGGACACGATCTGACCTACTGCGGTCCTACTGTCACACCATGAACTCCACGAACTCCACGGAGACGACTCCCGACACCCCGCCCCCTGCCTCGCCGGCGCTCACGGCCGAAGCCGCCTCGGACCACTCGCGAGAGACCTCGTCCGGGGCTCCGTCCGAGACCCCGACCGGTCCCGGGGCGGCGGGGGCGGCGCCGGGTGACCGCCGCCGGTGGCTGGCGCTCGCCATCGTCATGACCGCGGCGTTCATGGACCTCGTCGACGTCACGATCGTCAACATCGCCATCCCGTCCATCCGGCAGGACGCGGGCGCCTCCTGGAGCCAGATCCAGTGGATCACCGCCGGCTACGCGCTCGCCTTCGCCGCCGGACTCGTCACGGGCGGCCGCCTCGGTGACATCCACGGCCGCAAGCGGCTGTTCCTCCTCGGCATCGGCGGCTTCACGCTCGCCTCCGCGCTGTGCGGCTTCGCCGTGAACCCGGAGATGCTGGTCGCCTCCCGGATACTCCAGGGCGGCATGGCGGCGATGATGGTGCCGCAGGTCCTGTCGATCGTGCACGCCACCTTCCCCGCGCACGAGCGCGGCAAGGTCTTCGGACTGTTCGGCGCGATCGTGGGGCTGGGCGCCGTCTCCGGGCCGCTGCTCGGCGCGCTGCTGACGGAGTGGAACCTGTTCGGCCTGGAGTGGCGGCCGATCTTCCTCATCAACCTGCCGGTCGGTATCGCGGGACTGCTGCTGGGCAGCCGCTTCATCACGGAGTCCAAGGCGCCCAAGGCACTGAAACTGGACCTCGTGGGCGTCGTCCTGGTCACCCTCGGTCTGCTCATGCTGCTCTACCCGCTCACCCGCGGCCGCGAGCTGGGCTGGCCGGTGTGGGGGTACGTGTCGATGGCGGGCGCACTCGTCGTGTTCGGGGCGCTCGTCGCGTACGAACGGCGCAAGGGCGCCCGGGACGGCTCACCGCTGATCGAGCTCTCCCTCTTCCGGGTGAGGAGCTTCGCGGCCGGCGTCGCCGTGCAGACCGTCTTCGGCATCGGACTCGGCGTGTTCTTCCTGGTCTGGACGCTGTACATGCAGACGGGTCTGGGCTGGAGCCCGCTGCGGGCCGGCCTCACCGGGGTGCCCTTCTCGCTCGCCGTGTCGACGGCCGCCGGGCTGTCCGTCCAGAAGCTCGTCCCGCGCTTCGGCCGCAAGGTGCTCCAGGCGGGCGCCCTCGGCATGGTCCTCGGCGTGGTCCTCTACATCTGGGAGTCCGAGCGGTACGGCCTCGGCATCGCCTCGTGGCAGATGGCCCTCCCGCTGGTCGTGATGGGTGTCGGCATGGGGCTGATCGTCGCGCCGCTGACGGACGCGGTGCTGTCGGACGTGCCGCGCGAACACGCCGGTTCGGCGTCCGGTCTGATCAACACCGTCCAGCAGATGGGCAACGCGCTCGGGCTCGGTCTGGTCGCGGTCGTCTTCTTCGGCCGGATCGGTGACCGGCTGACGGCGGCCGAGGTGGGGCCCGCCTTCGTCGACGCCTTCGAACACGCCCTGATCTGGGTGGCCCTCGTGATGTCCGTGATCTTCCTGCTGATGTTCGCGCTGCCCAAGCGGCCGGCCCAGCACGTGGAGGGCGGCGCGGCGGACTCCGGGGAAGCGGCTCCCGCCGGGAAGCGGGAGCGCGAGCTCGTCGCCTGAACGGCGTCCCGACCACGTGGGGCGCGAGGGCCCGTCACCGATGCGGTGACGGGCCCTTTGATCCGTTCCGTTCGTCGCCCGGGGCCCCCGAGACTCCGAGGCCCCGAGGAAGTCCGTTCATGTCCGGATGATGCCCGAACCTGTTTACTTTCCGGAAATCCGGGCGTAGCCTCCGAGGCGAAACCACAGGTTCGGGCACAAACGGTGAACGGTCGGAGGGCGACGGACATGTACGCACCGGAGCGGCAGCAGGAGATCCTGCGGCTCGCCCGCGACGGCGGCCGGGTGGACGTCCTGTCACTGGCCGAGGAGTTCCAGGTCACCGCGGAAACGATCCGTCGGGACCTGAAGGCCCTCGACCGCGCCGGCCTCGTACGGCGCGTGCACGGCGGTGCCATCCCCGCCGGGCGCCTCGACTTCGAACCGGACATCGCCGAACGCGAGGGCACCTCCACCGACGAGAAGGACCGCATCGCCAAGGCGGCCCTCACCGAACTGCCGACCGACGGCACGATGATCCTCGACGCCGGTACGACGGTCGCCCGCCTGGCCGCGGCCCTCCCGCTGGAGGCCTCGCTCACCGTCGCCACGCACAGCCTGCCCATCGCGGCCCGGCTCGCGGACCACCCGGGGATCCAGCTCCACCTCATCGGGGGGCGCGTACGGCACCGCACACGCGCCGCCGTCGACGCGTGGGCGCTGCGCGCGTACGGCGAGATCCGCGCCGACGTCCTGTTCCTCGCCGCCAACGGCTTCTCCGCCGAGCACGGGCTGACGACGCCGGACCTCGCCGAGGCCGCGGTGAAGCGGGCCGCCGTCGCCGCCGCACGCCGCGTGGTGCTGCTCGCCGACTCCGCCAAGCACGGCCAGGAGCACTTCGCCCGCTTCGGCGACCTGAGCGACGTGGACCTGCTGATCACCGACAGTGCACTGAGCCCCGACGACGCGGCCGCCATCGAACGCGGCGGCACCGAAGTGGTGCGCGCGTGAGCGCCGCCGACGCCCGCGGTGACTCCCGCGGTGACTCCGGCGGCGGCAGCGACGCCCCCGGCACCGGCGGCGGCGACCGCGCCACGAGCGGCGACACAGGCCCCAGCCCCAGTCCCAGCACCAGTCCCAGCACGAGCGGTACGAACACGAGTGGTACGAGCATGATCCTCACCGTCACCCCGAACCCGTCCCTGGACCGGACCTACGAGGTCCCCGCCCTCGACCGCGGCGAGGTCATCCGCGCCACCGGTGAGCGGATGGACCCCGGCGGCAAGGGCGTGAACGTCTCCCGCGCCGTCGCGGCGGCGGGACGGCGCACGGTCGCCGTACTGCCCCTGGGAGGTGCGCCGGGCGCGCTCGTCGCCGAACTGCTCCACACCCAGGGCATCGAGGTCGCGCCGGTCCCGGTCTCCGGAGCCACCCGCTCGAACATCGCGCTCGCGGAGTCCGACGGCGTCCTCACCAAGATCAACGCGCCGGGGCCCGAACTGTCGGCGCAGGAGCAGGAACTGCTCCTGGAGACGGTGCGCGAGCAGTCGCGCGACGCCGACTGGATCGCCTGCTGCGGCAGCCTGCCCCGGGGACTCGACCCCTCCTGGTACGCCGAGGTGGTCGCGCGGGCACACGCCGGGGGCGCGCGCATCGCCCTGGACACGTCCGGGCGTGCGCTCCTGGAGGCGCTGCGCGAGCGGCCCGACGTGGTGAAACCGAACGCCGAGGAGCTCGCGGAAGCCGTCGGGCGCCCCCTGGCGACCGTGGGCGACGCGGTCAAGGCGGCCGAGGAACTGCGCGAGATGGGCGCCCGAGCCGTGCTCGCGAGCCTGGGCGCCGACGGGCAGCTGCTCGTGGCGGACACGGGCACCTGGTACGGCCACGCGCGCGTGGACGCCGTACGCAGCAACGTGGGCGCCGGTGACTCCTCCCTCGCCGGCTTCCTCGTCGCCGGCGGCAGCGGCCCCGCGGCACTCGCCTCCGCCGTCGCGCACGGCGCGGCCGCCGTCCAGCTGCCCGGCAGCGTGATGCCGACCCCGGACGACCTCGACCCGGCGGCGGTGACCGTCACGACCGTGGTGCCGCTCGACCGTGAACTCGAGGAGCCGGTGTCATGACGCCGATCCCCCTCCTCGTCGTCCTCTCCCCGTCCCTCCCGTCTCCCCTTTCCCTCTCACCCCACCGCACCGCCGCAGCAACACCCGTCCCCGTCACCACCCCTGCCCGGCGTCACCCCTCGTCCCGGGCGATACGCGTGCGAAGGAGCCCGCGATGAGCGAGATGATCACCGCGGACCTGGTCGACCTCGACCTGTCCGCCGAAACCAAGGAAGCGGCGGCGCGGTCCCTCGCCGAGCGCATGGTCACCCAGGGCCGGGTGACCGACCTGGAGGGCTTCCTCGCCGACGTGGCCGCCCGTGAGGCGCAGATGCCCACCGGCCTCGACGGCGGCATCGGCATCCCGCACTGCCGCAGCGCCCACGTCACCGCACCGACGCTCGCCTTCGGCCGCAGCGCCGCCGGCATCGACTTCGGCGCACCGGACGGCCCCGCCGACCTGATCTTCCTCATCGCCGCTCCCGCGGGCGCGGACGACGCCCACCTGACGATCCTTTCGTCGCTGGCCCGCCAGCTCATGAACGCCGAGTTCACCGACGCCCTGCGCTCGGTCGAGGACGCGGCGGCCGCGGCGGCGCTGATCCGCGGCGACGAAGCCCCGGCCGCCGAAGCAGCGGGTGCCGAAGTCGAGGGCACCGAAGCAGTGGGCGCCGAAGCCGAGGCTGCTTCCCCGAACTCCGTGTCGGCGTCGGCGGCGGCCTCCGCCGACGCCGACACGGCCCCCACCGACGAAGGCGCGACCAGCGAGGGCGCGACCACCGAGGGCGGCGGCTCCGATGCCCCGCGCCCGTTCCGGATCGTCGCCGTCACCTCCTGCCCCACCGGCATCGCCCACACGTACATGGCGGCCGAGTCCCTGGAGAAGGCGGGCCGCGAGGCAGGCGTCGAACTGGTCGTCGAGACGCAGGGCTCGGCCGGGTTCACCCGGCTCGACCCGGCCGTCATCGCCGCTGCGGACGGCGTGATCTTCGCGCACGACGTCCCCGTGCGCGACAAGGACCGCTTCGCCGGCAAGCCCACCGTGGACGTGGGCGTGAAGGCGGGCATCAACCGCCCCGCCGCACTCATCACCGAGGTGCGCGGGAAGGCGGCACGCGGTGAGCGGAGCGCGGCGGCGGCCGGTGGGGCGACGCCCGTCGAGCGCGCCGGCGAGTCAGGCGACAGCTACGGCACCAAGCTGCGCAAGTGGCTGATGACGGGCGTCAGCTACATGGTCCCGTTCGTCGCCGCGGGCGGTCTGCTGATCGCTCTCGGCTTCGCGATCGGCGGCTGGGAGATCAACAAGGCGCCCTCGGTCATGGAGCACTTCTCCTGGACCCAGGTCGACAGCTGGGGCGCCCTGCTCTTCCAGATCGGTGGCGTCGCCTTCGGCTTCCTCATCCCGGTCCTGGCCGGCTACATCGCGTACGGCATGGCGGACCGGCCCGGCCTGGTGCCCGGCTTCGTGGGCGGCATGATCGCCTCCAACATCGCCGCCGGCTTCCTCGGCGGCCTGGTCGCCGGTCTGCTGGCGGGCGGCATCGTCCTCGCGATCCAGCGGATCAAGATCCCGCCGGTGTTCCGCGGCATCATGCCGGTCGTGGTGATCCCGCTGATCTCCTCGCTGATCGTCGGCTTCCTGATGTTCGTCGTGGTCGGCAAGCCCATCGCCGAGGCGCAGAAGGGCATGACCGACTGGCTGGCCGGTCTCTCCGGCACCAACGCCGTGCTGCTCGGCGTGCTGCTCGGCCTGATGATGTGCTTCGACCTCGGCGGCCCCGTCAACAAGGTCGCGTACGCCTTCGCCACGGCCGGTATCGCCGTCCAGGACCCGAGCGACTCCGCGATGAAGGTCATGGCCGCGGTGATGGCCGCGGGCATGGTCCCGCCGCTGGGCATGGCCCTCGCGACCACCGTCCGCAAGAAGCTCTTCACCCCGACCGAGCGCGAGAACGGCAAGGCCGCCTGGGTCCTGGGCGCCTCCTTCATCTCGGAGGGTGCGATCCCGTTCGCCGCCGCCGACCCGCTGCGGGTCATCCCGGCCTCGATGGCGGGCGGCGCGGTCACCGGCGCCCTGTCGATGGCGTTCGGCGCCACGCTGCGCGCCCCGCACGGCGGCATCTTCGTGGTCCCGCTGATCGGCAACGCGTTCCTGTACCTGATCGCCATCGCGGCGGGCGTGTGCGTGACGACGGCCGTCGTCGTCGTCCTCAAGGGCCTGCGCAAGCCGGTCCCCGGCGCCACCGAGCCCGGGACGGCACAGGAACCCGCTGCCGCCACGGCGACGGAGCCGAAGCAGCCGGTGGCCGCCTAGACACCACCGGCACCGCCGGCCGAGGCTGCCTCGCCGAGAGGCAGCCGGTGACCATCTGTGGTGATTCGTCGATCTCCGCATTGAACGGGCCTATCGCGCGATCTGCGCGATAGGCCCGCCCTGCGAGATTCGTCACGGTCCGGCGCGCGGGCCCCGGACCGTGGTGTCTACTGGTTGGTATGCCCGTGCACCTAACGCCCCCTCAGCTGACGGTCCTGACCGTCCTCGCCGTGGCGTCCGTCGCCTGGCTGCTGTTCATGACGCGCCTCCTGCGCCGCGTCCGCTCGACCGGTCCCGCCCGGGCCGCGCTTCCCGCCGCGCAGGTCCCGCCGGTGCTGCCGGTCCTTCCCGCGCTCCCGTGCCAGCGTCGGAGCGGCCCGCACCTGGAGGTCGTCGAGCTGACCCCGGCGGAGGAGGACGCCTTCGCGGGCCTCGTACGGCAGCTCGGCGGCGGCAGCTGAGGCAGCTCGGCAGCGGCTGGACGACTGCTCGGCGACGGCGACGGTCACTGAACGGCTCGGGAGACCTGTTCCGCCCGGCGCTCCATCGCGTCCCGGGCCGCCGCCTCGGAGGCGTACACCTCGCACATGTGACGTCCGTCGGGTGTCGCCGTGTGCTCGACCTCCCACAGGGAGAGCTCCCGGCCGTCACTCAGCAGGAACGCGTGCTCGTACAGCGAGTAGCCGAGGCCGATCCGGCCCGCGCGGCACGGCCGGCCGAAAGCCTGCGTGATCTGGTGCGCGAACGCCGACTTCAGCAGCGCGGACATGTCCGCGTCGGGCCGGTCGGGGTTCTCCGCTCGGCGCAGCAGTCTGCGCGCGTGATCCGCCGAGTCGTCCGGCACGTACACGTGCCGGGGGCCGGGCACCGGCGAGAGCTGCACCAGGACCGGCAGTTCGAAGTCGGGCGCGTCGGACGGCAGCGGCAGCCGGGCCGTGGCGGCGCGCAGCTCCTCCTCGTCGACGTACACCTCGTGCTGCGGCTCGCTGCCCGGCGCGGTGTTGTGCACGAGCTCCCACAGTGTGAGCGCGCAGCCGTCGGCCAGCAGCCAGGTGTGCCGGTACGTCTCCCGGTGCAGCCCCGCGCTGTGGTGCGCGGAGTGCAGGGAACTGTCATGGGCGAGCGCGCAGTCGAGCCGCCGCAGGGCCTCGTCGGGCAGCTCGAACGAATTGAGGGCGCGGCCGAGCAGCCGCGCGAGGTGCTCCTCCGGAGACTCGGGCGACTCGGCTGGTTCGTACGCTGTTGTCTCGTACGGAACGCTCAAGGTTTCTCCCGGCGTTGCTGCATGTCACCTTGTGGGTGCATACCGTAGCCCCTCGGTCGGACATCATGTCCGGGAACCGAGAAAACCTACGCCGTGAAAACGAGGGGGCCGCGCGAAAAATTCCCGCGCGGCCCGACGCTGCGTCAGAAAACGCCGGTCAGAGGGTGTCCCCGGCGATCAGGCGGAGCCGCCGGCGGTCCACTCGGCCCAGGACATGTTCCATCCGTTGAGGCCGTTGTCCGGAGCGACCGTCTTGTCGGGGGAGTTCTTGACGGTCACCACGTCGCCGATCAGCGAGTTGTCGTAGAACCACTTGGCGGACGTGTCGCTCCGCGCGCCCTGCTCGTCCGCGAGTCCCACACAGCCGTGGCTGGTGCCGGTGCGGCCGAAGGGCGGATTGCCGCGGTTGTACCAGTAGTTCCCGTGGAGGAAGGTGCCGGACGTCGTCAGGCGCATCGCGTGCGGCACGTCGGGGATGTCGTACTCGCCGCCCAGGTTGACCGTCCGGCTGTTCATGCGGGTCTGCGTGAACTTCTCGGAGATCACCATCTGGCCGTTGTACGTGGTGTGCTCCGGGCTGCCCGACGAGATCGGGACCGTCTTCAGGGTCTGCCCGTCCCGCACGACCGTCATGGTCTGCGTGGCGACGTCGACCGTGGACACCTGCGACCGCCCGATGGTGAAGGTGACCGTCTTCTTCTGCACCCCGTAGACGCCGTTCGCGCCCTCGACGCCGTCCAGGTCGATCTTCATCGTGACCTTGGAGCCGGCCTTCCAGTACTCCTCGGGCCTGAAGTCGAGCCGCTGCGCGCCGAACCAGTGCCCGACCACCTGCTGGCCGCTGCTGGAGGTGACCGTGATGTGCGACTGCACGGTCTTCGTGTCGCTGATGGCCTTGTCGAAGGTGAACGACACCGGCATCCCGACGCCGACCGTCGTGCCGTCGTCCGGCGTGTAGGTCCCGATGAAGCTGTTGGACGAGGTGACCGTGGTGAAGATGGAGTTGGCGGCGGCCGTCTTGCCGTTCGCGTCCTTCGCGGTCGCCGATATCTGGTACTTCGTCCCCCGCTCCAGCTGCTCCTTGGGCTTCCAGGTGCTGCCGTCCGCCGACACGCTGCCCTCGACGGCCTGACCGGACCCGGCCACGGTCATCTTCACCTCGGTGATGCGGCCGCCGCTCACCTTCACGCCCGTCGCGTTGATCGACGCGCCCGTCGAGCCGTCCTTCGCCGAGATGGCGATCTTCGCGGTGGACGTCTTGACGTCGCCGCCACCGCCCTTGGCGTCGTGGTCGTCCTTCGCGTTGGCGCTGCCCCCGCAGGCGGTCAGGGTCAGGGCGCCGACCACCAGGGCGGCCGCGGCTCCCATTGCGCGCCGCACTGTCTTGTCCGCCGTAGTCACGGGCTGCTCCAGGTTCGTGTGAGGTGAGTGATCCGCTTCGGTACGTGGGGAAGGAGCGGTCCGGCGGCCGGTGGGGTTCCCGCCGTCCGCCCTTGACGCCATCACGTGACAGAACCAGGACAATCACCCGCGGCCCGGTACCCACCCGCGACCTTCCCGGGTGGTGCGCCGGGCGTCGGCCCTGCCGGCGGCACCGGAGTCCTCCCGGGGGAGGAGGTCACCGGCGGCCGTACAGCTCCTCGTACGACGGCCACACCCCTCCCGGCCCGTCCACCGACTCGGCGGCGCGCACGGCCCGCACGATCGCCCGGGTCACCATGTCGGCGCCCGCCGCGAGGATGTCGTTCAGGGCGAGCGGGTGACCGGGGTCGAGGCGGCGGGCACCCGTGGCCATCGCGAACACGGTGTCGCCGTCGTTGAGCAGGTGCACCGGACGCACGGCCCGCGCGATGCCGTCGTGCGCCGTGCCCGCCAGCTTCTGCGCCTGCGCCTTGGACAGGTCGGCGTCGGTGGCGACCACCGCGAGCGTCGTGTTGAGCGGGGGAGGCGCGTGGTGCGCCGCAGTCTCGGCGAGACGACGCCGCGCGGCTTCGTGCACGCTCGCGTGCGGATACTCCGCTCGCCCCTGGAACAACTCCCCGTACAGCACGCCCGTCTCCGGGTCCGTCACCGAGCCGGCCGCGTTGGCCACCACCAGCGCCGCCACCGTGATCCCCGAGTCGAGGAGCACGCTCGCACTGCCGACCCCGCCCTTCATCGGGCCGACGGCGGCACCCGTCCCGGCGCCCACGCAGCCCTCCGGGACCCGGGCCCCCGGAGCGTTCGCCGCGGCCGCCTCCACGGCCGCCCGGCCGGTCGCCGCGCCCGGACGGGCCCGGAAGTCACCACCCCGCCCCAGGTCGAAGACGCACGCCGCGGGCACCACGGGCACGACATGGGCCGGCTGCGGCCCCACGCGGACCCCACGGCCCTGCTCCTCCAGCCACTCCATCACCCCGGAAGCCGCGTCGAGCCCGTAGGCGCTGCCCCCGGTCAGCACGATCGCCTCGACCCGCTGCACCACGTTGCGTGGATCGAGGGCGTCGGTCTCCTTGGTGCCGGGGCCGCCGCCGCGCACGTCCACAGCGGCGACGGCGCCACCCTCGGGCGCGAGGACGACCGTCGTACCGGTGAGCCGACCGTCGCCTGTCAGCGTGGCGTGTCCCACGCGGATGCCGGCGACGTCCGTCAGAGCGTCAACTGTCATGGGAGCCAGTCTCGCCCGCCCGGGAGCCCGCGCGGTGGTGTCACGGCACGTCACACCACCGCGTCCGAGACCCGTGCGGCGCTCTCCCGTGCCTCGCGCGCGGCCAGGCGCGCCGTCAGCGTCGTGCCGGTCGCCACCGCCAGGGCCGACACCAGACCCGCCGCGAGGACCGCCAGGTCGCCCAGGAAGGTGCAGCAGATCACCAGCAGCGCCGTGACGGGCAGCACCGACTGCTGGGCCAGGCCCACCTTGAAGTGCCGTGCGTGCAGCGCCCAGACCGTCAGGAGGAACAGTGCCGTCGGCAGCGTGACGGCGGCCGACGCGGCGAGTGTGGAGAGATGGGCCTCGCCGACCGCCTGCTCGACCGCTACCTCGAGACCCGCGCCGATCGCCGCGGCCGAGGCGAAGACGAAGTAGTGCCCGTAACCCCACAGAAAGGACTGCCTGTTGGACCGCAGATGCCCATGGATGGGCACCACGAAGTAGATCCACCAGGCGGCGAAGACGATCAGCAGCCCGCCCACCGCGATCGGCAGCAGCTCGCCCAGTGCGTCGTTCTCCTGGATGCCGGACTTCACGGCGACCGTGGCCGCCGCGATCGTCTCGCCCAGCACGATGATCGTGAACAGGCCGTAGCGCTCCGCGATGTGGTGGGGATGCCAGGACGTCGGATGGTCCTTCTCGGCGTAGACCGGCACGCACATCTCGAGCAGCGCCATCACCAGGAACAGCCACGCCCGGCCGCCCTCGGGAAGGATCAGCAGCCCCAGCCAGCCGACCTGGCAGAGCAGGACGCCCCCGGCGTACCGCAGCGCCATCGTCCGCTCCGGCCCCTCGGTGGACCACGCGACGCGCAGCCACTGCGAGCTCAGCGCGCACCTCATGATCGCGTAGCCCAACCAGACGGCCACGAACTCGTGGTCCTCGAACGCCTGGGACACGCCCGCCGCGAGGACCAGGACCCCGGCGATCTGCACCAGCGTGACGATCCGGTACAGCACGTCGTCGTTGTCGTACGCCGACGCGAACCAGGTGAAGTTCATCCACGCCCACCAGATGGCGAAGAAGAGCATCGCGTAGTTGAGGATTCCCTCGCCCGCATGGGACTCGGCCACGGCGTGCACCAGTTGGACGCCCGCCTGGGCGATGGCCACGACGAAGCACAGGTCGAAGAAGAGCTCCAGCGGCGTGGCGACCCGGTGCGTCTCCTCGCGTCCGCGCGCGGTCAGCCTCCGCAGGGGTTTCATGCGGCCGGGTAGCGGCGGGGCGGGAGGTCCGGAGGGGGAAGGGGCGGCAGGCGGGGGCGTACTGGACGTCATGGGTACCAGCAGAGCAGACAACCGGCGGAAAATCTTCCGCCGAATCCGCAGGCCGCGCGCGGGATGCGCGGCAGAGGGGTCGGCCCTGACCCGGGCCGGTGCCCGCGCCGTACCCTGGAGGGATGAGTACCCCCTCCGCCCCCGAGCCGCGCGACCCGAAGGCCGCGCTGATCTTCGACGACCCGCTGGACCGGCAGTCCTCGGACGACACCGACCGCGGGTGGGGCGAGCGGCCGGCCGCCGAGAGCGGCGGTGCTGCCGACCTGAAGCGCTTCCTCGACGAGAAGCCGCCCCACCACATCTGAACCCGGCGGCCCGTGGGGGTGCCGAGACAGGCGCGCCGCCCCGCGAGCAGGGCCGGCCGCAGCGCCCCCAGGGCTGCCGCTACCGCTCGTTGTGGCCGGTGCCGCGCTGGGCGACCAGCGCGTCGCGGATCTCCTTGAGAACTTCCAGCTCGGTCACCTCGATGACCTCCTGCGTACCCTCCTTGGCCTTTCGGCGGGCCTCCACCGTCGCCAGGTACTTCGCCATGGGCAGCACCATCAGGAAGTAGACGACCGCGGCGGTCACCAGGAAGGTCAGCGTCGCCCCGAGGACGGATCCCCACAGGATCCGCACGCCCGTCGCGCTGTCCCCCGTGCCGGTGCAAGGACCCTTCAGGCAGGAGCTGTAGCCGTCCAGGTTCTTGGTGCCGACCGCCCCGATGAGCGGGTTGATGATCCCCTTCACCACCGAGTTGACGATGTTCGTGAAGGCCGCGCCGATCACCACCGCGACCGCCAGATCGACGACGTTCCCCCGCATCAGAAAGGCCTTGAAGCCCTGCCAGACGCTTGCCTTCTTCTCGCTCACCTCGGGGACACTCCTCGCATAGACATGTTGTGGAACAAACAGCTCCGCAACCTACGTCAACGCCGGGCGTCCTTGTCCAACGCGGTCCCTCGGACGAGGGACTCGACCTCACCACAGGGTCACCGCCAGCCGGGCGGTGGCGCCGGCCCCGGCCAGGCGCGCCGCGGTGGACCGGGGCACCGAGAGGACGACCAGCGCCCCGCCGTCGGCGGTACCGGGAACGGCTCCGACCAGCGGTTCCGGAACCTTCGTCACCAGGGCCCCACGGGCCACCACGTGGGCGTCACCGCCCCCGCCGCCCATCGCCGTCGGTTCCACGGCGATGACGTCGACCCGGTCGCCGGGGCGCAGCAGCCGCACCGTGGCCGCGTCGGCGATCCGTACCGGGGCCGTCACCTTCTGCCCGGCGCGAGGAGCGCGCCCGGGGGCGCGAGCCGACCCCTGCGCGCGGGAGGGCGGCCCTCCCGCGCGGGCGTTCTCGTGCGGGGGCGGGGGCCCCGCGTCCGGGTGTCCGCGCCCCGGGTCGCCACCGCGTGAGCCGCCCGCCAGGAGCGCGGCCGCGGAGACGGCGAGACCCAGGGCGAGGGCCCGCCGCCGGCTCCGGGCGAGCCGTCCCCACCGGTACCGCCCGCCGCGGACCCGTACGGGAGCGAAAGGCGGCACCTGGCACGTGGCTGGGGCGTCCGCGCCCGGCGGCCGCGACGTGAACGCGAAGGGGGAGGGGCCGGCGGAGGACGAGGGGAGGGGAGACGGGACGAGAGGGTCGGACATGGGATCACCACCTGCGAGGAGGGACGGGTTTGCGAACCCACGATGGGCCTTCTCGCCGCCGCTCGCCGGAGTCGGTGGATCCCCGACGGGTTGTGGAAAACTCGCTCACCCGAAGGGGGAGTTCCGCCCACGAGTCGCCCGTTCTTGCCGCGACTCGTCCTGCCCGCGGTCCGCCGTTCCCGAGGTGCGTCCTGCCCGCGGTCCGTCCTTCCCAGGACGCGTCATCCCAGAGGTCCGCCTCCCCGCCCCCTGGACCCGTCAGGGCAGGTCGAAGCCCGGATCCAGTCCGCCCAGGGCGTTCACGCACAGGCAGTCCCGTTCCCCCTCGGAGGGCAGCGCGGCCACCGTGTCGAACAAGACCTCGCGCAGCCGGTCCACGTTCGCGGCGAACACCTGGAGCACGTCCTCCTGCGAGACGCCCTCACCGCTCTCGGCGCCCGCGTCCAGGTCGGTGACCAGTGTCAACGACGTGTAGCAGAGCTCGAGTTCCCGGGCGAGGGCCGCCTCCGGGTGGCCGGTCATGCCCACCACGGACCAGCCCTGGGCCTGGTGCCACGACGATTCGGCACGGGTCGAGAAGCGCGGCCCCTCGATCACGACCAGCGTTCCGCCGTCCACGGGCTCCCACTCGCGTCCGCGCGCCGCCTTCAGTGCCGCGGAGCGCCCCGCGGGGCAGTACGGGTCGGCCAGTGACACATGCACCACGTTCGGCACCTTGCCGTCGGGCAGGGGCAGTCCGTCGAAGTAGGTTCCGGTCCGGGACTTCGTACGGTCGACCAGCTGGTCGGGCACGAGCAGTGTTCCGGGGCCGTACTCGGGGCGCAGGCCGCCCACCGCGCACGGGCCGAGGACCTGGCGGGCCCCGACCGAGCGCAGCGCCCACAGGTTGGCCCGGTAGTTGATCCGGTGGGGCGGCAGATGGTGACCGCGGCCGTGCCGGGGAAGGAAGGCGACCCGCCGGCCGGCGATCTCGCCGAGGAAGAGCGAGTCGCTGGGCGGACCGTAAGGGGTGTCGACCTGGAGTTCGGTCACGTCGTCGAGGAACGAGTAGAAGCCGGAGCCGCCGATCACGCCTATCTCTGCGTACGCCTTGTTCGCCATGCGTCGCACCCTAACGGGCCGGGGAAACGCCGAAGACCCCGTCGTCGTACGACGACAGGGTCCCGTGAGCGAGCCTTACGCGGCCGAGCTGCTGCCGGTCGAGGTGCCGGTGCTGGACGACTTCGAGTCCGAGGACGACGACGAGGTCGACGCCTTGGAGTCGGAGCCGGACGTCGACGGCTTCGAGGACGACGCCGGCGAGCTGCTCGACGAGGAGCCGCGGCTGTCGTTGCGGTAGAAGCCGGAGCCCTTGAAGACGATGCCTACGGCGGAGAACACCTTCTTGAGGCGGCCACCGCAGTTGGGGCACTCGGTCAGGGCATCGTCGGTGAACTTCTGCACCGCCTCGAGGCCCTCGCCGCACTCGGTGCACTGGTACTGGTAGGTAGGCACTGTCTTCCTCCTGGCACTCTCACTCAGTGAGTGCTAACGACGGTCTATCTTGACGTATTCCCGAGGATCAGTCCACTGTCACCGGCACGCGGTGACCGACGCCACGTGCCACCGTCCGCGCGCGCGGGTGCGCCGCGAGCCGGGAACGCAGCGCCAGCAGGGTCGTCAGGGCGAGCAGCGTGCCGCCCATGGGCACCAGGAAACCGGCGCCGCCCCAGAAGCGGTCCTCCAGCTGGCCGGCGACCGTGACGGCGGCCGCCTGGCCCAGCGCGACCGCGCCGGTCAGCCAGGTGAACGCCTCGGTGCGGGCGCCGGCCGGAACCAGGTCCTCGACCAGCGTGTAGCCGGTGATCAGCGCGGGCGCGATGCACATGCCGACCAGGAGGCCCAGGCCCGCGAGCACGAGCACCGAGTGCGCGGCCCACAGACCCGAGGCGACGAGCGCCAGCGCGGTGTAGGCGACGACCAGGCGCTGTCGCGGGGCGGCCTTCCAGGCGACGGCGCCGCAGACCAGGCCGGAGAGCATGTTGCCGGCGGCGAAGGTGCCGTACAGGACGCCGTTCAGGCCGGGCTCGCCGATCGACTCGGTGAACGCGGCCAGCGAGACCTGCATGCCGCCGAAGACGGTGCCGATGCCCAGGAAGGTCACGACCAGCACGCGCACCCCGGGGACGCGCAGCGCCGAGGCGTGCTCCACGCGCGCGTGGCCCGCGGCGGCGACCTGCGGCTGGGAGCTCCTCTGCGCGGCGAACAGCAGACCGCCGACCAGGGTCAGCGAGGCCTCGGTGACGAGGCCGGCCGCCGGGTTGACGCCCGTGCACAGGGCCGTCGCCAGCAGGGGGCCGAAGACGAAGGTCAGCTCGTCGGTGACGGACTCGAAGGCCGCCGCGGTGGTCATCAGGGGCGAGCCCTTGAGCCGGACGCCCCAGCGGGCCCGCACCATGGGTCCGATCTGCGGGACCGAGGCGCCCGTGGGGACGGCCGCCAGGAACACCGTCCACAGGGGTGCGTGGCTCAGGGCGAGCACGGTGAGGGCGATGCCCGACAGCGTGTGCACGAGCACACCGGGGATCAGTACCGCCCGCTGCCCGTAGCGGTCGGCGAGGCGCCCGCTGTACGGCGCGCACAGCGCCATGGAGACGCCGGTGACGGCGGCGGCGGCGCCGGCCGCGCCGTACGAGCCGGTGGTGTGCTGCACGAGCAGCACGATGGAGATCGTGAGCATGGCGAACGGCTGGCGGGCCGCGAAGCCGGGCAGCAGGAACGTCCAGGCTCCGCGGGTGCGCAGCAGCTGCCCGTATCCCGGGCGGGCGGGGGCCGACGAGTCCTTCGACGGCTCGGTGGTGACCGTGGATGCCACGGCCCGTGCCTTTCTGCCGCCTGGTAGCGCGGCCCCGCGGTGTGGACGGGGGCGCCGAGAGCTGTCCTCTTGCGCGTGCTGCGGTAGATGCCGGTACTCGCTGCACGAGGTGCCCCGGCCGCCATACGGTCGCGCCAGCTCTGCGTCAGGCAGAGTTGGTTCGATCAAGGTGTGCCTTCATCTTACAGGGATCAAGAAGCGTCACCCCTGTGAAAATGCGCACCATGAAGCGGGCCGCCTCCGAATGAAGGGGGTGTGAACGGTACGAAACGTGCACTTAACGTGTGCCGCCGGTGCCCAGCCAGCCGGCGAGCTTGCCGCCGTGGCCGACGGCGCGCAGTCGTCGTTCGGCCGCGTCGCGGACCGGGTCGGTGGCGACGACGAGGAGTTCGTCGCCGTGCCGCAGCACGGTCGTCGGCATCGGCACGAACGACGTCCCCTCGCGCACGACGAGGGTGACGGCCGCTCCGGCCGGCAGCCGCAGTTCGTTGACCTCGACGCCGTGCATCTTCGACCCCTCGGGGATCGCCACCGACAGCAGATGCCCGCGCAGCCGCTCCAGGGGCGCCGACTCGACGCCGAGGTCGGCGGCCTCGGGGTCGCCGCCCAGGCGCAGTTTGCGCGCCAGCCAGGGCAGCGTCGGCCCCTGGATCAGGGTGTAGACGACGACCAGGACGAAGACGATGTTGAAGATGCGGCGGCTGGCGTCGACACCGTTCACCATGGGGATCGTCGCCAGGATGATGGGGACGGCTCCGCGCAGGCCGGCCCAGGACATCAGGGTCTGCTCCTGCCAGGGCACCCGGAACGGCGTCAGGCACAGCACCACGCTGAGCGGGCGGGCCACCATGGTCAGCACCAGGCCGATGACGAGGGCGGGCAGCACGTCGTCGCCCAGTTCGTGCGGGGTCACCAGCAGGCCGAGCAGGACGAACATGCCGATCTGGGCGATCCAGCCGAGGCCGTCGGCGAACCCGCGGGTGGCGGGCCAGTGCGGCAGCTTCGCGTTGCCCATGACCATCGAGGCGAGATACACGCCCAGGAAGCCGCTGCCGTGCGCCAGTGAGCCCGCCGCGTAGGCGGTGACCGCGATCGCCATGACGGCGATCGGGTAGAGGCCGGAGGCGGGCAGCGCGACGTGCCTGAGGCCCCAGGAGCCCAGCCAGCCGACCGCGAGGCCGATGGCGGCGCCGATGGCCAGTTCCAGCGCTATCTCGCCGAGCAGGACGTACCAGTGCTCCACGGGGCCCGCCGTGGAGAAGGCGACCACCAGGATGACCACCGGGGCGTCGTTGAAGCCGGACTCGGCCTCCAGCGTGCCCGTCACGCGTGAGGGGAGGGGGATCTTGCGCAGGACGGAGAAGACCGCCGCCGCGTCCGTCGAGGACACCACCGCACCGATGATCAGCGCCTGTCGCCACTCCAGCCCGGTCACGAAGTGCGCGGCCGTGGCGGTGACGCCGACGCTGACCGCGACGCCGGCCAGTGCCAGCGCCGTGGCGGACGGCAGGGCCGGTTCGATCTCCTTCCACTTCGTGCCGAGGCCGCCCTCGGCGAGGATCACGACCAGGGCGGCATAGCCGATGACCTGGGTCATCTCCGCGTTGTCGAAGTGGATGTTGCCGATGCCGTCCTGGCCCATGAGGACGCCTATCCCCACGTACACGAGCAGGCTGGGGAGCCCGCTGCGCGAGGAGATCCGGACCGCTGCGACGGCGACGAGCAGGACGAGCGAGCAGACGAGCAGGAGCTGGTTGAGGTGGTGGACAGTCAGCGGCGGTTCCCTTCACCGGCGCGCGCGGCTTGCGCGCGGGCGCACATGTGCACGGATACATCGGACACGAAGCGATGCGCTCCGGACCCAACTACTTCGTTACCTTACCTAACTCTTGACGATTTCTTGACACTCGTCGGGAGAAGATCGAACATCCCTCCGGGCCGCTACCCGACTCCGCGTCAAGTGGCTCAAGGCCCTGCGCCTATGGTTGCTTCAGCGCTCAGTAGAAAGCACAGCCCGCCCTGCCGCTCGCGTTAGGACAGCAAGGACAGCGATGCCCCCCAATACCACCGCCACATCGGGTGACAAGCCCGGCAAGTCCGGCAGGAAAAAGGGGCGCAAAGCCCGTTTGATCGTGCTTGTGCTGGTGCTGGCCCTCATCGGAGGCATCGCCTACGGCGGCTACTGGTCCGTCAGCACGGTCCGCGCGTCCTTCCCGCAGACCAAGGGTTCGATCACGCTCGAAGGCCTCTCCGGGCCCGTCGACGTGAAGCGGGACGGCTACGGGATCCCGCAGATCTACGCGGACTCCGACGCGGACCTGTTCATGGCGCAGGGCTTCGTCCAGGCCCAGGACCGGTTCTACGAGATGGACGTCCGCCGCCACATGACCTCCGGGCGGCTGTCGGAGATGTTCGGCAAGAGCCAGGTCGACAACGACGAGTTCCTGCGCACCCTGGGCTGGGACCGGGTCGCCAAGGAGGAGTACGACACCAAGCTGTCGGCCGACACCAAGAAGTACCTCCAGGCCTACGCCAAGGGGGTCAACGCCTACCTGGCGGGCAAGGACGGCGCCGACATCTCCCTGGAGTACGCGGCCCTGGGCTTCACCAACGACTACAAGCCCGCCGAGTGGACCCCGGTCGACTCGGTCTCCTGGCTGAAGGCGATGGCCTGGGACCTGCGCGGCAACATGCAGGACGAGATCGACCGCGCCCTGATGACCAGCCGCCTCGGCCCGGCGCAGATCGCCGAGCTGTACCCGCAGTACCCGTACGACCGTAACCAGGCGATCGTCCAGGACGGCCAGTACGACGAACTGACCAATACGTTCGAGCAGGGCGACAGCAACAGCGACAGCAACGGCGGGAGCGGCAGCGGCAGCGGTTCGGGCGGCGGCTCCACGGGAAGCGGCTCGGGCGACGGCACGGGCACGTCGGGCGGTTCGTCGGGTTCCTCTTCGGGCACGGACGGTTCGGCCCTCCAGAGCCAGCTCTCGGGCCTGTACAACGTCCTGGACGACCTGCCCACGGCCGTCGGCGTGAACGGCAACGGCATCGGATCGAACTCCTGGGTCGTCGCCGGCAAGCACACGATCACCGGCAAGCCGCTGCTGGCCAACGATCCGCACCTGTCGGCCTCGCTGCCCTCCGTCTGGTACCAGATGGGGCTGCACTGCCGCGCCCTGTCGAGCAAGTGCCAGTACGACGTCTCCGGCTACACCTTCGCGGGCATGCCCGGTGTGGTCATCGGCCACAACCAGACCATCTCCTGGGGCATGACCAACTCCGGCGTCGACGTCACGGACCTCTACCTGGAGAAGCTCTCCGGCGACGGCTACCAGTACGACAGCAAGGTGAAGCCGTTCACCACGCGCGAGGAGACCATCAAGGTCGCCGGCGGCACCTCCAAGAAGATCGTCGTACGGCAGACGCAGGACGGCATGCCCCTGCTCTCCGACCGTGACGACGAGCTCGTCAAGGTCGGCAAGAAGGCGTCCGTGGACACCGCGGCGCCCGACCGCGGCGACGGTTACGGCGTCGCCCTGAAGTGGACCGCGCTCCAGGCGGGCACCACCATGGACGCCGTCTTCGCCATGGACCGGGCGAAGGACTGGGACGGCTTCCGCGAGGCGGCCGAGAAGTTCGACGTCCCCTCGCAGAACCTCGTCTACGCCGACACCTCGGACAACATCGGCTACCAGCTGCCCGGGAAGATCCCCACGCGCGCTAAGGGCGTCGACGGCTCGATCCCCACGCCCGGCTGGAACTCGAAGTACAAGTGGACCGGCACGATCGACTTCGACAAGCTGCCCTACGAGTACAACCCCGAGCGCGGCTACATCGTCACCGCGAACCAGGCCGTCATCGACAAGGACAAGTACCCCTACACGCTCACCACGGACTGGGGCTACGGCGCGCGCAGCCAGCGGATCACCGACCTGATCAAGAGCAAGATCAAGGGCGGCGGCAAGGTCTCCACCGACGACATGCGCCAGATGCAGCTGGACGACGACAGCGAGATCGCGAAGCTGCTCGTGCCCGTGCTGAAGAAGATCAACCTGGACGACCCGGACGTCCGCGAGGCGCAGAAGCTGCTGGAGAACTGGGGCTTCACCCAGGACGCCGACTCGGCGGCCGCCGCCTACTTCAACGCGGTCTGGCGCAACATCCTCAAGCTTGCCTTCGGCAACAAGCTGCCCAAGGAGCTGCGTGTCGAGGGCCAGTGCCTGTGGGTCGACCCGGTCAACACCACCGGGCCGGTCGACGACACCGACAAGGTGCGCGAGTGCGGCCAGCGCGACGCCGACCAGGCGCAGCCGGACGGCGGCGACCGCTGGTACGAGGTCGTGCGCAACCTGATGGCGAAGCCGGACAGCGACTGGTGGACGACGCCCGAGTCGGGCACCCGCCCCGGCGCCGACCACGACCGCGACAAGCTGTTCGCGCGCGCGATGATCGACGCCCGCTGGGAGCTGACCGCCAAGCTCGGCAAGGACATCGACACCTGGAGCTGGGGCCGGCTGCACCGCCTGTTCCTGAAGAACCAGACCCTGGGCACCAGCGGTCCCGGTTTCCTCCAGTACATCCTCAACCGCGGCCCGTGGAAGCTCGGCGGCGGCGAGGCGACGGTCAACGCGACCGGCTGGAACGCGGCCGGCGGCTACGGCGTCGTCTGGGTTCCGTCGATGCGGATGGTGGTCAACCTCGACGATCTCGACAAGTCGAAGTGGATCAACCTCACCGGAGCGTCGGGGCACGCGTTCAGCGCGCACTACACCGATCAGACGAGCAAGTGGGCCGACGGTGAACTGCTCGACTGGTCCTTCTCCAAGAAGGCGGTCGAGGACAGCACCAGCGACACCCTGGTGCTCAAGCCCTGAGTGAACCGCCGGCGGAAGAGAAGCCGCCGGTATGAGAAGGGGCCCTCCACGCGCGCGTGGAGGGCCCCTTCTCATACCGGAGTCGTACCGGCTTCCCATCGGCCTCGTACCGGCCCGGACGTCAGGTGAAGCGGCGCGTCCCCGAGGGTGTCACCACCGCGTGCACCGGCCGGTCGTGGGCCTCCTCCGGGACGCGTTCGACGACCTCGGTGTCGTACAGGAGCACCACCAGCGAGGGGCGGGCGCCGGAGTCCGACAGCCGGGCCAGTACGCGGTCGTACGAGCCGCCGCCGCGCCCCAGCCGCATGCCGCGCTCGTCGACCGCCAGCCCCGGCAGCAGCACCACGTCGGCGGTGGTCACGGCGTCCGGGCCGAGGCGCCGGCCGGACGGTTCCAAAAGAGCCATTTTTCCGCCGTGTTGGACGCGCGCGAGGGAGCCCTCCCCGGTGTAGGCGCCCCAGTCGAGGTCGTTGTCGGGCAACAGGGCGGGGAGCAGCACCCGCACGCCCCGCGCGTGCAGCGCGTCGAGCAGGGTGGTGGTGCCGGGTTCGGTGCCGACGGAGACGTAGGCGGCCACCGTGCGCGCGTGCGCGAGTTCCGGCAGCTCCAGGGCACGTTCGGCCAGTGCGGCGGCCGCCGCGCGCACGTCATCGGTCGTCAATCTGTTTCTCACGGCGAGGAACGCTCGCCGCAACATACGTTTGTCAGACTCTGGTCCGCCTTCGAGGTGGCTCATAGGTCGCTCCCGCACTTTTCCGACACCACAGCAATACGTTCATATGATCATTAATTGACCAGAGGCACAGATCCCTCTCAAAGTCACCGGATAAGGTTGCCGCCATGACTCAGTCGCACCCCAGGATCAGCAAGGCTGTCATCCCCGCAGCCGGCCTCGGCACCCGGTTCCTGCCGGCGACCAAGGCCACTCCCAAGGAGATGCTGCCGGTCGTGGACAAGCCCGCTATCCAGTACGTGGTCGAAGAGGCCGTCTCCGCGGGGCTCGACGACGTCCTCATGGTGACGGGCCGCAACAAGCGGCCCCTGGAGGACCACTTCGACCGCAACTACGAACTCGAGTCTGCGCTCCAGAAGAAGGGCGACGCCGCCCGGCTCGCCAAGGTCCAGCAGTCCAGCGACCTCGCGACCATGCACTACGTGCGCCAGGGCGACCCCAAGGGCCTCGGGCACGCCGTCCTGTGCGCGGCCCCGCACGTCGGACAGGAACCCTTCGCCGTCCTGCTGGGCGACGACCTGATCGACCCCCGCGACCCGCTGCTCCAGCGGATGATCGAGGTGCAGAAGCAGCACGGCGGCAGCGTCGTCGCGCTCATGGAGGTCGCCCCCGAGCAGATCCACCTGTACGGCTGCGCGGCCGTGGAGGCCACCGTGGACAGTGACGTCGTCCAGGTGACCGGTCTCGTGGAGAAGCCCGAGCCGGTGGACGCGCCGTCGAACTACGCGATCATCGGACGCTACGTCCTCGACCCCAGCGTGTTCGGCATACTGCGCCGGACCGAGCCCGGCCGGGGCGGCGAGATCCAGCTCACCGACGCCCTCCAGCAGCTCGCACAGGACGAGAAGATCGGCGGGCCCGTCCACGGCGTCGTCTTCAAGGGCCGCCGCTATGACACCGGCGACCGCGGCGACTACCTGCGTGCCATTGTCAGACTCGCGTGCGAACGTGAGGATCTGGGTCCGGACTTCCGGTCCTGGCTCCGCAGTTACGTCACCGAGGAGATGTAGCCACTTTGAGCACCGCCGCGCCCCGCCCCGCCGGCCAGGACCGCCTCTGGTCGGTGGACGAACACCTGGAGGACATCCTCGCCACCGTCCGCCCCCTGGAGCCCATCGAGCTGCAACTGCCCGACGCCCAGGGCTGCGTCCTGGTCGAGGACGTCATGGTGCCGGTCTCGCTGCCGCCCTTCGACAACAGCTCCATGGACGGCTACGCGGTGCGGGTGGCGGACGTCGCGGGCGCCAGCGAGGAGTTCCCGGCCGCTCTGGACGTCGTCGGGGACGTCGCGGCGGGACAGCCGGCCGACACGCTGCACGTGGGGCCCGGCCAGGCTGCCCGCATCATGACGGGCGCCCCGATCCCGCCCGGCGCCGAGGCCGTCGTCCCCGTGGAGTGGACCGACGGCGGACTGGGCGAGGGGCCGGTCGGCGCGATGCGCGCCCGCAGCCTCGCCCCCGAGCAGGCCGCGGGGCACGTGCGCGTGTACCGCTCCGCCGAGGCACGCGCGCACGTACGCGCGAAGGGCAGCGACGTACAGGCCGGGGACCGCGCCCTCGACGCCGGTACCGTCCTCGGACCGCCGCAGATCGCCCTGCTCGCCGCGATCGGCCGGGGCGCCGTACGCGTGCGCCCGCGCCCGCGCGTGGTCGTGATGTCCACCGGCAGCGAACTCGTCCAGCCCGGCGAGGAACTGGGCAGCGGCCAGATCTACGACTCCAACAGCTTCGCCCTCACCGCCGCCGCCCGGGACGCCGGAGCGATCGCCTACCGGGTCGGGGCCGTCGCCGACGACGCCGACACCCTGCGCTCCACCATCGAGGACCAGCTCGTCCGGGCCGACCTCGTCGTCACCACCGGCGGGGTGAGCGTCGGCGCGTACGACGTCGTCAAGGAGGCGCTGGAGCACGTCGGCGACGCGGACGAGGACGGCGGCGGCGTCGACTTCCGCAAACTCGCCATGCAGCCCGGCAAGCCCCAGGGGTTCGGCTCCGTCGGCCCCGACCACACCCCGCTGCTGGCCCTGCCCGGCAACCCGGTGTCGTCGTACGTCTCCTTCGAGCTGTTCGTACGCCCCGTCATCCGCACCCTCATGGGACTCGAGGACGTCCACCGGCCCACCACGCGCGCGAGGCTGGTCGCCGACAAGGCGCTGACCTCGCCGAAGGGCCGCAGACAGTTCCTGCGTGCCACCTGCGCCGACGGCACCGTCCGCCCCGTCGGCGGCGCCGGCTCGCACCTGGTCGCCGCCCTCGCGCACGCCGACTCGCTGATCGTCGTCCCCGAGGACGTGGAGTCCGTCGAACCCGGTGACGACGTCGAGGTGGTCCTCCTCGGCTGAGTGTTCCTGGTTGGGGGTACCGTGTCGCGCACAGCAGGCCGGACCGGGAGCGCCACCACCATGAGCACGCAGGACCGACTCACGCACATCGACGACGCGGGCGCCGCCCGTATGGTCGACGTCTCCGGCAAGGACGTCACCGCGCGCACCGCGCGGGCGGCCGGGCGCGTCCTGGTCTCGCCCCGCGTGATCGAGCTGCTGCGCGGCGAGGGCGTCCCCAAGGGAGACGCGCTCGCCGTCGCGCGCATCGCGGGCATCATGGGCGCCAAACGCACCCCGGACCTGATCCCGCTGTGCCACCCGCTGGCCCTCTCCGGGGTGACACTGGACCTGTCGGTCGCGGACGACGCCGTCGAGATCACCGCCACGGTCAGGACGACGGACCGCACGGGCGTCGAGATGGAGGCCCTCACCGCGGTCTCCGTCGCCGCGCTCACCGTGATCGACATGGTCAAGGCGGTCGACAAGAGAGCGGTGATCACGGACGTGCGCGTGGAGGAGAAGACGGGCGGCAAGTCGGGCGACTGGAGCCGGGCATGAGCGGCGGCACGCCGGCCGGCGCAGCGTCGCCCGCCCCGTACCGCGCGCTGGTCGTGACCGCTTCCAACCGGGCCTTTGCGGGTGTCTACGAGGACCGGGGCGGGCCGCTGATCGCCGAGGGCCTGCGCGGCTTCGGCTTCGCCGTCGACGGGCCGCAGGTCGTCCCCGACGGGGATCCGGTGGAGGCCGCGCTGCGGGCCGCCGTCGAGGCCGGGTACGACGCCGTCGTCACCACCGGCGGCACCGGCATCTCGCCCACCGACCGCACGCCCGAGGCGACCCGCGCGGTGATCGAGCGCGAGGTGCCGGGCATCGCCGAGGCCGTCCGGGCGTACGGCCGGGAGAAGGTGCCCACCGCGGCGCTCTCCCGGGGCCTGGCCGGGGTGGCCGGCGCCACCCTGATCGTGAACCTGCCCGGATCCACCGGCGGCGTGCGGGACGGCCTGGCCGTCCTGGAGCCGCTGCTGGTCCACGCCGTGGAGCAGATCCGTGGCGGCGACCATCCGCGACCCGGCCACGGGGGTGCCAGCTGAACGGCTCATCCTGGCCCGTCGAACTGGTGGAGGGCGACATCGTCCTGCGGCCCATAAGGCTGCGCGACCAGCGGGCCTGGCGCGAGGTCAACCGGCGCAACCGGGACTGGCTGCGTCCCTGGGAGGCGACCATCCCGCCGCCCGCGCCCAGCGGGCCGATCGCGCACCGGCCGACCTACCGGCAGATGGTCCGGCACCTGCGGTCGGAGGCGAACGCGGGGCGGATGCTGCCGTTCGTCATCGAGTACCAGGGGCGGCTCGTCGGGCAGTTGACGGTGGCCGGTATCACCTGGGGGTCGATGTGCTCCGGGCACGTCGGCTACTGGGTGGACGAGTCGGTGGCCGGCCGCGGGGTGATGCCGACGGCCGTCGCGCTCATCGTGGACCACTGTTTCCGGACCGTGGGACTGCACCGCATCGAGGTCTGCATTCGGCCCGAGAACGGCCCCAGCCGCAGGGTCGTGGAGAAACTCGGATTCCGTGAGGAAGGGCTGCGGCCGCGCTATCTCCACATCGACGGCGCCTGGCGCGACCACCTGGTCTTCGCGCTGACGGCGGAGGAGGTCCCGGAGGGCCTGCTGAACCGGTGGCGGCGCACGCGTTCGCAGAAGGCGTCCAATTGAATTAGCCGAATAAACGTTCGAAAATGATCGGTTGATCGCACCGGTCGCAAAAAAAGTTCGAAATATCAGCCAGATCGTGCGACACACCGGCCCAATTGGCGGATGGCCTCACGCAAACCCCTCTACCGTGTGAGGCGTGAGCAGCAGCGGCCTCATCTACGCAGTCATTGTCGGGGCCTGGGCCGCCTACTTGGTGCCGATGTGGCTCCGTAGGCAGGACGAGCTGAACGAGGCCCGTCCGACGGAACGCTTCAGCACCGCCATCCGGCTGCTGTCCGGACGGGCGGGGATGGAGCGCCGGTACGCCAAGGACCTACAGGCGCGCTCCACCGACGAGGGGGAGTCCGACGCCGACGTCCCGGACGTCGCCACCGCATCGGTGGACGTCCGGTCCTTCGCCATGCCTCCGACCCGCCCGCAGGTCAAGGCGTCGGTCCACGAGCGGGCCCCGGAGCGGGTCCAGGAGCGCGGACCGGAGCGCGGCCAGGAACGAGGGCCGGGACGGCCCGAGTCGGCCCGCGAACCCGCCCGTGAAGCGGTGCGCGAGCCCGCCGCTAAGCACGCGCGCGAGACGGGCGCCGCGCCCGCGGGCCGGCGCGTGCCGGCCGCCCGGCGTACCGCCTCCGAGCAGGCCTCGGCCGCGCGCGCCCAGCGCTCGAAGGCGCTCGCGCGCCGCCGGCGCACCACCGTGATGCTGTTCCTCGCCTTCACGCTCGGCGCGATCGTCGCGGCGGTCGGCGGGCTCACCTTCCTCTGGGCGCCCGCCGTGCCCGCCGTCCTGCTCAGTGCGTACATCGGCTATCTGCGCGCCCAGGAACGCCGCCGCTTCGCCTACCAGATGGACCGCAGGCGGGCCGAGGTGGCCGCGCAGCGGCTGCGCGAGCGTCAGCCGCGCCGCCGTGCGCCCGCCGCCCCCGCGGGCGCCTCCTCCGTCGACCACGGCCCCGACGCCGCCGCAGAGGAGCCGCACGCGGCCCCCGAACCGGAGACCGACCCGGGTCTGCTGGCGCTCGCCGCGGACCGCAGGGCGCTCGTCGAGCAGACCGACCACGCCGAGTGGGTCGACCAGCAGCGCGAGCGGCAGCGCCGGCCCGGGCACGGCGAGAGCTGGGACCCGGTCCCGGTGCCGCTGCCGACGTACGTGACCGCGCCGGTCGCGCCCCGCGCGACCTCCGACGTGGACCTCGGGGCGCCGGACGCGTGGAGCTCGGCCCGCTCCAGTGCGGTGGCGCCCGAGCACGACACGGCGGACGCGGGGAACACACCGGCCGAGGACTGCGAGGGGGCCGACCTCGGGGACGACGCGTCGGCCGACGGCGACGAGCGCAGCGACGCCCGCCGCGCCGCCTCGGCCCGGCGTTCGCGCGAACGCGGCCGCACCCCGCTGTTCGATCAGTACGAGGACGGCGAGCGGCCCCGGGCCGCCAACGAATGAGGAACCCGGCATCCGGCGCCCGGCCTCGGGGAACGGATTTCCAAGCACCCCGACGGGGATGCTAGAGTTTCACTCGTTGCAAGGGCCTGTGGCGCAGTCCGGTAGCGCACCTCGTTCGCATCGAGGGGGTCTGGGGTTCAAATCCCCACAGGTCCACGCAGCATAGAGCCCCCGTCGGGAAACCGACGGGGGCTCTATCGTGTTTACGCCCCCGGCTTCACGCCCTCGCCGCGCGGCGCAGGGCCGGTGCCGTCGATGCCAGTGCCGCGGTCGTCGCGAGCAGGGCGCACGCACCGGTGGTCCAGCCGAGCGCCGTCCAGGGCGGGACGACCGCCGCCGGGGCCGAGAGCAGCCGCAGCGCGCCGGCCAGAGCGGCCAGGTCGACGGCCGTCACCGCCAGACCCAGCAGGCCGCCCGCCGCCACCGCCGTCAGCGCCTCCGTGGCGGCCAGCCGCAGCACCTGTCCGGCCGTCGCGCCGGCCAGCCGCAGGCCCCGCACGTCGGACCGGCGTTCGGCGGCGGCCATGACCAGGGTGTTGGCGAGCGAGATGCCGGTGTACAGCAGCGCGATCCCGAGGACGAGCAGCATGCCGAGCCGGGTCGTGCGGTCGGTCCTCGGCCGGGCCGCCTCGATCCACCGCGCCCGGTCCACGACCCGCACCCCGTCCACGGCGCGCAGCGCCGCCGCGACCCCCGCCGCGTCGGCCCCGTCCGCCACCCGTACGTCCACCCGGTCCACGCCCGCGCCGCCCGCGTTGGCCGGGGTGACGTACGCGCCGTTGTCGCCGGTGCCGACGGCCAGCACGGCGGCGATCCGCAAGGTCCTCGGCGTACCGTCCCCGAGCCACACCCGTACCCGCTGTCCCACCCGGTGCCGGGCCCACTCCCGCGTCACCACGATCGATCCGTCGTCCAGGTCGGCGAGCCGCCCGGCGGCCACCGGCAGCCGTACGGTCGCGGCGAGCAGCGCCGGATTGGCCGCCCTGGCCTCGGACTTCACCAGTGCCACGCCGTCCTCCAGCGTGAACACGGCGGTGGCGGAACTCGCGGAGACGACCGTGCCGGGCACCCGCCCGAGACGCTCCAGCGTCCGCGCGCTCAGGGCCGTTCCGCTCCCGGGGGTCACCACGAAGTCGGCGGCCGTCCGCTGGCGCACCTCCGACGCCCTCGCCTCGCCGAGCGTCGCCGTCGCGCCCAGCAGGGAGCCCGCGAGCGCCACCGTGACCAGGACCGGTGCGGCCACGGCCGCCGTACGGCGGACCCGGGCGGTCGCCTCGGCGCGCGCCAACAGGCCGACCGTGCCCGGCAGTCGGGGCACCACCAGGCGCACCGTCAGCGGCGAGAGCAGCGCCACCGCAGTGATCAGCAGCATCGGACGGCTGATGTACGACTTGCGGTGCAGCAGTTCGCCCGGGTCGGTGACCAGGGTGTACGCGAGCGTCGCGACGGCGGCGAGCAGCAGAGCCGTTCCGCACACCAGACGTCCGCGGGTGAGCGCCCGCCCGTCCGCCGCGGCCTCGCGCAGGGCCTGCGCGGGGGCCGTGCGGCCGGCCCGCCAGGACGCGCCGAGCGCACCGCACAGGGCGACCAGCAGGCCGGTGCAGAAGGCCGACAGGCAGGGCCAGTCCGCGGGCGACGGGACGCCGATCACGTACCAGGCGGGGGCGAGCCCGCCGTCGACCACGAGGTCGCCCAGGAACGGCGCCCCGTACGCGCCCAGCGCGCAGCCCGCGGCCGAGGCGAGAGCGCCGACCAGCAGGGCCTCCGCGAGGACCGTCCGCGCGACCTGGCCCGGGGTGGCGCCCGCGGTGCGCAGCAGCCCGAACTCGCGGCGCCGCCGGTCCACCGCGAAGGCGAAGGTGGAGGCCACGACGAAGACGGACACGAAGGCGGCCACCCCGCCCGCCGTGCCGAACAGGGCGTTCAGCGCGGTGAGCGCCTCGGCGTCGCGGCCCGGCTCGGCGTCCGCGAGGCGCCGGTCGTCCCCGACGAGGACCCGTACGCCGGACGTCGCGTCCACGCGCGCGAGCGCCGTCCGCACGGCGGACGGGTCCGCCTCCACGACCAACTGCTCTACTCCGGGCGCGAGTCGCGCGGCCCGGGCGTCCTCGTAGAAGACGGCGTGCTCGAAGGCGCGGCCGCCGACCCTGCCGACCACGCGCGCGGGGCCGTCGGCGGTGTGCAGCAGGGTGCCTACGGCCGCCCAGTCGCCGCTGGTCACCACCTCGCCGGCCGTCTCGGGCGCGCGGCCCGCGGTCAGCGCGTAGGGGGTGAAGCGGGCCGTGGACCAGGGGTGGCCGACCAGGTCGTCCGGCGCCGCGGAACCGTCCGCCCGGACCGGGAAGGAGCGGTCCTCGGTGACCGGGCCGAGGGTGCGGAGGACGGCGACGGCGGCGGCGGGCACCGGGCGTGGCCGCGCCAGCTCCTTCGTCCGCTCGCCGGCCGCGGTCGCCACCCGCAGGGTGTCCTGGCCCCTGATCACCACCGGGGCCGCCGCGAACCGCTCCGGGGCGCGCACGGGCGCGTGCAGCGACGCGGCCAGCGCCTGGCCCATCACGGTCAGCAGGGCGACGCCGAGCGCGAGGGCGACGAGACTGCCGGCGAAGGCGACCCACCGGGCGCGCAGGGTGCGCAGCGCGACGCTCAGCACGCGGCACCCGCCGTGCTGTCGGACGTACCGACCGCAGTGCTGTCCGCAGTGCCGGCCGCGGTGCCGGCCGACGGGGTGTCCGCCGCGGTGCCCTGGGCGGTCTCCAGGCGCGCCATGCTCGCGGCGATCGTCTCCACGGACGTTCCGGCGCCCCGGAGTTCGCCGTGCACGCGGCCGTCGACGAGGAAGACCACCCGGTCCGCGTACGAGGCGGCGAGCGGGTCGTGGGTGACCATGACGACCGTCCGGCCGTCGTCGGCCAGGGAGCGCAGCAGGGTCAGCACCTCGCGGCCGCTGCCGGAGTCCAGCGCGCCGGTCGGCTCGTCGCCGAACAGGACCTCGGGGCGGGTGATCACGGCCCGGGCGAGCGCGACGCGCTGCTGCTGGCCGCCGGAGAGCCGGTCCGGGCGGTGGCCCGCGCGGTCGGCGAGCCCGACCTGCCGCAGGGCGTCGAGGACCTGTTCCCGGCGCGGACGACGGCCGGCCAGCCGCAGCGGGAGGGCGACGTTCTGCTCGGCGGTGAGCGCGGGCAGCAGGTTGTACGCCTGGAAGACGAACCCGATCCGCTCCCGGCGCAGCAGGGTCAGCCGCCGTTCGCTCAGCCCGGTCAGTTCGGTTCCGCCGATCCGCACCGACCCCGAGGTCGGCCGGTCCAGCCCGGCGGCGCACTGCAACAGCGTCGACTTGCCCGAGCCGGACGGGCCCATGACGGCGGTGAACGAACCCCGCGCGAGGGTGAGGCCGACGTCGTCGAGCGCGGTCACCCCGGTGCCCGGGGCGCCGTATCGCCTGCTCACGGCGGTCAGTTGGACGGCGTGTGTGGTCATGACCCCACGAAACCGCGTGCCCCCCGGCCCCGTCTGTCGGGCAGGACCGAGACCCGGGGTGGGGCCAGGCATACCCCCGGACCTACGGCCGCACCGATGGCCCCGGCGCCCCGCCCCCTTCTACGGTGATCCGCATGCATCCCCGCAACGTGTGGCAGGCACTGCTCCGCCCGGGATACCTGCTCTCGCCGTGGCCCTGGCGGGCCGCCGCCTATCTGCTGACGGGCGCGGTGACCGGAGCGGCGGTCCTCGTCGCCCTGGTCGCGGTGGTGGCGGTGGGCTCGGTCCTCGCGGTCGTCCTCGTCGGGCTGCCGCTGCTCGCGGCCCTCGCCTTCGCCGGTCTGCCGGTGGCCGCCCTGGAGCGGCGACGGCTGCGGCTCGTCGACGGCGACGACGCGAGCGGCGCGCACGCCGAGCCCCCGTCGCCGGGTCTGCGCCGCTGGCTCGCCACCCGGTTGCGGGAACGGGCCACCTGGCGGGAGCTCGGCCACACCCTGCTCACCGCCTGTTTCGTGTGGCCGGCCGAGGCGCTCCTGTTGACCGTCGCCCTGCTCGTCCCCCTCGCGACGCTCGCGACCCCGCTGCTGCTGGCGACGGCCGGCGGGGGACGCGAGACGAAGGTGCTCAAGGTGTGGACGGTCACCGGCTGGCCGGCCGCGTGCGGCGCCGCCGCGCTGGGCCTGCTGCTGCTGGCCGCGGGCGGGTACGTGCTCGGGGCGGCGGCGGGCGGCAGGGCCGCGCTGACCCGGCTCCTCGTCGCCCCGCGCGGTGGCGATCCGCGGTCCAGGGTCGTCGAACTGACGCGGTCACGCGCGCGGTTGGTCGACGCCTTCGAGGCGGAGCGCCGTCGTATCGAACGCGATCTGCACGACGGCGCCCAGCAGCGGCTCGTCGCGCTGAGCATGAGCCTCGGTCTCGCCCGGCTGGACGCCCCGCCCGGCGGACCGCTCGCGGGGCAGCTCGCGCGTGCCCACGAGGAGGCGGGCGCGGCCCTCGCCGAACTGCGCGAGCTGATCCACGGCATCCACCCCCAGGTCCTCGCCGACTACGGCCTGGAGGCGGCCGTCGCCGACGCGGCCGACCGCTCGCCCGTCCCGGTGGACGTGGAGTTCGACCGGCCGTCGCCGCGGCTCCCGCAGGCCGTCGAGGCCGCCGCGTACTTCGTGGTCCGCGAGGCGCTGGCCAACGTGGCCCGGCACAGCAGGGCCGCGCACGCGCGCGTGCGTGCGGAGCACCGGGCGGGACGGCTGCTCGTCCTGGAGGTGCAGGACGACGGCCGGGGCGGCGCCGACGGCGCGCGGGGCACCGGGCTCACCGGTCTCGCCGACCGGGTGTCGGTGCTCGATGGAAGACTGACGCTGACCAGTCCGCCGGGCGGACCGACCCTGCTGCGTGTGGAGATCCCTTGCGAGCCGATCCGGACGGACGAGCCGTCTCCGCCGAGCGAGCCGGTTCCGCCGAGCGGGACGACGCGGGTGGTGGGCCCGACGACG
Organism: Streptomyces asoensis; assembly: GCF_016860545.1. NCBI lineage: Bacteria > Bacillati > Actinomycetota > Actinomycetes > Kitasatosporales > Streptomycetaceae > Streptomyces > Streptomyces asoensis. The sequence continues at coordinate 720,624 of NZ_BNEB01000003.1, read as the reverse complement.
GAGGCGGGGTGCGGGGGTTGCGCGTAGTTCTCGCCGAGGACGGGGTGCTGCTGCGCGACGGTCTGACGGCGCTGCTGGCCCGCTTCGGGCACGAGGTCGTGGCGGCGGTGGGCGACGCGCCGGGCCTGCTCCGGGCGGTCGCCGACCACACACCGGACGTCGTCGTCACCGACGTGCGCATGCCGCCCGCCTTCCAGGACGAGGGACTGCGGGCCGCGGTGCGGCTGCGCGCCGAGCGGCCCGGGCTGCCGGTGCTCGTCCTGAGCCAGTACGTGCAGCGCGCGTACGCGGCCGAGCTCCTCGACTCCGGTGACGGCACGGGAGTCGGATACCTGCTCAAGGACCGGGTGGGCCAGGTCGAGCAGTTCGTGGACGCGCTCGGGGAGGTCGCGGCCGGCGGCACGGTCGTCGACCCGGAGGTCGTACGGCAGCTGCTGCGCCGGCGCCGGGATCCGCTGGCCCGGCTCACCCCGCGCGAGCGGGAGGTGCTGGCGCTGGTGGCGGAGGGGAAGTCCAACGGGGCGATAGCCCGTCAGCTCGTGGTGTCGGAGGCGGCCGTGGGCAAGCACATCGGCGGCATCCTCACCAAGCTGGACCTCCCTCCCGCGGACGACACGCACCGCCGCGTCCTCGCGGTGCTCGCCTACCTCAGGGGCTGAGGCGCGCAGGGGCCGGGCGAGCCCGTTCCCGCACCGGGTCGGCCCGGTCCCGAACCGAGGGGGTCCGGTTCAGGAACCGAGGGGCTTGGCGTAGCAGCGGCTGTTCTCGTACTCGCGGTAGTAGCCGAACTTCACGCACGGCTCGTACCCGCTGGAGGTGTACAGGGCGATGGCCTCCGGCTGCTCGGTGCCGGTCTCCAGGACCATCCTGGTGCGGCCGGCCGCCCGCGCGTCGTCCTCCAGCGCGCTGAGCATCCGCCGGGCCAGGCCTCTGCCGCGGACCTCGCGGATCACGAACATCCGCTTGAGTTCGGCGTCGCCGTCCTCGTGGCCCTTGCCGTCGTGGTCCTGGCTGCGCCAGCCGCCGGTGGCCACGGGCCGGTCGAACTCGTCGTAGGCGATGAGGTAGACCCCGCGCGGGTGCTGGAAGTCGGACGGTTGCAGGACCGTGGCGTCGCCGCCGTCGCCGTACCGCTCGTGGTACTCGGCCTGGACCTCGTCGTTGAGCTTGACGGCGTCGGGGTGGTCGAAGGGGACCGGGCGTATATTCATGCTGCTCACTGTAGTTGTATGCAGGTTTCTGGACGGAACGGGTTCGGACCCCGTCCAGTGTGCCGGTATCCGTCCGCAACCGTGCCTGTATCGTGCCCGGGTGCTGACCGTGACCTCCGTGAACGTGAATGGACTGCGTGCCGCCGCGAAGAAGGGCTTCGTGGAGTGGCTCGCGGACACCTCCGCCGACGTGCTGTGCCTCCAGGAGGTGCGGGCCGAGCCGGAGCAGCTGCCGGAGACGGTGCGGGCGCCCGAGGGCTGGTTCGTCACCCACGCCCCGGCCGCCGCCAAGGGCCGTGCCGGCGTCTCCCTTTACAGCCGCCGTGAACCGGACGCCGTCCGCGTCGGCTTCGGCTCGGCCGAGTTCGACGGCAGCGGCCGCTACGTGGAGGCCGACCTGCCGGGTGTGACGATCGCCTCCCTCTACCTGCCCTCCGGCGAGGCCGGCACGGACCGGCAGGACGAGAAGGTCCGCTTCATGGACGAGTTCCTGGCCTACCTCAAGGAGCTGCGCGTCCGGGCCGCAGCCGACGGCCGTGAGGTCCTGGTCTGCGGCGACTGGAACATCGCCCACCAGCAGGCCGATCTGAAGAACTGGCGCTCCAACACGAAGAACTCGGGTTTCCTCCCGGAGGAGCGGGACTGGCTGACCCGGGTCCTCGACCCCGCGGACGGCGGCTACCGGGACGTCGTGCGGTCGCTGCACCCGGACGCGACGGGCCCGTACACCTGGTGGTCGTACCGGGGGCGCGCCTTCGACAACGACTCGGGCTGGCGCATCGACCTCCAGGTGGCGACGCCCGCTCTCGGGGACAAGGCCGTCAAGGGGCTCGTGGAGCGGGCGGCCACGCACGGCGAGCGCTGGTCGGACCACGCCCCGGTCACCGTGGTCTACGACCTCTGAGGTGACCTGAGGGGCTGCCTCGTCCACGACCTGAGGAGGACCTCCCGGGGGTCCCTCGGGGCGGGGTCCCTCAGGTCGCGTTGTGCAGCCGTCGGTCCAGGGCGAGGGAGAGTTCCGCCTCGACGACGCTGCGGGCCAGGGGGCGCAGACGGGGCAGGTCGGCCTCGGTCGCGTGGCGCAGGATGAGGTCGGCGAAGAGGTCGGCGAGGGCGTCGGCGTGCTCGCGGACCCGGACACCCGCCGCGAGGACCTCGGCGAGCGGGATGCCCTCGCGCACCAGGGCGGAGGAGACGTCCAGCAGACGGCGGCTGATGTGGACGATCTCGTCGCCGTCGGTGCCCAGGTAGCCCAGGTCCAGGGCGGCGGCGAGGTTCTCCGTGGTGACCTGGCCCTCGAAGCGCGCGGCGAGCTCCTCGGGGGTCAGCCGGACCGGCTCCTCCTCGGTGGGGCCGCCGACGCCGAGGAGGTCGGCGACACCGCGGCCGTGGTCGAGGGCGTCGGCCAGCTCCGCGATGCCGGTGAGGGTGTGGCCGCGTTCCAGCAGCGCCGCGATGGTGCGCAGACGGGCCAGGTGATGATCGTCGTACCAGGCGATGCGGCCCTCGCGCCGGGGTGGCGCGAGCAGTTTGCGCTCGCGGTAGAAGCGCAGGGTGCGCACCGTGATGCCGGCCTCCGCGGCCAGCTCCTCCGTTCGGTACTCCCGCTTGTCCGTCACGGGCGAAGCCTATGTTGTACCGCCGGTAACTTTCCCTCTCCCGGCCCTACCCATCGGTACGGAGCTGCTCTACGCTCCCATTGCGCCAGTGTTCACTGGCATAGTCAGTCCGCAGAGTCGCACGCACGGCTAGGAGGCGTCGGGATGACCGAACACGTACGGGTGGCGGTGATCGGGTCCGGTTTCGGAGGACTGGGGGCCGCCGTGCGGCTGCGCCGCGAGGGGATCACCGACTTCGTCGTCCTGGAGCGGGCGGGCAGCGTCGGCGGGACCTGGCGGGACAACAGCTATCCGGGGTGCGCCTGTGACGTGCCCTCCCACCTGTACTCCTTCTCCTTCGCGCCCAACCCCGACTGGCCGCGCACCTTCTCCGGGCAGGAGCACATCCGCGCCTACCTGGAGCACGTCGCGGACTCCTTCGGACTCCGCCCGCACCTGCGGTTCGACACCGAGGTGCTGCGGACGACGTGGGACGCGCAGGAGCTGTGCTGGGACATCGAGACCACCGGCGGGCGCTACCGCGCCGACGTGGTCGTGTCGGCCACCGGACCGCTGTCCGACCCGAAGGTCCCGCAGATCCCGGGTCTCGACACCTTCCCCGGCAAGGTCTTCCACTCGGCGCGCTGGGACCACGACGCCGACCTCACCGGACAGCGGGTCGCCGTGGTCGGCACCGGCGCCTCCGCCATCCAGATCGTCCCCGCCGTCCAGCCCGACGTCTCGCGCCTGACGCTCTTCCAGCGCACCCCGCCCTGGGTGATGCCCCGCGTCGACCGGGCGGTCAGCGGCGCGGAGCGCGCCCTGCACCGGGCGCTGCCCGCCACGGCCCGGATGCGCCGCGGGCTGCTCTGGGGCATCCGCGAGCTCCAGGTCCAGGCGTTCACCAAGCATCCGAACCAGCTCGGTCTGGTCGAGCGGCTCGCGAAGCAGAACATGGCCCGCGCCATCAAGGACCCGGCCCTGCGCGCCCGGCTCACCCCGGACTACCGCATCGGCTGCAAGCGGATCCTGCTGTCCAGCACCTACTATCCCGCCCTCGCGCAGCCCAACGTGGACGTCGTCGCGAGCGGGCTGAGCGAGATCCGCGGATCCACGCTGGTGGCCGCCGACGGCACCGAGGCCGAGGCCGACGTGATCGTCTTCGGCACCGGCTTCCACGTCACCGACATGCCGATCGCCGAACGGGTGGTGGGCGCGGACGGGCGCACGCTCGCGGAGAGCTGGAAGGACGGCATGGAGGCCCTGCGCGGAGCCTCCGCCGCCGGATTCCCCAACTGGATGACGATCATCGGCCCCAACACGGGCCTCGGGAACTCCTCGATGATCCTGATGATCGAGTCGCAGCTCGCCTACATGGCCGACTACCTGCGCCAGCTCGACCTCCTGGCGGGCTCCCCGGGGCCCGGTGGCACGGGGCGCGGGCGCGCGGCCCTGGACGCCCGTCCGAGCGCCGTGCACGCCTGGAACCGGCGGGTGCAGGAGCGGATGAAGCGCACGGTGTGGAACACCGGCGGCTGCACCAGCTGGTACCTGGACGCGAACGGCCGCAACACCACCGTCTGGCCGGGCACGACGGCCGAGTTCCGGCGCGCCACCCGGCGCGTGGACCTCGCGGAGTACGAGGTCCTGCGCGCCCCGCGGGTGCGTCCGGCGGCCGGCGCGGCCGCGCAGGAGCCCGTCGGCGGGAACGAGGTGACGGCGTGACCTCCCCGGCCGCTTCCTCCGGCGCCTCCACCCCCCGGCCGACTCCCCGGCCGGCCACCGGACCGACCCCCGGGCCGGTCCATGAGCTCACCGCCGTGTCCGCGGACGGCACCCCGCTGCACGTCGAGGTCCACGGTCGCGCGGGCGCGCCGGCCGTCGTGCTGGCCCACGGGTGGACGTGCTCGACCGCGTTCTGGGCGGACCAGATCCGCGACCTCGCCGCCGACCACCGCGTCATCGCCTACGACCAGCGCGGCCACGGACGCACCCGGCCCAGCGCCGTGTGCAGCACCGACACCCTCGCCGACGACCTGGAGGCCGTCCTCGCCGCGACGCTCGCGCCCGGCGAGCAGGCAGTGATCGCCGGGCACTCCATGGGCGGCATGACCGTGCTGGCGGCGGCCGCCAGGGACGGCTTCCGGGAGCACGCGGCGGCCGTCCTGCTGTGCAGCACCGGTGCTTCGGCGCTGGTCGCCGAGTCCACCGTGCTGCCGCTGCCGCCCGGCCGGCTGCGGACCTGGCTGACCCGGCACGTCCTCGGGTCCCGGGCGCCCCTCGGACCGGTCACGCCGGTCGCCAAGCGGATCCTCAAGTACGCCACCATGGGCGCCGGTTCGGCCCCGCACATGGTGGACGCGTGCGCCCGCATCGTGCACGCCTGCCCGCGCAAGGTGCGGCACACCTGGTCGCACGTGCTGAACCTGCTCGACCTCGACCACGGCGTCGCCGCGCTGAGCGTGCCGACGGCGGTGATCGTCGGGACCGGGGACCGGCTCACCCCGCCGGTGCACGCCCGCCGGATCGCCGCCTCGCTCCCGCACTGCGTCGGGCTCACCGAACTGCCCGGCCTCGGCCACATGACACCGGTCGAGGCACCCGAACTGGTCACCGGCCGGATCCGGGAACTCGTCACCACGTACGCACAGTCGAAGGAGGGCGCATGAGCGGGGTCAGCCTCGAAGGACGGGTCGCCGTAGTGACCGGGGCCGCGCGGGGCGTCGGGGAGCTGCTCGCCCGCAAGCTCTCCGCGCGCGGCGCGAAGGTCGCGCTGATCGGCCTGGAGCCGGACGAGCTCAAGCGGGTCTGCGAGCGGCTGCACGGCGACAGCGACCACTGGTACGCCGACGTCACCGACCACGAGGCGATGACCCGCGTCGCGGCGCAGGTGAAGGAGCGCTTCGGCAAGGTGGACATCGTGGTCGCCAACGCCGGTGTCGCCAACGGCGGTCCGTTCGCCGACTCCGACCCGCAGGCCTGGCGCCGGGTCATCGAGGTCAATCTGATCGGCTCCGCCGTCACGGCCCGCGCGTTCCTGCCGCTGCTGCGGGAGAGCCGCGGCTACCTGCTCCAGATCGCCTCGCTCGCCGCGATCACCCCGGCGCCGATGATGACCGCGTACTGCGCGTCCAAGTCGGGCGTGGAGGCGTACGCGCACAGTCTGCGCGCCGAGGTCGCTCACCTGGGGGTCCGGGTCGGCGTCGGCTATCTGTCCTGGACCGACACCGACATGGTGCGGGGGGCCGATCAGGACGACGTCATGCGGGAGTTGAGGCAGCGGCTGCCGTGGCCGGCCAACAAGACGTACCCGCTGGGGCCGGCCGTCGACCGGCTCGTGGCCGGGATCGAGCGGCGTTCCTCGCACGTGTACGGACAGTGGTGGCTGCGGGGCATGCAGGGCGTGCGCGGCTACCTGCCCGGGCTCATCGGCACGGTGGGACAACGGGAGATGAGGCGGTTCGCGCCCAGGCTGCAAGGGATGCGCACGGGCCTGGTGGGCGCGGGCGGTTCCGCCGACGAACAGGCCAGGGCTACGCAGCGTAGTTGATCGAGATGCGTGGGGTGAGCGCCCGTGTGAATCTGGTCGAGGCCCCACCAAGGGGCCCAGATCCCCTCATCTCCCACAGGAGTGAACCCACATGGGTATGAAGGACAAGTTCCAGGACCAGGCCGAGCAGTTCAAGCAGCAGGCCAAGCAGAAGGTCGGGCAGGCCAAGGAGCAGGCCCAGCAGCGTGGCCAGCAGCGTCCGGGCGAGCGTCCCGGTGAGCGCCCGGGCGAGCGTCCCGGTGAGCGGTCCGGCGGGCGTCCCGGTGAGCGGCCCGGCGAGCGTTCCGGCCAGCAGCCGGAGCGGATGCGGCGCGAGGACACCGAGCGCATCGCGCAGGACTTCGACGTCTAGCCGTTCCAGGCTGACGCGTTGACGTGGGGCGCCCTCCCTCGGGAGGGCGCCCCTGCGTTCGTGGCCGGTGCGCGGCGGTTCAGCCGGCGTCGCGCGGGGGCAGCGGGGGCCGCGAGCGGTCGGGCACGTTCTCGTGACCGGGCGGGGTGGCCGGCGGATGGTCGGTGAGCAGGTCCAGGGCCAGCCGTACGGCGTCGTCGAGCTGGGCGTGGCGGCCCTCGGCCCAGTCGAGGGGGGTGCGCAGCACTTCGAGGTCGGGGGTGACGCCCTCGTTCTCCACCGACCAGCCGTAGGCGTCGAACCAGGCGGCGTTCATGGGGACGGTGATGACCGTGCCGTCGCCGAGCCGGTGGCGTCCGGTCATGCCGACGACGCCGCCCCAGGTGCGCTGACCGACCACGGGGCCGAGCCCCAGCAGTTTGAAGGCGGCCGTGATCATGTCGCCGTCCGAGGAGGTCGCCTCGTCGGCGAGGGCCACCACCGGACCCCTCGGCGCGTTCGAGGCGTACGACACCGGCTGTGCGTCACGGGTGAGGTCCCAGCCCAGGATCCTGCGGGTCAGCTTCTCCACCACCAGCTCGCTGATGTGGCCGCCCGCGTTGCCGCGCACGTCCACCAGCAGCGCCGGCCTGGACATCTCCATCCGCAGGTCGCGGTTGAACTGGGCCCAGCCCGAACCGCCCATGTCGGGGATGTGCAGATAGCCGCACCGGCCGTCGCTCAACTCCCTCACCACGGCGCGGCGTTTGGCCACCCAGTCCTGGTAGCGCAGGGTCCGTTCGTCGGTGAGCGGGACCACGGCCACCCGGCGCGGGCGGCCGCCCGCGCCCTCGGCCGGGGTGAAGGTGAGTTCGACGGTGGTGCCGCCCGCGCCGGCCAGCAGCGGGTACGGGCCGGTCACCGGGTCGACGGCGCGGCCGTTCACGTGCGTGAGCACGGCTCCTTCCCGGATCCCCGTACCGGCCAGCGGGGAGCGCGCCTTGGAGTCGGAGGAGTCGCCCGGCAGGATCCGCCGGACCGTCCAGCCCGCCTCGCGGTGCACGAGGTTGGCGCCCAGCAGGCCCTGGAGGCGCTGGTAGTGCGGCGGGCCCTCGTTGCGGCGGGCGGCGGTGACATAGGCGTGGGACGTGCCCAGTTCGCCCAGCACCTCACGCAGCAGGTCGGCGAACTCGTCCGGCGACGCGACCCGTTCGACGAGCGGCCGGTACTGGTCGAGGATCGCGTCCCAGTCGATGCCGCACATGCCCGGGTCCCAGAAGTACGCGCGGATCAGCCGCCCGGCCTCCTCGTAGGACTGGCGCCACTCGGCGCCGGGGTCCACCTCGTGCAGGATGCGCCGCAGGTCGATCCAGACCGTGGAGTCCAGGTCGCCGCTCTCCGAGGACGGCACGGCCCGCAGGTCGCCCTCGTCGACCACGACCAGCCGGGAGCCGTCCCCGCTGAGCGCGAACCAGTCGAGGTGGTCGACGAGTTCGGTCCGCTTCGCCTTGCCGATGCCGAAGTGTTCGAGCGTCGGCCGTCCGCTGGTGTCGTCCGGGTTGGCGAACGTCTCGCCGAGCGCGCCGGAGATCGGCCAGCGCAGCCACACCAGCCCGCCGCCCGCCACCGGGTACAGCGCCGAGTACTTGGACGCCGGCACCGGGAACGGCGTGACCCGGCTCTCCAGCCCCTCGGTCTCGACGGTCACGGTCCCGTCGCCGCCCTCGTCGTCGGCGACGGGGTCCAGGCCTCCGGCGGCCGGGCGGCCCTCCGGGGTGAGGGCGAAGGGCGAGGGGGTCGCCGACGACAGCGGCACGAGGTAGGGGCGGCAGCCCAGCGGGAAGGACAGGTCGCCGGTGTGCACGTCGTACACCGGGTCGAAGCCGCGCCAGGAGAGGAAGGCCAGGTAGCGGCCGTCCCGGGTGAAGACCGGGTTCTCGTCCTCGAAGCGGCCGTCCGTGACGTCCACGACGAGCCGGTCCTTCATGCGGGCCATCCTGATCTGCCGCAGCGACCGGCCGATCCCCGGGTGCGACCAGGTCAGCCAGCTGCCGTCGGGGGAGAAGGCCAGGTCGCGCACGGGCCCGTTGGCCGAGGCGGCCAGCTCGGTGACCTCGGCCCCGCCCCCGGGAGGGCTGTCGCCTTCCGGGGCGTCTTCGGGGTCGCCGTCGGGGACGGTGAGGTCGTCGGGGACCGTGATCAGCAGCAGCCGTCCGTCGTGCGAGGCGACGGCGAGGCGTTCGCCCTGCGGGTCGCAGACCATCTCCAGGACCCGCCCGAGCCGTCCCGCGGCCAGCCGCCGGGGCTCGCGGGCGCCGGTGGCCCGCGGCAGGTGGGCGATCTCGACGGCGTCCTCGCCCTCCGCGTCCGTGACATAGGCGATCCGGCCGCCCGGGCCGAGCATCTCCGGCAGCCGGACCCGTACCCCGGGGGTGTCGGTGATCGTCCGGGCGGGGCCGTCCCGGTGCGTCAGCCAGTACAGGCTGCCGCGGACGACGACCGCGCTCGCCCGTCCCGTCTCGTCGACGGAGATGCCGTCCACGTGCTGGGCGGCCGGGATCTGGTACGGCCGGCGCCCCGCGCGCGGCCCGCCGAGCCGTACGTCGATCCGGCGCGGCGCGGAGCCGGCGGCGAGGTCGTCGACGATCCACAGGTCCCCCGCGCACTGGTACACCACGCGCGTGCCGTCGCTCGCGGCGTGCCGGGCGTAGAAGGCGTCGTGGTCGGTGTGCCGGCGCAGGTCGGAGCCGTCGTGGGCGCAGGAGTAGAGGTTGCCGACGCCTTCGTGGTCGGAGAGGAAGGCGATCCGGCCGCCGGCGAAGAGGGGGGAGTGCAGATGGCCGTCGAGGTCCTCCAGGAGCCGGTGCCCGTGCAGCCACAGGCGGCCCGTCGCCCCGCCCCGGTAGCGCTTCCAGGCGGCGGGTTCGTGCGGTGGGGTGCCGGTGAGCAGGAGGGTTCTGCGCTCGCCGTCGAGGTCGGCGCACTGGAGGTCGGAGACCGGGCCCCAGGGGAGTTTGCGGCCGGGGTCGCCGTCGGTGGCGAGCTTGTAGGCCCAGGTGAAGTAGGAGAAGGGCTCGCCGTGGGAGGCGACGGCGAGGATGTCGCTGGTGCCGTCCTGGTCGGGGGGTGTCCAGCCGCGGACCTGGGTGTCGGAGCTGCCCCAGTAGGTCAGCTGCCGCCCGGGTCCGCCGTCCACGGGCACCAGGTGGATCTCCGGGACGAGACTGCGCCAGCTCGTGTACGCGATCTGGCTGCCGTCGGGGGAGAAGCGGGGGTGCCCGGCCTTGGTGCGGTCGGCGGTGAGCCGCCAGGCGCGGCCGGGGCCGTCCAGGGGGGCCAGCCAGAGGTCGTCCTCGGCCACGAAGCACAGCAGGTCACCGTTGAGGTGGGGCAGGCGCAGATAGCTCACCTGTCCATGCTTTTCCGGCGAATGGGGCCGGGCAAGTCGTGCGCCCCTCTTACGCGGGCTTCACCTTCGTGAGCCAGCACACGTACGAAACGGTTTCGTTTCGTTGATTCTCGGGGTATGTTCAGGGTGTACGAGAAGCGTGGACGAAGACGGAGCCGGAAGGTGAGTGGCATGACTGAGATCGCAACGGCGCGTCGCAGTCGCATCACGCCCGAGCGCGAGGCCGAGCTGTACCGGGCCGTGCTCGACCTGCTCCGCGAGGTCGGCTACGACGCCCTCACCATGGACGCCGTCGCCACCCGTACCCGGTCCAGCAAGGCGACGCTCTACCGCCAGTGGGGCGGCAAGGCCGAGCTGGTCGCGAAGGCGGTGCGCCACGACAAGCCCGGCGCCTCCGCGGACGGTGTCGACACCGGATCGCTGCGGGGCGACCTGCACGCCCTCACCCTGCGTTCGGACGACTGCGAGATGGAGCAGAACTCCGCGCTGATGCGAGGGCTGGCGATGGCCATCCACGCCAACCCGGACCTGTTGAAGGCGTTCAAGGAACACCTCGTCGAGCCGGAGATGGCGGAGTTCCGCCGTGTCCTGCAACGGGCGATCGACCGGGGCGAGGTCCCCGCGGACAATCCCGCCCTCGACTACGTGCCGCACATGATGATCGGCGCGTTCGCCGCCCGCACCATGCTCGACGAACAGCCGCCGACGCAGGCCTTCCTCCTCGCGTACATCGACGCCGTGGTCCTCCCTGCCCTCGGCGTGCGAAGCCCCACCACCTGACCGTCCCCGCGGTCCGCCCAACCTGACGTCACCGCTCACGTCGTCGGGCCGATCACCCCTGCCTCCCCGCCGGGTTGGTCAACCCTGCCCCTGGGGCCTGCCGCCCCGCACCACGACCTGACCGGGAGTACGCCTCCGTGGCCACGTTCCTCTACAAACTCGGCCGGCTCGCCTTCCGGCGACGCCACTTCGTCGCCCTCATATGGGTGGCGCTGCTGACTCTCGCCGGTGTCGGCGCGGCCTCCGCGCCCGCCGCCGGCTCGACCTCCTTCTCGATTCCCGGAGTCGAGGCCCAGAAGGCCTTCGACCTGCTGGAACAGCGCTTCCCCGGCGCCAGCGCCGACGGTGCGACCGGACGCATCGTCTTCAAGGCGCCCGAGGGCGAGAAGATGACCGACGCCGCCAACCGGGCGACCGTCGAGAAGACCGTCAAGACGCTCGGCGACGGCTCCGAGGTCGTCTCCGTCACCGACCCCTTCACCACCGGCGCCGTGAGCAAGGACGGCACGGTCGCCTACACGTCGGTGAAGTACGACGCGCCCGGCATGGAACTGACGGACCCGACCCGGCAGGCCCTGGAGAAGGCCGGCGACGACGCCCGGGCCACCGGACTGACCGTGGATGTCGGGGGCGACGCCCTCCAGGCCGGGGCCGAGCCGGGCGCGATCGGCGAGGCCGTCGGTCTCGCGATCGCCGCCGTCGTCCTCGTCATCACCCTGGGATCGCTGGTCGCGGCCGGACTGCCGCTGCTGACCGCGATCATCGGCGTCGGTATCGGCGTCTCCACGATCACCGCCCTCGCCAAGGCGCTCGACCTCGGCGACACCACCTCCACCCTCGCGCTGATGATCGGGCTCGCGGTCGGCATCGACTACGCGCTGTTCATCGTCTCCCGCTACCGGAGCGAACTGGCCGAGGGCCGGGACCGCGAGGAGGCGGTCGGCCGGGCCACCGGCACCGCCGGATCCGCGGTCGTCTTCGCCGGACTCACGGTCGTGATCGCGCTGGCCGGCCTCGCGGTCGTCAACGTGCCGATGCTGACCAAGATGGGCCTCGCCGCGGCGGGCACGGTCGTGGTCGCCGTCCTCATCGCGCTGACGATGATCCCGGCACTGCTCGGCTACGCGGGCCGCAGGATCAGGGCCACCGGCGAGAAGCGCACCAAGGCCGCCGGGCGGGCGGGACAGACCGCGCAGGACGGCCGGGGCAAGCCGGCCAGGCCCGGCCCGGGCGTCCGCTGGGCGAGCTTCGTCATCCGCCGGCCGGCCGCCGTGCTGCTGCTCGGCGTACTCGGTCTCGGCGCGATCGCCGTCCCCGCCACCCAGCTCGAACTGGGCCTGCCCGACGACGGCTCGCAGCCCACCTCCACCACCCAGCGCCGGGCCTACGACCTGCTGTCGGAAGGCTTCGGCCCCGGCTTCAACGGCCCCCTGATGATCGTGGTCGACGCCAAGGACAGCGACGACCCCAAGGCCGCGGCCACGTCGGTCACCGACGGGATCAAGGACCTCGAGGACGTCGTCACGGTCACCCCGGCGATGTTCAACAAGGCCGGCGACACCGCGACGATCACCGTGATCCCGGACTCCAAGCCGTCCTCGACGCGGACCGAGGACCTGGTGCACGCCATCCGCGGCCAGGGCGCCGACGTCCGGACGGACACGGGCGCCCAGGTGCTGGTCACCGGCACCACGGCGATGAACATCGACTTCTCGCAGAAGCTCAACGACGCGCTGGTCCCGTACCTGGCCCTGGTGGTCGGCCTGGCGTTCCTGCTGCTGATCGTGGTCTTCCGCTCCGTCCTGGTCCCGCTGAAGGCGGCCCTCGGCTTCCTGCTCAGCGTGCTCGCCGCGCTCGGCGCCGTGGTCGCGGTCTTCCAGTGGGGCTGGCTCGGCGGCCTGATCGGCGTCGAGGAGACCGGCCCGATCATGTCGATGATGCCGATCTTCATGGTGGGCGTGGTCTTCGGCCTCGCGATGGACTACGAGGTGTTCCTCGTGACCCGGATGCGGGAGGCGTACGTCCACGGCGAGAGCCCGAGCCAGGCCGTCGTCACCGGGTTCCGGCACAGCGCCAAGGTGGTGGCCGCCGCCGCGATCATCATGATGGCCGTCTTCGGCGGCTTCATCAGCTCCAGCGAGTCGATGATCAAGATGATCGGCTTCGGCCTCGCCATCGCCGTCTTCTTCGACGCGTTCATCGTGCGCATGGCGATCGTGCCGGCGGTGCTGGCGCTGCTCGGCAAGAAGGCCTGGTGGCTGCCGAAGTGGCTGGACCGCGTCCTGCCCAACGTCGACGTCGAGGGCGAGGGCCTGCGGACCGCGGACGGGTCCGCCTCGTCCAAGGACGACGACGAGGACCGCGCACTGGTACGCGCCTGACGTACTACCGCACGCACCGGTAGGCCCGGTGCGTCCGAGGACCGCCGGTGAGGGCTCCGTGGGGACGGGGCGCCCTCACCGGCTTCTTCTCCGCCCCGCAACCCGTTCGCCCGTCCCGCGCGCCGGCCGCTAGCGTGCCGTGCATGACGACGACAGCAGCGCACCCCCGTTCCGCCGAAGCACTGCGCGACCTGGTCCGGCACGCCGGGGCGACTCCCGCGCACGTGCGCGAGCCCCTCGCGTGACCCCGCTGGTCACCGCCGCCGTCCTGCTCGCCGCGCTCACGCACGCCGGCTGGAACGCCATCGCCCACCGGATCACCGACAAGCTCGTCGGCTTCACGCTGATCGCCGGCGGCGGCATGGTCATCGGGCTCGCGCTGGTGCCGTTCGCCCCTCTCCCGGCGGCCCGCGCGTGGCCGTACCTGCTGGCCTCCGTGCTCGTCCACACCGCCTACTACGCGCTGCTGATGCGGTCGTTCCGGCTCGGGGACTTCGGGCAGGCCTACCCCCTCGCGCGCGGCTCCGCGCCCCTCGTCGTCACCGTGCTCGCCGCCGTCTTCGCGCACGAGGTGCCGGACGGCTGGGCGGCCGCCGGCGTCGCGCTGTCGTGCGCGGGGCTGACCGGCGTCGCCCTGTGGGGACTGCGCGGACGCCGGCCCGACTGGCCGGCGATCGGGGCCGCGCTGGCCACCGGGGCGACCATCGCCGCCTACACGGTCGTCGACGGCATCGGCGTGCGCGCCTCGGGGTCCTCGCTGGGGTACATCGCCTGGCTGATGGCCGTGCAGGGCGTCGTGCTGCCCGTGTACGCCGTGCACCGCTGGCGCGGGCGGACCGCCGCCGTCCTGCGCCCCTTCGCCGCCCTCGGCCTCCTCGGGGCCGCGCTGTCCGTCCTCGCGTACGGCCTCGTCCTGTGGGCGCAGACCCGGGCCGAACTGGCGCCCGTCGCCGCGCTGCGGGAGTCGTCGGTGCTCGTCGCCGCGGCCATCGGCGCCGTGTTCTTCAAGGAGCGGTTCGGCGCACCGCGGCTCGTCGCCGCCGGGATCCTCGTCGTCGGCATCGGACTGATGCTGCACACCGGCTGACCTCGCGCCGCGAGGGTCGCGTCCGCCGCCGTGAGCCGACTGGGTGCGCCCGCGCGCTCGCGGGAGCACCCTGGAATGAGGACTTCCGGAGGTGACCCCATGACCGCAATGCACACCACTGTCGGATGGCATGTCGAGCTGGAGTTCGAGGAGGACGGCCGGCACACGCGCGCGGTGGCGATGGTGCGGCTGCCCGACGGGACCGAGATCAGGACCCAGGGGCATGCCACCCGGCACAACGTGGACGTCGACCAGCCGCGGGTCGGCGAGGAGATCGCCGGCGCCCGCGCCCTCAACGAGATCGCGATGCGCCTGCTCACCAAGGCCCATGTGGAGATCGACGACGACTCGGGCCGCAAGTCGCACTCGATCAACGTCTGAGCGTCAGCGGCCCGCCGCCACGGCCGTCCGTACCGCCCGCAGCAGCGCCTGCGCGCGCGGGTCCGCCGTCACGCTCGTGCGGAACCCGTTGGTGACGTAGCCGAAGGCGATCCCCGAGGCGGGATCGGCGAGGCCCAGCGCGCCGCCGCGGCCCGGGTGACCGAACGAGGTGGGCGACAGCAGCGGGGAGGCCGCCCCGTGCAGCATGTAGCCCAGGCCGAAGCGGGTGTTCACGACGAGTACGCGGTCCGGGCCCGACGACCGCTCGCCGCGGGCCCGTTCCACCGTCTCCGGGCGCAGCAGCCGTACCCCGCCGTCCACCTCGCCGATCAGGGAGGCGTAGAAGCGGGCCAGGCCGTCGGCGGTCGCGATGCCGTTGGAGGCGGGGAGCACCGCGGACCGGTAGGCCGGGTCGTTCTCGTCGGGGAGCGGGGTGATCGCGGCGAAGGCGCGGCGGGTGAGGGAGCCCGGGTCGGCGTAGGCGGCGGTCACGGCGGGCTTGGGGCGGGTCCTGAGGGCTCCCGCCGGTGCGGGCCCCTCCACCTGTCCCACGCGCCCCACGCGCGCGTGCAGCTCCGGCGGCAGTCCGAGCCACAGGTCGGCCCCCACCGGCCCGGCGATCTCGTCGGCGACGTACGCGCCGACGGTCCGCCCGGTGACCCGCCGGACCAGCTCGCCGGTCAGCCAGCTGTACGTCTGCGCGTGGTACCCGTGGTCCGTGCCGGGCTCCCAGACGGGCGCCTGCGCCGCCACCGCCGCCGCGCCCAGGTCGGGATCGGCGGCCTCCGCGGGCGTCAGGGGGCGGTCCAGGACGGGGACGCCCGCGCGGTGCGCCAGCAGGTCCCGTACGAGGGTCCGTTCCTTGCCGGCCGCCTTGTACTGCGGCCAGTACGTGCCCACGGGCGCGTCCAGGTCCAGTTCGCCGCGCTGATGCAGCAGCAGGAGCGCGGCGGCCGCGACGCCCTTGGTCGCCGAGCGCACGATCTGCGCGGTGCCCCGTTCCCAGGGCGCGTCGCCGTCCACGCCGTCCACGTCCCGGGTGCCGCCCCACAGGTCGACGACCTTGTGCCCGTCCCGGTAGACGGTCACCGCCGCGCCCCGGTCGCCGAGCACCTCGAAATTGCGGACGAACGCCTCCCGTACGGGCTCGAAGCCCTCGGTCACCGCACCGCTCACGTCCACGCCCGCACGTCCTCTCCCGGCTGCTCCCGCACTCCTGGGGGCAACACGCCCGCGCGGCCGGTGATTCCTCGCACGCGGTCCCGGCCGGCCCCTCGGACCGGCCGTTCGCCGTTCGCCGCCGGCCCCTCGCCCCTAGCCGAGGATGATCGTCACGTCGATGTTGCCGCGGGTGGCGTTGGAGTACGGGCACACCTGGTGCGCGGCGTCCACCAGCTTCTCGGCGAGGTCCCGGTCCAGGACGGGCAGCGAGACGCTGAGGGCGACGGCCAGTCCGTAGCCCTTGTGCTTGTTCGGGCCGATCCCGACCTTCGCCGCCACCGTCGACCCCGTGAGGTCGAAGCCCGCACGGTTGCCGACGAGGATCAGCGCGTTGTGGAAGCAGGAGCTGTATCCGGCCGCGAAGAGCTGCTCCGGATTGGTGCCGTTGCCGTCCCCGCCCAGCTCCGGCGGCATCGCCACCTTGAGCCCGATCTGGCCGTCCTGACTGGTCACGAACCCGTCGCGGCCGCCGTGCGCGGTCGCTTCGGCGACGTACGTGATCTTCGTCGGTCGGGTGTCGCCGGTGTCGGCGGTGACGGTGTCGTCTGCGGTGTCGCTGGTGTCGACGGCGGTGCTTTCGGCCACGGCGGGACCTTCCCCGGAACTTGTCCAATTACATCGTGCACAAGGTACCGGCCGGTACGTGGAGGTGTGCCTACCAGGGGGTAGTAACCGCGGGTAACTTCGTCCGAGCGCCGTGCGGGGCGCGCCGGAGCCGGTCTCAGCGGGTGCGGTCCGCCGCGTTCTGGGCCCGCTGCGCGAGCCCCCACAGGTCCTCGCGCAGCCGCGCGACCTCCGCCGCCTCCAGCCCCGTCGACGCGAGCAGGTTGCCGGGCACGCGCTCCGCGCGCCCCTTCAGTTCCTCCCCGCGTCCGGTGCACGCCACGAGCACCGTGCGCTCGTCACGGGCCGAGCGCTCCCGGCGCACCAGCCCCGCCGCCTCCAGCCGCTTCAGCAGCGGCGACATCGTGCCGTAGTCGAGGCGCAGGGCGGCCGCCAGCTCCTTGACGGTCGTCTCACCGCGCTCCCACAGGACCAGCAGCACGAGGTACTGGGGGTAGGTGAGCCCCAGTTCGTCCAGGAGCGGCCGGTACGCGGCCGTCACCGCGCGCTGGGCCGCGTACAGCGCGAAACACAGCTGCTCGTCCAGGAGCAGCGTGCCGGCGGCGGTGGGTGCCTCGTTCGTCACGCGTCCATTGTCGCCGAGCGCGGGTCGAACCCGAAGGGCAGCTCCAGGCGATGTGCGCGCATGAGCGTGTCGTCGGCCAGCAGGTCGCCGGTCCTGCCGTCCGCCGCGATCACGCCGTCGCTCAGGATCAGGGCCCGCGGGCACAGCTCGAGGGCGTACGGCAGGTCGTGCGTGACCATGAGCACCGTGACGTCCAGGGCGCGCAGGATGTCGGCCAGTTCGCGACGCGAGGCCGGGTCGAGGTTGGACGACGGCTCGTCCAGGACGAGGATCTCCGGTTCCATCGCGAGCACCGTCGCGACGGCCACCCGGCGCCGCTGGCCGAAGGACAGGTGGTGCGGCGGACGGTCCTTGAACTCCGCCATGCCGACCTGCGCGAGCGCGTGGTCGACCCGCGCCTCCAGGGCGTCCCCCTTCAGCCCGGCCGCCGCCGGCCCGAACGCCACGTCCTCGCGGACCGTGGGCATGAACAGCTGGTCGTCCGGGTCCTGGAAGACGATGCCGACCCTGCGGCGGATCTCGGCCATGTGCTGCCGGCCGACGGGCAGCCCGGCCACCGTCACGGTGCCCGCGCCGCCGGTCAGGATGCCGTTGAGGTGCAGCACCAGGGTGGTCTTGCCGGCGCCGTTGGGCCCGAGCAGCGCGACGCGCTCGCCCCGCGCGACGGAGAAGTCCACCCCGAACAGGGCCTGGTGGCCGTCGGGGTAGGCGAAGGCCAGGCCCGCCACCTCCAGGGAGGGCGCGGGTGTCACGGAAGGAGTCACGGCGTCGGTCACAGGGCCCATCCCAACACGCAGACGGCGAGCGCGGCGAACGGCAGGGCGAGCGCGTACGACCACTGCGCCCGGGAAGCGGTCACCTCGTCGATCACCGGCATCGAACCGGCGTACCCGCGGCTGACCATGGCCAGGTGCACGCGCTCGCCGCGTTCGTAGGAGCGGATGAACAACGCGCCCGCCGACTTGGCGAGCACGCCCCAGTGGCGCACGCCGCGGGCCTCGAAGCCACGCGACTCCCGGGCGATCCGCATCCGGCGCATCTCGTCCGTGATGACGTCGCCGTAACGGATCATGAAGGACGCGATCTGCACGAGCAGCGGGGGCAGCCGCAGGCGTTGCAGTCCGAGAAGCAGCTCGCGCAGCTCCGTCGTGGACGCCAGCAGGACGGAGGCGGCGACGCCCAGGGTGCCCTTCGCCAGGACGTTCCAGGCGCCCCACAGTCCGTTGACGCTGAGCGACAGGCCGAGGACGTCGACCCGTTCACCCTGTGCCACGAACGGCATCAGCACCGCGAACGCGACGAACGGCACCTCGATCAGCAGACGTTTGAGCAGGAAACCGGCGGGCACGCGCGCGTGCCGCGCGACGACGGCCAGCAGCGCGGCGTACAGGGCGAACGCCCACATCGCCTCGCGCGGCGTCGACACGACGACGACCACGAAGCCGAAGGCGGCGGCGAGTTTGGTGTGCGGCGGCAGACCGTGGACGGGGGAGTGCCCGTGCCGGTAGAGCCGGTGCGCGTGCCCGGCGCCCATGACTCAGACGCTCCCCGTGGCCGTGGCGGACACGTCGTCGCCCGCGCGCCGCCTGCGGACCGCCCAGAACACGGTGCTGCCCGCGACGACGGTCACTCCTACGCCGATCACGCCCGCGAGGCCGCCGGAGAGACGGGCGTCCGACACGTCCTTGACGCCGTAGTCGGCGAGCGGGGAGTCGGCCGAGGCGTGCTGCCCGGTCTTCTTGTCGATGCCCTTGTCGGCGGCGACCTTCTCCAGGCCGTCGGGGTTCGAGGAGGCGTAGAAGCTGACGAAGCCGGCCAGGACCAGGGAGGTGACCAGACCCGTCACCCACAGGGTGCGCCGGGAGGTGCGCGCCGCCACGGGCGCGGCCTCGGGCGCCGGGGCGTCGACGAGTTCGCCGTGCACCCGCAGCCGGAGCTTCTGCCGCAGGTCGCGCGCTCCGTGGACGAGGTCCGGCCGGACGGCGACGACGGCGCCCACGGTCAGCGCGGTGATGACGGCCTCGCCGATGCCGATCAGCACGTGGACGCCGATCATCGCGGTGGCGACCTTGCCGATCGCCACGTCGGTGGTGCCGCCGATCCAGTAGATGAACGTGAAGGCCACCGCGGCGGCGGGCACGGAGAGCGCCGCGGCGACGAAGGATGCGGCGGTGATGGACCGGCGGCTGCGCGGCAGCACCTTCACCAGGCCGCGGAAGACGGCGTAGGACACGACGGTCGTCACGATCGCCATGTCGGTGATGTTCACGCCGAGCGCGGTCAGGCCGCCGTCCGCGAAGAGGATGCCCTGCATCAGCAGGACCACGGAGACGCACAGGACCCCTGTGCAGGGGCCCACGAGTATCGCGGCGAGCGCGCCGCCGAGCAGATGTCCGCTGGTCCCCGCCGCGACGGGGAAGTTCAGCATCTGCACGGCGAAGATGAACGCCGCCACGAGGCCGGCCAGCGGCGCGGTGCGGTCGTCGAGCTCACGGCGCGCGCCGCGCAGACTCACGGCGATCGCGCCGGCGGCGACGACTCCGGTGACGGCGGAGGTCGGGGCGTTGATGAATCCGTCGGGTACGTGCACCCGACGATGATAGTGGCTTAATGCGAACGGTTCGCAAGAGCGAGTGCTTGTCCATTGGTGGAGCGACACCGCCGGCCGGTCACGACATGTGCCGCCCGGCGACTGTGTGTATCGCACATATGAGATACATCGGCTCGGAGGAGCGCATTCCGCAAAATATGCGACATTGGAGGGGGAGCGGGTTCATGGCTTCCGCACAGATCACCCTGCGTGAGAGGGCCGGTCGATGTCCGTAGTCGAGCAGTACGCGCGTGCCCACATCGTCAGCGACGCCGACCGCATCGGAGAGGATGCGGCGGTACCGGTCGTCCTGCGCTACGACTCCGAGGAACCCCGCACCGTCCGCGTCGGACTGCCCGACCGCCGGGAGTGGACGTTCTCCCGCACCCTCCTCGAACAGGGGCTGCGGGTGCCGACCGGCACCGGCGAGGTCCGGGTCTGGCCCTGCGGACGGGTCCAGGCCGTGGTCGAGTTCCATTCCGCGCACGGCGTCTCGGTCGTCCAGTTCGAGTCCAAGACACTGCTGCGGTTCCTGCGCCGCACCTACTCGGCGACGGCGCAGCAGCCTGTCACGCACTGAGGCCCGCGCGTGACAGGGCCGTGAAGCCCGGAGCTGTCACGCGCGGACCCGCGCCGTCGGGACCGTCGCCTCAGCCGCCCATCCGCAGCAGGGACGCCACGATCGGCCCGGCCGTGTCGCCGCCGTGGCCGCCCGCCTGCACCACGCCCGCCGCCGCCAGGTCGCCGCGGTAGGCGGTGAACCAGCCGTTGGGCTTGTCCTGGTTGTCGACCTCCGCCGAGCCCGTCTTGGCGCCGTAGTCGGGGCCCAGGCCGGACATCGCCTCGGCCGCGGTGCCGGCCGCGGCGGTGTAGTTCATCAGCTCCCGCAACTGCCCCAGCGTGGACGCCGACATGGTGCGCGAGGCCGTCGCCAGCTTGCGGTCGTCGACCGACGGGGCGACCAGGTACGGCTGGTGGAAGGTGCCCGCCTTCACGGTGGCCGCCACCGACGCCATGTTCAGCGGGTTCATCCGGACCCCGCCCTGACCGATCAGCGACGCCGCCTTCTGGGCGGCCGACTGCACCGGCACCGAGCCGTCGAAGGACGGGACGCCGATGGCCCAGTTGTTCAGCGACAGACCGAACACCTGCTGGGCCTGCTTGGTCAGGCTGTCGTCGTCCAGCTCGGGGGCCTGGCTGATGAAGGCCGTGTTGCAGGAGCGCGCGAAGCTCGCCTTGAACGTGCCGCCGGTGATCTCGAAGTCGTCGTCGTTGTGGAACTTCCAGCCGCCGTAGGTGAACGTCTTCGGGCAGGGGTGCTTCTTGTCCGCCGAGGCGAGGTCCTTCTCGATGAGCAGGGACGACGTGACGACCTTCATCGTGGAGCCGGGCGCGAGGGAGCCGTTGAACGCCGTGTTGAAGCCGTGACCGGCGTTCGCCACCGCGAGGATCTCGCCCGTGGAGGGGCGCAGGACGACCACCGACGAGCGTGCCTTCTTCGCCACCTGCTGTTCGGCGGCCGCCTGGAGCGTGGGGCTCAGCGTGGTCCGCACGGTGCCCGGGGTGCCCTTGCTCAGCTCCAGCAAGGTCTTGTCGGAGGCCTTCTTCGCCTTCGACGCCTTGCCGCGCACGACCTGGAGCTCCACGCCCGCCTTGCCGCCCGCCTTCTTGCCGTACTTCTCCCGCAGTCCGTCGAGGACCGGTTCGAGGGAGGGGTACCGGGCGGCGGTCAGCTCACCTCCCTTGGCGTCCAGGGCCTTGACCGGCGGGGTGCCGGACTCGCCGGTGACGAGCCGGTCGCCGTCCTGGAGGTCCGGGTGGACGACGGAGGCGTGCCAGTCGACCTGCGCCTTGCCGTTCTTCGGATTGCGGACGACGGTGAGCGCGCTGGAGTAGCTCAGCGGCTTGCCGACGCCCTTGTACTTCACCGTGCCCCGCACGGAGAACGGCACCTTCGCCCCGTGCGCCTTGCCCGCGGTGAGGCTGACGCCCGTGACGTGGGCGTCCTTGGTCCAGCCGGTCAGGAGGACGGTGGCGGCGGCCGGGTCGTCCGTCGCGGCGGCCGCGCCGGCCACCTCGCCCTGCTGCCAGTCCGTCAGGAACCGCGCGGCCGCGGACTTCGCCTCGGCCGCCGACGGCGCGTCGGCCCTGACCCGCGGCACCTGCTTGCCGTTGGCGGCCGCGGCGGACCCCTCGTCGGCGGCCGCTCCGCCGCCGTACAGCGCCCAGACCCCGAGACCCGCCCCGACGACGACGGCACCGGCGATCACCCCACCGGTCACGGCGGGCCGCCGTTTGCTGCGCCGCTCTTCGACGCGCCTTCTCTTGCCCACTGCCAGATCCTCCGGATCCCCAGGGGCTTCCCCCCAGCCCCGCTGCCCTCGTTGCCCTCACTGACCCCAACGACGGCAACCACCCTAGAGTCCCGTGCTGTGAGGGTGGCGTCATGTGTGACGTCAGCCACCGCGCCGCCGGTTCAGCCCGCCCGCAGTACGTCCACGACGATCGGGCCGGACGCGTCGACGCCGTGCCCGCCGTCCTGGGTCATCGCGGCGGCGGCGACATCCCCCCGGTACCCGGTGAACCAGCTGTCCGAACGGGCGCGGCCGTCGACCTCGGCGGACCCGGTCTTCGCGCCGATCCGGCCGCTCAGCCCGGCCATCAACCGGGCCGCGGTGCCGCTGGTCGCGGTGCGGTTCATCATCGAGCGCAGCTGCTGCACGGTACCCGACGACAGTCCACGCGCGTGTGCCGATGTGCGGTCGTCCAGGCCGAGCGGCACGATCACCGGCTGCCGGAAGGTGCCCGTCATGGCGGTCGCCGTCACCGACGCCATGTTCAGCGGGTTCATCTGGACCTGGCCCTGCCCGATCAGCGCGGCGGCGGTGTCCGGTCCGCCGGCGGCCGGCACCGAGCCGTCGAAGGACGGGATGCCGGTCTGCCAGTCGAGGCCGATGCCGAAGCGGTCGCGGGCCTCGTTCGTGAGCGAGTCGACCTTCACCTCGTCGGCGAACTTCACGAACGCCGTGTTGCAGGACCGGGCGAAACTCTCCGCCAGCGTCGCGTTCTCGTCCGGCTTCATGCCGGTGATGTTCTTGAAGGTCTGGCTCTCGGAGACCGCCGAGGCCGGACAGGGCGCTGCACCGCTCGCGGTGGTGAGCCCGTTGTCGATGAGGGTCGCCGCACTGACGATCTTCATGGTGGAGCCGGGCGCCACCTCGCCCAGGAAGGCGGCGTTCCAGCCGTCCGTACGGTTGTTGGCGACCGCGAGCACCTCCCCGGTGCTCGGTTTGACGGCGACCACCGACGACTGGGCGTACTTCTGCACGGCCTTCTCGGCCGCCGCCTGGAGGCCCGAGCTGAGGGTGGTGGGCAGCTTGCCCGCCTTGCCCTCGGCGAGCGTCAGCAGCGGGGTGTCCGGGGTGTCCGGCGTGGCGTGCCTGACGGCCAGTTCGACGCCGGCCGTGCCCCCGGCCTGCTCGCCGTACTTGGCGCGCAGCTGGTCCAGGATCGGCCCGAGGGAGGGGAACTTCTCCTTCGTCAGGACCTTGCCGTCGCGGTCCACCGCCTCGATGGACGGCGCCGCCGACGCGCCCGTGACGAGGGTGTCGTCCATGGACTTCAGCCCCGGGTGGACGACCGACGGCTGCCAGTCCACCAGCGCCTTCCCGGTGGTCAGGCCGCGTACGACCGTCAGCCGGCTGCGGTACGCGAGGGGCTTGGACTTCCCCCCGAAGGTCACCGTTGCCTTGACGGCGAACGGCACGCTGTCGCCGGCCGCCGCGCCGGGTGTGATCTTCACCGCCGTGATGTGCGCGGCCTGGCCGTACGAGGCCAGCAGGGGCTCGGCCCGGGCCGCGTTGTTGGTGAGGTCGGCGGCCGCCGAGGCCTGCCCCTTCTCCCAGGCGGCGAAGAACGCGGCGCTGGTCTCCTTCACCTCGGAGCCGCTCGGCGGCCCGCTCTTCACGACGGCGGGCCCGGCGTCCCCCGGTCCGCCCGCCCCGCTCCCGCTGTCGTCGAGGGCGTCGACGATGTTGAACGCCCCGTAGCCGGCCCCGCCCACCATCACGGCGAACACCGAGCCGACTATGACGGCCTTGGCCCCCTTGCGCATGCCTGCACCTTCCCCGTTGTCCCCGCCGCCGCCCTCGCGGGCCTTTCTGAACACGTTCAGAAAGTTGCGCTCAGGCTCACAGTAAGGGGAAAGGGAGGCTCACGGGGCGAGAGTTTCCGTAATTGTTAGACCCATGTATCCAGCCACATACGTGAACGCCAGTCGTCGATCGGAATCGCCTGGCCGGTGTACAGGGGCCAGAAGTAGATGAAGTTCCACGCGATGAGCAGGACCAGGACGCCCGCGCCCGTGGCGCCCGCGACCCGTCGGGTGTCGCTCGAACCCGGGGGACCGACGAGGGCGCCGATCATCATCGCCACCGCCAGGCACAGGAACGGCAGGAAGACGACGGCGTAGAAGAGGAAGATCGTGCGTTCCTGGTACATGAACCACGGCAGGTAGCCGGCCGCGATGCCGCAGGCGATCGCCCCCGCGCGCCAGTCGCGGCGGAAAAGCCAGCGCCACAGGACGTAGAGGATCGCGAAGCAGGCGGCCCACCACAGCAGCGGCGTGCCGATCGCGAGGACCTCGCGGGCGCACTTCTCGCCCGCGTCCGTCGGGCAGCCGTCCGTCCCGGGCGCCGGCGACTCGTAGAAGTACGAGACCGGACGGCCCAGCACCAGCCAGCTCCACGGGTTCGACTGGTAGGTGTGCGGCGAGGTGAGGTGGGTGTGGAACTCGTAGACCTCGTGCTCGTAGTGCCACAGGCTGCGCCACCAGTCGGGGAACAGCCAGGTCCAGCTGCCGCCCTTGCCGTCGGTGGCCGCCCAGTTGCGGTAGTAGCCGCCCTTGCCGTCGGTGGCCGACAGGATCCAGCCCGTCCACGACACCAGGTAGGTGACCAGCGCGACCGGCACCGTGGCCAGGAACGCCAGGCCCGTGTCCCGCTTGAGCACCGCGAGGTAGGGGCGGCGGGCGCCCGCCACCTTGCGCGAGCCGACGTCCCACAACACCGCCATCAGGCAGAACGCGGCCAGGATGTACAGCCCGTTCCACTTGGTGCCGATGGCCAGACCCAGCATCAGGCCCGCCGCCCAGCGCCAGGGGCGCCATCCCAGGCGGGTGGTCTGCGCGATGTGCGGGTCGGGGCGGTGACGGCCGTCCTCGTCCGCCGGGAGCGCGGCGGCGAGTCTTTCGCGCGCCCGGTCCCGGTCGACCACCAGACAGCCGAAGGCCGCCAGGACGAAGAACATCAGCACGCCGTCGAGCAGCGAGGTGCGGCTCATCACGAAGGCGAGCCCGTCCACCGCCATCAGCGCGCCCGCGAGACAGCCGAGGAACGTGGAGCGGAAGAGCCTGCGGCCGATCCGGCACAGCAGCAGGACGCTGAGCGTGCCGAGCACCGCCGTCATGAACCGCCAGCCGAACGGGTCGAACCCGAAGAGCAGCTCGCCCAGCCCGATGACGTACTTGCCGACCGGCGGATGCACCACGTACGCCGCGTCCGACGGGATCGTCACGTGCCCGCCCGACGAGAGGATGACGTCGTTGGCGTTCTTGTCCCAGTTGACCTCGAAGCCGCGGTGCACGACCGCCCAGGCGTCCTTGGCGTAGTACGTCTCGTCGAATATCACCGCCTTGGGGCTGCCCAGGTGCCAGAACCGCAGCACGCCCGCCAGCAGCGTCACCAGCAGCGGACCGCCCCAGGACGACCAGCGCGCGAGCCGGTCCGTCCACAGCGGCGGCAGGCCCAGCACCTGCCACAACCGGGGGCTGGGCTGCGCGAACGGCGGCACCAGCCGCTCCCGGACGTCGGCGGAAGGCTCCGCGGAGTATCCGAAGCGGCGCAGCCGTTGCTGCCAGGACGGCCGCTGGTCGGGCGGCGTCCGGCCCTGCCGGTAGTCCGTGGAGTCCGTGGAGGACGCGGTACTGGTCACCGCGCCATCGTAGGGAACAGGTCTGTGTGAGTCCCGTGCACGGGCCCGGCCCGGCCTGGTCGACCGGCCGGGGCCCGGCCCTGCGAGGATGGAAACGTGACAGCTACGCCCGGAATCCTCGTTCTCGCCGGTACCCCCATCGGTGATGTCTCCGACGCACCGCCCCGGCTCGCCGAGGAGCTGGCCGGCGCCGATGTCATCGCCGCCGAGGACACGCGCCGGCTGCGCCGGCTGACCCAGGCGCTCGGGGTGACGCCCAAGGGCCGCGTCGTGTCCTACTTCGAGGGCAACGAGTCGGCCCGCACCCCCGACCTGGTCGCGGAACTGGTGGGCGGCGCGCGCGTGCTGCTCGTCACCGACGCGGGGATGCCGTCGGTCTCCGACCCCGGCTACCGGCTGGTGGCCGCGGCCGTCGAGCAGGACGTCCGGGTCACCGCCGTCCCCGGCCCGTCCGCGGTGCTCACCGCGCTGGCCCTGTCCGGACTGCCCGTCGACCGGTTCTGCTTCGAGGGGTTCCTGCCGAGGAAGGCGGGGGAGCGGCTGTCGCGGCTGCGCGAGGTGGCCGGCGAACGGCGCACCCTCGTCTACTTCGAGGCCCCGCACCGGCTGGACGACACCCTCGCGGCGATGGCGGAGGTGTTCGGCGCGGACCGGCGGGCCGCCGTGTGCCGTGAGCTGACGAAGACGTACGAAGAGGTGAAGCGCGGCCCGCTCGGCGATCTCGCGCGGTGGGCGGCCGAGGGCGTACGGGGCGAGATCACCGTCGTCGTCACGGGCGCGCCCGAGCCCGGGCCGCAGGAGCTGGACCCGGCGGAGCTGGTGCGCCGGGTGCGGGTGCGCGAGGAGGCGGGCGAGCGCCGCAAGGAGGCCATCGCGGCGGTGGCGGCGGAGGCCGGACTGCCCAAGCGCGAGGTGTTCGACGCGGTGGTGGAAGCGAAGAACTCCGGCTCTCTGTGACGGCTGTTGCCGAAGAGGTGTGAAGGGGCTCACACCCCCTCTGAGCAGGGCGCATGTCGTCTGAGCATGCGCCCCATGTGCGGGCAAAGGACCCCGGGTCCCGGGGCAAGGGACGCCCAAATCGGCTTCAACAGTGCACAGGTCGAGTGCATTCACCCCCCGGGAGGCGTCCACTGGACGACGGGACCCGAACGGTCCCGCCAGCGGACCCCTCAGGAGCGGTCATGAGTGACATCACAGGGCAGACCGGCCTCCGCGGCGGCGCGAGCGCCGTCGTCAACGAGTCGTACTCCTTCGCCTGCATGCGCTGCGGACACGGCTGGGAGCAGGCGTACGAGATCGAGCACCACACCGGCGCCGACGGCCACGAGTTCGTCCTCTACGTGGCGGACGGACGGATAGTCCCGTCGCCGCTGAGCCGGCCGGCGTGCCAGAACTGCGACGGCCACGTCGTGCGCATCATGCGGGCCGGACAGGTCTCGTCGGTGCTCAGCGCCTCCCGGCCGCGCAAGGCGCCCTCGGCCGGACCGGTGCAGGCACCGGTGACGGCGGCCGGGGAGGAGCCGGACGCGTCGGACGCGACACCGGCCGGGGCGCACTCCGGCGAACCGCACCACTGGCACCTGTCCGATCTCCTCCACCCGTTCCGCAAGGCGAGCTAGCCCGGGCCGGACGCGCAGGGCGGGCCGGCGGGCCCGCCGCGGGGCATGCCCCCTTCCGTAGGATCGGGGCATGCCTTCGAACGCCGACACACGCGCCGACAAGAACGCCGCGCCGCCGCTCCCGGCCCCCCTCGCGGTACCGGTCGCCGACTCCCACACCCACCTCGACATGCAGTCGGGCACGGTGGAGGAGGCCCTCGCGAAGGCCGCGTCGGTCGGGGTGACGACGGTCGTCCAGGTCGGCTGCGACGTACGGGGCTCGCGGTGGGCGGCCGAGACGGCCGCGGCCCACGCCGGCGTCCACGCGGCGGTCGCCCTGCACCCGAACGAGGCGCCGCGGATCGTGCACGGGGACCCCGAGGGAGGGTGGTCGCGGCAGGGGGCGCGGACACCGGGCGGCACCGGGGCGCTCGACGAGGCGCTCGCCGAGATCGACCGCCTGGCCGCCCTCCCGCACGTCAAAGGCGTCGGCGAGACCGGACTCGACCACTTCCGCACCGGCCCCGAGGGCAAGGACGCCCAGGAGAGCTCCTTCCGCGCCCACATCGAGATGGCCAAACGGCACGGCAAGGCCCTGGTCATCCACGACCGCGACGCCCACGCCGACGTGCTGCGCGTGCTGAAGGAGGAGGGCGCTCCCGAGCGCACCGTCTTCCACTGCTACTCGGGCGACGCCGAGATGGCCGAGATCTGCGCCCGCGCCGGATACTTCATGTCCTTCGCCGGCAACGTCACCTTCAAGAACGCCCAGAACCTCCGGGACGCCGTCGCCGTGGCGCCGCTGGAACTGCTCCTGGTCGAGACCGACGCCCCCTTCCTGACCCCCGCGCCCTACCGCGGACGGCCCAACGCGCCGTACCTCGTCCCGGTCACGGTGCGCGCGATGGCCGCCGTGCGGGGCATCGACGAGGACACGCTGGCCACCGCGCTCGGCGCCAACACCGCACGCGCGTTCGGCTACTGAGCGGGCGTCGCCCTCGAACACCACGCTCGGTAGCCGTGCCACTTTGGAGAGTGACCGTCGCTCCGCTAGGTTCTGGGGGCCCGATCCGGACCCCTCCCCTGGAGTGTCGGCGTGAGCAACTCGCAGTACCTCGAGTACGAGCAGTTCGGCGGTGGTGATCCGTACGCCGGTCTGCACGACGCCGAGACGGTCGCCTACGGCGTGTACGCCGCCCCCGGGACGTACGACGACACGTACCGGCCCGCGTACGAGGCCTACGACGCGTACGAGGCCCACGGGGAGAGCGGCGCGGGGGCCGGCGCGCCGCCGCGGCCCCCCGGGACCCTCCGGCTTCCGGCGCCCACCGGGTACGCCGACCCGGCCCCGCTGCCCGAACCGGTCCCGCTCACGGGTGCGTCCCCGTACGCCGAGACGGTCCAGCTCGCCGGTGCGTCCGCGTACGCCGAGACCGTGGAGCTCGCGGGGGCTTCCGCATACGCGGAGACGGTCCAGCTCGCCGGGGCTTCCGCGTACGCCGAGACCGTGCAGCTCACCGGGACCGCCCGGTTCGCCGAGGCGGTCCCGCTCTTCGGCCCCGTGCTGCCCGGCCCCGCGCCGGCGCCGGAGCCGCCCGGCGAGGACGCGGGCCGGCGGGCCGCCCGGCGGCGCAGGACCCGCTCCGGGGAACGCCCGGAGTCCCCGATGCGCCGGCTCCTCCCGCAGGCGCTCGTCGTCGCCTTCCTGGCCGGCGGCACGACCGCCTTCCTCGCCGAGGACAAGGCCGTCGAGCTGACCGTCGACGGCACACCGCGCACCCTGCACACCTTCGCCGACGACGTGGGCGAGCTCCTGGCCGAGGAGGGCGTCCCGGTGGGCGCGCACGACGTGGTCGTGCCCGCGCCCGGCACCGGCCTCGCCAGCGGCGACGAGGTCACCGTGCACTACGGCCGGCCCGTCCGGCTCACACTGGACGGCCACCGGCACGAGGTGTGGACGACGGCGCACA
Source organism: Streptomyces asoensis (assembly GCF_016860545.1). Classification (NCBI taxonomy): domain Bacteria; kingdom Bacillati; phylum Actinomycetota; class Actinomycetes; order Kitasatosporales; family Streptomycetaceae; genus Streptomyces; species Streptomyces asoensis. The sequence continues at coordinate 691,337 of NZ_BNEB01000003.1, read as the reverse complement.
CCGTGGAGGAGGCGCTGCGGCAGTTCGGGGTCCGCGCGGAGGGCGCCTACATGTCCGTCTCGCGTTCGCGGCGGATCGGACGCGCGGGCCTCGCGCTGGACGTGCGCACCGAACGCACCGTCACGGTGATGGCCGACGGCCGGGCCCGCACCGTCCGCACCAACGCGGCGACCGTGGGCGAGGCGGTCGAGGCGGCCGGGATCACCCTGCGCGGGCAGGACACCACCTCCGTCGCGCCCGGCAGCTTCCCGCGCGACGGGCAGACGATCACCGTGCTGCGGATCACCGGCACCCGGGAGGTGCGCGACGAGCAGATCCCGTTCCGGGTGCGCCGCACCGAGGACCCCTCGCTGTTCAAGGGCACGGAGGTGGTGGACCGGGCCGGACGGCCGGGGCTGCGCCGCATCACCTACTCCCTGCGCACCGTCAACGGCGTGCGGCAGACACCGCGCCGGATCCGCGACGAGACCGTGCGCGAGCCGCGCGACCAGATCGTCAGGGTGGGGACGAAACCGCTGCCCGCGTCCGTGCGGGGGGCCGACGGGCTGGACTGGCGGGGCCTCGCGGCCTGCGAGTCGGGCGGCCGCCCCGACGCGGTCGACCCCTCGGGCCACTACGGCGGCCTGTACCAGTTCGACACCCGGACCTGGCACGGCCTCGGCGGCAGCGGACGGCCCCAGGACGCCCCCGCGGCGGAGCAGACACTGCGCGCGAAGAAGCTCTACGTGCGGCGCGGGGCGAGCCCCTGGCCGCACTGCGGGGCGCGGCTGCACGGGTGACGGGTGCGGCGGCGGACGGTGCCCGCGCGCCCCCGTACCCTTGTCCCGTGAGTACCAGCCCCGCCCCCGACGCCCTTCTGGGCCCCGCCGACATCCGTGAGCTGGCGGCGGTCCTCGGCGTGCGTCCCACCAAGCAGCGCGGACAGAACTTCGTGATCGACGCGAACACGGTCCGCCGTATCGTCCGCACCGCGGAGGTCCGGCCCGACGACGTGGTCGTGGAGGTCGGCCCCGGGCTCGGTTCCCTCACCCTGGCGCTGCTGGAGACCGCCGACCGGGTCACGGCCGTCGAGATCGACGACGTCCTGGCCGGCGCCCTCCCCGCGACGATCGCGGCGCGCATGCCGCAGCGCGCCGACCGGTTCGCGCTGGTGCACTCCGACGCGATGCAGGTGACCGAACTGCCCGGTCCCGCCCCGACCGCGCTGGTCGCGAACCTGCCGTACAACGTGGCCGTGCCCGTGCTGCTGCACATGCTGGAGACCTTCCCGACCATCGAGCGCACCCTCGTCATGGTCCAGTCGGAGGTCGCCGACCGGCTCGCCGCCGGGCCCGGCTCGAAGGTGTACGGCGTGCCGTCCGTCAAGGCGAACTGGTACGCCGAGGTCAAGCGGGCCGGCGCGATCGGCCGCAAGGTGTTCTGGCCCGCGCCGAACGTGGACAGCGGGCTGGTGTCGCTGGTGCGGCGGGCCGAGCCCCTGCGGACCACGGCGTCGCGGCGCGAGGTCTTCGCCGTCGTCGACGCGGCGTTCGCCCAGCGCCGCAAGACCCTGCGGGCCGCGCTCGCCGGGTGGGCGGGTTCGGCGGCGCGCGCGGAGGCCGCCCTCGTGGCGGCCGGGGTGTCGCCGCAGGCCCGCGGCGAGGCCCTCACGGTCGAGGAGTTCGCCCGGATCGCCGAGGCGGCGCCGGACCGGGAGGGTCCCCTGCCGTCCCCCGGTTCCGCGGAGCCCGTCGAGCCGCGGCAGCGGAAGGACTCCGAGTGAGCGTCACCGTACGGGTGCCCGCCAAGGTCAACGTGCAGCTCGCGGTGGGCGCGGCCCGCGCGGACGGCTTCCACGACCTGGCCAACGTCTTCCTCGCCGTCGGTCTGTACGACGAGGTCACCGTGACCCCGGCCGACGGACTGCGCGTCACCTGCGAAGGGCCGGACGCCGCCCTGGTCCCCCTGGACCGTACGAACCTCGCGGCGCGGGCCGCGATCGCGCTGGCCGAGCGGTACGGCCGCACCCCGGACGTGCATCTGCACATCGCCAAGGACATCCCCGTCGCCGGGGGCATGGCGGGCGGCAGCGCCGACGGGGCGGGCGCCCTGCTGGCCTGCGACGCCCTGTGGGGCACCGGCGCCTCGCGTGACGAACTCCTGGAGATCTGCGCCGAGTTGGGCAGCGATGTGCCGTTCAGCCTGGTCGGCGGGGCGGCCCTCGGCACCGGGCGCGGCGAGAAACTGACGGCCCTGGAGACCGGCGGCGCCTTCCACTGGGTCTTCGCGATGGCCGACCGGGGGCTGTCGACGCCCGCGGTGTTCCGGGAGTTCGACCGGCTCACGGCGGACCGGGACGTCCCCGAGCCGGTGGCCTGCGAGGCCCTGCTGGACGCCCTGGCCGCCGGCGACCCCGACGCGCTCGCGGCCACGGTCTCCAACGACCTCCAGCCCGCGGCCCTCTCCCTCTTCCCGGAGCTGTCCGGCACGCTGGCGGCGGGCCGGGCGGCCGGCGCCCTGGCCACCCTCGTCTCCGGTTCGGGCCCGACGACGGCGTTCCTCGTGCGGGACGCGGGGTCGGCGCGGGAGGTGGCAGAGGCGCTGCGCGCGTCCGGCACCTGCCTGGCGGTGCGCACGGCGGCCGGGCCGGTGCCCGGCGCGACGCTCGTCTGAGACGGCGGCCGTCCCGCGGCGGCCGCGCCCGGGCCCCGCGGACCGCCGGGCGGGGCCCCGTACCCCGCCCGCCGTCACCAGGAGTGACGGCCCCCTGGCGCCCGGCGCCGTACCCGCCAGGCCGTAGGCTTGAAGGCTGACCGACCCCGATGCGCAGGAGAGAAATGGCCGTCAATCTGGTCAATGTCGAGAACGTCAGCAAGGTGTACGGGACCCGTACGCTCCTCGACGGCATCTCGCTCGGCGTGTCCGAAGGGGACCGGATCGGCGTCGTCGGCCGCAACGGCGACGGGAAGACCACGCTGATCCGCATGCTCGCCAAGCTGGAGGAGGCGGACTCCGGCCGGGTCACGCACTCCGGCGGGGTGCGCATGGGCGTGCTCACCCAGCACGACTCGCTCGACTCGACCGCGACCGTCCGCCACGAGGTCATCCGGGACATGGCCGACCACGAGTGGGCCGGCAACGCCAAGGTCCGCGACGTGCTCACCGGGCTGTTCGGCGGGCTCGACCTGCCGGGGTTCCCGCAGGGCCTGGACACCGTCATCGGCCCGCTGTCCGGCGGTGAGCGCCGACGGATCGCGCTCGCCAAGCTGCTGATCGAGGAACAGGACCTCATCGTCCTGGACGAGCCGACCAACCACCTCGACGTCGAGGGCATCTCCTGGCTCGCCCGGCACCTGCGCGAGCGCCGCTCCGCGCTCGTCTGCGTCACCCACGACCGCTGGTTCCTGGACCAGGTCTGCACGCGCATGTGGGACGTGCAGCGCGGCGCCGTCCACGAGTACGAGGGCGGCTACTCCGACTACGTCTTCGCGCGCGCCGAGCGCGAGCGCATCGCCGCGACGGAGGAGACCAAGCGGCAGAACCTGGTCCGCAAGGAGCTGGCCTGGCTGCGGCGGGGCGCGCCCGCGCGGACGTCCAAGCCGCGGTTCCGGGTCGAGGCCGCCAACGAGCTCATCAAGGACGTGCCGCCGCCGCGCGACAGCAGCGAGCTGATGAAGTTCGCCTCCTCACGGCTCGGCAGGACGGTCTTCGACCTGGAGGACGTCACCGTCCAGGCCGGTCCCAAGGTGCTGCTGAAGCACATCACCTGGCACCTCGGCCCCGGCGACCGCATCGGCCTGGTCGGCGTCAACGGCGCCGGCAAGACGTCCCTGCTGCGGGCGCTGGCCGACGCCGCCCGTACCGAGGGCGAGGCGCAGCCGGCGGGCGGCCGGGTCGTCGTCGGCAGGACGGTGAAGCTCGCCTACCTCTCGCAGGAGGTCGGCGAACTCGACCCCGGACTGCGGGTGCTGGAGGCCGTGCAGCAGGTGCGTGAGCGCGTCGACCTCGGCAAGGGCCGTGAGATGACCGCCGGACAGCTCTGCGAGACGTTCGGGTTCAACAAGGACAAGCAGTGGACGCCGGTCGGCGACCTGTCGGGCGGTGAGCGCCGCCGCCTCCAGATCCTGCGTCTGCTCATGGACGAGCCCAACGTCCTCTTCCTCGACGAGCCCACCAACGACCTCGACATCGAGACCCTCACCCAGCTCGAGGACCTCCTCGACGGCTGGCCCGGATCGATGATCGTCATCTCCCACGACCGCTTCTTCGTGGAGCGCACGACGGACCGGGTCTTCGCCCTCCTCGGCGACGCCGCCCTGCGGATGCTCCCGCGCGGTATCGACGAGTACATCGAGCGCCGGCAGCGCATGGAGGAGACCGCGGCCGCGTCGGCCCCGGCCGCCGCCGCCAAGCCGGCCCCCGAGAAGAGCGCCGCCGACCAGCGCGCGGCGAAGAAGGAACTCCAGAAGATCGAGCGGCAGTTGGACAAGATCTCCGACAAGGAGGCGAAGCTGCACACGCAGATCGCCGACAACGCCACCGACTTCGAGAAGGTCGCCGGACTCGACGCCGAACTGCGGTCCCTGGCCGGCGAGCGCGAGGAGCTGGAGCTGCGGTGGCTGGAACTCGCCGAGGACGCGTGAAGGGTGCGTGAAGGCGCATAACGACGGCATCACAGGCCGGTCCGCCCTTGGGAACAGGGGCGGATCGGCCCCGGGGGCCGTCGGTCACGGGTGATAGAAAGAGCCGTCAGAGAACGCTTTGAAGACGGCTCCGGGAGGGTCACCGACCCGGGGGTGTGGCCGAAAAACAGTGACATAGGGGGAACACGCTGATGGCTCAGCCGCCCAATCAGCCGCCGCAGCAGGACGGTTCGGGAGCGCCGCAGGACCAGCCGGCCCAGCCGCAGGTACCGCAGCCGCCGCACGCAGGCTTCGGCGCACCCCAGATGCCGCCGCAGCCGCCCCAGGGCCCGCCCGCCCAGCCGCCGCAGCCGGGGTACGGCTACCCCCAGCAGCAGCCCCCGCAGCCGCCCGCGCCGTCCGGACCGTACGGTCCGCCCCAGCAGCCGGGTCCCTACGCCCAGCCCGGTCCGTACGGCGGCGCGCCGGGACCGTACGCCCAGCCGGGACCGTACGGTCAGCCGAGCGGCCCCTACGGCCCGCAGCCCGGCTACGGCTATCCGCAGCAGCCCCCGTTCCCCGGCGCCCCTACGCCGCCCGGCGGACGCAACCCCTTCAAGGGGCGTCCCGCGCTGGTGATCGGCGCCGCGGTGGCGGCGCTGCTGCTGATCGGCGGAACGGTGTACGCGGTCACGAGCGGCGACGACAAGGGCGACGACAAGCCCGTGGCCGCACCGGGCGACGACGCCTCGGCCTCCGCCGCCACGAGCGGCGCACCGGCCAACCCCGGTGACGGCAGCGGCGACGGCGGCGAGGAGAACCAGGACTTCAACGCGGACCGCAAGGCCGGCGAGGCGAAGGTGCTCTGGTACAAGGAGGCGCCCGACGCGCCCGCCTCCGGCGCCGACGCCCCCGGGATGTGGATCACCTCCAAGGCGGCCGTGAAGGCGGCGTACAAGGAGGTCGTCGCCTACGGCGTCGGCGACGGCAAGCCCGCCTGGAGCACCGTCGCGTTCCCGCAGAAGATCTGCGCGGTCACCCCGCAGAAGACGGCCGACGACAAGATCGTCGTGGCGTACATGAGCGGTACCAGCGACCGCGCCAAGTGCAACCAGCTCCAGCAGATCGACCTCGCAACCGGCGCCAAGGGCTGGAAGGGCGTCGTCGCGGACGGCGCGCTGTTCGACAGCGCGATCAGCGTCGAACTGTCCCTCGCGGGCAACACCCTGATGGTGGGCCGCTCGCAGTCCGGCACGGCGTACGACGTGCGCACCGGCAAGAAGCTGTACGACAAGCAGAAGTACGGCGACGCGTGTTTCCCGACGGCGTTCGCGGGCGGCACCCGGCTGATCTCCGTGGCGTCCTGCGACGCGACCAAGGCCGGCGAGCACGACGAGATCCAGGAGCTGGACCCGGCCACCGGCAAGGTCCGGTGGACGCGGAAGTTCGACAAGGGCTGGTCGGTCTCGAAGACGTACTCCGTCGACCCGCTGGTGGTCTACAGCACCAACAAGGACAAGAACAGCTGGAACATCTCGACGTTCAAGGCGGACGGCACGTACCGCTCGCAGGTCGGCTTCGACGAGGACTTCGCGCCGTCCTGCGACTCCGGGTTCCTCCAGCGCAACCTCACGGGCTGCTCGGGCACGGCCGCCGACGCGAACACGCTCTACCTGCCCACCGAGGCGAAGAGCGGCCCCAACGAGATCGTGGCGATCGACCTGTCCACCGGCAAGGAGAAGTGGCGCGTCAAGTCCCCGACGGACGAGGCGATGCTCCCGGTGAAGGTCGAGGGCGGCAACCTCGTCGCGTACGTCGAGCCGTCGTACGACGCGGCGGGCCGGGTGGTGGGCATCCCCACGGCCGGGACCGCCCACACGCCGACGACGCTGATGCAGCTTCCCGAGAGCACGGCCGAGATCGAGGACAGCTTCTACTCGCGTGACCTCGCCTGGGCCGACGGGCGCTTCTACCTCTCCTCCACCCGGCTGACGGGCAACGACGAATCGAAGGAGAAGCTGATGCTCGCCTACGGCAAGTGAGGCTCCCGGCCGCCTTCCCTGCCCCGTCGACGTCCCGTCCGCCCGAGCTCACCGAGCGTTCTTCCGAGGTATCCACACCATGACCCAGCCGCCGCCCCCGCCGCCGAACCAGCCCCCGCAGCAGCCGCAGGACACGCCGCCGCAGGACGCCGCGCCCCAGGACGCGGCTCCGCAGGCTCCCGCGCCGCAGCCGCCCGCGCCCGACCTGACGAAGTCCCCGCAGACCCCGGCCCAGCCGCCGCAGGCCCCGGCCGCGCAGCCTTCGCAGGCTCCCGCACCGCAGGCTCCCGCGCCGCAGGCACCGGCCCCGCAGCCGCCGCAGGCCTCGCCCGCGCCGCCGCCCCCGGCCCCGTCCGGGCCGCCGCAGCAGCCGCCGCCGGGGTACGGCTATCCGCAGGCCCCGGGACAGCCGGCCGCCGGCGCGGGGTACGGCTACCCGGCCCAGCCGGGCGCGCCCGCCCCCTCCGCGTACGGACAGCCCCAGCCCGGTCCCTACGGCCAGCCGCCCACGCCCGCCTACGGTCAGCAGCCCGCGTACGGCTACCCCGGGCAGCCCGGGCACCCGACCGCGCAGCCGGGCTACGGCTACCCGGGCCAGCCCACCGTGCCCATGTACCCGCAGCCCGGCGGCCCCGGCCAGGGACCGGGCGGGGGCGGCAAGTTCAACGCGCAGCTGGCGATCATCGTCGGCGCGGTCGTCGCGATCGCGCTGATCGTCGGTGGCGGCGTCTGGTACTCCAAGTCCTCCGACGGCGGCAAGAAGGAAGAGGCGGACACCGCGGGCCCGACCGGCGGCGGAGGGGACAAGGGCGGCGACCCAGGCACCGGCGGCACCTCGTCCGGCGGCAGCGAGAAGGTGCCGTCCGACCCCGCCTCCAAGGTGCTCTTCAAGATTCCGGCGCCCGTGCTGAAGAAGGACGACAACGTCGGCGTCAAGGGCTCCTGGGTGACCGACAAGGCGTACGTGAAGACGGGCGTCAACAAGATCACCGGGTACGACCTGGACAAGGGCACCGAGCTCTGGTCGGTCGCGCTGCCCGGCCCGGTGTGCGAGGCCAGCCGGTTCGCCACCGACGACTTCCGCACGGCGGTCACCTTCCAGGCGAGCACCGCCGACACGGCCGCCTGCGACCAGATCGCGGCGATCGACCTCGTGGCGGGCAAGCAGCTGTGGAGGAAGACCGTCAACTCGGGTGACTACCCGGTCCGTTTCGACAACGTGACGGTCAGCGGGAACACGGTCGCCCTCGGCAGCACCAGCGGCGGCGCCGCCTTCGACATCGGCTCCGGCAAGGTGCTGTGGTCGCCCAAGCCGGCCGACACCTGCTACGACGCCGGCTACGGCGGCGGCCCCAAGCTGGTCGCGGTGCGCAAGTGCGGCGCCTACGACAACCCCGAGCTGCACATCCAGACCATCGACCCGGCCTCGGGCAAGGTGCTCTCCGAGTACAAGCTGGCCACCGGCATCGAGTACGCCTCGGTCGTGTCGACCGACCCCCTCGTGGTGGCCGCCGACGTCGGCGACAGCGCCGGCGACGGCAGCGGCATCTCGGACTTCTTCTCCATCGACAACAAGACCGGCAAGCTGCGCACCCGCATCTCGGTGCCGGGCGACCAGTACGCGGCCGACTGCGAGGGCATCACCCGGATCGAGGCCTGCACCGGTCTGGCCGTCGGCAACGACCGGATCTACGTCCCGACCGAGGAGCACGACGGCACCGGCGACTACAGCCGGACCAACGAGGTCATCGCCTTCGACCTGGCCACCGGCAAGCAGACCGGCCAGCGCGCGGACGCCGGGGACGGCTACACGATCTACCCGCTGCGCATGGACGGCAGCAACCTGATCGCCTACAAGCGGCCGCCGTACGACAAGGGCGGCCAGGTCGTCAGCATCTCCGGAAGCTCCTTCAAGCAGACCACGCTGCTCCAGAACCCGTCGACGGAGTCGGTGCGGGACCTGGAGACCAGCCTGTCCCCGGAGTACGCCGAGGTCCTCTACGCCAAGGGGCGCCTGTTCATGTCGGAGGTGTTCGCCGACGACGGCGGGACCTCGGGCGGCGACCCGCAGTACCTGGCGGTCGTGTACGGCACGGACGGCTGACCGCCGCCGCTCGCCCCGCTCGCCGTGACGGCCCCGCCCCTGCTCAGGGGCGGGGCCGTGCACTTACCGCGCATGACCCTCGAATGTGAGGAATTTCGGCGATCCGGGGCACTTCTCACCGGTAGGGGGAGCGCAACGTCGAACAAGCGTGTAGCTTCCGGGGGCATGAAGAACGGGGTGCCGGGGGGCACCCCTTTGTCGGTCCGTGAGGGTCCGCATGGGCCCGTACGGGCATCCGTGGGGGGACTGGGGGGTTGCTCGATGGGAGTGCGGCTGATGGTGGTCGACGACCACCGACTGCTCGCGGAGGCACTGGCCTCGGCACTCAAACTGCGCGGGCACCGGGTGCTCGCCGCGGCGGCGCCGGCCGCGGGCGCCGCGGAGCTGGTGATCACCCGCGCCCCGGAGGTGTGCCTGCTGGGCACGGCGGTACCGGCCGAGCCGGGCATCTTCGACCCGGTGGTCCGCATCAAGCGGGAGCGGCCGCAGGTGGCGGTGCTGGTCCTGGGGCCCGTGCCGAATCCCCGAGGTATCGCGGCGGCCTTCGCGGCCGGCGCCTCCGGCTACGTACGGCACGACGAACGCATAGAGGGCGTGGAGCGGGCCATCATGAAGGCCCGCGCGGGTGAGGCGGCGGTGGCGCCGCAACTGCTCCAGGGGGCGTTCAGTGAGCTGCTCAACCCGGCGGCGCAGCCCGACGACGAGGGCCAGCGGCTGCTCCAGATGCTCACGCCCCGCGAGGTGGAGGTGCTGGTCCGGGTGGCCGACGGCGAGGACACCCGGCTGATCGCCGCCGGTATGGGCATCGCCCCGTCCACGGCCCGCACCCATGTGCAGCGGGTCCTGATGAAGCTCGGCGTCGGCTCCCGTCTGGAGGCGGCGGCGCTGGCCGCGCGCACGGGCCTGCTGGACCGGGCGGGCCCGCTGCCGCACACCTCCCGCGAGCCGGCGGCGGAAACGGAGTGAGGGACGTGCGGACCCGTGCGGTCGTCGGGCGAGGCGCCCGCTTCGGCCTCCTCGTCGGAGCGTGGCCCGCGGGCATCGCCGGTGTCCTGTGCCTGGTGGCCGCGTTCGTCTTCCTGGTGGGCGGTCTGCGGGGCACGGCGTACGCGCTGGCGCTCGCCGGCGGCTGCGCCGTCCTGGGCGGCATGGCGGCGGGCGTCACCGTGGGCACGGCCACCGGCCTCGCCCTGGCGCTCGCCCCGCGGTGGCTGCTGGTCCGCCCTTCCTTGCGCGCACTGCTCGCCGCGCTCGTCGCGGGGGCGCCGGTCGCGGGCCTCGGCGTCCTGTCCCTGACCGGGGACGGCTACACCCTCGCGAGCTATCCGCCCTCGATCCACGTCGTCGTCTGGTCGGTGACGTCGGTGGTCGCGCTGGTGGCGGCGGCCCGCAGCGAGGACATCGCCGGACGCGGGGCTGCCGGCGGCCCGGGAGCGGGCACGGGGACGGGCCACCGGAGTGGCGCGGGGTGAGCCCCCGGTGGCGTGAGGTGCGGGATGGATGATCGCGACATACCGTCTGTAATCGTAACGTTTCGTTCTGTGACGAAACATGACCGCTCAGACGGAAAAGGGAAAGTAATGCGCAAGCTTCGCAACGCCGCTCTCGTGGCCGCCATGATCGGAAGCCTCGGCCTGGCAGGGGCCGGCTTCGCCTCCGCCACGGTCGCCGGCGCGGACGGGGACTCCCGGGAGTGCGCCAACCACGTGGAGAACATCTCGTTCGGGCTCATCAACATCCCGAACCTGAACCTCCCGCTGCTCGGCCTCTCGTCCAACCAGGACGCGACCCAGCAGATCTGCAACAACGGGGACGACGCCGTCAACGCGAACGTCGCCGACCACGGCTAAGCGGGACGGGACGGCTGCGGGGTCCTGAACAACGGTGACCCCGTGAGCCGGCTCCGCCTCGTCGAACGGGTCCGGGCCCGGGGCGCGCGCCCCGGGCCCGGACCCGTGTCCGTCCGCCGACGGCCCCGGGCCCGCCGTCAGCCGCCCCGCGGGGCGTCCCCCGGCTGCCCCTCCACCGCCTCCGGCGGCAGCGTCGGCGTCACGGGCGCCGCCGGCCGCAGCTTCAGCCAGGCCAGGAAGAACAGGCCGAGGGCCAGCATGCCCAGGCCGGTCCACAGGTTGATGTTGATCCCCTGGGCCTTGTCGATCTCCGCGTCGCTGTCCGTGAGCCCGGCGATCGTGACGATCACGCCGTAGACGACGAACAGGCCGCCGATGATGCGGCGCAGGTCGAAGATGCGGGCCGCGGTGGCGGACTTCTCCTCGAGCGCGGTGACCTCCCGCTGGAGGTCGGCCTCGGAGTAGCCCGCTCGCCGCAGCCGCTCGGCGGCCGGGTCGCGCTCGGACGGTTCGAATTGCTCGGACATGGTCTCTCCAGTCTCCCGCGTCGGTCGCGGCCGGGCTCAGAACGAGAACGGGATGTAGCAGGCGGCGGCCAGGATCACCGCACCCCAGCCCAGCAGGGCCGGACGCCGGTACCAGGCGTCGTCGCCCGCCGCCGGCGGTTCGGCCATGCCGGGGGAGACGGTGCCGTAGACCAGGCCCTGGAGCTCCTCGGCGGGCTTGGGGGCCGTGAACAGCGACACGACCACCATCACGACCGCGCCGGCCACGAAGCCCGCGATCGCGGAGACGAAGTTGGCGCCCTGGTCGGTGGGGATGCCGATGATGTCCTGCTTGTAGAGGACGAAGTAGTTCACCATCGCCGCCGTGGTGCCCGCGAGGAGCCCCCAGAAGCCCGATTTCTTCGACGCCCGCTTCCAGAACATGCCGACGATGAACACCACGAACATCGGCACGTTGAAGAAGCTGAACAGCGTCTGGAGGTAGCTCATGATGTTCGAGAACGACGACGCGAGGAACGCCGTGCCCACCGAAGCCGCCACGCCGATCGCCGTGATCAGCCGGCCGAAGCGGACGTAGTAGGCGTCGTCGCGCCCCAGCACCACGTACTTCGCCCAGATGTCCGTCGTGAACACCGTGTTGAACGACGAGATGTTCGCCGCCATGCCCGCCATGAACGCCGCCAGCAGACCCGTCACCGCGATGCCCAGTACCCCGTTCGGCAGCAGTTCCTGCATGAGGTACGGGATCGCGTCGTTGTACTGGAGGTCCGAGCCGCTGGTGCCGATCTTCGGTACCAGCACCGCCGCCACCAGGCCCGGGATCATCACCAGGAAGACCATGAAGATCTTCGGGTAGGCGGCGATGAGCGGGGTGCGCTGGGCCGCCGACAGGTTCTTCGCCGACAGGGCGCGCTGCACCTCCGCGAAGTTCGTCGTCCAGTAGCCGAAGGACAGCACGAAGCCGAGGCCCAGCACGATGGTCAGCCAGTTGGCGCCCAGCGGGTTGTCGCTGCCGATGCCGGTGCCGCCCCAGGCGGTGACGAAGTCGTCCCCGTGGCTCGCGGTCAGCTTGTCGGTCAGGCCGCCCCAGCCGCCCACCTTCTTCAGGCCGAGCACGGACAGCGGAATGAGGGCCGCCAGGATCACGAAGAACTGGAGGACCTCGTTGTAGATCGCCGAGGACAGGCCGCCGAGCGTGATGTACGCCAGCACGAAGAAGCCCGCCACCACGATCGCCACCCACTGCGGCCAGCCCAGCAGCGCCTCCACGACGATCGCCAGCGCGTAGAGGTTCACCCCGGCGATGAGGATCGCGGCGAAGGCGAACAGGGCCGAGCTGAGCAGGTGGGCCGCCTTGTCGAAGCGCAGCAGCAGCATCTCCGGCACCGAGCGGACCTTGCTGCCGTAGTAGAACGGCATCATCACCAGGCCCAGGAACACCATGGCCGGGATGGCGCCGATCCAGTACCAGTGGACGGTGTACGCGCCGTACTGCGCGCTGTTCGCGGCCATGCCCAGGATCTCGGTGGCGGCCAGGTTCGCCGAGATGAACGCGAGGCCGGTGATCCAGGCGGGCAGGGAGCGGCCGGACAGGAAGAAGTCGAGGCTGGTCTTCACCGAGCGCCGGGCGGCGAAGCCGATGCCCAGGACCACCACGAAGTAGATGCCGAGGATCGTGTAGTCGAGCCAGTTCGTCGGGAGGCGTAGCTCCGCCGCCAGCCGTGCTGCCGAGTGTGTGGGGGTTCGCATGCCCTGCTCACTTCTTTTGGTGTTCTTTGTTTGGTTGTGGTGGTGACTCGCGTGGGGGTTTATGGTTTTATGTGTTTGGTTCTGTTGGAAGCTTCGCTAGGTGTACGGATCTGGGTCCGCGGGTCCAGAGGTACGGAGGAGAGTCGCGGTGAAGAAGACCTCGACCCGCTTGGCCGACGGTCGTGAGCTGATCTACTACGACCAGCGGGACGACTCGGTGCGCGACGCGGTGGACAGGCGTCCGCTGGACCCCACCGTCACCACTTCGGAGGTACGGCGGGACCCGCTGCTCGGCGATTCCATCGCCGTCGCCTCGCACCGCCAGGGGCGCATCTACCACCCGCCGGCCGACGAGTGCCCGCTCTGTCCCTCCCAGGGCGACCGGCTGAGCGAGATCCCGGACTCGTCGTACGACGCCGTCGTCTTCGAGAATCGTTTCCCCTCCCTGGCCGGGGACTCCGGGCGCTGTGAGGTCGTCTGCTTCACCTCCGACCACAACGCGTCCTTCGCCGACCTCACCGAGGAGCAGGCGCGACTGGTCCTCGACGCGTGGACGGACCGGACGTCCGAGCTGTCGCATCTGCCCTCCGTGGAACAGGTGTTCTGCTTCGAGAACCGCGGCGCCGAGATCGGCGTGACACTGGGTCACCCGCACGGGCAGATCTACGCCTACCCGTTCACCACTCCGCGCACCGCCCTGATGCTGCGTTCGGTGGCGGCGCACAAGGAGGCGACCGGCGGGGAGAACCTCTTCGACGACGTCCTGCGGCGTGAACTCGCCGACGAGCGGGTCGTCCTGGAGGGTGAACACTGGGTCGCGTTCGTGCCGTACGCCGCGCACTGGCCCTACGAGGTGCACCTCTACCCCAAGCGCCGGGTGCCGGACCTGCTCGCCCTCGACGAGGACGCGCGCACAGAGTTCCCCCAGGTCTATCTGGAACTCTTGAGGCGCTTCGACCGGATCTTCGGCGAAGGTGAACCGCCCACGCCGTACATCGCCGCCTGGCACCAGGCGCCGTTCGGCGCGCTGGAGGAGTTCGAGGGCGTCAACCGGGACGACTTCGCGCTCCATCTCGAGCTTTTCACCATCCGCAGGACTTCCGGCAAGCTGAAGTTCCTCGCGGGCTCCGAATCCGGCATGAACGTCTTCATCAACGACGTGCCGCCGGAGGCCGCGGCCCGGCGACTGCGAGAGGTAGCGAGTTCATGAGCGGCACGAGCGGCAAGTATCTGGTCACGGGCGGCGCGGGCTACGTCGGCGGCGTGGTCGCCCAGCACCTGATCGAGGCCGGCCACGAGGTCGTCGTCCTCGACAACCTGTCCACCGGGTTCCGCGAGGGCGTCCCGGCGGGCGCCTCGTTCATCGAGGGCGACATCCGCGACGCGGCCAAGTGGCTCGACGGCTCCTTCGACGCCGTTCTGCACTTCGCCGCGTTCTCGCAGGTCGGCGAGTCCGTCGTCAAGCCCGAGAAGTACTGGGACAACAACGTCGGCGGCACCATGGCCCTGCTCGCCGCGATGCGCGAGGCGGGCGTGCGCCGGTTGGTCTTCTCCTCCACGGCGGCGACCTACGGCGAGCCCGAGCAGGTCCCGATCGTCGAGTCCGCGCCCACGAGGCCGACCAACCCCTACGGCGCCTCCAAGCTGGCCGTCGACCACATGATCAGCGGTGAGGCGGCGGCCCACGGCCTGGGCGCCGTCTCCCTGCGGTACTTCAACGTGGCGGGCGCCTACGGCGCACAGGGCGAGCGTCACGACCCCGAGTCGCACCTCATCCCGCTCGTCCTCCAGGTCGCGCAGGGCCGCCGCGAGTCCGTCTCGGTCTTCGGCGACGACTACCCGACGCCCGACGGCACCTGCGTGCGCGACTACATCCACGTCGCCGACCTCGCCGAGGCGCACCTGCTCGCCGTCGCCGCCGCGAAGCCCGGCGAGCACCTCGTGTGCAACCTCGGCAACGGCAACGGCTTCTCCGTGCGCGAGGTCATCGAGACCGTGCGCGAGGTCACCGGCCACCCGATCCCCGAGGTCGTGGCCCCTCGCCGCGGCGGCGACCCGGCCGTCCTGGTCGCCTCGGCGGCCACCGCCCGCGAGCAGCTGGGCTGGAACCCGTCCCGCGCGGACCTCGCGGGTATCGTCGCGGACGCGTGGGAGTTCGCGCAGCACATCGCAAGCAGCGCAAGGGAGTCGTAGTGGGGGCACAGGAAGTCCGCGAGGGGTTCGTCCGGCTGTACGGGGCCGAGCCCGACGGGGTGTGGGCGGCGCCCGGCCGCGTCAACCTCATCGGTGAGCACACCGACTACAACGACGGCTTCGTGATGCCCTTCGCGCTGCCGCACATCGCCGTCGCGGCGGTCTCCCCGCGCACGGACGGCGTGCTGCGACTGCACTCGGCCGACCTCGACAGCGGCGTCGCCGAGCTGCGCCTCGACGACCTGTCGCCCGGCTCCGACAGCAAGTGGACGGCGTACCCGGCCGGTGTGGTGTGGGCGCTGCGCGAGGCCGGCCACCCGGTGACCGGCGCCGACGTCCACCTGTCCTCGACGGTCCCGTCGGGCGCGGGCCTGTCGTCGTCCGCCGCCATCGAGGTCGTCGTGGCCCTGGCGCTGAACGACCTCTTCGGGCTCGGGCTCCAGGGCTGGCAGCTGGCCCGGCTGTGCCAGCGCGCCGAGAACGTCTACGTCGGCGCGCCCACCGGCATCATGGACCAGACGGCGTCCGCCTGCTGCGAGGCCGGCCACGCGCTGTTCCTCGACACACGCGACCTGTCCCAGAAGCAGATCCCCCTCGACCTGGCCGCCGAGGGACTGCGCCTGCTGGTCGTCGACACCCAGGTCACGCACGCCCACAGCGGCGGCGAGTACGGCAAGCGGCGGGCCGGCTGCGAGAAGGGCGCCGCCCTGCTCGGCGTCGACGCGCTGCGCGACATCGCGTACGCCGACCTGGACGCGGCGCTCGACCGCCTCGGCGACGAGGAGGAGGTGCGCCGGCTGGTGCGCCACGTGGTGACGGAGGACCAGCGCGTCGAGCAGGTCGTCGCCCTCCTGGAGTCGGGCGGCGACACCCGCGCCGTCGGCCCGGTCCTGACGGCGGGTCACGCCTCCCTGCGGGACGACTTCCGGGTCTCCTGCCCCGAGCTGGACCTCGTCGTCGACACCGCCCTCGCGGGCGGGGCGCTCGGTGCGCGGATGACGGGCGGGGGCTTCGGCGGATCGGCGATCGTGCTGGCCGAGGCCGCCGACGTCGAGGGCCTCACCAAGGCGGTCCAGGAGGCCTTCGCGGTGGCCGGGTACAAGGCCCCCCGGGTCTTCGAGGCCGTTCCCTCCGCGGGCGCGCGCCGACTGGGCTGAGCGGAGCTCTTCGGGGCGGTGGGGGCGCGGACCGCGCCCCCACCGCCCTTCACCGTCCCGGCCCCCCGGCCCCGGTCGGGCCGGGGGCGGCCCGCCCCAGTCGCTTGGTCAGGGTGTACTCCGTCAGGCCCGGGGGGTAGTCCTCGATCGTGCACACGATGTCGTACCCCTGCCGCCGGTAGAACTCCGGTGCCTGGAAGTCCCAGGTCTCCAGGCGTACGCGGTCGCAGCCGCGTTCCGCGCGCGCGACGCGCTCCGCCTCGGCGAGGAGACGGCCGCCGAGGCCCCCGCCGCGGTGCCGGGCGTCGACCCAGAGGTAGGTGACGTGCAGCCAGGTCGTCCAGGTGTGGCCCACCAGGCCGCCGGCCAGCTCGCCCTCGAGGTCCGAGGCCCAGATGTGCAGAGGCGACTCGCGTTCGGCGGGGGTGCCGCGCAGCGCGCGCAGCGTGGGGGAGGCCTCCGTGTTGGTGGCGAGCAACCGCGAACGGAGAAGATCGCGACGGGCCTTGTCGATTTCTGTCTCAAGACGAAACATGCGGCACACGATAAACGCGGCCCCGGACCAGTTCTGCTATTTGCCTTCCGCTGTACGCCCACAGCCCTACCCTGTGAACAGTGCCGGTGGGGGCCGGTGCTCATCAGGGGGCGAGACAGTCGGGTACGACGCCCGCGGTGGGGGTAGCAGTCTCTGCACGGCGGCGGCCGTTGCGGCAGCGGCACCCTCTCCGGGCGTCGTGCCCGCGCCGGTCGTCGTTCTCCGTCTCCGGACCTTGGGGTATCCCCAGCTCTTTCAAGGAGCTCGGGGAAGGGGGTTTCGTGGTTCGCATTCGTGTACTGGTCGTCGACGACCACCGCATCTTCGCCGAGTCGCTCGCCGCGGCGCTGGCCGCCGAGCCCGACGTGGACGTGTCCGCGGCCGGCAGCGGCCCGGCGGCGTTGCGCAGCCTGGAGCGCGCGGCCGCCGAGGGCCGCCGCTACGACGTGCTGCTCGTCGACGCCGACCTCGGCGGCACCCTGCCGGGCATACGGCCCGCGGTGCCCGTGCAGGAGGTCGGGGAGGACGGCCTCGTCGACGGGATCTCCCTGGTCGCCGGGGTCCGCGGCGCGCAGCCGCAGGTCCGTGTCGTCGTCCTCGCCGAGAAGGACGACCCGCGTCGCGCGGCTCTCGCCCTCCAGGCCGGGGCGTCCGGCTGGGTGGCGAAGGACTGTTCGCTGTCCCGCCTGCTGACCGTGATCCGCGGGGTGCTGCGGGAGGAGACCCATCTGCCTCCGGCCCTGCTCACCGGTGTCCTGCGGGAGTTGACGGCGGCCCGCAAGCACCGCACCGAGAGCGAGCGGCTGGTGGAGTCCCTCACGCCGAGGGAGCGGGAGGTGCTGCGCTGCATGGTCGCGGGGCTGGGCCGCAAGGCGGTGGCCGACCGGCTGTTCCTCTCCCCGCACACCGTCCGCACCCATATGCAGAACGTCCTGGGCAAGCTGGGCGTCCACTCCACCCTCGCCGCGGTCGCCCTCGCCCGGCGCGCGGGTGTCGGACCGGTGGACCTAGCCGGGGATGTTGTCGAACGGGGCGGTCAACTGGCGTAGCAGTCCCGCCAGTTCACCGCGCTGGGTCTGGGAGAGCTCGGCCAGGATGGCCCGTTCCTGGTCGAGCAGTCCCGCGAGTGCCTGGTCGGCGCGGTCCTTGCCGTCGTCCGTGAGCCGCACGAGCACGCCCCGGCGGTCGCTCGGGTCCGGCAGGCGCTCCACCAGGCCCTTCTTCGCGAGCCGGTCGATACGGTTCGTCATCGTGCCCGACGTCACCAGCGTCTGCGTCAGCAACTGGCCCGGCGAGAGCTGGTAGGGCGCCCCCGCGCGCCTGAGCGCGGTCAGCACGTCGAACTCCCAGGGCTCCAGCTGGTGCTCGGAGAAGGCCAGCCGGCGTGCGCGGTCCAGGTGCCGGGCCAGTCTGCTCACCCGGCTGAGTACTTCCAGCGGCTCCACGTCGAGGTCCGGGCGCTCCCGGCGCCACGCTGCGACCAGCCGATCGACCTCGTCCTCCATGACGATCAGTGTAGTGGTTGTGTCGACATGAAGTCTCTTGATATCAAGTCTCTTGACATCGAGAGAAAAGCGGGGGGAGGGTGGGAGGCATGACGACCAGCCCCACCTGGGACCCCGCCCAGTACCTGCGGCACGCGGGCCACCGCGCCCGCCCCTTCGCCGACCTCCTCGCCCGCGTCCCCGCCCTCCCCGGCGAACCGCCCCGCATCGCCGACCTCGGCTGCGGCCCCGGCAACCTCACCGCCCTCCTCGCCGACCGCTGGCCCACCGCCCGCGTCACCGGCTACGACAGCTCGCCCCGGATGCTCGCCGACGCGGCCGCGCACGCCGGCGCACGCCTCGACTTCGCCCACGCCGACCTGACCACCTGGGCGCCGGCGGAGACCTACGACCTCCTCCTGTCGAACGCCGCGCTGCACTGGGTCCCCGGCCACCTCGACGCCTTCGCCGGCTGGCTGGACGCCCTCGCACCCGGCGGCACGTTCGCCTTCCAGGTCCCCCACAACCTCGACGCGCCCCTGCACGCCCTCATGCGCGAGCTCGCCGGCACCGCACGCTGGAAGGGCCGCCTCGGCGACGTCCTGCGCCAGGAGGACTCCGTCCACGACCCCGGCGTCTACCTGGACCGGCTGGCCCGCCTCGGCTGCGCCACCGACGTCTGGACGACCACCTATCTGCACGTGCTCCAGGGCGAGGACCCCGTCCTCGACTGGGTCGGGGGCACCGGCCTGCGTCCCGCCCTGGACGCCCTCGCCGACGACCCCGAGGCCCGCGACGCCTTCGTCGCCGCATACCGCGACCTGCTGCGCGAGGCCTACCCGAGCGCCGGGTACGGCACCGTCCTGCCGTTCCGCCGCCTGTTCGCCGTGGCCACGAAGGAGGCCTAGATGCTGACCGCCGTCGACCACGTGCAGCTCGCCGCCCCGCCCGGCTCCGAGGACCGGCAGCGCCGCTTCTACACCGGCGTCCTCGGCATGACCGAGGTGCCCAAGCCGCCGGCGCTCGCGGCCCGGGGCGGCTGCTGGTTCCGCGCCGGGCCCGTCCACCTGCACCTGGGGATCGAGCCCGGTTTCCGCCCCTCGGACAAGGCCCACCCCGGACTGCGGGTCACCGGCATCGAGGAGCTCGCCGCCCGCCTGGAGGCCCACGGCACGCCCGTCACCT
The DNA here is from genome assembly GCF_016860545.1 of Streptomyces asoensis. Classification (NCBI taxonomy): domain Bacteria; kingdom Bacillati; phylum Actinomycetota; class Actinomycetes; order Kitasatosporales; family Streptomycetaceae; genus Streptomyces; species Streptomyces asoensis. The sequence goes on along the minus strand of NZ_BNEB01000003.1, from coordinate 671,931 downwards.
GGGACACGCTGCTGCCGGGACACCGCCGCTTCTACGCCCACGACCCCGTCGGCAACCGGCTGGAGTTCCTGGAACCCGACAGCGGGGTTTGACCGGCGCGAGGCGGGTCACCCGTAGTTCTGAGATCACACGCAGACCTGACTGGGAGTGATGAACGGTGGCAGGCGAGCAGAAGTCCAAGGCGAAGATGGAACAGGCCAAGGGCAAGGCGAAGGAGACCGTGGGCCGCGCCGTCGGCAACGAGAGGCTCGAGGCCGAGGGGCGCGCCGAACAGGCGAAGGGCGACGCCCGCCAGGCCAAGGAGAAGACCAAGGACGTCTTCAAGCACTGAGCGACACCGGCGGGCGCCGGGGTGCGGACGGGTGCCGGCAGGCACGGCAGGAAGCCACGGCGCCGGCGGGCACGGACGCGCTGTGGGGCGCCGACGGTACATGTACGGGCGGGGTCCCGGCCTTGGTGGCCGGGACCCCGCCCGTACATGTGTGCCGCGCGCCGCCCGCGCCCTCGAGCCTGGCTGCTCCGGCGGCCGGGTCGCTCATGATCCGCGCGGTGGGGACCTGCGTGGTCGAGGCCCGCGTGCTCAGGACTTGCGGCGGCCTATCAGGTGCGGCTTGGCCTCCAGGCGCTCCAGGCCGTGCCAGCACAGGTTCACCAGATGCGCCGCCACCTCCGCCTTCTTGGGACGGCGCACGTCCAGCCACCACTGGCCCGTCAGGGCCACCATGCCGACCAGGGCCTGGGCGTAGAGGGGGGCCAGCTTCGGGTCGAAGCCGCGGTTCTTGAACTCGCGGCCCAGGATGTCCTCGACCTGCGTCGCGATGTCGGAGATCAGCGAGGCGAACGAGCCCGTCGACTGCGGGATCGGGGAGTCGCGCACGAGGATGCGGAAGCCGTCCGTGTACTCCTCGATGTAGTCGAGGAGCGCGAACGCCGCCTGCTCCAGCAGCTCCCGGGGATGACCCGCGGTCAGCGAGCTCGTCACCATCTCCAGCAGGCGCCGCATCTCCCGGTCCACCACGACCGCGTACAGCCCCTCCTTGCCACCGAAGTGCTCGTACACCACCGGCTTGGAGACCCCGGCCTTCGCCGCGATCTCCTCCACCGACGTGCCCTCGAACCCCTTCGCCGCGAACAGGGTGCGACCGATCTCCAGCAACTGCTGCCGGCGCTCCGCACCCGTCATACGCGTGCGTCGCGCCCGGCGCGGCTTCGGCTCACCACTGGGACTGGAGGTACTGCTGGGATCGGTCGCCACGCTGTCAATCATGCCGCCTCGGCGGTCGTCCTCTCCCGCCGGGAACCGTCCTCACCCGAGTTGCGGCGCGAATCGATACGCGAGCGTGACGGCCAGCGCACGTCGTACGCCCACCCCAGCATCTCGAACCAGCGGATGAACCGCGCCGAGGAGTCCACCTGGCCCCGCATCACCCCGTGGCGTGCCGAGGTCGGGTCCGCGTGGTGCAGGTTGTGCCAGGACTCGCCGCAGGACAGCACCGCCAGCCACCACACGTTGCCGGAACGGTCCCGCGACTTGAACGGGCGCTTGCCCACCGCGTGACAGATCGAGTTGATCGACCAGGTCACGTGGTGCAGCAGCGCCACCCGCACCAGCGAACCCCAGAAGAACCCCGTGAACGCGCCCCACCAGGACATCGTCACCAGGCCGCCCACCAGCGCCGGCAGCGCCAGCGACAGGATCGTCCAGTACACGAACTGCCGGGAGATCGCGCGGATCGCCGGGTCCTTGATCAGATCCGGCGCGTACTTCTCCTGCGGGGTCTGCTCCTCGTCGAACATCCACGCGATGTGGGCCCACCACAGGCCCTTGACCAGCGCCGGGAACGTCTCGCCGAACCGCCACGGCGAATGCGGGTCGCCCTGCGCGTCGGAGAACTTGTGGTGCTTGCGGTGGTCCGCCACCCAGCGCACCAGCGGCCCCTCCACCGCCATCGACCCCATGACCGCGAGCGCGATCCTGAGCGGCCGCTTCGCCTTGAACGAACCGTGCGTGAAGTACCGGTGGAACCCGATGGTGATGCCGTGGCAGCCGAGGAAGTACATGAAGACGAGCAGGCCCAGATCCAGCCAGCTCACCCCCCAGCCCCAGGCGAGCGGCACCGCCGCCAGCACCGCGAGGAACGGGACGACGATGAAGATCAGCAGCATGATCTGCTCGATCGAACGCTTCTGCTCGCCCCCCAGAGTGGCGGAGGGCGTGGGGGTGCCGTCCGGCGCCTTCGAAGGGTCATCGATCACGTTGGAGCTGCCTGTGGCCATGCGCGTCCCCTGGGGGGTCTTGGGATGAGGGTGATGCCGTGACACGGCAACCACGGAAAGCCACGGAACAAACGCATACGGCTCTCCCTACGGTTCCGTAACCTACGGCAACGTAAGTATGGCAGCGCGCCGCCCGGCGGCAAGAGCCCGCCAACCTGCGCGTCCCGGCGGACACCTATCCTTGGAACGGTCGGACAGCGCGGTCCGCTCTCTTTTCTTCCCGGATGTCCGGCCCCTGTGCGACGCCCGCCGCGGGGCCGACGACCGGGTTCCCACCCGGACGAGCTTCAACACTGCAAGGAGCCGCACCTGTGAGCAGTGCCGACGACCTTGGCCAGGCCATCACAACGAACAGCACCGAGCTGCGCGCCGACATCCGCCGACTGGGTGACCTCCTCGGGGAGACCCTCGTCCGGCAGGAGGGCCCCGAGCTCCTCGACCTCGTCGAGAAGGTGCGCCGCCTCACCCGCGAGGACGGCGAGGCCGCCGCCGAGCTGCTGCGGGGCATCGAGCTGGAGACCGCGGCCAAGCTGGTACGCGCCTTCTCCACGTACTTCCACCTCGCCAACGTCACCGAACAGGTCCACCGGGGCCGCGAGCTGCGCGACCGCCGCGCCGCCGAGGGCGGCCTGCTGGCCCGCACCGCCGACCGCCTCAAGGACGCCGACCCCGAGCACGTCCAGCAGACGGTCCGCCACCTCAACGTCCGCCCCGTCTTCACGGCGCACCCCACCGAGGCCGCGCGCCGGTCGGTACTCAACAAGCTCCGGCGCATCGCGGCGCTCCTCGAGACCCCCGTCATCGAGTCCGACCGCCGCCGCCACGACACCCGTCTGGCGGAGAACATCGACCTCGTCTGGCAGACGGACGAACTGCGCGTCGTGCGTCCCGAACCCGCGGACGAGGCCCGTAACGCCATCTACTACCTCGACGAGCTCCACGCCGGCGCCGTCGGTGACGTCCTCGAGGACCTCACGGCCGAACTCGAACGCGTCGGCGTCAAGCTCCCCGAGAACACCCGCCCCCTCACCTTCGGCACCTGGATCGGCGGCGACCGCGACGGCAACCCCAACGTCACCCCCCAGGTGACCTGGGACGTCCTCATCCTCCAGCACGAGCACGGCATCAACGACGCCCTGGAGATGATCGACGAACTGCGCGGCTTCCTCTCCAACTCCATCCGCTACACCGGAGCCACCGAGGAACTCCTGGAGTCGCTCAAGGGCGACCTCGAACGCCTGCCCGAGATCAGCCCCCGCTACAAGCGCCTCAACGCCGAGGAGCCCTACCGGCTCAAGGCCACCTGCATCCGGCAGAAGCTCGAGAACACCAAGCAGCGCCTCGCCAAGGGCATCCCCCACGAGGAGGGCCGCGACTACCTCGGCACCAGCGAACTCCTCGCGGACCTCACCCTCATCCAGACCTCCCTGCGCGAACACCGCGGCGGCCTGTTCGCCGACGGCCGGATGAACCGCACCATCCGCACCCTCGCCGCCTTCGGCCTCCAGCTCGCCACCATGGACGTCCGCGAACACGCCGACGCCCACCACCACGCCCTCGGCCAGCTCTTCGACCGGCTCGGCGAGGAGTCCTGGCGCTACACCGACATGCCCCGCGACTACCGCACCAAGCTCCTCGCCAAGGAGCTCAGGTCCCGCAGGCCCCTCGCGTCCAGCCCGGCCCCCGTCGACGCCGCCGGCGAGAAGACCCTCGGTGTCTTCCTCACCGTCAAGCGCGCCCTGGAGGTCTTCGGGCCCGAGGTCATCGAGTCCTACATCATCTCCATGTGCCAGGGTGCCGACGACGTCTTCGCCGCCACGGTCCTGGCCCGCGAGGCCGGACTCCTCGACCTGCACGCCGGCTGGGCGAAGATCGGCATCGTCCCGCTGCTGGAGACCACCGACGAGCTCAAGGCCGCCGACACCATCCTGGAGGACATGCTCTCCGACCCGTCGTACCGCCGGCTGGTGGCACTGCGCGGAGACGTCCAGGAGGTCATGCTCGGCTACTCCGACTCCTCCAAGTTCGGCGGCATCACCACCAGCCAGTGGGAGATCCACCGCGCCCAGCGCCGCCTGCGCGACGTCGCCCACCGCTACGGCGTGCGGCTGCGGCTCTTCCACGGCCGCGGCGGCACCGTCGGCCGCGGCGGCGGCCCCTCCCACAACGCCATCCTCGCCCAGCCCTGGGGCACCCTCGAAGGCGAGATCAAGGTCACCGAACAGGGCGAGGTCATCTCCGACAAGTACCTCATCCCGTCCCTGGCCAGGGAGAACCTGGAGCTGACGGTCGCGGCCACCCTCCAGGCCTCCGCCCTGCACACCGCCCCCCGCCAGTCCGACGAGGCCCTCGCCCGCTGGGACGCCGCCATGGACGTCGTCTCCGACGCCGCCCACGCCGCCTACCGCACCCTCGTCGAGGACCCGGACCTGCCGACGTACTTCCTCGCGTCGACGCCGGTGGACCAGCTCGCCGACCTGCACCTGGGCTCGCGGCCCTCCCGCCGCCCCGGCTCCGGTGTCTCGCTCGACGGCCTGCGCGCCATCCCGTGGGTGTTCGGCTGGACCCAGTCCCGCCAGATCGTCCCCGGCTGGTTCGGCGTCGGCTCCGGCCTCAAGGCGCTGCGCGACGCCGGCCTGGACAGCGTCCTGGACGAGATGCGCGACCAGTGGCACTTCTTCCAGAACTTCATCTCCAACGTCGAGATGACCCTCGCCAAGACCGACCTGCGGATCGCCCAGCACTACGTGGACACCCTGGTCCCCGACGACCTCAAGCACGTCTTCGACCGGATCAAGGCCGAGCACGCCCTCACCGTCGCCGAGGTCCTCAAGATCACCGGCGAACAGGAACTGCTCGACGCGACCCCCGTGCTGAAGCAGACCTTCACCATCCGCGACGCCTACCTCGACCCGATCTCCTACCTCCAGGTCACCCTGCTCAAGCGCCAGCGCGACGCCGCCGCGGCCGGTGCCGAGCCCGACCCGCTCCTCGCCCGCGCCCTCCTCCTCACCGTCAACGGAGTCGCCGCCGGCCTGCGCAACACCGGCTGACCCGGGCGCCCGCCGCCCGGCACGCACGAAGGGTGCCCCCGGATCCGCACGGACCCGGGGGCACCCTCACGTCATGGGGCCGGCCACGGCCCGGCGCGCTCACACGGCGACGAACGCCGCCGTCAGCAACGCCACCCCCGACCCCGCCAGCACCCAGCCCGCCCGCACCCGCCCCAGACCGCCCGCGACCACCACCGACGCCAGCAGCAGCGCCCCGCCCAACGGCACCCACGCGTACAGCACCCCGGCCGGACCCGACCGAACGGCCTCGTCACCGCCCGGCTTGATCACCACCGTGTAGACCCCGCCCTTGCGGACCGCCACCGACTTCTCGATCACCACGCGCGCGCGTGCCGTCGACCCGGCGGACAGCGGCGTGTACGGCCCCGCGCACGTGTCCGCGCCGCACCGCGTCACCACGACCGTGCCCTGCTCCCGGCCCTTCGTCAGCATCACGTGCTGGGCGGACCCCCAGGAGCCCCACACCCCCGCGACCAGGATCAGCACGGCGATCACACTCATCGCCACCACCCGCCCGAACCGCAACGCGGCCACCGGCACGGAGGCCCGCGCCCCACCCGGACCACGGGCACCGCCCGGGCCGGGCGCCCCGGCCGCACCCCCGGCGGACGTCTTTCCCGGACCCTTGGCCGGGCCCGCGCCGCCCGCGGCCCGGCCCTTGGCCGAACCCTTGCGGGAGTGCGCCCGATGGCGAGGGGACGAAGCGGCGGTGGCAGGCATGGCCGGGATCATTGGCCATGCCTGAACGGCCCGTCAACCTCTCCGGGCGACAAGTCAGGAGTTGTACGTGCTCTGGGCCCGCTCCAGGCCCTCCAGCACCAGTGCCTCCACCGCGTCCGCCGCACGGTCCACGAAGTAGTCCAGTTCCTTGCGCTCGGCCGAGGAGAAGTCCTTCAGCACGAAGTCCGCCACCTGCATGCGCCCCGGCGGCCGCCCGATCCCGAACCGCACCCGGTGGTACTCCGCGCCCATCGCCTTGGTCATCGACTTCAGGCCGTTGTGCCCGTTGTCCCCGCCGCCGAGCTTGAGCCGCAGCACGCCGTAGTCGATGTCCAGCTCGTCATGGACCGCCACGATGTTCGCCACCGGGACCTTGTAGAAGTCCCGCAGCGCGTTCACCGGACCGCCCGACACGTTCATGAACGACATCGGCTTCACCAGCACCACCCGCCGGCTCCCCGGACCCGGCGGACCCAGCCGGCCCTCCACCACCTGGGCCTGCGCCTTCCCCGCCCGCTTGAACCGGCCCCCGATCCGCTCGGCCAGCAGATCCGCCACCATGAAACCGACGTTGTGCCGGTTCATGGCGTACTCCGGACCGGGATTGCCCAGGCCCGCGATCAGCCAGGGGGCACCGGCATCGGTCGTCACGTCCATGTCTCCTCGACTCCACGCAGCGGCTGCACACACGAAAAGGCGCCCCCCGGGCCGCACCCGCGGGGGCTACACGCAGGCCGCCGCTCCCCGGGGGAAGCGGCGGCCGACGGGATGAGAATCCGGAGGATCAGGCCTCGGTGGCCTCGGCCTCGGCCTCGGCCGGGGCCTCCTCCGCCTGGGCGGCCAGGACCTGGAGGACGACCGCGTCCTCGTCGATCGCCAGCGTCGTGCCCTTGGGGAGCGGGATGTCCTTCGCGAGGATGGAGGCGCCGGCCTCCAGGCCCTCGATGGAGACCGTGACCGACTCGGGGATGTGCGTGGCCTCGGCCTCGACGGTCAGCGTGCTCAGGACGTGCTCGAGCAGGTAGGCACCCGGGGCCAGGTCGCCCTCGGTGTGGACGAAGACCTCGACGTTGACCTTCTCGCCGCGCTTGACGAGCAGCAGGTCGACGTGGTCCAGGAAGCCCTTGATCGCGTCGCGCTGCACGGCCTTCGGGATGGCCAGCTGCGTCTTGCCGTCGATCTCCAGGCTCAGCAGGACGTTCGGGGTGCGCAGCGCGAGCTGGAGCTCGTGGCCCGGCAGCGTGATGTGCACGGGGTCGACACCGTGGCCGTAGACCACGGCGGGAACCTTGCTGTCACGGCGGATACGGCGGGCGGCGCCCTTGCCGAACTCGGTGCGGGTCTCGGCTGCGAGCTTGACCTCGGCCATGTTCACTCCTCGTAGAAAAGGGGGGAAGGTGGTCACCCGGCCAAACCGTCGGCCTGCTACGAAGAGCGCGTCGATAACGGACCGCCGTACACACGCGGAACACACGTGTACGGCCTCCCTCGCCGAGCAACTGGGACAGTTTACGCAGCGGGAAGGCCGTACACGAAATCGATCTAGACGGGGACCGTCACTGCTCGTCGAAGAGGCTCGTCACCGAGCCGTCCTCGAACACCTCGCGGACCGCGTTGGCGATCGTCGGCGCGATGGACAGCACCGTGATCTTGTCGACCTCCAGCTCGCCCGGGGTCGGCAGGGTGTTGGTGAAGATGAACTCGCTCACCTTCGAGTTCTTCAGGCGGTCGGCCGCCGGACCCGACAGCACACCGTGCGTCGCCGTCACGATCACGTCCTCCGCGCCGTGCGCGAACAGCGCGTCCGCGGCGGCGCAGATCGTGCCACCGGTGTCGATCATGTCGTCGACCAGCACACAGACCCGGCCCTTGACCTCGCCCACGACCTCGTGGACCGTCACCTGGTTCGCCACGTCCTTGTCGCGCCGCTTGTGCACGATCGCCAGCGGCGCGCCCAGCCGGTCGCACCACCGGTCCGCGACCCGGACCCGGCCCGCGTCCGGCGACACGACGGTCAGCTTCTCGCGGTCCACCTTGCTGCCGACGTAGTCGGCGAGCAGCGGCAGCGCGAAGAGGTGGTCCACCGGGCCGTCGAAGAAGCCCTGGATCTGGTCCGTGTGCAGATCCACGGTCAGGATGCGGTCCGCACCCGCCGTCTTCATCATGTCCGCGATCAGACGGGCCGAGATGGGCTCACGCCCGCGGTGCTTCTTGTCCTGACGGGCGTAGCCGTAGAACGGCACGATCACCGTGATCGAACGGGCCGACGCGCGCTTCAGCGCGTCGATCATGATCAGCTGTTCCATGATCCATTTGTTGATCGGAGCCGTGTGGCTCTGGATCAGGAAGCAGTCCGCGCCACGCGCCGACTCCTGGTAGCGCACATAGATCTCACCGTTGGCGAAATCGAAGGCCTTGGTCGGAACGACCCCGACCCCCAGCTGGTGGGCGACCTCCTCGGCAAGCTCGGGGTGGGCGCGGCCGGAGAAGAACATCATCTTCTTCTCGCCGGTCGTCTTGATCCCGGTCACAGCACTGTCTCCTCAGAGGTGTCTCAGCTGGATGTCGAGATACCTCGCCGCTGGGCGCGACGGGGCCGTCTCAGCTGGTGGGGTGCGGGTGTGCACTTATCACGGTACGCCGTGTTCGACGCGCCCGTTTCCGGTCAGCTTTCGCTTTCGGCCTGGCGGGAGGCCGTCTCGGCCGCCTTCGCCGCGGCGCTGCCCGGACGCTTACGGGCCACCCAGCCCTCGATATTGCGCTGCTGACCACGGGCCACGGCCAGCGAACCGGGCGGCACATCCTTGGTGATCACGGACCCGGCGGCGGTGTACGCGCCGTCCCCGACCGTGACAGGAGCCACAAACATGTTGTCCGAACCCGTCTTGCAGTGCGAGCCGACGGTGGTGTGGTGCTTGCTCTCCCCGTCGTAGTTCACGAAGACGCTGGCCGCACCGATGTTGCTGTAATCACCGATCGTCGCGTCCCCGACGTAGGACAGGTGGGGGACCTTCGTGCCCTCGCCGATGGAGGCGTTCTTCGTCTCCACGTACGTGCCGATCTTGCCCTTCGCCCCCAGCCGCGTGCCCGGCCGCAGATAGGCGTACGGCCCCACCGACGCGTCCGGGCCGAGGTCGGCGCCGTCGGACACCGTGTTGTTCACCCGGGCCCCCGCACCCACCCTCGTGTCCTTCAGCCGGCTGTTCGGACCCACCTCGGCGCCCTCGCCGAGGTGCGTGGCGCCCAGCAGCTGCGTACCGGGGTGCACGACGGCGTCCTGCTCGAAGGTGACGGTGACGTCGACCCAGGTCGTCGCCGGGTCGATCACGGTCACCCCCGACAGCATCGCCGCGGTCAGCAGCCGGTCGTTGAGGATCCGGCGCGCCTCGCTCAGCTGCACACGGTTGTTGATCCCGGCGATCTCGCGGTGGTCGGCGGCCACGGAAGCCCCGACCCGGTGACCGGCCTCCCGCAGGATCCCCAGCACGTCGGTCAGGTACTCCTCGCCCTGGCTGTTGTCCGTGCGGACCTTCTTCAGCGCGTCGGCCAGCAGCTGCCCGTCGAACGCGAACACCCCGGAGTTGATCTCCCGGATCGCCAGCACGGCCTCGGAGGCGTCCTTGTGCTCGACGATCGCGGTCACGGCGCCCGAGGCGTCGTCGCGCACGATGCGTCCGTAGCCCGTCGCGTCCGGCACCTGTGCCGTCAGCACGGTGACGGCGTTGCCGTCCGCGTGGTGGGTGGCCGCCAGCGCCGCGAGGGTCGCGCCCGTCAGCAGCGGGGTGTCACCGCAGACGACGACCACCGTGCCGTCGACGCCGCCGCCGAGCTGCTCCAGGCCCATCCGGACCGCGTGCCCGGTGCCGTTCTGCTCCTCCTGCACGGCGGTGCGCACGGCCGGGTCGATCCCGCTCAGGTGCGCGGTGACCTTCTCGCGCGCGTGCCCCACGACGACGACCAGGTTCTCGGGGTCCAACTCACGGGAGGCGGCGAGCACATGGCCCACGAGAGAGCGGCCGCTGATCTCGTGCAGGACCTTCGGTATGGCCGACTTCATACGGGTGCCCTCACCCGCTGCGAGAACGACGACGGCTGCCGGGCGATTGGCGCTCACGGAAGATGCCCTTCGGCTGTGGAGTGGGGTGGGACATCCGAAGGATACCGGGGCGTTTCCGGGGGGACATGAGAGCGGGCCCTGACAGTGCTGTCAGAGCCCGGTTCTGGTAAAGCTCCCCCGCCAGGACTCGAACCCGGACAGATGGCACCAAAAGCCACAGTGCTGCCAATTACACCACGGGGGAATGAAATCGACCGGACCGGACATTCGGCCGGGCCGTCGAGTGGCGCCCCCCACTATGCCGTACCACCGACCCTCGATGCGACGGTGTAGGTCGGCTTGCGCACTGAATGTGCCGCGGGCATACCGTGCGTGCGGAACGATCGATTCCGGCATCGAACGGTCCTGGATCGCCTGTTCGAGCGATATCGGTGGGATTCGGCCGCAGAAAGTCGCCGGAAAAGCCGGGTGCCGCGCCCGTAGGCTGGAGCCATGACCACGACGGGGGAAGAGGACACCGCGGCCCGGGGAGGGCCGCTGTGGTGGGCCAGACGGCGGAGCGCGGCGTTCGACTGGAGCCTCGGGCTCGTGTCCGCCGTGGAGTGCGCGGTGGAGGGCGTCCCGTTCGCGCGGGACGCGGGGATCCCGCCCGCGGCCGGGGTGGTGTTCGGGCTGCTGGCCGGTTCGGTGCTGGTGGTCCGGCGCAAGTGGCCCATCGCCGTGGTGCTGGTGTCGATCGCGATCACGCCCGCCCAGATGGGCTACCTGATGGGCATCGTGGGGCTGTACACGCTGGCCGCTTCGGAGCTGCCCCGGCGGATCATCGCCTCGCTCGCCGGGATGCAGCTGGTGGGCACGCTGATCGTGACGTTCGTGCGGGTACGCCAGAGCATGGACCAGGGCCGGCTGACCATCGGCGACTGGTTCATCCCGTTCGCCGCCATCACGACCTCGCTGGGACTCACGGCGCCGCCCCTGCTGCTGGGGATGTACGTCGGCGCGCGGCGGCGGCTCATGGAGAGCCTGCGGGAGCGGGCCGACAGCCTCGAGCGGGAGTTGCAGTTGCTCGCGGAGCGGGCGGAGGAGCGCGCGCAGTGGGCGCGGGGCGAGGAGCGCACCCGGATCGCGCGGGAGATGCACGACGTGGTGGCGCACCGGGTGAGTCTGATGGTGGTGCACGCGGCGGCGTTGCAGGCGATCGCGCGCAAGGATCCGGAGAAGGCGGTGCGCAACGCCGCTCTGGTGGGCGACATGGGCCGGCAGGCGTTGACCGAGCTGCGGGAGATGCTCGGGGTGCTGCGCAGCGGCGGGGCGGGGGAGCGGGCGGCCTCGGTGCCGTTGGTGGCGGTGGCCGCCGCCGTGGTGGTGGAGGAGGGGGAGGGGCCGTGTCTGTCGGAGCTGGAGGAGCTGGTCGGGCAGTCGGCGGCCGCGGGGATGGTGGTGGAGCTGTGGGTGGAGGGTGAGGTGCGCTCGTACGCGCCGGAGGTGGAGCAGACGGCGTACCGGGTGGTCCAGGAGGCGTTGACGAACGTCCACAAGCACGCGGTCGGCGCGAAGGCGCATGTGCGGTTGGCGCACCGGGCGGGGGAGATCGCGATGCAGGTGGAGAACGGGGCGCCGCCGGAGATGGGGTCGGTGTCGGCGGGGCTGCCGTCGGGGGGCAACGGCCTGGTGGGGATGAAGGAGCGGGTGGTGGCGCTGGGCGGGGTGTTCGTGTCCGGGCCGACGGAGGCGGGCGGTTTCCGGGTGTCGGCGGTGATTCCGGCGTCGTAGGCCCAGGGCTCCCGGGCCGGGGCTCGCTGCCGGCGCGGGCGGGTGCGCGGGCCCGGACGTGGGAGCGGGCGCGGGCGTGTGGGGGGTGCCCGGCGCGGGGTGGCCGGTCGGTCAGCCTGCGGTGAGGCGTACGGGTTCGATGCCGCCGGTGAGTGCGCCGAGGGCTTGGTCGATGTCGGGGCCGAGGTACCAGTCGCCGGTGTGGTCGAGGGCGTAGACGCGGCCGATGGCGTCGATGGCGAGGAGCCCCTGGGTGTCGGTCTCGGTGCCGAGGGGGGCGACGTCGGTGTCCAGGGCGCGGCCGAGGTCGGCGAGGGTGCGGGCGAGGTGGAGGCCGTGCAGGGGGTCGAGGTGGAGGGTGGGGGGCGCGACCTGGCGGCCGGGTCCCGCGGGGGTGATCGTGAGACCGCCGAACTCGGCCCAGGCTTCGACGGCCGCGGGGAAGACCGCGTGGCGGTGGCCGGCGGGCGAGGTGTGGTCGCGCAGGGTGTCGGCCCAGATCTCGGCCTGTTTGATGTCCCACCGTCCGGGCTGCCAGCCGGCGGCGCGCAGGGCGGCGTCCACGGGGACGGGGAAACGGGTGGTGGAGGTGCGGTCGGGGTGCATCGGCCCTTCGTTCGTCGAGCTGGTGGTGCGGGGCCCGGTGGGGCCGTCGTGCCGTTCTGTGCGGGGGCGGACGGGGGGACTGGGGTGGTCGTGGGTTCAGCTGCCGTCGGCCGAGGGGTCGACGATCCGGACGCCGAAGTGGTCGCTGAGGGCGGTGCACGCGCGGCAGGGGGTGGCGAAGCTGCCGTGCAGGGGGTCACCGTCCTCGCGGATGCGGCGGGTGGTGAGCTTGGCCTGTCTGAGGGTCTTGCGGGCTTCGCCGTTGGTCATGGGGCGGCGGGCGGCGCGTCTGCTGCGGGCGGCGTCCGCGGCGGTCAGATGGCGGGAGATGAGCAGCGCCTCGGCGCAGCGGCCGGTGAAGCGGTCGCGCTGGGCGCTGGTGAGGGTGTCGAGGAAGTCCTGGACGAGCGGGTGCAGGGCGGGGGCCCGGTCGCCGCGCGCGGCGGTGCTGGTGAGGGTGGCGCCGCGGACGGAGAGGGCGGCGGCGACGGTGGGCAGTATGCCGTCGCGGCGGTGGCGCAGGACGGGGGTGCCGGGGCCCTCGGTGGCGGACCAGCCGATGCGGGGATCGCCGGACGGGCCGGTGCGCGGGCCGTCGTCGGGCCCGGTGCCGTGGGCCGCCGTGTCGCGGGTGTGCAGGTCGTCCGGCCTGCCGGTGTGCGGCCCCGTCTGTGTCGCGTTCATGATCGTCTTCCCCTCCCGTGCATCCCCCCGGACGTCACAGAGTGCCAAATGGCGTGGCCGGTGGGGAAGCTGGGGCGGTGCGACACGCCCGGGTCCGGGCCGGTCGTGACGGCGGGGTGACGGCTGGTCACGGAAGCGGAGGGCCGGTGACCGCCGTCGTCGTACCGCATAGGCTGTCGGCACCGTCGGCGCGCGGTTGACGCGCGTTGGAGATTGTTGGAGACAGTCGATACGGGGCGTGGTGGGCGGGTCCGGAAACGGAACCGGCCGCCGCGGGCCGTACAGAGTGCCGCAGGGGGCAACCGCCATGACGACAGGTCGGCTCGGGCAACAGGCCGCGCCGCCGAACGCGGCCTACGCGGGGCAGGTCGTGCATTTCCCGGACCCGGTCCGGGCGGCACGGCACCCGAGGGGTGTGCGGATGGACGAGCGGGGCTACCCGGATTTCTCGCCGTACGCGCGAGCGGCGGCGGAGATCGCGGATCCGCCGGAGGGCTTCGGCGTGGACGAGCTGCGGCTGACGGACTACGTCTCGGCGAACGCGGCCCTGGCGGCCTCGGGGCACACGCTGTGGGACACGGTGCCGAGCGTGGCGACGCCGCACGGCTGGACGTGGCACCACGTGGTGGGGTCGCGGCGGCTGGAGCTGGTCCCGGTCGAGGTGAAGGCGCTGCTGCGGCACCACGGCGGGGTGTCGTCGGCGGTGGTGGACCAGGCGAAGCGGGGGACGCGGCCGTTGCAGGAGACGCGTCCGGCGCACTTCGGTCTGCCGAAGTCGGGTGTGGCGGTGACGGAGCAGCAGGTCCAGGGCGTCGAGGAGGACCTCGGCTACCGGCTGCCCGGGGCGTACCGGTCGTTCGTGAAGGCGGCGGGCGGGTGCGCTCCGGTGGGCACGGCGCTGGACGCGGAGCTCGGGCTGCTGGTGGACCAGCCGTTCTTCACGGTCCGCGACGAGGCCGCGGTGAACGACCTGGTGTACGTGAACAAGTGTCTGCGCGACCACCTGACGAAGGACTATCTGGGTGTCGGGTTCGTGCAGGGCGGCCTGCTGGCCGTGAAGGTGCGGGGCGAGCGGGCCGGTTCGGTCTGGTTCTGCGCCTACGACGACGTGCGGGACGTGGATCCGGCGTGGTCGCCCGCCGAGCGCATGGAGCGGCTGCTGCTGCCGTGCGGTGAGGACTTCGACGCCTTCCTGTCGCGGCTGGCGGGCAGCCCGCCGGAGTTGGAGACGGTGGCGAATCTGATGGTGGACGGCGGGTTCGCGCGTGCGGTGCCGGTGGACGCGGCGTCTTCGGTGGGGGAGTGAGCTGGACGATGGTGACGTTCGCGCAGGCGCAGGAGCGCGCCGAAGAGTGGATCAACGGGGACGTTCCGGCGTACCAGCACCGTGAGGTGCGGGTACGGGAGTTCGGACTCGGGTTCGTGGTGTGGGCCGAGGACCGGGCCGAGGGCCCGCGTTCGGACGGCGGCGCGCAGCGGCTGGTGATCGCCCGGGACAGCGGGGAGGCCACGCTGTGGCCGGCGGTGCCGGTGGGGGAGGTCGTCCGCCGGTACGAGGAGGAGTACGGCCGTCCGGACGCTCCCGCGGACGCGGTGCCGGCGCCCGCGGCCCGGGTGGACCTGAACCAGACGTCGTTCCTGCTGTCGCCGCCGGAGTGGTTGCAGGAGGCGGCGGACAAGCTGGGCATCGCGGACCGGGCCGAGGGCGAGCGGGCGGATGCCGGGGCCTCCCCGGACGCCGCTCGGGCCTCCGGTGCGGACACGGGTCCGGGCTCCGGCGCGGATTCCCGCGCGGATTCCGGTGCGAACTCCGTACGGGACTCCGGTCCGGTGCCGGGTCCCGCGGCGGGGCCGTCGTCCGGCGCGCCCGGTTCCGGCGGTGGTGTGCCCGCCGGTGGTGACCCCTCGCTTCCGCGGACCCAGGGCGGCGTGCCGGGGAGCGGGCTGCCCGAGACCCAGGCCGGGGTGCCGGGGGGTGCGGGTGCCGGCTCGGCGCCGGGGGCCGGGGGACCGGCCGGTCCCGCCGCGCCCGCCGCTCCGGTCGGTGCGACACCGTGGGCGGGTACGGACACCAACGCCGACGCCGGTGACGACCGTTCCGTTCCGCTGCCCGCCACCGTGTCCGCGCCGCCGTTGAGCGGCTCCGACGACGAGGCGGTGCCGCCGGTCTCCGCGCCGGACGCCAAGACGGCGCTGATCTCGGGCGGCAGCCGGCTCCCTCCGACGGCGGTCTCGCCGGCGCTGGGTGCTCCGGGACAGGGCGGCTCGGGACCGGGCGGTGCGGGCGCCGGGAACACCCCGGCTCCGTCGTCCTCCGGCCCGGCGGCCGCGTCGTACGGCTATCCGCAGACGCCGGGTGCGCCCGGCGGACCGGGGACACCGCCTCCCGTCGGCGGGTCCCACGGTCATCCGCAGGGCGTGGACGTCCCGCCGCCCCCGGCCGGTCCGGGCACTCCCCTGCGGCCGCTGGCGGCGAACGCCGGTGACATCGCCGACGCCGCGACCAGCAAGGCGGCGCCCCCGCCGCGCCGCAACCGGGGCGCGGGGTCGCAGCCGCCGCCTCCGCCGGGCGCGCCGGGAACCCCGGGCGCCCGCCCGGGCGACACGCCCGCGCCGCCGCCTCCGGGACCGGGTGCGCCCGGCGCCCCGGGGGGCGCCTACGTGCCCACGCAACTCGTGTCGTCCCTGGGTCCCGACGGCATCGGCGCTCCGGTGGCACCGGGTACGGCAGGCGCGCCGCAGCCGCCGGGACCGCCCGGCGCACCCGGCGCTCCCGCCGGCCCGAACGCGCCCGGGGGCACGCCTCCCGGTGGCGTCCACCATGCCGCGACGATGCTCGCCGACCCCGGTCGCATGGGTCCGGGCGCGCCGCAGCCTCCGGGCGGCCCCGGTGCGCCCGGTGCTCCTGGTGCGCAGCCGGTTCCGGGTGCCCCCGGCGCGGGTTCCCCGGGCTTCCCGGGTGCTCCCGGTGGGCAGGGCGCCGTCCACCACGCGCAGACCATGCTGGCCGGGCCCGGCGCGGGCGGTCCCGGCGCGCCCCCGCCCCCGCAGGCTCCGGGCGCTCCGGGTGCCGGTTTCCCGGGTGGTCCCGGTGGCCCCGGCTTCCCGGGCGCCCCCGGTCCGGCTCCCGCCGCCCCCGGTGCTCCGCGTCCGCCGGCCCCGCCGCAGGGCGGGCCGGTGCCGGGGCAGCCGCCCGCGTACGGGTATCCCCAGCAGCAGGGGCTGCCCACCGTGGGTCCGGGCTACCAGGCGGTGCTGCGCTACCGCGCGCAGGACGGCTCGGAGCAGCAGCTGATCCGGCGTTCGGCGCCGGGGACGCCGCACCCGGAGTGGCAGATCTTCCACGAGCTGCGGGCGATGAACGTGCCCCCGGACCAGGTGCTGGAGCTGCACACGGAGCTGGAGTCGTGCGAGCTGCCGGGCGCCTACTGCGCGCGGATGATCCGCGAGCAGTGGCCGCAGGCGCGGATCACGAGCATCGCGCCGTACGGCACGGACCACGCGAGCCGGCAGCAGGGCATGCAGCAACTGCTCGCCCATCAGGGCGAGTTGCATCAGGTGGCGGACGGTCCGGCGCGTCCGGCGCCCGTCCGTGCGCCGCTGCCGCCCGTGCAGGCGGTGCCGCCGGTCCCGCCGGAGGCGATCGGCCAGGAGCTGGCGGGGGTGTTCGGGCCCTCGGTGTTCCGCTTCGAGCAGGCCGCGGTGTCCCGCCAGGGCGTGCCGCCGGTCGTCGCGCACACGCTGGTGGTCGCGGGTCTCCCGGCGGACCTCGGGCCGTTCTTCTGGGCGCAGGCCCAGCCGGGCAGGCCGGTGCCGACGCTGGCGGAGATGGCGGCCGAACGCGGCGTGCAGCCGGCGTCCGACGCGGGCTCGTATCTCGTCATGGGCACCGACTTCGGCAAGGCGATCTGTGTGCAGTACGGGACGGCGAACATCGTCGCCGTGCCGGTGGAGGCGGGTCCGGGCGGTGCGCCCGTACCGCCGCAGTTCGTGAACACCGGGCTGCCGGAGTTCGCGCGCTGCCTGGCGCTGCTGGGGCGGATGTGGCGGCTGCGGTTCGGCCTGAACCAGGAGCAGGCGGGCCGCTGGACCGTCGACTTCCAGGCGCAGCTGGCCTCGCTCGACCCGGCGGCGCTGGGTTCGCCCGAGAGCTGGTGGTCGGTCCTGCTGGAGCAGATGTGGGACGGGCTGCTGTGAGACGCGGCCGCCGTGTCCCGCGGCGGCGGCAGCGGCGGCGGGTCGCCGACGCGTGAGGGCCGGGCCCGATCGGATGATCGGGCCCGGCCCCTTTTCTGTCCGGTCCGGCCCCTTCGGGCTCGCGCCGGGACCTCTTGTGTCCGGGTTCGGCCGTGACCATGGGCGGAGTGTCGCGTTATGAACACTTGGTCCCGATACATCAAGATGTGCGCGGCATCATCGTGTCGTGTCCGTCGGGTGGCGAGGGGTTCCAGGATGAGCAGCGCATCGGTGTCACCGCCGGGGTTCGTGACCGTTCGCGGCCGCGGATACCGGCCGGAACAGGTCGAGGCCCACACCGCCGCGCTCTGCGCCGACCGGGACGCCGCCTGGGAGCGGGCCGCCCGGCTCACGGTGCTCGCCCGGGAGATGGAGGCCGAGGCCGGGCACCTGCGCGAGGTGGTGACACGGCTCGCGCCGCAGACGTACGAGGCCCTGGGGGAGCGCGCACGACGTCTGCTCCAGCTCGCTCTGGAGGAGGCGGCGGACGTCCGCGACCGCGCGCGGGGCGAGGCGCGGGAGCACGTCGCGCAGGCCGAGGAGCGCGCCCTGGAGGTGCGCCGGGCGGCACAGGAGGAGGCGGACGAGCGGCGTGCGGAGGCCGAGGAGCGCGCCCGTCTGTGGCTGCTGGCCGCGCGCGCCGAGGCCGACGAACTGCGCGTCGGCACCCGGCGCGACGTCAAGGAGTACCGCGGCGAGGCGCTGGCCGCCCTGCGCGAGGTGCGCCAGCGCACCGCGGGCATGCTCGCCGAGCAGGAGAAGGAGCACGCCGAGCGGTGGGCCGCGGCGGAGCGCGAGGCGGCCGGGCGGGCGGAGGCGCTCGACGCGCGGCACGAGCGGTCGGTGGCCCGCGCGCAGACGGCACTGTCCGAGGCCGAGCGGGCGTTGGCGGAGGCCGGGGAGTCGGCCCGGCTGCTCCAGGAGGAGGCACACGCGCGTGCGGCCGAACTCCTCGCCGAGGCACGCGCGCGTGAGGAGCGCACCGCGCGCGAGACCGAGCGGCTGCTGCGGGAGCACGGCGAACGGCGGGACGACGTGCAGGCGCACATGGACCACGTCCGCAACAGCCTGAGCGCCCTCACCGGCCGCGCGGTCGACTGAACCGCGCGCGCCTCCGCTCACTACACCCCGCTCACTTCACCCCGCTCACTTCGCTCACCGCACCTCGCTCACCGCACTCCACCACTCGACCCCGTTCATTTCTCCCCCCGTACCGCGCCCGCGAGGATGCGGCCCTCGACCGCCTCGTAGTGGCGGCGCTGCTCGTCCGCCTTGTGGCGGCCGGAGGCCACCGTGCCCAGCCAGCCGAGGGCGAAGCCGAGGGGGACGGTGACGATGCCGGTGGTGGTGAAGGGGAACCAGTTGAAGTCCGCCTCGGGGAAGGCGGAGACCGGTGAACCCGACACGAGGTTCGTGCCCGGCATGAGGACCAGGACGGAGACGGTGCCGCCGATGAGGGTGGCGAGCAGGCCCGTCCGGGTGTAGCGGCGCCAGAAGAGGCTGTAGACGAGGGCGGGGGCGAGGGCCGAGGCGCCGAGGCAGAAGGAGAGGGTGACCAGGGGCTGGAGGCTGCGGTGCTGGACCTGGGTGGCGAGCAGGATCGTCGGGGCGCCGACGGCGAGCGCGGACAGCCGGGCCAGGAGCATCTCGCGGTGCGGGGCCGTCTTGGTGGCGCGTGCGGCGAAGACGTCGTGGGCGAGGGAGTTGGCGCAGGCGAGGATCATGCCGGCCACCGAGGCGAGGACGGTGAGGAAGATCGCCGTCGTGACCGCGGTGAACAGGAGGGCCTCGCCCGTGGAGACCCCGTTGCCGAAGGCGGCCCGGGAGCCGAGCAGATAGGCGGTGTTGCCCTGCGGGTCCGCCCGGGCGATCACCACGCGGCCGACGAGCGCCGTCGCGCCGAAGCCGACCACCGTCATGACCAGCACGAACAGGGCGACCGCGGACACCGCCCAGGACATCGAGCGGCGCACCTGGCGGGCGCTGGAGGCGGTGTACATGCGCATGGTGATGTGCGGCAGACAGGCACCGCCCAGGACGACGGACAGCTGAGCGGTGATCATGTCGACGCGCGGGTAGGGGCCGCCGGCGAACTCCAGCCCCGAGCGCAGGAAGGCGTCGCCGACACCGCTGCCCTCGGCCGCCGCGTCGAAAAGGGTGCCCGGGTTCCAGTCGAAGCGGTGCAGGACGAGCGCGGCGACGGCGGCGCCGGAGCCGAGCAGCATCACGATCTTCATCATCTGGATGAGCGCGGTGCCCTTCATGCCGCCGATGGCCGCGTAGCTGATCATCAGCACGCCCATGCAGACGACGCAGCCCGTCTTCACCGAGGCGCCCGAGAAACCCAGGATGAAGGCGAGGAGCTGGCCGGTGCCGGCGAGCTGCACGAGCATCATCGGCAGCAGCGCGGCGAGCGTCACCGCACAGGCCGTGATCCGCACGGCGCGTCCCGGCATACGGCGGGCCAGCGCGTCGCCCATCGTGAACCGGCCCGCGTTGCGCAGCGGTTCGGCCAGCAGGAACATCAGCAGCATCAGGGAGAGCGCGGTGCTGAGGGCGAGGACGACACCGTCGTAGCCGCACAGGGCGATCACGCCGCCGGTGCCGAGGACGGTGGCGGCCGAGATGTAGTCGCCCGCGACGGCCAGGCCGTTGCGCAGCGGGGACAGGGACCGGTAGCCGGTGTAGAACTCGTCGAGGTCGTCGCGGTCGGGCCCGGTCATCACGCACAGCAGCAGGGTGATCGTCGCGATCGCGGTGAACGCGACGAGGGACATCGTCTGCGCGCTGTCGCTGAACTCCGTCATCGTCCGGCCTCCCTGGGGCGGTTTCCGCGCGCGTCCCGCTTCGCGTCGATCTCGGAGAGCTTGCGGATGCGGTCCGCGAGGGGGTCCACCTGGCGGCTCGCGGTCCGTTCGTACAGGGCGATCGCCAGCAGGGTGACGGGGAGTTGGACCAGGGCGAGCAGCAGTCCGGCGGGCACGCCGGCGGTCACCGAGGCGGTCATCAGGGACGGCGCGAACGCCGACAGGACCAGGAAGACGACGAAGTAGCCGAGCGCGGTGAGCGTGGCCACCCGCCGCTGGCGTCGGTAGGCGCCGCGCAGGACCCGCAGGTCGCTGTGGCGGCCCGGCGGGACGCGGTCGGGCGACGGGCGCGGCGGGGGCTCGGGCGGGCGGGGCGGCGGCTGCCACGGGTAGGTGGGGGCGGGGCGTGACGGGTCGTGTGACATCCCGTGCTCCTTGCGCGGCTCGGGTCCGTGGCGGCGGACCGCAGGGAGTGGGGGGCGGGGCGAGGGACGCACGTTACTCGGGAGTACGAGGGCTGCGAAGGGTTTTCACCAAACTGGTCGGTCGGTATGCGCTTACTGCGCGAAATACCCTCTGAGCTGGGGTGTTACCCGCGTTAACCCGTGCGCCGAGGCCTGCGGAGGTGTCACTCCGTCAGCACGGGGAAGCGACGCGGGGCCACGCACAGCAGGACCAGGAAGGCCAGCGCCGCCGCGCACGCCGCGCCCAGGTACACGGCGTGCACGGCGCTCGCGATGGCGTGCCGGGTGACGTCGGGCGCCGTCCCGGCGTCGAGGGCGCGGGTGACGGAGTCCAGGTCTCCCGCGCCGCCCAGCCGCGCCGCCAGGACCCCGTTGGCGACCGCGCCGAACACCGACGCGCCGATCGTCTGCCCGGTCTGGCGGCAGAACAGCACCGAGGCCGTCGTGGTCCCGCGTTCCGACCACCCCACCGTCGACTGCACGCCGACCAGCAGCGGGAGCTGGAAGAGGCCCAGCGCCGCGCCGAGCAGCAGCATCAGCAGGGCCGGCTGCCAGGCCGCGCCCGGGTACGGCAGGAACGGGAACGCGAACAGGATCAGCGTGGCCGCGCCGATGCCCAGCAGCGCGGTGTCCCGGAAGCCGATGCGCCGGTAGACGTGCTGGCTGAGGGCGGCGGACAGCGGCCAGCTCAGCGTCCAGACGGAGAGCACGAACCCGGCGGCCACCGGCTCCAGCCCCAGCACCGACTGGGCGTACGTCGGCAGGAACACCGTGGGGGCCACCATCAGCAGGCCCAGCGCGCCCAGCGCGAGGTTGACCGCCGCGATCGTGCGCCGCCGCCACACCCAGCCCGGGATGATCGGCGCGGCGGCCCGGCGTTCGACGACCACGACGAGCCCGGACAGGGCCAGCCCCGTGCCGAACAGGGCCAGCGACGGCCACGACAGCCAGGGCCACGCCACCCCGCCCTGTACCAGCGCGATCAGCAGCACCCCGCCGCACGCGAACACGGCGAGCGCCCCCGCCCAGTCGACACGCGCGCGTACGGGCGCGTTCCCCGCGGACGGCGCCGGTTCGCGCCGCGGCTCGTGCAGGTGACGGACGATCAGCCACAGGGCCACCGCCCCGATGGGCAGGTTGACGAGGAAGATCCAGCGCCAGTCCGCGTAGGCGGCCAGGATCCCGCCCAGGCCGGGCCCCGCGACCGCGGAGACCGCCCACACCGTCGACAGCTTCGCCTGGATCTTCGGCCGCTCCTTCAGCGGGTACAGATCGGCGGCCAGCGTCTGCACCGTGCCCTGCAACG
This sequence comes from Streptomyces asoensis, assembly GCF_016860545.1. Lineage (NCBI taxonomy): Bacteria > Bacillati > Actinomycetota > Actinomycetes > Kitasatosporales > Streptomycetaceae > Streptomyces > Streptomyces asoensis. Next base: position 649,927 of record NZ_BNEB01000003.1, on the reverse strand, counting down.
CCCCGCCGCCCAGGCCCTGCACGACCCGGAACGCGATGAGCGCGCCCATGTTCCAGGCCAGCGCGCACAGCAGCGAGCCGAGCAGGAAGAGGGCCGCCCCGGCGATCAGCACCGGCTTGCGGCCGAAGGTGTCGGACAGCTTGCCGTAGACCGGCAGGGTGACGGTCACGGCGAGCAGATAGCCGGAGAACAGCCAGGAGAAGACGGAGAAGCCGCCCAGGTCGCCGACGATCTGCGGGACTGCGGTGGAGACGACGGTGGAGTCGAGCGCGGCCAGGGCCATGGAGAGCATGAGGGCGGCGACGACCGCCCGCCGTCCGTGGGGCGCGGCCGCCCGCGCGTCCTCGCGTGTCGCCGGTCGGATGTCCCCCACCTGATGCCCCCCGCCGTTCCGGTGCCCCTTGCACCCACTTCGCCGGAGGTCAGCTTCCCACTTGATCCTCACGTCACGGGAGGACGGATCCTGGACGGGCCGGACCGCGTCCGCCGGCGCCGGTCGGGGGCGGCGGGTGGAGACAACCCCTAGGGAGCCTCCACCCCGCGGTGGACGGCCCCTAGGGGTAACTCCGTCCTACGGCCCGGGGAGGGTTCGTACCGGCGGAGGAGGAGAAGGCCAGGACCCGTCCTTAACCTGGCTTTATGCCGCTGGGGGGCGGCAGGCACCACGTCAGGGGGGTGGGGTTAACCCCCCCGGGAAGACGGGCCCGAGCACCAGCGCGCGGGACCCCCTCCCGCCGACAGACTCTTTCGCACGGCGCCTCGCACATCCGGCACCTGTCCGACGCGCCACCCATTCGTCAGCGCATTCCGACATGAGGAGAACTACCGTGACTTCGGCTGTGACCATTCCCAGGCACGGGGGCACTGGAGGGCGAACGGCCGTAGCCGCGCGGGCGCGGCAGGTCGTCAAGGCCTACGGGTCCGGTGAGACCCGTGTCGTCGCGCTCGACCACGTCGACGTGGACATCACCCGCGGTCAGTTCACCGCGATCATGGGACCCTCCGGGTCCGGCAAGTCCACCCTGATGCACTGCCTCGCCGGTCTCGACACCGTCTCGTCCGGGCAGATCTACCTGGACGAGACCGAGATCACCGGGCTGAAGGACAAGAAGCTCACCAAGCTGCGCCGGGACCGGATCGGGTTCATCTTCCAGGCGTTCAACCTGCTGCCCACGCTGAACGCGCTGGAGAACATCACGCTGCCGATGGACATCGCCGGCCGCAAGCCCGACAAGGCCTGGCTGGACCAGGTCGTTCAGACCGTCGGTCTCGCCGACCGTCTCAGGCACCGGCCCACCCAGCTCTCCGGCGGCCAGCAGCAGCGCGTCGCCGTCGCCCGCGCCCTCGCCGCCCGCCCGGAGATCATCTTCGGGGACGAGCCGACCGGAAACCTCGACTCGCGCGCCGGCGCCGAGGTCCTGGGCTTCCTGCGCCGTTCCGTGGACGAGCTGGGCCAGACCATCGTGATGGTCACGCACGACCCGGTGGCGGCCTCGTACGCCGATCGTGTGCTGTACCTCGCGGACGGCCGGATCGTCGACGAGATGTTCAAGCCGACCGCCGAGACCGTCCTCGACCGGATGAAGGACTTCGACGCGCGGGGGCGTACGTCATGACCGTCCTCAAGACCTCGATGCGCAACTTCTACGCGCACAAGGGACGCATGGCCCTGTCGGCCGTGGCGGTCCTGCTGTCGGTGGCGTTCGTCTGCGGGACGCTCGTCTTCACCGACACGATGAACACCACGTTCGACAAGCTCTTCGCCGCGACCTCCTCCGATGTCACGGTGAGCGCCAAGGGTGCCTCCGACACCGGCGAGACGACCGCAGACAACGGCAAGCCGCCGGTCATGCCGGCCGCCGTGCTCGGCGAGGTCCGCAAGGCGCAGGGGGTGAAGTCGGCGGAGGGGACCGTCTTCTCCACCTCCGTGACCGTGGTCGACGCCGACAAGGACAGCCTGTCGCCGTCCAGCGGCGCGCCCACCATCGTCGGCAACTGGAACGCCAACGACGCCCGCACCATGAAGATCACGGACGGCGCGGCGCCCAAGGGCTCCGACCAGGTCATGGTCGACGAGGACACCGCCGACAAGCACCATCTCAAGCTCGGTGACGAGATCGGTGTGATCACCGCGGTCGGCACGCACACCGCGAAGATCTCCGGCATCGCCGCCTTCCAGGTCACCAACCCCGGCGCGGCGATCTTCTACCTGGACACCGCGACGGCCCAGAAGGCGCTGGTCGGCGAGCCGGACGTCTACACGAACGTCAACGTGACGGCCGCGGCCGGCGTGAGCGACGACCAGCTGAAGAAGAACGTCGCGGCCGGGATCGGCGCCGGCTACAAGGTGCAGACGGCCAAGGAGACCGCGGACGCCAACCGGCAGGACGTCGGGAGCTTCCTGGACGTGATGAAGTACGCGATGCTCGGCTTCGCCGGGATCGCCTTCCTCGTCGGCATCTTCCTGATCATCAACACGTTCTCCATGCTGGTCGCCCAGCGCACCCGGGAGATCGGCCTGATGCGGGCCATCGGCTCCAGCCGCAAGCAGGTCAACCGGTCCGTCCTCGCGGAGGCCCTGCTGCTGGGCGTGGTCGGTTCGCTCCTCGGGGTCGGCGCGGGCGTCGGTATCGCGGTCGGCCTGATGAAGCTCATGGGCATGACCGGCATGAACCTGTCCACCGACGACCTGACGGTCGCCTGGACGACCCCGGTGGTCGGCATGGTCCTCGGTGTCGTCGTCACCGTCCTGGCCGCCTACCTCCCCGCCCGCCGCGCCGGCAAGGTCTCCCCGATGGCCGCGCTGCGCGACGCCGGAGCCCCGGCCGACGCCCGGGCCGGCGTGGTGCGGGCCGTCATCGGCCTGGTCCTCACCGGTGCGGGCGCCGCGGGTCTCTACCTCGCCTCCGCCGCCGACAAGGCCACCGAGGGCTCGCTCTGGCTGGGCCTCGGCGTGGTGTTCAGCCTGATCGGCTTCGTGGTGATCGGCCCGCTGCTCGCCGGCGTCGTGGTCCGGGTGCTCGGCGCGATCGTCCTGCGCGCCTTCGGTCCGGTGGGACGGATGGCCGAGCGCAACGCGCTGCGCAACCCGCGCCGCACGGGCGCCACCGGCGCGGCCCTGATGATCGGCCTCGCCCTGGTCGCCTGTCTGTCGGTGGTCGGCTCCTCCATGGTGGCCTCCGCCACCGAGGAGCTCGACAAGAGCGTCGGCACGGACTTCATCATCCAGAGCGACAGCGGCCAGCGGATGACCCCGCAGGCGGTGCAGGCCATCAAGTCGACGGCCGGCCTGGAGCGGGTCACCGAGTACAAGTGGACCGAGGCCGACTTCACCACCCCCGACGGCAAGACCCTCGACAAGACGGCCATCACGGCGGCCGACCCGACCTACGCGACCGACCTGCGCGTCGAGACCGTCGCGGGCGACCTCGCCGACGCCTACCGGCCCGACTCGATGTCCGTCCACGACGAGTTCGCCAAGGACCACAAGATCACGATCGGTTCCACGGTCTCCGTCGCCTTCAAGGACGGTTCCACGGCCCGGCTGACGGTCCGCGCCATCACCAGCAGCGACGCCGTCATCGACCAGGGCGCGATGTACACCTCCATCGACACCCTGAAGAAGTACGTCCCGGCCGACAAGCTGCCGCTGGACCAGCTGGTCTTCGCCACGGCGAAGGACGGACAGCAGGACACCGCGTACACCGCGCTGAAGAAGGCGCTGCACGACTACCCGCAGTACAGCGTCCGCGACCAGACCGACTACAAGCAGGAGCTGAAGGACCAGATCGGGCAGCTGCTGAACCTGATCTACGGCCTGCTCGCCCTCGCGATCATCGTCGCGGTCCTCGGTGTGGTGAACACCCTGGCCCTGTCGGTGGTGGAGCGCACCCGGGAGATCGGCCTGATGCGGGCGATCGGCCTCTCCCGCCGCCAGCTGCGCCGCATGATCCGCATGGAGTCCGTCGTCATCGCCCTCTTCGGCGCCCTCCTCGGTCTCGGCCTGGGCATGGGCTGGGGCGCGACCGCCCAGCAGCTCCTCGCCCTCCAGGGCCTGGACGTCCTCGAGATCCCGTGGCCGACGATCATCGGCGTGTTCATCGGCTCCGCGTTCGTGGGCCTGTTCGCCGCCCTGATCCCGGCGTTCCGCGCGGGCCGCATGAACGTCCTCAACGCGATCGCGACGGACTAGACCGCACGACCCACGGGGGCTCGGGGCCCGGCATCGAGGAGGACGGGGGTCTTCTCGGTGCCGGGCCCCGTGCTGTGCGGCCCCCGGGGAGCGGCCGGTGCGGGCCCCGTCCGTCCCGGGGGTTGTCCACAGCCCCGGCGAACGTCACCGCCCCGACGTACTCTGGACACCCCCGGCCCGTGACACGCGTCGGGCCCTTCGCGTTGCCCACCCCGGACCGGTGCGCCCCCGCTCCCGACAGGGACGGGGCGGACCCGGCCCCTCGGACGGAAAGCCCTCCATGAGCCTGCACGGTCTGCTCGACGCCGTCGTCAAGGACACCGCCCTCGCGGAAGCGATCCCCGCGGCCGCCGACGGCAACCGCATGCACATCGACCTGGTCGGCCCTCCGGCGGCCCGCCCGTTCGCCATCGCCGCCCTCGCCCGCGAGACCGGCCGCACGGTCCTCGCGGTGACCGCCACCGGCCGCGAGGCCGAGGACCTGGCCGCCGCCCTGCGCTCGCTGCTCCCGCCGGACGGCGTGGTCGAGTACCCCTCCTGGGAGACGCTGCCGCACGAGCGGCTCAGCCCGCGCAGCGACACCGTCGGCCGGCGCCTCGCCGTCCTGCGCCGGCTGGCCCACCCGCGCCCCGACGACCCCGAGACCGGCCCCGTCTCGGTTGTCGTGGCACCGGTCCGCTCGGTGCTCCAGCCGCAGGTCAAGGGCCTCGGCGAGCTGGAGCCGGTGGCCCTGCGCACCGGCGGCACGGCCGACCTGAACGAGGTCGTCGAAGCCCTCGCGGCAGCCGCCTACGCGCGCGTGGAGCTCGTCGAGAAGCGCGGCGAGTTCGCCGTACGGGGCGGCATTCTGGACGTGTTCCCGCCCACCGAGGAGCACCCCCTGCGCGTCGAGTTCTGGGGCGACGACGTCGAGGAGATCCGCTACTTCAAGGTCGCCGACCAGCGCTCCCTGGAGGTCGCCGAACACGGCCTGTGGGCCCCGCCCTGCCGTGAACTCCTCCTCACCGACGACGTCCGCACCCGCGCGGCCGCCCTCGCCGAGGAGCACCCCGAGCTGGGCGACCTGCTCGGCAGGATCGCCGAGGGCATCGCCGTCGAGGGCATGGAGTCCCTCGCCCCCGTCCTGGTCGACGACATGGAGCTCCTGATCGACGTCCTGCCCAAGGGCGCGATGGCCGTCGTCTGCGACCCGGAGCGGGTACGCACGCGTGCCGCCGACCTCGTGGCGACCTCCCAGGAGTTCCTCCAGGCGTCCTGGGCGGCCACCGCGGGCGGCGGCGAGGCCCCCATCGACGTCGGCGCGGCGTCCCTGTGGTCCATCGCGGACATCCGCGACCACGCGCGCGAGCTGGACATGATGTGGTGGTCGGTGTCGCCGTTCGCGGCCGACGAGTCGTTCACGGACGCCGCGGGCTCCGCCGACACGCTGAAGCTCGGCATGCACGCCCCCGACACCTACCGGGGCGACACGGCCAAGGCGCTGGCCGACACCAAGGGCTGGCTGGCCGACGGCTGGCGCGTCGCCTTCGTCACCGAGGCGCACGGCCCGGCGGCCCGCACCGTGGAGGTACTGGGCGGCGAGGGCGTCGCGGCCCGTCTGGACTCCGACCTGACCGAGCTGAGCCCCTCCGTCGTCCACGTCTCCTGCGGTTCCATCGACTACGGCTTCGTCGACCCGGCGCTGCGCCTCGCCGTCCTCACCGAGACCGACCTGACCGGCCAGAAGGCCGCCGGCAAGGACGGCGCCCGGATGCCCGCGCGCCGCCGCAAGACCATCGACCCGCTCACCCTCGAGGCGGGCGACCACATCGTCCACGAGCAGCACGGGGTGGGCCGTTACATCGAGATGGTGCAGCGCACCGTCCAGGGCGCCACCCGCGAGTACCTGGTCGTGGAGTACGCGCCCGCCAAGCGCGGGCAGCCCGGCGACCGCCTCTACATCCCCACCGACCAGCTGGAGCAGATCACCAAGTACGTCGGTGGCGAGGCGCCCACCCTGCACCGGCTCGGCGGCGCCGACTGGACGAAGACCAAGGCCCGCGCGAAGAAGGCGGTCAAGGAGATCGCCGCCGACCTGATCAAGCTGTACAGCGCCCGGATGGCGGCACCGGGCCACGCCTTCGGCGCGGACACCCCCTGGCAGCGCGAACTGGAGGACGCCTTCCCCTACGCGGAGACGCCCGACCAGCTCACCACCATCGCCGAGGTCAAGGAGGACATGGAGAAGACGGTCCCGATGGACCGCCTGATCTGCGGCGACGTCGGCTACGGCAAGACCGAGATCGCGGTCCGGGCCGCCTTCAAGGCCGTCCAGGACGGCAAGCAGGTCGCCGTGCTGGTGCCCACGACCCTCCTCGTCCAGCAGCACTTCGGCACCTTCAGCGAGCGCTACGCCCAGTTCCCGGTGAACGTCAGGGCGCTGTCCCGCTTCCAGACGGACACCGAGGCGAAGGCCACCCTGGAGGGGCTGCGCGAGGGCGCGGTGGACATCGTCATCGGCACCCACCGTCTGTTCTCCTCCGAGACCAAGTTCAAGGATCTGGGGCTGGTCATCGTCGACGAGGAGCAGCGGTTCGGCGTCGAGCACAAGGAACAGCTGAAGAAGCTCCGGGCGAACGTCGACGTCCTGACGATGTCGGCGACCCCCATCCCGAGGACCCTGGAGATGGCGGTGACGGGCATCCGCGAGATGTCGACGATCACCACCCCGCCGGAGGAGCGCCACCCGGTGCTCACCTTCGTCGGGCCGTACGAGCAGAAGCAGATCGGCGCCGCCGTCCGCCGCGAGCTGCTGCGCGAGGGCCAGGTCTTCTACATCCACAACCGGGTCGAGTCGATCGACCGGGCTGCGGCGCGGCTGCGCGAGATCGTGCCCGAGGCGCGCATCGCCACCGCCCACGGGCAGATGTCGGAGACGGCGCTGGAACAGGTCGTCGTCGACTTCTGGGAGAAGAAGTTCGACGTGCTCGTCTCGACGACGATCGTCGAGTCCGGCATCGACATCTCCAACGCCAACACGCTGATCGTGGAGCGCGGCGACAACTTCGGCCTGTCCCAGCTGCACCAGCTGCGCGGCCGGGTGGGCCGGGGCAGGGAACGCGGCTACGCGTACTTCCTCTACCCCCCGGAGAAGCCCCTCACGGAGACCGCGCACGAGCGGCTCGCCACCATCGCCCAGCACACCGAGATGGGCGCGGGCATGTACGTGGCGATGAAGGACCTGGAGATCCGGGGCGCCGGCAACCTGCTGGGCGGCGAGCAGTCCGGCCACATCGCCGGTGTCGGCTTCGACCTGTACGTCCGCATGGTCGGCGAGGCCGTCGCGGACTACCGGCGCCAGCTGGAGACCGGCGGGGTCGAGGAGGAGCCGCCGCTCGAGGTCAAGATCGAGCTGCCCGTCGACGCGCACGTCCCGCACGACTACGCGCCCGGCGAGCGGCTGCGGCTCCAGGCCTACCGGGCCATCGCGTCCGCCGATTCGGAGGCCGACGTCAAGGCCGTCCGCGAGGAACTCGTCGACCGCTACGGCAAGTTGCCCGAACCGGTGGAGAACCTGCTGCTGGTGGCGGGACTGCGGATGCTGGCACGCGCGTGTGGCGTCGGCGAGATCGTCCTCCAGGGCAACAACATCCGCTTCGCGCCCGTGGAACTGCGCGAGTCGCAGGAACTGCGTCTGAAGCGGCTGTACCCCGGTTCGGTCGTCAAGGCGGCCGCGCACCAGGTCCTGGTGCCCCGCCCGAAGACCGCGAAGGTCGGCGGCAAGCCGCTGCTCGGCCGGGAACTGCTCGGCTGGGTCGGCGAGTTCCTGGCGGCGATCCTGGGTTCGTAACCCCGGCGGCCGGCAGAGCGGCCTGTCCGGTTCACCGGGGTCGCCCCGGTGAACCGGACAGGCGGGCCGCCGGTCCGGCCGCGACGGGCCGGAGCCGGACCGGCGGGTGCGCGCCGCGCGACGAGTGAGGGGCGGGGGCCGCCGTGGGGCCGGTTACGGCCGGTCCGGGCGGTCCTCGTCCATGCCCATCCGCTCGTGCATCTTCTGCTGGGCGGAGTCGATCTGCGACTCGTACTTGTCGCCCGTCTTCTCGTTCGCCTTGCGCTCCGCGGCGTCGGACATGTCCCTGGCCTTGTCCTGTGCCGCCTTGCTGCTCTTGAACCGGTCGAAGATGCCCATCCGGAGCTCCCTTCCCGAAAATGACTCCCCACCGACGATATTCCCGGTAAGTGCGGTATGCCCAGTTGGGCCGGCGCGGTGCGGACCTCCCGGCTGCTTCCGGGCGCCCCCTCGCTACCGTGTGTGGCACCGCCCGCCGGGGGAATGCGCCCTGTGCGGGGTCGCAGCCGGCGGGCAAGGGGAGGGGCGCGTGAGGCGTCTGAGGGGTGGGGCGGCGGTCGCCGTCGCGTTGATGTGTGCCGTGACGGTGGCCGGCTGCAAGGAGCAGGTCACCGGCTCGGGTACGGGCTCCGGCGGCGCGGGAGCGACGGCGGGCGGCGGACCGGGCGGCGGATCGGGCGGCGCTGCCCTCGCGGCGGCCGAGGCGCTGCCCGTGAAGGGGCGGGCCCCGAAGACCGGCTACGAACGGGAGAAGTTCGGCACCTCCTGGGCGGACACGGACTCGAACTCCTGCGACACCCGCGACGACATCCTCAAGCGGGACCTGGCCCGGGTGAAGTTCACCGGCGGTGTCTGCAAGGTCTCGTCCGGGGTGCTGGAGTCGGACCCGTACTCCGGCAAGGACGTGACGTACCGGCGCGGCAGCAGCAAGGTCGACATCGACCACGTCGTCGCCCTGTCCGACGCCTGGCAGAAGGGCGCCAAGTACTGGGACGCCGGCAAGCGGATAGCGCTCGCCAACGACCCGCTGAACCTCCTGGCCGTCGACTCGAGCACCAATCGCTCCAAGGGCGACGGCGACACCGCGACCTGGCTGCCGCCCAACAAGGCCTACCGGTGCACGTACGTCGCGGCGCAGGTCGCGGTGAAGAAGAAGTACGAACTGTGGGTCACCGCGGCGGAGAAGTCCGCGATGGAGAAGGTCCTGGAGACGTGCCCCGGCCAGAAGCTGCCCACCGGGGGCAACCCCACGAAGGCGCCGGACCGTTTCCGCGCGGGCTGAAACGCGGAGGCGGGGGCCGTCGCCCCTCGCCTACGGTGACCGCATGGAAACCGAGGTGCTCAGTCTCGCCGACCGTCCCGACCTGCTCGGCCCGGTCCGGGAGATGCCGGACAGCTGGCCGGAGTTCGTCCGGCACGACCCGGTGGGCGACGCGCACTACGACCGGATCCCGGTGGAGTTCCCGGAGTACGTGCTGTTCGCGCGGGACGGGCACGGGCAGGTCGTCGCCCACGCCTACAGCGTGCCGTTCGCCCTGCACGCCGACGGCCCGGGGACGCTGCCCGCGCGGGGCTGGGACGAGGTCCTCGTCCGGGCCTTCGCCGGCCGGCGCGCCGGGGTGCGGCCCGACACGGTGAGCGCGATCTCGATCGTGGTCGCCCCGCACGCCCAGGGCCTCGGCCTGTCCGGCCGGATGCTCTCGGCGATGCGTGAGGGCGCCCGGGCGAAGGGCTTCACCGAGGTCGTGGCCCCGGTCCGGCCGAGCGCCAAGCACCGGGAGCCGCGCACGCCGATCGAGGAGTACGCGCACCGGGTCCGCGAGGACGGTCTGCCGTACGACCCGTGGCTGCGGGTGCACGTCCGCGCGGGGGCGAGCATCGACCGGGTCGCGCCGGCGTCGATGACGGTGGCGGGTTCCCTCGCGCAGTGGCGCGGCTGGACCGGGCTGCCCTTCGACACACGGGGCGACGTCGAGGTGCCCGGCGCGCTGGTGCCGGTGAGGTGCGAGCCGGAGCGCGACCACGCGGTGTACGTCGAGCCCAACGTGTGGATGCGGCACCCGCTCTGACGTGCCGTCAGCGGCCGGTTCTCAGTTGATGATCTCGGCCCGGTCGTCCAGCCGGATCGCGGCCAGCCGGTCGCGCCACATACGGAGGGCCTCGGGTGTCAGCCGCGTCCAGTCGGTGACCTCTCCGACGATCCGCAGGGGCTCCCCGCTGCGGTAGGAGCGGGTGGGGTTGCCGGGGAACTTCCTGTCGGTGACGTTCGGATCGTTCTCGAACGCCCCGGTCGGTTCGACGAGGTACACCCGCGGGGCCCCGTCGCCCGCGGCGAGTTCGGCGGCGAGCCCCGCGCCGTCGCGCAGCGCGGTGAAGTAGATGTGGTTCATCACGATCTCGGGCCGGTAGTTGGAGCGGAAACCGGCGGTGAGACGGTCTCCGACCCGCAGATCGGCCTTGGTGCCGTGGTAGAACGGCCCGTCGTCCAGCACCTCGTCGTCCACCGTCTCGTCCAACTCCTCGTCCAGCCCCCCCGGTCCGTCGCCCCCGGGTCAGCGCCCGTACGGATAGCCCTGCTGATACGGCTGTCCCTGCGAGGGCAGGGCGGTGCCGTAGGAGGGCCGGGCGGCCGGGACGCTCTTGTCGAACATCGCGAACAGCAGCAGGCCCGTCGCCGTCAGCAGGCTCACCATGATGGCGATGCCGAGGTACGGGTCCCCCTCGCCGTCGGCCGTCATCACCGCCCACGGCAGCGTCACGCACTCGTACAGCGCGAACGAGGCGAAGGCCGCCCAGTCCGAGGAGTGCCCGCGGCGGATCGCCACGTAGAGGAAAGGCACCCAGACCAGCAGGCCGAGCGAGCCCCACACCAGGAACCCCCAGGCGAGCCGCTGGGCCCAGCCGCCCGCGAGTCGTCTCTCCGTGCCCGCCGCCGTCGGCGCAGTCGGCATCGTCATGTCGCCCCCCAAATCACCAGGGGCTAAGGGTAGGACACCGGCGGCCCGCCGCACCCCGCCGCATCTTTACTGTGACATGGGCGAATCTTGTGCCGATGGGGGAGCTGTGTTTCCTGATCACTGGGGTGGCCCGGGTTACGGTGCGATCCGCCGGTGCGCACGTCGAGTCGACACCGTATCGTCGCATCGGCTCAGGGGACTTCGGCCCGGCACGGACACGTGTCACGGGTCCGCGCGGCACAGGGCCGTAGACGGAGACGAACGATGGGGTGGGGATGGCCGAGCACCGGCAGTCCAGGAAGCGCAGATACATCACGTGGGGCGTGGCCGGCGCGGCCGTCCTCGCAGGGGCCGGCATAGCGGCGCAGACCTCGATGGCGGCCACCACCTGGCCCGCCCAGAAGACGTACACCGGCCGCGCCTTCGACGCCTGCACGGCGCCGTCGCTCGCCGCCATGAAGGCCTGGAAGACCGACGGGTACTACGGGGGCGCCGCCGTCTACGTCGGTGGCAAGAACCGTGGCTGCGCGCAGCCCAACCTCACCGCCTCCTGGGTGAAGTCGGTCAACACGGCCGGCTGGAAGCTGATCCCGCTCTACGTCGGCGCCCAGCCGCCCTGCCAGACGGGCTCCAGCCCCGAGAAGATCACCGCCGCCACGGCCACCTCCCTCGGCGCGACCGACGGCGCGGACGCGGTCGCGAAGGCCTCGGCGCTCGGCATGAAGGCCGGCAGCCCGATCTACCTCGACATGGAGGCGTACGACATCACGAACAAGGCGTGCAACGACGCCGTGCTGGCGTACGTGCGCTCCTTCACCAAGACCCTGCGCGCCAAGATCTACCGGAGCGGCTACTACGGCTTCAGCAGCTCCAGTGCGAAGGCCGTCGCCACCGCGACCGACAAGACGGACCTGCCGGGCAACCTCTGGTACGCGCTGTGGGACAAGAAGGACACGACGACCACGGACTGGCCGTGGGGCGCCACCCAGTTCACCGGCCACAGCCGCGGCCACCAGTACCAGGTCAACAGCAAGGAGACCCGCGGCGGCTACACGATCACCGTGGACCGCGACTCCTGGGACGCCCCGGTCGCCATCGTCGGCTGACCCGGATCGCGCGGCGCGCGGCGCGCGGGGCTGAGGCCTCGCACCGACGAGCGGACGGCGAACGGGCGCGGCGGTGCCCGAAGTCCTGGTGAATCGTTGGTCGAATGGGTTGGCCCCGGCCGTCCCACTGCCTAACATCGATCACCGCAAGACTTTGTGCACCGTCGCACAATCTCCTCGGGAGGTTCCCTTGCACCGCCGTCGTCGCACCGCGCTCCTGCTGTCCGCCGCGATCGTGGCGGCCCCTCTCCTCGCCGCCTGCGGGAACGACGCGCATCCGGGCGCGGCGGCCGTCGTGGGCGGCCAGCGGATCACCGTCGCCCAGCTGGAGAGCCGGGTGGACGAGGTGCGCACCGCCCAGCGCGCCGCGGTCACCGACGAGGCCCAGTACAAGCAGGCCGTCGCCCAGACCGGCTCCCTCGCCCGCGACACCCTGCACGGCATGGTCCTCGACAAGGTGCTGCACCGTGCCGCCGAGGACGCGGGCATCACCGTCAGCCGCCACGAGGTCCAGGAGATGCGGGCCGGCCTGGAGCAGCAGGCGGGCGGCGCGAAGGGACTGGAGACGGCGTGGCTCCAGCAGTACGGCGTCCCGCCGCAGCGCCTGGACGAGAACCTGCGCCTTCAGCTGGAGGCCCAGAAACTCGCCGCCCGGCTGGGGACGAACACCAGCCAGCCCGCGTTCTGGAACGCGCTGTCCAAGTCGTCGAAGGCGCTCGGCGTCGACCTCAATCCGCGCTACGGGAACTGGGACGCGCAGAAGGTGGCCCGCGTCGACGCGAAGACACCGTGGGTGCGCGAGATCTCGACGGCGGGCACCCAGCAGGCATCGTGACCGTGTGATCGTATGACCGGGCGACCTGTCCTGTGGACAACCCCGGAGGCCGCCGGCGGCCGTGGGTTACGTTCGGGGGGTGAACGCAACCAGCTCCGCCGCCGCCCACGCCGAGGACGCCACCCCCGGCCGGGTCGTCCTGCTCACCACCAGCCACCGGGTCGCCCCCGGGCTGCTGTCCTGGCCCGCCTGGCAGGCCCTGCGCGCGGCGGACCGGGTGCTGTGCGCGGACGGCGCGCACCCGCAGCTCCCCTATCTGCGGGAGGCGGGCATCACGGTCGAGGAGGACTCCCCGACCGCCGAGGAGCTGCTCGCCGCCTGCGCCGGCGGCCGCACGGTCGTCGTCGTGGCCACGGGTGAGGGCGAGCCCGCACTCACCGACGGGCTGGCCCGGCTGGCCGGGTCGGGCCGTGTGTCGATGCCCGAGCTGGAACTGCTGCCCGCCTCCTACGACCTGCCCGGCGCCCGCCTCCTCGACCTCGTCCAGGTCATGGACCGCATCCGTGTCGAGTGCCCGTGGTCCTCGCGGCAGACCCACGAGGGCCTGGCGAAGTACGCCGTCGAGGAGTCCTACGAACTGGTCGAGGCGATCGAGGACGGCGACCGCGACGAACTCCGCGAGGAGCTGGGCGACGTCCTGCTCCAGGTCGTCTTCCACTCCCGGATCGCCGAGGAGGACGCGGAGGCCCCCTTCTCCGTCGACGACGTCGCGGGCACGATCGTCGCCAAGCTCGTCCACCGCCACCCCCATGTCTTCGGCGACGCCACCGCCACGACCCCGGAGGAGGTGAAGGAGCACTGGCTGCGCACGAAGGCGGCGGAGAAGCGGCGGGAGTCCGTGACCGACGGCGTCCCCCTCCATCAGCCCGGACTGGCCCTCGCGGCGAAGCTGGTCGCCCGGGCCCGCACCGCACGCCGGGAGGTGCCGCTCCCCGCGGCCGAGGGCATCGGCTACGAACTCCTCGCCCTGGCGGCCCGCGCCGAAGCGGAGGGCACGGACCCGGAGGCGGCACTGCGCGCGGCGGCCCGCACGTACCGGGACGCCATCCGCGACGCCGAGGGCATCACGAACAGGGACACCGACACGGATACGGACATGAACACGGACATGAACATGGACACGGACACCTGACCCCCGCCCGGCCGAAGCGCTCCTCGCGCGCAGACGCCTCCCGCGCAGGCTCGCCCTACGCAGGCCCGCCCCGCGCGGGGCCCCTCGGGATCCCCGATACCGTCGTGGGGTGACCGACCAGCAGCGCCCCCCGACCGACGTCCCGGCCGCCCCCGACCTGTTCACCTGGGAATTCGCCACCGACCCCTATCCCGCCTACGCCTGGCTGCGTGAGCACGCGCCGGTGCACCGCACCACCCTGCCCAGCGGGGTGGAGGCCTGGCTGGTCACCCGTTACGCCGACGCGAAGCAGGCCCTGGCCGACCAGCGGCTGTCCAAGAACCCCGCGCACCACGACGAACCGGCGCACGCCAAGGGCAAGACCGGTATTCCGGGGGAGCGCAAGGCGGAGCTGATGACGCATCTGCTCAACATCGACCCGCCGGACCACACCCGGCTGCGACGCCTCGTCAGCAAGGCGTTCACGCCCCGCCGGGTGGCCGAGTTCGCCCCCCGGGTGCAGGAACTGACGGACCACCTCATCGACCGGTTCGCCACCGAGGGGAAGGCCGACCTCATCCACGACTTCGCCTTCCCGCTCCCCATCTACGCCATCTGCGACCTCCTGGGCGTCCCCCGCGAGGACCAGGACGACTTCCGGGACTGGGCCGGCATGATGATCCGGCACGGCGGCGGCCCGCGGGGCGGGGTCGCGAGGTCGGTGAAGAAGATGCGCGGATATCTGCTGGAGCTGATCCACCGCAAACGCGCCGCGCTCCCGGCCGAACCGGTTCCCGGCGAGGACCTCATCTCCGGCCTCATCCGCGCCTCCGACCACGGCGAGCACCTCACCGAGAACGAGGCCGCCGCCATGGCCTTCATCCTGCTGTTCGCCGGATTCGAGACCACGGTCAATCTGATCGGCAACGGCACCTACGCCCTCCTCACCCACCCCGAGCAGCGCGAACGCCTCCAGCGCTCGCTGACCGGGGAAGGCGGCGACCGCACGCTCCTGGAGAGCGGCGTCGAGGAACTCCTGCGCTACGACGGCCCCGTGGAGCTGGCCACCTGGCGGTTCGCGACGGAGCCGCTCGCCCTCGGCGGGCAGGACATCGCGCCGGGCGACCCGGTGCTCGTCGTCCTGGCGGCCGCCGACCGGGATCCGGCCCGCTTCACCGATCCCGACACCCTCGACCTGCCCCGCCGGGACAACCAGCACCTCGGCTACGGCCACGGCATCCACTACTGCCTGGGCGCGCCGCTGGCCCGGCTCGAGGGCCAGACCGCGCTGGCCACCCTCCTCACCCGGCTGCCCGACCTCCGACTCGCCGTGGATCCGGCCGAGTTGAGATGGCGCGGCGGGCTCATCATGCGGGGACTGCGCACCCTGCCGGTCGAGTTCACTTCGGCGCATACCCGTTCATAAGGGCCGCGTACCTGACCGGATGTCAGCCGGAGTGTGACCGTTCGGCGGAGCAAAGGTGACCGACACTCAACTCTGTGATCTTCACGTGATCTGCGCGGCATGAACTTGTGACAAGTGATCGTCTGCCGATACGTTCACTCGTCAGCGCGACGCATCGGTCCCACGCGCCGCGCCGGTCAGTGCTGTCCAGAGAAAGGCCCTCCGCATGCTCTCCGGGAACGGTCGTCACCGTCGCCCCCGCCAGGCCCCGGCCCTCCTCGTCGCGGCCGGAGTGACGGGCTCCGCCATCGCCATCCCGCTGCTCGCCGCCTCCGGTGCGAGCGCCGCGGAGGGCACGGTCTGGGACAAGGTGGCGCAGTGCGAGACCGGCGGCTCGTGGAGCGCCGACCAGGGCGACGGTGAGTACGGCGGCCTGAACCTCACCCAGAAGGACTGGGAGGCGTACGGCGGTCTCGACTACGCGGCGAGCCCCGATCTGGCCAGCCGCAACCAGCAGATATCCGTGGCTCAGAAGGTGCTGGCCGCCAAGGGCGTCGGTGCCTGGGGCACCTGCGGGCTGACCTCCGGACTCACCCAGGAGAACGGCGCGCTGAACGTGGACACCGGCGTGGCGGACGACTCGTCCGGCTCGTCGGACTCGTCGGGGTCGTCCGGATTGTCCGACCTGTCCCGGGGGTTGTCGGGATCGTCCGGCTCCTCGGGCTCCTCGGCTTCGCCGGGCTCGTCGAGCGGTGACGGCGCCTCGACCGGATCGTCCGACTCCTCCGGTTCGGCAGCCGATTCCTCCGGTTCGCCCTCCGCGTCCGCTTCCTCACCTTCCTCCTCTTCCTCCGCGACCGCGGACGGCTCCGGCGCCTCCGGCGGTTCGGCCGGGCGCGACGCCGGGAAGGCCGGCGACGATGCGGCCTCGGTGTCACCGGAAGCGGACTACTCGGACAATTCCGGTCAGGAGGCGGGCTCTTGGAGCCTCGTCGACACCGGCTCCCTCGGTTCCGGCCGTCACCGCGGCGCCACCGCCGACGAGCCCGCGCCCAAGAGTGCGACCGACGACGTCGTGGACGGCACCAGCACCGCGTCCACCGGCCGGCACGCCGCGGCCACCTACCTCGTCCAGGAGGGCGACTCCCTGGAGTCCATCGCCGACTCCCTTGGCCTGGACGGCGGATGGCGCGCCCTGTACGCCGAGAACCGGGATGTCATCGGCGCCGACCCGAGCGACATCACCCCCGGTCAGACCCTCGACACAGGGGTCGAATAGGGCGCAAAACCCAAGAAAAACAGCGGGAGTTCACGTCACGCTTCGCGCCGAATGTCCGCTTTGGTGAAAGTGTGGGATGAGTCTCAGAAGCCCTGATCGTCTTTGAAATTCCGTCGATCGCGTGTCTACGGTCGAGGCCGCTCGGCAACCCGAGCCCCGGCTTCCGCAACGCCGAATCCTGCCAGCGGCCGCCCGGGAACAGTCGTCGCGTCAAGCGCCGCAGGCAGGAGCGGGGGACCCAAGGTAAGTGCCGGACCGGGGTGGTCGACCGGAACGGCTCGGGGTGAAGCCACACCTCCCACGGAGCAGCGCTCCGGCGGGTGAGGGGTGGCCGGGCAACTCACACGGCCCGAACCCGACAGCTCACCTCGCAGGCGTCGGTGAGGGGATCCACCATGCTGTTTTCCGCCAAGGGCAAGCACCGCCGTCCCGCCAAGGCCACCCGCGTCGCCGCACTCGCCGGTGTCACCGGTGTCGCCATCGCCGCCCCGCTGATGGCGGCCGGCAACGCCTCCGCCGCCACCACCTCCGAGTGGGACGCGGTGGCCCAGTGCGAGTCCGGTGGCAACTGGTCCATCAACACCGGCAACGGCTACTACGGCGGCCTCCAGTTCTCGGCCTCGACCTGGGCCGCGTACGGCGGCACGCAGTACGCCGCGCAGGCCGACCAGGCCTCCAAGTCCCAGCAGATCGCCATCGGCGAGAAGGTCCTCGCGGGTCAGGGCAAGGGTGCCTGGCCGGTCTGCGGCACCGGCCTGTCCGGCGCCGCCTACGACGGCGGCGCCGCGAGCTCCGGTTCCTCGAACTCGTCCGGTTCCTCCAGCTCCGCCGGCTCCTCGGACAGCGGCAGCAGCACCCGCTCGACCGAGAAGCAGAGCTCCTCCCGCTCGGCCGACCGCCCGGCCGCCTCCAAGACGGTCACCACCCCGACCGGCAAGAAGGTCAAGAAGGGCGACGGCGAGTACAAGGTCGTCAAGGGCGACACCCTCAGCTCCATCGCCGGCGCGCACAAGGTCAAGGGCGGCTGGGAGAAGCTGTTCAAGCTGAACAAGGACATCGTCACGGACGCCGACCTGATCTACCCGGGCCAGCAGCTCCACCTGAAGTGACACCCGGCCCCCGGAGAAGCCACAGCGCCCTCACATCCGAGGTCGGCACACTGAAGACCTCGTGAGGGTCACCCCCGTCCCCACGGGCTCCCCGCTCCGGTGCGTGTTCCCCCGTACGCACCGGGGCGGGGTTTCTCTTTGCGCCCGCGCGCCCGCGCGCCCGCGCGCCCGCGCGCCCGCGCTCATGCCCGCGCCCGCACGCGCCCCCACCCCCTCGTCACCGCCCAGCTGTTCGCCGGTCCGACACCTCCTGGCCGCCTTTCTCGGCCACCCCCTTTGTTCCGGGCGGAAACAATGGGTACGGTCTGTCTGTCCACGGGACGGTCGGTCGGCTGCCGACGGCCCCGGGGCGGTTAGGCTCTAGTCGCAAGGCTCACCAAGGGCTCATCGGCCCCCGGGCCCCGCACAACCAGCGTCACATCCCAAGAAGGAGATGCTCGTGCCGTCCATCGACGTCGTCGTAGCCCGGGAAATCCTGGACTCCCGAGGCAACCCCACGGTCGAGGTCGAGGTCGGCCTCGACGACGGCAGCACGGGTCGTGCCGCCGTTCCGTCCGGCGCCTCCACCGGTGCCTTCGAGGCCATCGAGCTCCGTGACGGCGACCCCAACCGTTACCAGGGCAAGGGTGTCGAGAAGGCCGTCCTCGCCGTCATCGAGCAGATCGGCCCGGAGCTCGTCGGCTACGACGCCACCGAGCAGCGCCTGATCGACCAGGCGATGTTCGACCTGGACGCCACCGACAACAAGGGCTCGCTCGGCGCCAACGCCATCCTCGGCGTCTCGCTCGCCGTCGCCCACGCCGCCTCCGAGGCCAGCGACCTGCCGCTGTTCCGCTACCTGGGCGGCCCGAACGCGCACCTGCTGCCCGTTCCGATGATGAACATCCTGAACGGCGGCTCGCACGCCGACTCCAACGTGGACATCCAGGAGTTCATGATCGCTCCGATCGGCGCGGAGTCCTTCTCCGAGGCCCTGCGCTGGGGCGCCGAGGTCTACCACACCCTCAAGAAGGTGCTGAAGACCAAGGGCCTGTCCACCGGCCTCGGCGACGAGGGCGGCTTCGCGCCGAACCTCGAGTCCAACCGTGCCGCGCTCGACCTCATCATCGAGGCCATCCAGCAGGCCGGTTACGTCCCCGGCGAGCAGATCGCGCTCGCGCTCGACGTCGCCGCGTCCGAGTTCTACAAGGACGGCAAGTACGAGTTCGAGGGCAAGTCCCGCTCGGCCGCCGAGATGACCGAGTACTACGAGGAGCTCGTCTCCGCGTACCCGCTGGTCTCCATCGAGGACCCGCTGTACGAGGACGACTGGGCCGGCTGGAAGGTCATCACCGACAAGCTGGGCGACAAGGTCCAGATCGTCGGCGACGACCTCTTCGTGACCAACCCCGAGCGCCTCGCCCGCGGCATCGAGGAGGGCTCCGCGAACGCCCTACTCGTCAAGGTGAACCAGATCGGCTCGCTGACCGAGACCCTGGACGCCGTCGAGATGGCCCAGCGCAACGGCTTCAAGTGCATGATGTCCCACCGCTCCGGCGAGACCGAGGACGTCACCATCGCCGACCTCGCCGTCGCGGTGAACTGCGGTCAGATCAAGACCGGCGCCCCGGCCCGCTCGGACCGCGTCGCCAAGTACAACCAGCTGCTGCGCATCGAGGAGATCCTCGACGACGCCGCGGTCTACGCCGGCCGCTCCGCGTTCCCGCGGTTCCGCCCCGCGAACTGACCGGCACAGCAAGGGCCCGGTGAAGGCCCCGCCAGTCGTACGTACGTCCCCGTACCCGGTCCCGTACCGTGTGCGGGGACGTACGCACGTGTGAGACGGGAGGCGGGAAACAGTGGCCGTGAAGGACCGGGACCGTTTCTCCACCGCGACCAGGATCAAGCTGCTCGGCGAGCAGACCGCGGCCCGGGTCTACCGCTCACAGACCAAGCGCCAGGCCCGCCGCTCCCGGCTGACCGGCCGCGCCGCGCTCCTCGCGATGGTCCTGTGCACGCTGATCGTGGCCCTGGCCTACCCGATGCGCCAGTACGTCTCCCAGCGCGCCGAGATCGCCGACCTGGAGCGCGAGAAGCAGCAGGCCGCCGAACGCGTCGAGCAGCTGCGCGACCTCAAGGCGCGCTGGCAGGACGACGCCTACGCCGAGCAGCAGATCCGGCTGCGGCTGCACTACGTACTGCCCGGGGAGACCGGGTTCGTGGTGATCGACCCGGACGCCGCCCGGCAGTCCCGCGCCGACCTCGGGGCGGCCGACCGCCCGTGGTACTCCAACGTCTGGGACGGCGTCGACAAGTCCGACGCCTCCGACAGGTGATCCGACCGCCGGTGGACCGACCGGTGAACTAGAGAAAGACAGGCATGGACACGCCCCCGCCGACCACCCCGCGCACCGAGCCCACCGACGCGGACGTCGAGGCCTTCCAGCAGCAGCTCGGCCGCCCGCCGCGCGGCCTGCGCGCCATCGCGCACCGCTGCCCGTGCGGCCGGCCGGACGTCGTGGAGACGGCCCCCCGGCTGCCCGACGGCACGCCCTTCCCGACGCTGTACTACCTGACGTGCCCCAAGGCCAACTCGGCCATCGGCACGCTGGAGGCGAACGGCGTGATGAAGGAGATGACGGAGCGGCTGCGCACCGATCCCGCACTGGCCGCCGCCTACCGTGCCGCGCACGAGGACTACATCCGGCGCCGGGACGAGATCGAGGAACTGAAGAACTTCCCCAGCGCCGGGGGCATGCCGGACCGCGTGAAGTGCCTGCACGTGCTCGTGGCGCACTCCCTGGCCGCCGGCCCGGGGGTCAACCCGCTCGGCGACGAGGCCCTCGGGATGCTCCCGCAGTGGTGGCGCAAGGGCAGCTGTGTGACACCGGTGGCGCAGGACGGCGCGCAGGAGGCCGGACGGTGACCCGGGTCGCCGCCGTCGACTGCGGCACCAACTCGATCCGGCTGCTGGTGGCCGACGCCGACCCGCAGACCGGTGAGCTCGTCGACCTGGACCGCCGGATGACGATCGTCCGTCTCGGCCAGGGCGTCGACCGCACCGGCCGGCTCGCCCCCGAGGCGCTGGAGCGGACCTTCGCGGCCTGCCGGGAGTACGCGGCCGTCATCAAGGAGCACGGCGCCCAGCGGCTGCGTTTCGTGGCCACCTCCGCCTCCCGCGACGCGGAGAACCGGGACGAGTTCGTGCGCGGGGTGCTGGACATCCTCGGTGTCGAGCCCGAGGTCATCACGGGCGACCAGGAGGCCGAGTTCTCCTTCATGGGCGCCACGCGCGAGCTCGACGGCCGGGCGGACCTCGCGGGGCCGTTCCTCGTGGTGGACATCGGCGGCGGCTCGACCGAGTTCGTCGTCGGTGACGACCGGGTGCGGGCCGCGCGCTCCGTCGACGTGGGCTGTGTGCGGATGACCGAACGGCATCTGGTCGTGGACGGGAAGGTCACCGACCCGCCCACCGCCGGGCAGGTCGCGGCGATGCGCGCCGACATCGAGGCCGCGCTCGACCTCGCCGGGCGGACCGTCCCGCTGCGCGAGGCGCACACCCTGGTCGGCCTGGCGGGCTCGGTCACCACGGTCGCGGCGATCGCGCTGGGACTGGACGCGTACGACTCCGCGGCGATCCACCACTCGCGGATCGGCGTCGAGCGGGTGAAGGGCATCAGCGACGCCCTGCTGAAGGCCACGCACGCGCAGCGCGCGGCGCAGCCGGCGATGCACCCGGGCCGGGTCGACGTGATCGCGGCGGGCGCGCTCGTCCTGCTCGCGATCATGGAGCGGACCGGTGCGCGGGAGGTCGTCGTGAGCGAGCACGACATCCTCGACGGCATCGCCTGGTCGATCGCGTAGCGGTCGTACGGCCCGGTAGGCGCACTCTGCTGAGCAGGCAGGATGCCCGGATGAGCAGTCCCGGGGGGCCCTGAGCGGCCCCCCGGACGCGTTCTGGGGGCACCCCCTCGGGAAAGTTCGTGAAGTTCTTCACAAGGAATTCGGCCCTGTCGGAGGACGGAGAGGTGCCGGTTGACCCTTCCGGGGGCCCAAGACCCGTGTGAACGTGTTCAAAAGAGACGCGCGGGTGTCCCCCGCGGGGCGGTCGGAAGGGGGTGTCGCGGGGCCCTCACGGAGGCTCCCTGAGCCCGGAGAGGCAGCTCACGCGGCATTGACAACGCCATGCCCTACACGCTGGTTCCCGTCCGGCGCCATGACGTGGATCACGCGGGCCGCGGAGGATAGCACACACCCCCTCGAAGCTTGTGAAGGGGCGCACGAGCGACCCCCCTGGGGCGGGTGGATACTCGATGGCATGAGCACCACGGAGCGTCCCAGGATCCTCGTAGTAGGCGGTGGGTACGTAGGCCTGTACGCAGCTCGGCGCATCATGAAGAAGATGCGCTACGGCGAGGCGACCGTCACGGTCGTCGACCCCCGGTCGTACATGACCTACCAGCCCTTCCTCCCCGAAACCGCCGCCGGCAACATCTCCCCGCGTCACGTCGTCGTCCCGCTGCGACGCGTGCTGCCCAAGGCGGAGGTTCTCACCGGCCGGGTCACCACCATCGACCAGGACCGCAAGGTCGCCACGATCGCCCCGCTGGTCGGCGAGGCGTACGAGCTGCCCTTCGACTACCTGGTGATCGCGCTCGGCGCGGTCTCCCGCACCTTCCCGATCCCCGGCCTCGCCGAACAGGGCATCGGTATGAAGGGTGTCGAGGAGGCCATCGGCCTGCGCAACCACGTCCTCGAGCAGCTCGACAAGGCCGACTCCACCACCGACGAGGAGATCCGCCGCAAGGCGCTCACCTTCGTCTTCATCGGCGGCGGCTTCGCCGGCGCGGAGACCATCGGTGAGGTCGAGGACCTGGCCCGGGACGCGGCCAAGTACTACAAGACGGTCTCCCGCGAGGACATGCGGTTCATCCTCGTCGACGCCGCCGACAAGATCCTTCCCGAGGTCGGCCCCAAGCTCGGCCAGTACGGCAAGGAGCACCTCGAGGGCCGCGGTGTGGAGATCTACCTCTCCACCTCCATGGACTCCTGCGTCGACGGCCACGTCGTGCTGAAGAACGGCCTCGAGGTCGACTCCAACACGATCGTGTGGACCGCCGGCGTCAAGCCCAACCCCGTCCTGGCCCGCTACGGCCTGCCGCTGGGCCCCCGCGGTCACGTCGACACCGCCCCGACCCTCCAGGTCCAGGGCACCGACTACATCTGGGCCGCCGGCGACAACGCCCAGGTCCCCGACATCGCCGCCCGCAAGGCCGGTGTCGAGAACGCCTGGTGCCCGCCGAACGCGCAGCACGCGCTGCGTCAGGCCAAGGTCCTCGGCGACAACGTGATCTCCGGTATGCGGGGCTTCCCGCAGAAGGAGTACGCGCACTCCAACAAGGGTGCGGTGGCGGGCCTCGGCCTCCACAAGGGCGTCGCGATGATCGTCATGGGCAAGATGAAGATCAAGCTCAAGGGCCGTCTCGCCTGGTACATGCACCGCGGCTACCACGGCCTGGCCATGCCGACGTGGAACCGCAAGATCCGCGTCTTCGCCGACTGGACCCTCGGCATGTTCCTCAAGCGCGAGGTCGTGGCGCTGGGTGCGCTCGAGTCCCCGCGCGAGGAGTTCTACGAGGCCGCGAAGCCGGCACCGGTCGCCGCGAAGCCGGCCGCCGAGAAGACCGAGAACGAGAAGGCCAAGGCCTCCTGACCCTCGGTCACCGATCCACCCCCGAAGGGGCCGTCCGCCATCCGTGGTGCGGGCGGCCCCTTCGGCCGTGCCGGGCACATGTGGTGTGCATGTATTTTGCCGAGCCGTAACGGCCGCGCGGGACTGGACAGCGCGCTTCTCCGTGTTTACGTGGTGTCAGGACATTGCGGGATCTCTGTCACGGAGGTTGCATCATGGCTGACGCCGCGCCGCGGCTCCATGCCCTCGTCGAACAGCTGCTGGGTGCTCCCTTCCCGGTGCGCGTGCGCACCTGGGACGGTTCGCAGGCGGGCCCGCCCGGCGCGCCGATCCTGGTCGTACGCAACCGCAGGGCCCTGCGCCGGCTCCTGTTCAAACCCGGCGAACTCGGCCTCGCCCGCGCCTGGGTGGCCGGTGACGTGGAGATCGAGGGAGACCTCTACCGCGCGCTCGACCTGCTTTCCGGCCTGCTGTGGGAGCGGGGCGAGGACGCCCCCACCCTCGCCCGTTCCCTGCGCGACCCCCGCTTCCGCGCGGCCGTCTACGGCCTGCTGAGACTCGCCGGACCACCGCTGCCGCCCGCCCCGCCGCGCGAGGAGATCCACCGGACGGGCCACCGGCACACCCGGCACACCGACCGGCGCGCGATCAGCCACCACTACGACGTCGGCAACGACTTCTACGCGCTGGTCCTCGGCCCCTCGATGGTCTACTCGTGCGCCTACTGGGAGTCCGAGGACAGCACCCTCGAACTCGCCCAGCGCGACAAGCTCGAACTCGTCTGCCGCAAGCTGGACCTGCGCCCGGGCTCCCGGCTGCTGGACGTGGGCTGCGGCTGGGGCTCACTGGCCGTCCACGCGGCCCGCGAGCACGGGGCGACCGTCGTCGGGGTGACGCTCTCCCAGGAGCAGGCGGCGTTCGCCCGCAAGCAGGTCGCCGAGGCCGGACTCACCGACCGCGTCGACATCCGCGTCCAGGACTACCGGGACGTCACCGACGAGCCGTTCGACGCGATCTCCTCCATCGGCATGGCCGAACACGTCGGCTCCGCCCGGTACCTCGAGTACGCGCAGGTCCTGTCCGCGCTGCTGCGCCCCGGCGGCCGGCTGCTCAACCACCAGATCGCCCGCCGCCCGCAGCGCGACGAAGCGGCCTACGACGTGGACGCGTTCATCGACGCCTACGTCTTCCCGGACGGCGAGCTCGCCCCCGTGGGCACCACCGTCACCCAGCTCGAACGCGCCGGTTTCGAGGTCCGGGACGTCGAGTCGATCCGGGAGCACTACGCCCTGACGCTGCGCCGCTGGGTGGAGCGCCTGGAGGACGGCTGGGACCGGGCCGTCCGCCTCACCGGCCCCGGCCGCGCCCGGGTCTGGCGGCTGTACATGGCCGCCTCCGCGGTCGCCTTCGAACGCAACCGGATCGGCGTCAACCAGGTCCTGGCCGTCCGTACCCCCGCGTCGGGCGGCTCCGGCATGCCGCTGCGGGCCCGCACCTGGAACTGACGGCCCGCCCGGTCCCGGTGGCCGCGCACGCACGAGGGCCCCGCCGCACCGCGCGACGGGGCCCCGGCCGGGTCCGCGCTACTCGGACTTGATCGCGGCCAGCATGTTCAGACGGGACGCCCGCCGGGCGGGCCACAGCGCCGCCAGGATGCCCACGCCGGCGGCCAGCAGCAGGAAGACCGCCATCCGGGCCCACGGCACGACGAGTTCGTACGTCGCCATGCGGGTGCCGAGGAGTTCGCCGGCCGCCCAGCCGAAGAACACGCCCAGGCCGATGCCGAGCACTCCGCCGAAGAGGGAGATCACCAGGGACTCCAGCCGGACCATCCGCTTGACCGAGCGCCGGTCCAGGCCGATGGCCCGCAGCATGCCGATCTCCTGGGAGCGCTCGAAGACCGACATCGCGAGGGTGTTGACGACCCCGAGGACGGCGACGATCACGGCCATCGCGAGCAGCCCGTAGAGCATGTTCAGCATCAGTGTGAACATCTTGGCGACCTCGTCGGACAGGTCCTGCTTGCTCTGCACCTTGACGGCCGGGTTGGAGCCGAGGGCCTTCTCCAGCTTGTCCTTCGTGCCGTCCGAGGCGCCGCCGGACGTCTTCACCATGACCCGCATGTCGGTCGGGTCGGCCAGATGCGGGGTGAGGGAGGCGTTGTCCAGCAGGATGCCCTCGATCAGCTCGTTGCCCTCGTAGACCCCGGAGACCGTCAGCTGCTGCTTCTTGCCGTCCTCGTAGTTCACGGTGAAGACCGAACCGGCCTTCCAGTGGTGGGAGCTCGCGGTCCGGTCGTCGACGACGACGCGTGCGCCCGCGACCTCGAAGGCGCCGTCGCGCACGGTGAGGTCGGTCAGCTCGCCGATCGTGGAGCCGGTGACACCGGTGAGGTACTCGGTGGTGCCGTCGATCCTGGCGGGCGCGTTGCGCATCGGGCTGGTGGCGGTCACCCCGTCGGTGGCCCGCAGCTTGCCGTCGATGTCCGCGGAGAGGTAGTTGCCGTTCGCCATCGACACGACGTAGTCGGCGCTGATCGCGGAGGACGCCATCTTGTCGATGGACTTCTGGAGGCTGCCCGCCATCACCGTCATCCCGGTGATCAGGGTCAGGCCGATCATCAGCGCGGAGGCCGTGGCCGCGGTACGGCGCGGGTTGCGCACCGAGTTCTGCCGGGCCAGTTTTCCGGACACCCCGAAGACCCGCAGGAGGGGCGCGGAGGCCGCGATCAGCGGCCGGGACAGCAGCGGGGTCAGGATGAAGACGCCGATGATCAGCAGGACCGCGCCGAGACCCATGGGGGCCTGTCCGTCGGAGCCGCTCATCGTCGTCGCGGCCAGGACCACGGCGACGCCGGCCGCCGAGAACAGGGCGCCCAGGGTGTTGCGCAGCACCAGGGAGCGGGTGGTCGCGGTGGCGTGCACGCTGCTCATCGCGGCGACCGGCGGGATCTTCGCGGCCCGGCGGCCGGGCAGCCAGGCGGCGAGCATGGTGATGACGACGCCGACGACGAGGGCGGCGGCGACCGTGCCGCCCGAGACGACGAGCGGCCCGTCGGGGACCGTCGCGCCCAGCTTGCCCAGCAGCGCGCGCAGTCCGGCGCCGATGCCGATGCCGGCGATCAGCCCGGTCACCCCGGCGACCGTGCCGACGACGAACGCCTCGATCAGCACCGAGCGGGTGACCTGCCGGCGGGAGGCGCCGACGGCCCGCATCAGCGCGAGTTCCTTGGTGCGCTGGGCGACCAGCATGGTGAAGGTGTTGGCGATGATGAACGTGCCGACGAACAGGGCGATCCCGGCGAAGACCAGCAGCCCCTGCTTCATCCCGCTCATCGACGCGGAGATCGCCTCGGCCTGGTCGTCGGCCAGCTGACGGCCCGTCGTGGTCTCGACCAGGTCCTTGGGCAGCGCGCTGTCCAGCGCGGACTTCAGCGCGCCCTGCGAGGTCCCGGCGGCCGCCCGCACGTCGATCTCGTCGTAGGTGCCGGGCTTGCCGAAGAGCTTCTGCGCGGTCGCCGTGTCGAACAGGGCGAGGCTGCCGCCGGCCGCGACGTTGCCGTCGTCGGTGGTGAAGACGCCGGTGATCCTCGGGGTGAGGACGGGACCGTCGACGGAGATCCGGACGGTGTCGCCGACCGCGTACCCGGCCCGCTCGGCGGTCTTCGCGTCGACGGCGACCTCGTCCGCGCCGTGCGGGGCGCGCCCGGAGGCGAACGGGTACCGGGCGTCCTTCTCGCCCCAGTAGTTCCCGCCCTGCGACTGGAAGCCGCCGCCGATGAGCTTGCCGTCCTTGTCGGCGATGGCGGTGAAGCCGGTGACGACGCCGACCGCGGAGGCGGCGCCGGGGACCTTCGCGCTCCGCTCCAGCAGGGCCTGGGTCAGCTCGGGCGTCTTGACGATGCGGTCGCCGACGTCGGCCTGGGCCTCGGCGGTGACGGCGACGTCGACCTGGTCGAAGCCCTTGGCCGAGCTGTTCTGGAGGGCGCCGGAGAGGGTGTTGGTGAAGACCAGGGTCCCCGACACGAAGGCCACGCCGAGCATCACGGCGAGCACGGTCATCAGGAGCCGGGCCTTGTGCGCGAGCACGTTGCGCAAGGCGGTACGGAACATGGGTGTGTCTTCTCAGTCCTGCTCGTGGTCGAGCGGTCGGTCCCGGTCGGGGATCGGCGGGTGCGGCCCTGGGCGGCCGGACCCGGGGATCAGCTGGTGCGGCCCTTGGCGTCGAAGCGCTTCATGCGGTCGAGCACCGAGTCGGCCGTCGGCCCGTGCATCTCGTCGACGATCCGGCCGTCCGCGAGGAAGACCACGCGGTCCGCGTAGGCGGCGGCCACCGGGTCGTGCGTCACCATCACCACGGTCTGGCCCAGCTCCCGCACCGAGTTGCGCAGGAAGCCCAGGACCTCGGCGCCCGAGCGCGAGTCCAGGTTCCCGGTCGGCTCGTCGCCGAAGATGATGTCGGGCCGGGAGGCGAGGGCGCGGGCGACGGCGACCCGCTGCTGCTGGCCGCCGGACAGCTGCGAGGGCCGGTGGCCCAGCCGGTCGGCGAGCCCCACCATCGCGATGACCTTCTCCAGCCACTCCTTGTCCGGCTTACGGCCCGCGATGTCCATCGGCAGCGTGATGTTCTCGAGCGCCGTCAGCGTCGGCAGCAGGTTGAACGCCTGGAAGATGAAGCCGATCTTGTCCCGGCGCAACTTGGTGAGCTGCTTGTCCTTCAGCGAGCCGAGCTCGGTGTCGCCGATGCGCACGGAGCCGGAGGAGAAGGTGTCGAGACCCGCCACGCAGTGCATCAGCGTGGACTTGCCGGAGCCGGACGGTCCCATGATCGCGGTGAACTCGGCCTGCCGGAAGTCGACCGAGACCCGGTCCAGGGCGACCACCTGGGTCTCGCCCTGTCCGTAGATCTTGGACAGGTCCGTGGCGCGCGCGGCCACGGCGGTGGTCCGGTCGGCGAGGGGGCTGGTGGTCACGGGCGTGGCTCCTGACGGGACGACGGCTTGTCTGGGGGACGTGAACCATCGTCGCCGCCGGGGGCCGCCGTGTAGTCAGCCGCTGTTCCGGTTCCGAAGGGAGACTCGGGGCGGACGGTGGGCCGTCGTGTCATACCTGGGTATGACTCCCGGCCCCTACGCGCTCCCGCCGCCGTCCGAGGGCCGGACGTTCGTCGAGAACCGGTGGAGCACCCTCGTTCGGGCGGTGAAATTCCGTCATTCCGCATACGCAAGCGGTTGCCGCACGCCAGGCTATTGGCAAGTGCAGATGGCGAGTTCCGGGTGCTGATGCACCCTCAGGCGCCAATAAAATAAGACAACATCGGTCCGCTGCTCCGCTGTCCGGGTGACGGATCCCGATAGGGTCTGAAGCTCAAGTGGAGCCCTCGGCCTGCCCAGATGGTGGAATGCAGACACGGCGAGCTTAAACCTCGCTGCCCCTTCGCGGGCGTGCCGGTTCAAGTCCGGCTCTGGGCACTTCCGACGTCCCGGCGATCGCTGCGTCCTCCCTCGGGGCACTGACCGCCGCGGCGGTCGGCCCCCTCGCCGTCCCGACCGTTGACACCCGGTGCACTCGGGCGCAGACTCACGTCCCAAGACGGTGAAGAAAACTTCACTGTGCGAACAAGTCTGTTCGAATCCCGAAGGGAATCGCCCGATGCGCACCACCGTCGGCATCGTCGGCGCCGGCCCCGCCGGCCTCCTCCTCGCGCGTCTGCTCCACAACGCCGGTATCGACTCCGTCGTACTGGAGAGCCACGACCGCGCCTACGTCGAGCAGCGGCAGCGCGCCGGGATCCTCGAGCAGGGCACGGCGGACGTCCTGCGCGCCGCCGGGGCCGCGGACCGCATGGACCGGGAGGGGCTGCGGCACGACGGCATCGAACTGCGCTTCTCCGGGCGGCGCCACCGCGTCGACTTCCCCGCGCTCACCGGCGGCCGCTCCGTGACGGTGTACGCGCAGACCGAGGTGTGCAAGGACCTCATCGCCCTGCGGCTGGCGGACGGCGCCCCGCTGCTGTTCGAGGCGGAGGCGCTGGCCGTCGAGGACGCGGACACCGACCGGCCGCGGGTCCGCTTCCGGCACCGGGGCGTCGAGGACGTCCTGGAGTGCGACTACGTCGTGGGCTGCGACGGCTTCTGGGGCATCGCCCGCCGGGCGGTCCCGGCTGCGGCGGCCCGCGTCTTCGAGCGGACCTACCCCTTCGGCTGGCTCGGCATCCTCGCCGACGTGCCGCCCTCGCACGACGAACTCGTCTACGCCCGCCACGACCGCGGCTTCGCCCTGCTGTCCATGCGCTCCCCGGCCGTCTCCCGCCTCTACCTCCAGGTGCCGGAGGGCACGGAGGCGCAGGCATGGGGCGACGAGGAGATCTGGGACGAGCTGGAGCGCCGCTTCGCGACCGACGACGACTGGAAACTGGAGCGCGGCCCGATCACCCAGAAGTCGGTCACCCCCATGCGCTCCTGGGTCCACGAGCCCATGCGGCACGGCCGCCTCTTCCTCGCCGGGGACGCGGCCCACATCGTGCCGCCCACCGGGGCGAAGGGGCTCAACCTCGCCGTGGGGGACGTCGTCACGTTCGCGCGCGCCCTCACGCACCTCAGGGACACGGGATCCGCCGCCCTGCTGGACGCCTACTCCGAGACCTGTCTGCGCCGGGTCTGGCAGGCCGAGCGCTTCTCCTACGACATGACGACCCTGCTGCACCCCGCACCCGGCGCGACCCCCTTCGAGGACCGCCTCCAGCTGGCCCGGCTGGAGCGGATCGTCTCCTCCCGCGCCGCCGAGACCGACCTGGCCGAGGCGTACACCGGGTTCCCGTTCGGGTGAGCGGACGGCACGGTCTCCGTGCGGTACCGGCCAGGTCCCGGCTTGGTCATGAACACAGCCCTCCGGCCCGGGGAATCAGGGCGCCGCGTAGCGTGTTGCGCAGCAGCAACAGGGAAAGATCCTCCCCAAGCACTAGGGTCAATCCTTTGCCTACCTATTACCCTTGAGCTCAAGGCCGCGCAGGGCGGCCACGGAGGAGTGCAATGAGGAGCAGAAACCCGGTCTTCTCGCGACGGGGGTTCAGCCGCGACAACGGCTACGCGGGCTTCAACGCCGCGCCGCAGGCCGGGGGACCAGCAGTCGGCACCCAGCCGGGCAACCCGTACGCCCAGCAGGCCGGCAACCCGTACGCGCAGAACCCCTACGCGCAGCAGGACCTTCAGTACGGCGCACCGCCGCAGGCACCGGCCGCCGGCCGGATGACCATGGACGACGTCGTCGCGCGCACCGCGACCACGCTCGGCCTCGTGGTCCTCACCGCGGTGCTGTCCTGGGTG
Source organism: Streptomyces asoensis (assembly GCF_016860545.1). Classification (NCBI taxonomy): domain Bacteria; kingdom Bacillati; phylum Actinomycetota; class Actinomycetes; order Kitasatosporales; family Streptomycetaceae; genus Streptomyces; species Streptomyces asoensis. The sequence goes on along the minus strand of NZ_BNEB01000003.1, from coordinate 619,109 downwards.
CTGCTGCCGGTCGACGAAGCCAACATCAACAAGTCGTACGGCATCGGCGTCGCCGCCGGTCTGGCGGCGATGGTGCTGGCGCTGGTCCAGTCGTTCAAGCGCCGCGCGGCGCCCGCGCTGATCCTGTCGTACGCCGCCCTCGAGGGCGTCTTCCTCGGCGTGATCTCCAGCGCGGTGTCCACGTACATCGCGGACGGCGTCGTCGCGCAGGCGGTCCTGGGCACCATGGCGGTCTTCGCCGGTGTGCTCGTGGCCTACAAGGCGGGCTGGATCCGCGTCAACCGGCGCTTCTACGGCTTCGTGATGGCCGCGGCGCTCGGCTTCGTGCTGCTCATGGTGGTGAACCTGCTGTTCACCGTCTTCGGCGGCGGTGACGGCCTCGGCTTTCGCAGCGGCCCCCTCGGCATCGTCTTCGGTGTCATCGGCATCCTGCTCGGCGCCTGCTTCCTCGCCCTGGACTTCAAGCAGGTCGAGGACGGCATCGCCTACGGCGCCCCGCGCGAGGAGGCCTGGCTCGCCGCCTTCGGTCTCACGATGACGCTGGTCTGGATCTACATGGAGTTCCTGCGACTCCTGTCGATCCTCAACAGCGACTGACCGCACGCACCCGGCGGCCGCCCGGCCGCCGCGCCGGACCACCGGCGGATGTGACGCAGCAGCGGGAAGGGCCCCGGGATCTCGATCCCGGGGCCCTTCCGCGTAGCCGTGGCGTGGTGTGTCGCGAGCGCGCTAGAGGAGTTTGCGCGCGGCCCTCCTCAGGTCGTACTCGTGGATGATCGCCTTGGCGTGGCCGTACGCGAGGTCGTGCTCGGCGCGCAGCCAGCTGACCTTCTCCTCGAAACGGAGGGCGGGGCCTTCGTCGACGGTGCGCAGCCAGTCGGAGACCTCACGACCGGTGCAATGGGGGATGCGGGCCAGTATGTTGCGGTGGGTCTCCTCGGAGAGGACATGGGACATCGGCGCCTCCGGTAGCAAAGGGGATGTAGGCCGGTCCTTCAGGTCACGGTGCCTGAGTGTTCGCCCGTTGGCAACAGTCCCGGTGCGACGCGTACCCTCACGGCGTGGCTGATACGACGTCCCTGACCCGTGCGGTGGACCACTTCGCCGACCGTCTGCGTGCCGCTCCGCAGAGCCGGCTGCAAAGAAGCGCGGCCGGCGAGGCGCTCGCCCTCGCCAGGGAGCTGGCCCGGCGGGCGCAGCTCATCGAGGATCCCGCGGCGCCGCCCCGCGAGATGCCGGACGCGGGCATGTTCGCCGCCGCCGACCAGATCACCGTCGCCGCGCACGACCTGGCCCTCGTCCTCACGGACGAGGGCCAGGTGCGGGAAGCCGTGGAGTTGGTCGCGCAGGCGCAGAAGCGGGCCGGGGTGTGAGCCTCACAGGCTCGCTATGACCCGGTCGGCCAGGATGTAGACGTTCTCCGCGCCGCACTGGAACGTCAGGGTGTAGGCGCCCGATATGCCCGAACCGCCCAGCAGGAACGGCGTCTCGCCCGCGGTGAGGGCCGCGGCGAGGCGTTCCGCGGTCTCGCGGTGACCCGGCGTCATGCACAGCGTGGTGCCGTCGGCGAAGACGTAGACGTCGAGGGTGCCGAGCGGACCCGGGCGGACGTCGGTCAGTTCGGTCCGGTCCGCGGCCAGTTCCTCCAGGGCCGCCACCGTGCGCTCGTGGTCGTTCACGACCGGTGACTGCACCGGGACGAAGTCCGGGTGGGAGGGGTGCCGGCGGCGGGCCGCGGCCAGTTCGGCGGAGTCCCCGGCGAACTCGTCGGCGTCCGAGGACGGTTCGGAGACGGGCTCCAGCGGCTCCAGACCCACGAAGTCGGCCTGCCGGGGCAGGAACAGCTCGCTGTCGGGGAGACCCAGCAGGGAGGGTGCGTCGGAGGCGTCCCGGGATTCCTGGGCGGCCCAGAACGCCCGTGCCTCGGCGAGTTCGCGCTCCCGCTCCTCGGCGAGCGCCTCGGCGACGGCGGCGCGTATCTCAGCCGCGTCGGCCGTGGTGCGGGCGGCCGGGACGAAGCCGCGCAGTTCGGCGGCCGTCTCCTCGGCGTTCCTGGCATCCCTGGCCAGCTGGTGGTGCAGGGCGGCGACCTGCCGGCGCAGCTGCACCAGCGTGCGCAGGACGGCGACGCCCACGGCGCCGGTGGCGGCCGTGGTGACCAGCAAGGCGATCGGCATGGCGCTCACTGACGTACTCCCGGTTCAAAGTCGACCCCCGACTTCCTACATCAGCTTGAAGGGCGGACTATCCAGCTGTCAGTGCGTAACGTCACGAAACGGGCAGGATTTCGGGCCCGGGAATCGGTGCCGAGCGGCGCTGAGCTGCGTAAATCCTCCGGAGAGGGAGATAGGTCACATCCTGGAGGAGATTGAATCACCAAATGGCCCGGAGTCCGGGGGCTTTCCGGACTCCGGGCCATTCGGTCACGGCAGGTGCCGGGACGGTCACGCAGGGGCCCTGTGCGGCCCCCTCGCGGGGGTGATCAGCTCAGGCGCTCGATGACCATCGCCATGCCCTGGCCGCCGCCGACGCACATCGTCTCCAGACCGAACTGCTTGTCGTGGAACTGGAGGGAATTGATGAGGGTGCCGGTGATGCGGGCGCCCGTCATGCCGAAGGGGTGGCCGACGGCGATGGCGCCGCCGTTGACGTTGACCTTGTCGAGGTCGATGCCGAGGTCGCGGTAGGAGGGGATCACCTGGGCGGCGAACGCCTCGTTGATCTCGACCAGGTCGATGTCGCCGACGGTGAGGCCGGCGCGGCGCAGGGCCTGCTTGCTGGCCTCCACCGGTCCCAGGCCCATGATCTCGGGGGACAGTCCGGAGACGCCGGTCGAGACGATCCGGGCGAGCGGGGTCAGGCCGAGCTCGCGGGCCTTGGTGTCGCTCATGACGACGAGGGCGGCGGCGCCGTCGTTCAGCGGGCAGCAGTTGGCGGCGGTGACCATGCCGTCGGGGCGGAAGACCGGCTTCAGCCCCTGGACGCCCTCCAGGGTGACGCCGGCGCGCGGGCCGTCGTCCTTGCTGACGACCGTGCCGTCGGGGAGCGTCACCGGGGTGATCTCCCGCTCCCAGAAGCCGTTCTTGATGGCTTCCTCGGCGAGGTTCTGCGAGCGGACGCCGAACTCGTCCATGTCCTGGCGGGTGACGCCCTTGAGACGGGCGAGGTTCTCGGCGGTCTGGCCCATCGCGATGTAGGCGTCCGGCACGAGGCCGTCCTCGCGCGGGTCGTGCCAGGTGGTGCCCTCCTGCGCGGCGACGGCCGCGGTGCGGGCCTCGGCCTCGGCGAAGAACGGGTTGTGCGTGTCGGGCAGGCTGTCGGAGTTGCCCTTGGTGAAGCGGGAGACCAGTTCGACGCCGGCCGAGATGAAGACGTCGCCCTCGCCGGCCTTGATGGCGTGCAGGGCCATGCGGCTGGTCTGGAGGGACGAGGAACAGTAACGGGTGATCGTGCAGCCGGGGAGGTGGTCCATCCCCATCTGCACCGCCACCACGCGGCCCAGGTTGTTGCCCTGCTCGCCGCCGGGCAGACCGCAGCCGAGCATCAGGTCGTCGATGTCCCGCGGGTCCAGCTCGGGGACCTTGGCGAGGGCCGCCTGCACGATGGTGGCGGTGAGGTCGTCCGGGCGCAGGTCCTTCAGGGAGCCCTTGAATGCGCGGCCGATGGGCGAGCGGGCGGTCGAGACGATGACGGCTTCGGGCATCACGGCTCCATTGGCGAGGGGTTCGTACGGGCGGGACTGTCTGGGAAGTTACCCGTACGTATGGGCTGGGTCACTGGTGTGGCCGTGTGACTCGCGCCGCAATTTACTAAGCGCTTGCTTGGGCCTTCGGCGGTTGGCCGAGATCGTGCGGGCGGGACCACGCACCGGGCCCCCGGGGGCGCAGCCCCCGGACCCCTTCCCGGGGCGGTGCCCCGGGCCCGCTTCCGGGGGCTGCGCCCCCGGACCCCCCCTTCGGCCCCGAAAGGGCCTCGTCCTCAAGCGCCGGACGGGCTGGTGGGTCGGGCCCTGGTCGGGAGAGGGGCCGGACGGGCTGGTGGGTCGGGTTGGCGTCGGGGGAGGGGCCGGGCGGGCTGGTGGGTCGGGCCGGCGTCGGGGGAGGGAGGAGGGTCAGGCTTTTGTGGGGGTGGTGGGTTCTGTTTCCGGGACGCGCCGGCGGCGGCGGCGCTTGAGGAGGGCCCAGGGGCCGCGGGGGCCCGTCGGCATCGCCGCGGTCACCTCGGTACCGGGCTCCGCGGCCGCTTCCGCCGCCGCCCGCGCCACCGGCAGGAAACCCTCGCGACGGGTGACGTCCGGGCGTTCCTCCTCCGCCGGCCACAGGCCGAGGGCCGCGCAGACCGTGGGCAGGACCGCCATCGCCGCCGTCGCGTACCCCTCCGCCGAGGGGTGGTAGTGGTCCGGCCCGAACAGCTCCCGCGGGTTGGCCTCGAACTCGGGGCCCAGCAGGTCGCCCAGCGACACCGTGCGGCCGCCCTGCTCGACCGCGCCGATCGTCTGCGCGGCCGCCAGTTGCCGCGACGCCCGACGGGCCAGCCAGCGCAGCGGCTGCTGGACCGGCTCGATGGTGCCCAGGTCGGGACAGGTGCCGACGACGACCTCCGCCCCGGCCGTGCGCAGCCGCCGTACCGCCGAGGACAGATGACGCACCGAGCGGGTGGCCGGCATGCGGTGGGTGACGTCGTTGGCGCCGATCATGATCACGCAGACGTCGGGCACCCGGTCGGTGTCCCCGAGGACCAGGGCGACCTGGCGGTCGAGATCGTCGGACCGGGCACCGGGCAGTGCCACGTTGCGCAGTTCCACCGGGCGTTCGGCGACCGCCGCGAGCCCCGACGCCAGCAGGGCGCCCGGGGTCTGGCCGGAGCGGTGGACGCCCTGGCCCGCCGCCGTGGAGTCGCCCAGCATCGTCAGGCGCAGGGGTTCCTTGCCGGGTCCGGGGGCGTCGTAGGCGACGCCGTAGCGGCCCTCCGCGTGCGGGACGTGCGGCCGCGCCCCGTTGTTCACCTGGCGCCGGGCCAGATGCGCCTCCGCCACCACCAGCCCGACCGCCGCCGCCCCGGCCAGGCCGATCCCGCCGCCGCCGTAGGCCGCGCCGGCCGCGATGCGCCGGGCCACTCTCGCCCTCGACATGCTCGTCATGCCTCGACGCCACCTCCTCGTGTCCGTACACCCACTCCTTGCCCCGTACGCACCGTCGGTCAATCTCCACCGGGAGTGAACGTGCCGCCCCGGCCGCTGCCCGGGCCGTACCCTGGCGTAACCACTACGACCACTGTTTTTGCAAGCAACCGGAGACAACGGTGCAATTCCACGACTCGATGATCAGCCTCGTCGGCAACACCCCGCTGGTGAAGCTCAACAGCGTGACCAAGGGCATCCGGGCGACCGTCCTGGCCAAGGTGGAGTACTTCAACCCGGGCGGTTCCGTGAAGGACCGCATCGCCCTGCGCATGATCGAGGCCGCCGAGAAGAGCGGGGAACTCCTGCCGGGCGGCACCATCGTCGAGCCGACCAGCGGCAACACCGGGGTCGGGCTGGCCATCGTGGCGCAGCAGAAGGGGTACAAGTGCATCTTCGTGTGCCCCGACAAGGTGTCGACGGACAAGATCAACGTGCTGCGGGCGTACGGCGCCGAGGTCGTCGTCTGCCCCACCGCCGTGGACCCCGAGCACCCGGACTCCTACTACAACGTCTCCGACCGGCTGGTGCGTGAGACGCCGGGCGCGTGGAAGCCGGACCAGTACTCCAACGCCAACAACCCGCTCTCCCACTACCACTCCACCGGCCCCGAGCTGTGGGAGCAGACGGAGGGGCGGATCACCCACTTCGTCGCGGGCGTGGGCACCGGCGGCACCATCTCCGGGACCGGCCGCTATCTGAAGGACGCGAGCGACGGCCGGGTGCAGGTCGTCGGCGCCGACCCCGAGGGGTCCGTGTACTCCGGCGGCAGCGGGCGGCCGTACCTCGTCGAGGGCGTCGGCGAGGACTTCTGGCCGTCCGCCTACGACCGGACCGTCGCCGACGAGATCGTCCCGGTGTCCGACAAGGACTCCTTCCAGATGACCCGCCGGCTGGCGAAGGAGGAGGGGCTGCTGGTCGGCGGTTCCTGCGGGATGGCCGTCGTGGCCGCCCTGCGCGTCGCCGAGCGGCTCGGTCCGGACGACGTCGTGGTCGTGCTGCTGCCGGACAGCGGCCGCGGCTACCTCTCCAAGATCTTCAACGACGAGTGGATGGCCGACTACGGCTTCCTCGAGGACGAGGGTCCCAGCGCGCGGGTCGCCGACGTCCTCAACGACAAGGTGCACGGCGCCATCCCGTCCCTCGTCCACATGCACCCGGACGAGACCGTCGGACAGGCCATCGAGGTGCTGCGCGAGTACGGCGTCTCGCAGATGCCGATCGTGAAGCCGGGCGCCGGTCACCCGGACGTCATGGCCGCCGAGGTCGTCGGTTCGGTCGTGGAGCGGGAGCTGCTGGACGCGCTGTTCACCCAGCGGGCCTCGCTCGAGGACCCGCTGGAGAAGCACATGTCGGCCCCGCTGCCGCAGGTCGGTTCCGGTGAGCCGGTCGGCGACCTGATGTCCGTGCTGGGCACCGCCGACGCGGCGATCGTCCTCGTCGAGGGCAAGCCCACCGGGGTCGTCAGCCGCCAGGACCTCCTGGCTTTCCTGGCCAAGGGCGGTAAGTGACATCAGGGCGACGGGGGCCGCACCCACGGGGAAACCTGCGGTGAACGGCCCCCTCGGGCGCTGAACTTCCGTTTGCCTACCGAAGTGGTGGACTTCGCGGAAGTGGTACGAGCGTGTCACGTGTACGCAGCACCCGGTTAACACGCGTCCGGCATATTTGTGGGTGTCGGCAGGGCGGGAGCGGCTCCCCGCCAGGCCGGCAACGAAACGGCGTCACGGACCTCCGGAGCGGCTCCCGGACCTCCCACGACGCCTCGGACGCGCCAGCCCGGCCTGACCCGGCACGCGTCCCTCGCGGGGACCGCCGTCGTCCCGCCCCCCGGTAACGGGGGTGCGGCGGTCCCCGCGCAAGCTTCCCCGCGCGCGGACGCCGTCACGGGGCGTCCGGCGCGGCGGGTCTCACTCCTGCCAGTCGCCGTCCTTCGAGGCTCGGCGGCGGGTGCCGAAGAGGCCGGGGTGGGAACGGGCGGCCTGGACCGCGTTGACGCCGACGATGCCCACCCAGGAGACGATCAGGCCCGGCAGGTGTGCCGTGCCCGCGCCGATCGCGGACAGCGGGACGGCCAGCACCAGCGAGACGATCCCGAAGCCGAAGCGCTCGCCCCAGGAGTCCGTCGCCCCGGGCGAACGGGCGTCGCGGGCGGCCACCATCTGCTGCTCGGCGAACTGCCGCCGCACCCGCCGCTCGACCGCGCCGTCGATGCGCTGGTCGACCTTCTCCAGGAACGAGTCCACCAGCGCGGACTCGTACTCCTCGCCCAGTTCCCTGCGGGTCTGCAAGGTGGCGTCGAGGTCCTTCTTCAGGTCAGTGTCCCGCGCTTCCATGATGGTCTCCCGTCCCGTCATGAGGACCAGGCTAGGGAGCGGGGAGGCCCACCGCACTGGGGGTAACCCCCGTGTCCGCGGTGGGGCCGGCCCGCTTCGCCGGTCCGTTCCGCTGGATCACGCGTTCGATCGCGGGGCGTCCCTTGCCCGGCTGTATGACGTCATGCAGAGTTCTCGGTAGATGAATAGCCGGTCGGGGGCCGGGAAGGCCGCCGGACCCGGCCGAGGCGGCGCTCGACGCGGGACGGCCCGGCCGCCGCGCACGGACGACGTGCGCGCGGCGGCCGCACTGCCGGACCGGTTTCACGGAGATCTGGAGGGGGAGCGGGGCATGGGCGCGGAGACGGGGACCGGCGGCGCAGTACCGGGGGCGGGACTGCCGGACGCCGGCGCGGGGGACGCCGACCCGCCGGGCGCCGGTGCGCCGGACAGTCCCGCCGCCCGGTTGCAGGCGCTCTTCGAGGGGCACCGCCTGACACCGACCCAGCGGCGCATCGCGCACAGCATGGTGCGCCGCGCCTCCGACGTGCCGTTCCTGTCCAGCGTGGAGCTGGCCGAGCTCGCGGGCGTCAGCCAGCCGTCCGTGACGCGCTTCGCGGTCGCCCTCGGCTTCGACGGCTACCCCGCCCTGCGCAAGCACCTGCGCGAGGTGGCCCCCGCCGAACAGACGGCGGGCTCGGCCTCGTACAACGAGTACCAGCAGGCCGTCGAGGCCGAGATCGAGAACCTGCGGCACCTCGCCGAACTCCTCGCCGACCCCCGGCCGGTGCAGCGGGCGGGCCGGCTGCTGGCGGCCTCGCGCCCGCTGCCCGTGCTCGGACTGCGGGCCGCCGCCTCCCAGGCGTACGGGTTCGCGTACTTCGCCGCCAAGGTCCACCCGGACGTCCGGCTGCTGAACGAGGGCGGCACCATGATCCAGGACCGGATCGACGCCGCCGTCCGGGCGGGCGCCTCGGCCCTGCTCTGCTTCGCGCTGCCCCGGCATCCGCGCGAGGTCGTCGACACCCTCGCCTACGCCCGGGAGGCGGGCCTGAGCGTGGTGACGGTCGCCGACTCCGCCTTCGCGCCGGTCGCCAAGGTCTCCGACCTGCTGCTGCCGGCCGCCGTCGGCACCGGCCTCGCCTTCGACACGGCCTGTGCGCCGATGCTGCTGGGGCGGGTGCTGCTGGAGGCGATGTGCGACGACCTGCCCGACGCGCAGGGCCGGCTGGAGGAGTTCGACGCGCGGGCCGCGGCACGGGCGCTCTTCGTCGACTAGCCGCGGCTGCCTTCCGCGCTTTCTCTCAGACTTGTCTCACGTTCGCTCACTAGTCTGAACGGCCACGGAATTGTGCCGGAGAGACCAGGAGGCGGACGTGGCGCGCGGAGGGCAGGGACTGGCTCGGGTGGCCGTCGTCGTACGGGCCGGAGCCGCGCCGTTGTGGTGGTGCGGGGTGTTCGCGGCGGGTGTCGGGGTGCTGGTGCCCGGCCTCACCGGGCGGCGGATCGGCGTGCTCGCCGGGGCCGCGCTGTTCGTCGTCGCCGTCGCCGTGGTGGCGACGCGCGGGCGCCGGCGGCTGACCGCGCTCGGCCGGGGCGCCGCCCGGGCCGGCAAGCACGACGTGCTCCAGGACCGGGGCGTGACCGTGCGCACCTGGCGGCGCGGTCACCGCTGGTGGCTGCTGCTCGCCTTCGCGGCCGCGCTCGGCAGCTCCTTCGCGGTGCCCGCGGCGGCCGGCCTGCTGCTCGCCGGCTGCGGCACCGGACTGCGGCTGAAGGCCGCCTGGCTCGGGCGCCTCGAACGGGCCGAGGACGCGCTGCTCTGGGTGCGCGTCGACTGGCTGGACCGGCGCGGCGGACGCCCGGCCGGCAAGGCCGTCAAGGCGTACCGCAGCACCGGCATCGCGGCCGGCGACGCGGCGCCGGGCGGATCGCGCCGCCGTACCGCGGCGCTCGTCTAGGGCGGGTCCCGCCCCGGCCGTGCCCCCCTGGAAACGGACCGGACCCGACCGGTGAGCCGGTCGGGTCCGAGCGCGGCGGCCGTGCGGCCGGGCCGCGGGGCCGGTCACACCTCGAGGTCCTCCTCGATCTTCTTCAGCTGGTGGCGGGCCATCGCCAGGTTGGCCCGCTTGGCGTCGAGCACCAGGTACATGAAGAGCCCGTTGCCGCCGCGGCCGCTGATCAGCCGGATCAGGTGGTACTGGTCGGCCAGGGTGATCAGGATGTCCTCGATCTGGCCCTTGAGCCCGAGGTGCTCCATGGTGCGCATCTTGGCGCGCACCACGTCGGTGTTGCCGGCGGCGGCGACGTTCAGGTCGAACGTCTTGCTGCCGCCCAGCGTGCCCAGCGCCATGCCGCTGGTGTAATCGACGAGCGCCACTCCGGTCGCGCCCTCGATCGAGGCGAGACATTCCTTCAGGGTGGTTTCGGTGTTGGCCATGACTGTGCTCCTGGTTCCTTCTCAACTATCCGAGGTGGTACGCGCGCTGGTCGTCGCCGACCCGCGCGCCGATCTGGTCCGTACGACAGGTGGCTTGGCGGGCGTGCGCACGGGCGGCTTCGCGGGGGTCTTCGCCGGCGCCCTGGCCGACGCGTCCGCGGAGGCCGTCCTCGCCTCCCGCGCCCGCACCTCCCACGCGTCGACGAGCTCCCCGATGCGGGCCCCGGCCCGGCGGCCCTCCAGATGCAGCCGGCCGACGTTGACGCGGTCCTGCGCGAGCAGGGTCAGGACCGCGCTCTCGCCGGCCGCGTAGGTGGCCACGTAGCCGTGGACACCGCGCACGAGCAGTTCGCGGAAGTCCCCCTGGCCCGTGGTGTCCGCCATCCGCACCGCGACCCCGAGGGCGGCGGCCGTCAGCGCGGCCACCACCTCCGGTTCCACACCGGGTGTGTCGTGGGCGAGGACGAGACCGTCCACCCCCGCCGTCAGCGCGCCGGTCAACTGGGGCACCCGGGCCCGCAGCCGCCGCAGTTCGTCGAGTATCTCGGGCTCGGAGACCATCAGCTCGCTCCTCTCGGCGCGCGGTCGCTGCCGTTCAAAGGGCCTCCAGCGCATCCCTGAGCCTCTTCAGCAGGGTGATGTCGGGGTCGTTGACACGGGGCAGGGTGATGCCCGGTGCCGGGTCCGGGGCCGCGGGGCCCGCGGTCGGACCGGGGTGGACCGGGGGCCCGGGCGGCCGCCGGTGCGGCCGGGGCGGCGGGAAGAGGCCGGTCAGCAGGCCCGCCGCCGCCAGCCGTCGCACGTCCACCAGCGTGTGGAAGGCCTGCCGGCCCAGCTCCCGCGCGATGTCCGAGGCGGTGCGCACGCCGTCCGCCAGGGCCAGTACCGCGCTCTGCCGGGCGGTCGGGGTGGGTGCGGCGGTGGTCTCGGAGCGCCGCAGCGGCGCCCCGTCCGTCAGCGGGTCGGGCCACAGCCGGTTCAGAAGTTCGCGCCGGCGCAGCGTCTCGCGCTCCACCGCCTCGACCGGGACCGGCCGCAGCGCGCCCAGCCAGTGCCCGGCGCCGTAGCGGAAGTGGCCCGGGGTGCTGCTGGGGGTGAGCGCGAAGTAGGCCGCGTCGTACACGGCCTCCAGGTGGCACAGCTCCAGCGCACCCCGCGGCACGCGGCCTGCGTCGAGCAGGAGGCGGGCGGCGCCGTACTCCTCGTCGGCCCGGTCGACCGCGTCCTGCCAGACGGCGGACGCGAGGGTGCCGTGGGCCAGGAGGAGCACGTCGAGGCCCGGGGCGAACGGGCTCTCGGCGTGCACCACCCGGCCCTCGGCGAGATACAGCGAACCGCGCTCGCGCTCCAGGACGCCGGTGGCCCGTTCGGCGGCGAGCCGGGTCAGCATCGGCGACAGGCCGCCGCCGCGCTCCCGGGGCGCCGACTTCTCCCGGACGGGCAGCCGGGGCGGCGGGGTCGTCCCCTGGGGGGGCGTTCTCACCGCGGTCACCCCAGCACCAGCCGTCCGGCCATCTCGCCCAGCCGGATCCGGGCCAGCGCGAGGTTGCCGTCCGGCCGGCCCAGCCACACGTGCAGGAACACGCTGCTGTCGAAGGAGGTCGGTACGAAGCGCAGCACGTGGTAGCTGTCGCGGTTGCTGATGATCAGGTCCTCGACCGGGGGATCGGCGGCCCCGGACCCGGGCCCGGCCGCGGTCCCGGGGGCCGAGGGCTGCGTCCCGTCGCCGACGGGTCCGCCGGGGCCGCCGTAGCCCTCGGCACCGCCGTAGCCGTCGGGGCTGAACGCACGCTGTTCCGCCGTCAGCCGGGCGACCTCCGCGGCCTCGGCGGCCGCCGCCTCGTGGTCGCCGCCGGGGAACTCCCCGACCGAGCCCAGGGCCAGCCCGCTCGTCCAGTCGACCAGCGCGGCGCCCCTGGCACCGGGCAGCCGCATGGCCTCCAGTAGACACTCGTCGATTCCGGGCATCGTTGGGCTCCCCTCCCGCCTGCCGTTCGGCTGAGTGATGGAGACGCTACGCAACGTATGCGGGAAGGATGAGTCTTCTGGCATTTTCCGGCGGAACATGCGGCGAGGAGACTAAGGTGGGTCGGCTGTCCCCGTCCCGGCCCCTTCCGGCGTCCCGGCTGCCCCTCCCTCCCCGTTCAACACGGGCCCACCGGCGCATGTCAACGGCGTGCGGTGGTGCGAGGGGTGGTGAACGCAACCCGCGCGCCCCCTGTCCGGCCCCGCCACGCCTGATGCTGCCCCGCTGCCCCGCTGCCCCGCTGCCCCGCTGTCCGTCGGCTCCGGGTCCGCGCTCCCGGCCCTGCCTCCGCCCCGGCTGCACGGGGCGTCCACTACCGGCCACTCCCCGCTCGTGGGCGCCCGGCGTATTGACTAGTTCTATTCATCGGGTCAGGATGTGAATAACAAGAGGAACATCGTCGGGATCACCCGTCCGCAAGGAGGCAGACCATGTCAGGACCCCGCCCCGTACGAGCGCCACGCGGTACGGAACTGAGCGCCCTGGGATGGCAGCAGGAAGCCGCCCTGCGGATGCTCCAGAACAACCTCGACCCCGAGGTCGCCGAACACCCCGACAAGCTCGTCGTCTACGGCGGCACCGGCAAGGCGGCCCGTGACTGGCGCTCCTTCGACGCGATGGTCCGCACCCTGCGCACCCTCAGGCAGGACGAGACCATGCTCGTCCAGTCGGGCCGCCCGGTCGGCGTGATGCAGACCCACGAGTGGGCCCCGCGCGTCCTCATCGCCAACTCCAACCTCGTCGGCGACTGGGCCAACTGGGAGGAGTTCCGCCGCCTGGAGCAGCTCGGTCTCACCATGTACGGCCAGATGACGGCCGGTTCGTGGATCTACATCGGCACCCAGGGCATCCTCCAGGGCACCTACGAGACCTTCGCCGCCGTCGCCGCGAAGAAGTTCGGCGGCACCCTCGCCGGCACGATCACCCTCACCGCGGGACTCGGCGGCATGGGCGGTGCCCAGCCCCTCGCCGTGACGATGAACGACGGCGTCGCGATCTGCGTCGACTGCGACCCGCGCGCCATCGACCGCCGTATCGAGCACCGCTACCTGGACGTGAAGGCCGACAACCTCGACCACGCCCTCCAGCTGGCCGTCGAGGCCCGCGACCAGCGCAGGCCGCTCTCCATCGGCGTCCTCGGCAACGCGGCCGAGCTGGTCCCGCAGCTGCTCGCGATGGGCGCCCCGATCGACATCGTCACCGACCAGACCTCGGCCCACGACCCCCTGGCTTACCTGCCGACCGGGATCGCCTTCGAGGACATGGCCGACGCGGCGGCGAAGGACCCGGCCGGGTTCACCACCCGGGCCCGCGAGTCGATGGCGAAGCACGTCGAGGCGATGGTCGGCTTCCTGGACGCCGGCGCCGAGGTCTTCGACTACGGCAACTCCATCCGCGGCGAGGCCCAACTGGCCGGATACGACCGGGCGTTCGCTTTCCCCGGGTTCGTCCCCGCCTACATCCGCCCGCTCTTCTCCGAGGGCAAGGGCCCCTTCCGCTGGGCCGCCCTGTCCGGTGAGGCCTCCGACATCCACAAGACGGACAAGGCGATCCTCGACCTCTTCCCGGAGAACGAGTCGCTGCACCGCTGGATCAAGCTGGCCGGTGAGCGCGTCCACTTCCAGGGACTGCCCGCCCGCATCTGCTGGCTCGGCTACGGCGAGCGCGACAAGGCCGGCGAGCGCTTCAACGACATGGTGGCGTCGGGCGAGCTGGCGGCCCCCCTCGCCATCGGCCGCGACCACCTCGACTGCGGTTCCGTCGCCTCCCCGTACCGCGAGACCGAGGCCATGCTCGACGGCTCCGACGCGATCGCCGACTGGCCCCTGCTGAACGCCATGGTCAACGTGGCCTCCGGGGCGTCCTGGGTGTCGATCCACCACGGCGGCGGCGTCGGCATGGGCCGCTCCATCCACGCCGGCCAGGTCACCGTCGCCGACGGCACCGCGCTCGCCGGGGAGAAGATCCGCCGCGTCCTCACCAACGACCCCGGCATGGGTGTCATCCGGCACGTGGACGCCGGGTACGACATCGCCGAGTCCGTCGCCGACGAACGCGGTGTCCGGGTCCCGATGCGCGAGGGTGACGACGCGTGACCCTTCCGGGAGACGAGCGGGGCGGCGCGCGGCCGGTGCGGGACGAGCTCTCGGTGCCGGACCCCACCGCCCCGCGCGGTGACCGCCGGCCGGCGGCCGCGGGCCCCCGCCCGGCGGCGGCCCGCGCGTCCTTCCAGGACATGTGGCGCGAGCTTTCGCCCATCGGCCGGCACGCCGACTCCGGCGGCTACCGCCGCTACGCCTGGACCGCCGCCGACACCGACTGCCGCGCCTGGTTCCGGACCCAGGCCGAGGCACGCGGCCTGACGTACGAGGTCGACCGCAACGGCAATCAGTGGGCGTGGCTCGGCGACCCGGCCGCCGGGGACGCCGTCGTCACCGGGTCGCACCTCGACTCCGTGCCGGACGGCGGCGCCTTCGACGGCCCCCTGGGCGTGGTGTCCTCCTTCGCCGCCCTCGACGAACTGCGCGCCCGGGACGTCACGCTCGGCAGGCCGCTCGCCCTCGTCAACTTCGGCGACGAGGAGGGGGCCCGCTTCGGGCTCGCCTGCGTCGGCTCCCGGCTCACCGCGGGCCGGCTCACCCGGGAGCAGGCCCACCGGCTCACTGACGGCGACGGCGTCACCCTCCCGCAGGCCATGGAGGCCGCCGGGCACGATCCCGACGCCATCGGCGCGGACCCGGAGCGGCTCGCCCGCATCGGCGCCTTCGTCGAACTGCACGTGGAGCAGGGGCGTGCGCTCGACCTGAGCGGGGACCGGGTCGGCCTCGCCAGCGCCATCTGGCCGCACGGCCGCTGGCGGTTCGACTTCCGCGGCGAGGCCAACCACGCGGGCACCACCCGGCTCGTGGACCGGCGCGACCCCATGCTGCCGTACGCCGAGACCGTGCTGGCCGCCCGCCGCGAGGCGCGGTTCGCGGGCGCCGTCGCCACGTTCGGCAAGATCTCCGTCGAACCGAACGGCGTCAACGCCATCCCCTCCCTGGTGCGCGGCTGGCTCGACTCGCGGGCCGCCGACCAGGCCACCCTGGACACCGTGGTCACCGGCGTCGAGCAGGCCGCCCGCGAGTACGCCGGGGCCCACGGCATCGACCTGGACGTCGTACGCGAGTCGTTCACGCCCGTCGTCGAGTTCGACCATGCCCTGCGGGACGAACTCGGCCGGATCCTCGGCACCGACACCGACCTCAAGGTCCCCGTCCTGGGCACCGGCGCCGGACACGACGCCGGAATCCTCTCCGGGACCGTCCCGACCGCCATGCTGTTCGTGCGCAACCCCACGGGCGTCTCGCACTCCCCGGCCGAGTTCGCCGCCGAGGACGACTGCGTGGCCGGGGTGCACGCCCTCGCCGACGTACTGGAAGGACTGGCCCGCAGGTGACCTCCCCGCAGCGGACACGGACGTACTGGCTGGAGCACGCCTGGCTCGACACCGCCGTCGAGCCGGGCGTCGCCCTGGAGGTGACGGGCGGCCGTATCACCGCCGTCCGGACGGGAACCGGCACCCCGCCGCCCGGCGCCGAGATCCTGCGCGGCCTGACCCTTCCCGGCCTCGCCAACGCCCACAGCCACGCCTTCCACCGTGCCCTGCGCGGCACCGTCCAGGTCGGCTCCGGCACCTTCTGGACCTGGCGCGAGGTCATGTACGCGGTCGCCGACCGGCTCACCCCGGACACCTACCACCGGCTGGCCCGCGCCGTGTACGCCGAGATGGCGCTGGCCGGCATCACGGCCGTCGGCGAGTTCCACTACCTGCACCACGCCCCCGGCGGCACCCCGTACGCCGATCCCAACGCCATGGGCGAGGCCCTGATCGAGGCCGCCGCCGAGGCGGGCGTCCGGATCACCCTCCTCGACACCGCCTATGTGTCCTCCGGGTTCGGCAAGGCCCCCGACGCCCACCAGCTCCGCTTCTCCGACGGCGACGCGGACGCCTGGGCCGAACGCTGTTCACTTCTCAAGGAACGGGATCACGCGAGGATCGGGGCCGCCGTCCACTCCGTACGGGCCGTGCCCGCGGACCAGCTGGCGACCGTGGCGGGCTGGGCGCAGGAGCGCCGGGCGCCGCTGCACGTGCACCTGTCCGAGCAGACCGCCGAGAACGACGCCTGCCTCGCCGCCCACGGCCGCACGCCCACCCGGCTCCTCGCCGACCACGGCGTCCTCGGGCCGGGCACCACCGGTGTCCACAACACCCATCTCACCGACGAGGACATCGCCCTCCTCGGCCGGTCCGGCACCGGCACCTGCATGTGCCCGACGACCGAACGGGACCTCGCCGACGGCATCGGCCCGGCCGTCGCCCTCCAGGCCGCGGGCTCACCGCTCTGCCTGGGCTCCGACAGCCACGCCGTCATCGACCTCCTCGAAGAGGCCCGCGCGATGGAGCTGAACGAGCGGCTGCGCACCCGCACCCGGGGGCACTGGACGGCGGCCGCCCTGCTGCGCGCGGCCTCCGCCGACGGGCACGCCGCCCTCGGCAACCCGGACGCGGGCACCCTGGAGACGGGTGCGGCCGCCGACTTCACGACGATCGCGCTCGACTCGGTCAGGACCGCGGGCCCGGTGCCCAGGCTCGGCGCCGAGACGGCCGTATTCGCGGCGACCGCGGCGGACGTGCGCCATACGGTCGTGGCCGGACGGCACGTCGTACGCGACGGGGCGCACACCCTCGTACCGGATGTGCCGCAGGCCCTCGCGCGGGCCGTGGCGGCCCTGCACTCCTGACCGCCGCCCGCCCGGCCCCGGCGGCCGCGGCCGCCCCTTCTCCCGCCCCCGTCGACCACGAGGACACGACGATGAACAGCAGCACCGGCACGACCGGCACGAGCACCGCCATCACGGGCATCGCCACGCTGGTCACCAACGATCCCTCCCTCGGCGACAACTCTCCCCTGGGTCTGATCCGGGACGCGGCCGTCGTCGTCGAGGGCGACCGCGTCGTGTGGACCGGTGAATCAAGCAAAGCACCCGCCACTGACAACCGGGTCGACGCCGGCGGCCGGGCGGTCCTCCCGGGCTTCGTCGACTCCCACTCCCACCTGGTCTTCGCGGGCGACCGCACCGAGGAGTTCAACGCCCGCATGTCCGGCCGCGGGTACACGGCGGGCGGCATCCGCACGACGGTGGCGGCGACCCGGGCGGCCACCGACGCGGAACTCGAGGCGAACCTCACCCGTTTCCTGTCCGAGGCCCTCCGCCAGGGCACCACGACCTTCGAGACCAAGTCCGGCTACGGCCTGACCGTCGCCGACGAGGCCCGCGCCCTGCGCCTGGCCGCCGCCCACACCGACGAGGTCACCTACCTCGGCGCCCACATCGTCTCCCCCGACTACGCCGACGACCCGGCCGGTTACGTGGCCCTGGTCACCGGCGAGATGCTCGACGCCTGCGCGCCGCACGCCCGCTGGATCGACGTCTTCTGCGAGAAGGGCGCCTTCGACGGGGACCAGGCCCGCGCGATCCTCACCGCAGGCAAGGCGAAGGGGCTGCACCCCCGCATCCACGCCAACCAGCTCTCCCACGGGCCCGGTGTGCAGCTGGCCGTCGAGCTGGACGCGGCCAGCGCCGACCACTGCACCCACCTCACGGACGCGGACGTGGACGCCCTCGCGAGCGGTGATACGGTGGCCACGCTGCTGCCCGGCGCCGAGTTCTCCACCCGCGCCGAGTGGCCGGACGCCCGGCGGCTGCTGGACGCGGGGGTCACCGTCGCCCTCTCCACGGACTGCAACCCGGGCTCGTCCTTCACGTCGTCCGTGCCGTTCTGCATCGCGCTCGCGGTGCGGGACATGGGGATGACCCCGGACGAGGCGGTGTGGTCGGCGACGGCGGGCGGGGCCGCTGCCCTGCGCCGCACCGACGTGGGACGGGTGGCGCCGGGCGCGTACGCCGACCTGACGCTCCTCGACGCCCCGAGCCATGTCCACCTGGCCTACCGGCCCGGCGTACCGCTCGTTTCGGGCGTCTGGCGACGCGGCGTACGGCTCGTCTGAGCCGGGCTCTCCTCGGGGTCCCGTGCCCGGTCCGGTTCGCCGCGCCGGTCCGCCACCGACCGTCCCCACCCGGTGCCGACGAGCACGAGCACCGAGCCCACCAGGCCGGGCCACCCCGGCCGGTCCCCGGCGAGCGCGATGCCCAGGGCCGCGGCCCACACCGGTTCGGTGCCCAGCAGCAGACCGACCCGGGACGGCGACGTACGGCGGACCGCCCACATCTGCACGAAGAACGCGAACAACGTGCAGAACACCGAGAGGTAGAGCAGCCCCAGCCAGTCGCCGCCGTCGAAGTCCACCGCGGCCGCCCACGGGGACGCGCCCGTTCCCGGCACCGCTGCCAGCACCGCGAACACGGCGACCGCGGAACCCAGTTGGACCGTCGTCAGCGACAGCGCGCCGGCGCCCCGAACCGAGTCCGCGCGGGCCATGGCCAGCACGTGCACGGTACGGGCGACGGCCGCCCCCAGCATCAGCAGGTCGCCCCCGGATGGTGCGGTGAACCCGGCGCCCTGGGTCAGCAGGGCCACGCCGAGCACCGACAGCCCCGCCGCCGCCATGAAGGCCCCGGGCAGCCGCACCCGGCGCACCCGGCTCTCCGCGATCGGGGTGAACACCATGGTCAGGCTGATGATCAGACCGGCGTTGGTCGCGGAGGTGTGCACCACGCCGTACGTCTCCAGCAGGAAGATCGCGGCCAGGATCAGCCCCAGCATCCCGGCTCCGCGCCACTGCGGCCCGCTCAGCGCCCGCAGCCGCCGCCGTCCGGCGACCACCAGCACCGGCAGCACCACGGCGAACCGCAGCACCAGCACGGCCGTCACGGTGTCCGCCGTCGTCACGCCCTTGGCGGCGAGATAGCTGGAGCCCCAGACGGCGGCGACGAGCAGGACGGGGACGTCGGCTAGCCGCCCGAGTCGGGACGGCGACACGGAGGATGAGAGGGAGGCAGGTGATGCAGGCGGCGCAGTTGATGCAGGTGAATCGGGCACGGGCTTCGGGCTCCTCAGGGCAGATGACGCGTCCGGCCCAGCGGCTCTGCTGGTCAGAGGGCTGGGCCAGCGTAGTCACCGGCGCGATTCCGGCCGACGGGATT